>CAWEHK010000009.1:0-24743 GCA_963808625.1 uncultured delta proteobacterium
CTGATGCTCCCTAAGTAGTGATATCAACAATCGTTAGGCGTCATGACGGTTCAGTACAGGATGACCAATCCAGACTGGCCCTTGCCCTTTCGCCAGTCCTGTCGTCAGAGAACAACTGGGGAAGAAGGAGCAGGCGAGGACGAGCGAAGGCACGAGGCAGCACTGACGAGCCGAATAAGTCTTTCATGCAGCATTGCCAAAAGGATTGGTATGAGATCGGGCAAAAGAAAAAGGTAGAAGGACCTCTTTCCGACAAGGGAGCAGACGTTGAAAGGACTGAGACTGTCAGGACCCCAAATTCTAGCGTTCTTGGTGAAACCATTGCCACAACGGGTATTGCTCGTGATATTAGCGAGCGCGAGCAGGCCGAGGAGGCGCTCAGTGAGTCCGGGAATAAATATCGAACTGTTTTTGAAACAACTGGAACCGCAACGATACTGGTGGAGGAGGACACCACAATCTCGCTGGTAAATGTGGAATTTGAAAAGCTCTCCGGATTTCTAAAAGAGGAAGTTGAGGGGAAAAAGAGTTTCTCGGAGTTCATTGCCGATGATGACCGGGAAAGACTGCTCCAGTACCATCATCTAAGAAGGATTGATCCAAGCGCGGCACCACGCGAATATGAAGCCCGGGTTGTTGATCGGAAACTCAACGTTAAAGATGTTATTTTTACGGTGGGAATGATTCCAGGGACAACAACAAGTGTGGCTTCCATACTCGACATCACCGATCGCAAACGAGCTGAAAACGCACTGAGAAAGAGTGAAGAGCGCTTTCGTTCCCTCACTGAGAATTCACCTACAGGGGTTTTCATCATCCAGGACGGACATGTTGTCTACCACAATACCGAACAGGAGAGACTTTTTGGGCGAGGCTCACCACAAAAGATTGTCGATTTCAGTCGGATTCATCCCGACGATGCGGAAGGGGTGAGAGCCCTTTACTGCAGCATGCTCAGTGAGGAAGGTCGGAAATGTGATATCGACTTCAGATTTTATCCGTGCGGTGAGAGTTGATGAGTTGTCGAGAATGCGATGGATTCATTGCCAGGCAAGCGTGATACAACATTCGATGGCAAAGAGGCCATACTCGTGAATGCGAGCGACATCACCCATATTAAGGAATTGGAACACCTTCTGAGGATAAAAGCCCGAATGGCCTCCCTTGGCCGAGTCGCTACAGGTATTGCTCATGAGCTGAGAAATCCTTTATCAGGTCTTAATATCCATTTAACCAACCTGGAAAGAACGTTGGATGACTTGCCCATGGAAGTGCCAACAGCCCAAAGGATAGGAGACATTGTCGAGCAACTCAGATCCGTTTCCAATAGAATCGAAGGCGTGGTGAGAAGGGTCATGGACTATGCCAAACCATCGGACCCCCAATTTGCTCTGGGAGACATCAACCAATGCATTGAACGAGCCCTTCAGCTTTCTTCCGTTACCTTGCAAGACCGCGGTATCACCATCAGGAAACTACTGACTGAGAATCTCCCGGAGTGTTGTGCGGATTTCCACATGATCGAACAGGTCATCTTGAACCTTATTACCAATGCTGCTCAGGCTATGAAAACAACAGAGCAAGGCAAGATCATAGAGATCTCTTCATCCGTCGTAAATGATTCTATTTTCATCAAGGTTTCCGACTCGGGACCAGGGGTTGCCCCTCCCTTGAGGGACAAGATCTTTGATCCTTTCTTTACCTCTGACAGCGGAGGGACCGGTTTAGGGCTCAGCATCTGTCAGAGAATTATTGTCGACCATGGAGGGTCCTTGTATCTATCCGCAGGCAACTTGGGAGGGGCTCAGTTCGTGATCGAGCTCCCCGTCGGAGAAGGTGAGCACATAACCGATGCTCTCATACTCTATACATGTAGTCGATGACGATAAAGCAATCAGGAAAGGTGTGGGTATGGCTTTGGAGCCGAGCTACCGGGTCAAGACCTTTCCCTCGGCTGAAGATGCCCTTCGCGTCATCAAAGAGAGCCCGCCCGACCTGGTGTTGCTTGATGTCCGACTCCCCGGCATGAGTGGAACGGATGCGCTCAAAGAGATCAAGAGCCTCTCTCCCGATACTCTGGTCATCATGATAACCGCCTATGAGGACTATCGAACGGTCATCTCTGCCATGAAGCTCGGGGCTTATGATTATGTGGTGAAACCGATTCACATGGAAACCCTGGAGCTCAACATTCGCAATGCTCTGGAAACAATTAGACTCCGAAAAGAGGTCCAAGCCCTTCAGGAAAAATATCTCGGAGAGAACCTGCCCTTCTTCATTGGCGAAAGCGATGCCATCCAAAAGGTGATGGAGCTGGCAAACGCCGTTGCTATGAGCCCGGATACCCCGGTCCTCATTTTAGGAGAAACGGGTACGGGTAAAGAGTTTATTGCCGGCAGCATCCATTACAAGAGTCCGAACTTCCGGGGGCCTTTTATTGCTTTGAACTGCGCCAGCATTCCTAATGATCTCGTAGAAAGTGAAATCTTCGGATACGAGAAAGGGGCCTTCAGTGGCGCCCGTATTGCGGGAAAGGAGGGTTTGATTGAACAGGCCGAGGCGGGGTCGCTTTTTTTGGATGAGATCGGAGACCTGAGCCTGGAGGCCCAGGCAAAACTGCTCCGCTTCCTGGAAACGGGCGATTATTACCGAGTTGGCGGGACGAAAAAGGTACAGGTAAAAACCAGGATCATTTCCGCCACCAACAAAAGGCTGGAAGCCATGGTAGAGGATGGTCGCTTCCGAGAAGACCTCTATTACCGGCTGGCGGTGATCAAGATAGAAATTCCTCCCTTAAGCCAGCGGCGTGATGACATCATCCCTATTGCCAGGCATTTCCTCTTGTTCTTCGGTCGAAAGTACGGAAAACCTTTCGCTTCCCCCTCCCCTGAAGTTGAGGATTTTCTGATTAACTACAACTGGAAGGGGAATGTTCGGGAATTAAAAAATGTCATTGAACGAGCGGTCCTCATCGACAAAGGGCCGGAACTGACCCTCGAAGCTCTCGATATCGTCAAACCTGGAAACGCTCAAACCTCACCACGGGGAATCGCCTTTCCCTCACTGGCACCCACCGGCGCCGATCTCTCTGCCATGCGCGAGTCCATGGATCGCTATTATTTCGAGGAGGCTCTCAAACTTGGCGAAGGCAGTGACAGCAAGGCCGCCCAGCTTCTTAATCTGAATTACTACACCTTCCGGCGCCGCAAAAAACAGCTTGGGCTCAAATAGCCCCGCCCCCCTCTCCTGTGGTTTGGCAATCTTTCCAAATCACCTCAGCTCAAATTTATTCGTAAGGTCCCTTTAATACAGAGAAAAGGTTCTGCACCGCGAGGATCTTGCACTTTTGCCAATCGGTGCCTTGCATTTTTGCACAATCGAGCCCGAAGGCGATGCCCTTCGGCAAGTGCAAAAGGTTGGTCCATAAGGTTCTCCTGCTATCCCCGCTTCCTGGTATGGTTGATGCAAGTCCGAAACACCACTACCTCGTGGCGATAGCGGGGTTGGCAGTCGCCCTGGTTATTCTTTTTGGCAGCTTCGATCGAGCAGGATTTCACCGGACGATTCCGGCTTGCTCCATCACTTAACCTAAATTTGGAGAGTATCATGAAAACGCAGAAGAGTTTCCTGATTGCCGTCATTTGCCTGTTTCTTGGATTCATTGCAGCCATTTCGCTGGCGCAACAAGCACCAGGATGATTTCTGGCTGGGGAGTGGGCGCCGGGGCCAATCTGGTCGTTACATCCGTCTCTGGTCCTGCCACGGCCATTCATAATCAGACCATATCGGTGACCTACAAGGTGAAGAACCAGGGTGACGTAGCTTCAGGTTCCTACCAGGTGGGGCTCTACCTGTCGACGGACAATAAGATTGACCCTGCCACCGACCGCCTGTTGGGAAATGTGACGGTTTCCACAGGGCTGGCACCTGGGCAAAGCAAGAAGACGACTTCAAAGGTATTGGTTCCGATCAATGGATTGTCCGGGAAGTATTACTACGGTGCGGTGGTGGCAAGCAGCAAGAAGGCTTCATCGAAGCAGGTTTACCTCGTCCGTTATTCATTGGCGGACAATAATGACACCGTGACCGACCACAAGACCGGCTTGATCTGGCAGACGGCTGATGATGGACAAGCAAGAAATTGGGCTGATGCCAACCAGTACTGTGTGGATTTGGTTCTTGGCGGTAAAGCGGACTGGCGGCTGCCGAGGATTGATGAGTTGCAAACGATTATGGATTATTCCCGATCTCATCCTGCCATCGATCCGGTGTTTGAGTGCCGCTCGACCAGTTACTGGTCGAGCAGCTACCGTCGTCTACAACCCGGACTACGCGTGGCGCGTGGATTTCGACTATGGCAGCGTGACGGGACGATAAGACCTACCAGCTATTACGTCCGGTGTGTGCGCGGCGGATCTTGGTAATTTGGTCCCTTGACCTTTAACAAATCAGACTCGGGTACGCGTCGGGTGACCGGTGAACCGACGCGGATAGAGTGTTGGACGAGCTGCCTTTCCCAGACCGCAAGCTTAGGGTACTTGGCTTTTGTTTTTTTATCAGCTGCCCTTAGAAGGGGGACGTGTTCGATAGCTCTGTAAGTCTATGGAGCTTTCAGAGCATAGTAGGGATGGAAAGCCAGGGATTGTAAAGACAGCCGAGCCGGGTTGCCTGGAAAATGGTAGCTTGGCTTTTGTTTTTCTGTATCAACTACTAATAAAGGAAGACAAGGTGGACACTATGATCAAGAGAACCATTGGAGTTTGTTTGTGTTTGTTGACATTTCTCTCACTAGCATCAGTGGCCACCGCGGCTGAATCACCTTCCGCGTTGGGAGGATATACATATACGACAATCATTCCTCCTGGATCTACGTACGCAGAAGTTCGAGGAATCAATAATAATGGTGAAGTCATTGGACATGCCATCCAATGGTGGGTTCCCTAGGGCTTTTCTCTACAGTGGCGGGACGTATACCGAATTGAATCCTCCTGGATCGATTTATTCGATTCCTACAGAAATCAAAGATAACGGTACGGTGATAGGATATTTCGGAGACAGCTCGGGGAAATGGAAGGGTTTTGTCTACAGTAAAGGGATGTATACCGAATTGAGTGCTCCTGGATACACTGAATGGGATTAGTATCCTCAAGGAATCAACAACAATGGTATCGTTATTATAGATGGAATTAGTAATAATGGTGCGCATCCCTGCTGGATTCCTTTACAATAGAGGTACATATATCCAATTGCTTTCTTCTCAATTTTACGCCAGCATGCAGCCGAAGGGATCAATGATAAAGATGTTGTGCTTGTAGTTGGAACGCGCTATGATGAATCATCTGGAACCTATAGACAGCCATGTTTTTATCTACAGCGAAGGAAGGTTATTCGAATTAAATCCTCCTGGACCGAACTTATGCACATTATATTGGGAAATTTTGTCTATTGAATGGAATCAACAATGACGGTGAAGTCATTGGATATGGTTATGACAGCTCTTTGATAGGTCATAGTTATCTCTACAGCGGCGGGACCTATACCGAAATACTTCCTCCTGGTTGGATTAACGTAGACGTTCAATCTCCATTTAATAAAATCAACAATAACGGTGAAGTGATTGGAGGTGGCATTGACAGCTCCGGGAACTATAAGGGTTTTCTCTACAGCAAAGGGACCTATACCGAACTGATTCCTCCCGAATGGAGCCTTAGTTCAGGCTGCTTATGGAATCAATGATAAGGGAGCGGTGATTGGGTCTGGTGCTGACAGCTTTGGGAACAATAAGGGGTTTGTATACAGTGAAGGGGCCTACACCGAATTGAGTCCTCCTGGATTCTACAGCACCAGCTCCTAGAGCAATCAATAATAACGGAGCGGTCATTGGATCTTTTTTCTGAGGGCCCCTATGCGGTCCCGAAGTGTTATCTAGCCATACCCCTTCCCACTCAACCCACCACCAATAACCCTCCAGTGGTTGATGCTGGAATTAACACAGAACTATCCAGCGATACATTCCAGACTATCTCTATTCATGGTAAAGCAACGGACCAGGACCAAGGCGATATACTCAGTTATCGCTGGCGAGAAGGGGCAGACTGTTCTGTTTGACTGGACATCCGTGGGTTCGAATGGCGAATGTCCTCTCGATCATGGTATGGTTTCACTCTCCATCGGTAGTCACACCTTAACCCTTGAAGTGTACGATGGAAAGATGCTACATCGGACGACATGATCTTAACCATCGGAAACTCTACTCCACATGCCGTAGCAACCGGGGCTGGAACCTATCCGATCAATGCTCCGGTGACTCTGAGCGGAAACGTATCTGATTATGACGGGGACAAGTTGACTTACGAGTGGCGGGAGGGGGCAAACGTGCTCTGCTCCGGCACTGTGCAAACCGCTCCGGGAGGCGCCCCGGTAACCCTGCAACAAGATTGTATCCTGATACATCCCGGCTTGGGTGAGCACCCGATATTCCTTCAGGTTGCCGACGGTATCAACGATCCAGTGGCAAGTAACCTTATCAAGGTTGAGGTCATCGATAATCAAGCCCCTGCCCTGGCTTCCGTTGCGAATCAAACTATCTTGTGGCCACCCAACCATAAGATGGCTCCCATTACCATTCAAGCCAATGCCAGTGACAACAGCGGATTACCGGTAACCTTGACGGCTTCCATCACGAGCAATGAGCCGGAAGATGGTTTAGGTGATGGCGATAACGCACCCGACTGGACCGAACCAGTGGTAGACCAGGAGAAAGGGACGATCACGCTACAGATCCGAGCTGAGCGCTCCGGAAAAGGAAAAGGCCGCGAGTATTTCGTAGCAATCACAGCCACGGATTGCTTCGGCAACTCAAGCTCAGCAAGTGTGAAGTTTATTGTGCCTCACGATCAAGGCAAAAAATAATCCATTCCCAAGGCGGTAACAGCGCCAATGAGGCAGGGTCAGCAATGGCTCTGCCTTTCTTTGGGTTTCACCTAAGCCTGAACGCTATCTGACGGCTGTGACCGATCAACCAGCGGAAGTTTGATGCGACATTACCAGCCCCAATGTTAACCTCAATTTGGAGAGTATCATGAGAGCACAGAAAAGTTTCCTCTTTGCAGTCAGTTGCCTGTTTCTGGTATCCATTGCAGCCATTTCTCCGGCGCAACAAACACTGGATGATCTTGTGGCTATACATGTGGGCGCCGGGGCCAATCTGGTTGTTACTTCGGTCGCTGGTCCTGTCACGGCCCTTCATAATCAGAAAATATCGGTGACCTACACTGTGAAGAACCAAGGCGACGCAGTTTCAGGTTCCTACCAGGTGGGACTCTACCTGTCGAGGGACAATAAGATTGACCCTGCCACCGATCGCCTGTTGGGAAATGTTACGGTCTCCACAGGGCTGGAGCCAGGGCTAAGCCAGAAGACCACTTCGAAGGTATTGGTTCCGATCGATGGACTGTCCGGGAAGTATTACTACGGTGCGGTGGTGGCGAGCAGCAAGAAGGCTTCATCGAAGCAGGTCTACCTCGTCCGTTATTCACCGAATAATGATGACACCGTAACCGACCACAAGACCGGCTTTACCTGGCAAACGGCTGATTATGGACCACTAGGGAGTTGGGCTGATGCCAACCAGTACTGTGTGGATTTGGTTCTGGGCGGCTATGATGACTGGCGACTGCCGCGGCTCGATGAGCTTCAAACGATTGTGGATTACTCCCGATCTCATCCAGCCATTGATCCGGTGTTCGCCGTCGACCCCACGCCCGGTTACTGGACGAGCACTACCATCGTTGGCTACCCTGACCACGCGTGGTACATGGAGTTCTCCCAAGGCCTCGTGGGGGGGGCGCCCAAGGCCGGCGCCGGAGGTTACGTGCGGTGTGTACGCGGGGGATCTTGGTAATTTGGCCCTTTGACTTTTTGGGAAGCCGGAGAGAGATCTCCGGCTTTTTGTTTTCGGGGCCCAGGAGCCAGGAGCAAGTTCCTGGTGATAATGAAAGCCCCAAAGGCGAGCCCAGGAAATGTCGCAAGACCTGGGCTCTTTCGTAGAGGCCCTCGACAACTCTCATAAGGAAGGGAGGTTTTCCAACCCGCCAGGCTGCCATTTTGCCCTTATACAGACACATCCGAACCCCAGGGAGTGACAAAGGCTTCAGTCTCGATCATCTTTCATTCCCTTCCCCAAACTCGGAATCTCTATGGTAGAGATACATATCCTCCCCGCTGGCCCTTACACCACCCATTCCATTGGCTTGCCGCAGCCGAAAACGGAGACGCGAAGGCCATGCCGAACTCGGCCTCATTTACAAGCGTGACGGCAAAGCGGATTTCGAGCTTTTCATCAAGAAAGGCGGCAGGTGGAAGCTTCCAAAGAAGCCCTCGCCTGGATGCGATAGGCCTTTGTCGATCAGCGAAAGAAAGAGGGCAGCCAATGCTGGGAAGCGCGATGAAAAGGCACCCCAATAGGCGATTTTGTCACAATTTTGGCTTTTGCACTGTGTATCCACATTTGAGCTCGATCTTCGACACATATCGTGGTCCTGGTGGTCTATCCGAATCTCCCCAGAACAGCACGCATGAATGCTCGAAGATCTTCCAAACATTCCCATGCTGCCCGATAGACGATCCCAAGGTTCACCTTCCCGTATTCATGCACAATCAGATTCCGAAAACCCACCGCCTGGATCATCTTCTCCGTTAACCCAGAATCGATAATAGTATTCTCTTCAAGAAGGTAAAAAAGCTCATTAGGTGCTGCCGGCGATGCCGAGTTCTTCATCACTGACCACATGCGCCGCCATATCGATGCAATTCTGTACGGCCATCTGAAGGTTGAAAAGAATGCTTTCCTGCCGGTCCAAATCCTTCAGGAACACATCGAGATCTATCTGTCGTTTGTCGACGACGCGGGCCAAATGGTGTTCGGTGGTACTGCATTTTGCAGCGAGAATTCGCTTATTGACCATCGTGCTTCACTCCGAGATGATCCTTTAGCCTTCGATGGCACTGATCAAGGAAAGGTGCAAAGTCGGCAAAAAGGGAAACACTGACCATTTTGAAGTGAGCAAGCGCATCTTCATCTCTCACATGGAGGCACCGGCCTCTGAAGATGGCTTCGATCCTGGCGAGATACGAGGCATCATTCAGGATGAGTATGTGGACATCCTTGCGCAAAAGACGTCCGAGATCCTGCAACAAGCGTCGGATGACCAGGGTTCGGTCTACTCTCCCATAACGATCATCCAAAAGGACCGCGATGCCGACATCGCTCAGTGGTCGCTGGCGGCTGCGCGCGAATGAGCCAAAGAGATAGGCTGCAACGATGCAAGGGACATCGCTGAAGTAGGATTCCAGGTTTTGTATCATTTCGGTATCTGAGGCCATCTCAAAACTCTGCGCATGCCATTCGTGGTCTCGATCCTGCACTGACCGCATTTCAGCAAAAGGAGCGGATCATTTAGGCCCCTCTCTTCAATGGCTTCGCCACAGAGCTAAGGGGGACGCCACCGGCCGAGGGCTTAAGGATGGAACTTGTGTCAATGCCTGGTTTCTCTGTCCTTCCTGCAAACATATTCAAGACCGCCGAAAACATACCGGGCGATTTGTTCTCTTGCGAGCAGATCTGGATGGTTCGCTGCAGATCTCCCGGTAGCACGCCAAGGGACGCAGCCATTTCATCGACCGTGCAGGGGCGTCTCTGCACCATGTCCATAATCCGCTGGTCGGTGTTCAGATCTCGCTCCAGACCTCGAAAACCTTTGAAGTACCCGATGATCTCGGTGCTGCCGGCAGGAAAAAACTTACGCACCGCCTCCATCTTGTCTGACGAAAGTCCCTGGCAACAGGGATCGGCGGGCGGGCGCACCACGGTGTTGAGCTCGACCTGATCAGGATGCAGGAGGTCGATTAGCGGACGCATCTTTTTCAGTTCATCGGGGTGGTTGTTGAAGCCGGAAACGAGCATGATTTCGAGGTGGAATTGCCCTCGGTAATCTTTCCGAAAGGCCTTCAAACCTTCGAGAATGAGCGAGAGGTCAAGACTCGGATGGGGCCGGTTCAGGCTCCTAAAAACGGCCTCCGTAACCGCATCCAGGGAAGGCACCACGCAGTCAGCAGCAAGGAGTGCCTCGCGCACCCTGGAATCCCAGAGCAGCTATCCATTGGTGAGTAACACGAGCGGTAGTGACTGGAAGTGCCTTTTAATGACCCGGATGTGCTCGCCAAGAGGTGTTCATACAGGGTAGGTTCGCGCCAGCGCTGGAAGAAGTCAGCACGTCAGCACTGTCAGGAAAATCCCGGAAATAGGCCAGTAAATCCTCGATCACTTGATCAGGATCAACAAAAGTTTGCATCTTCACCGTAAGGTGCGTCGTCGGGCCGGACTCGCGGTACAACGCCATCGTAACTGCACGTCTTGGGAGGAATCACATCGATTCCAAGTGATCGCCCGAAGCGACGTGACGGCACCGGCCCAAAAATTACTGACATACGGCCACCTTCGTTCATCTTTGGATTAAGCAACTCTGTGATGGGTAATTCTATTGGACGATTCCGACACGGGAAAGGAGATTCTCACGGAAATCCCTGGATTCTTCGGATGTTCCATCAGCAATCAGGTCGATATGGTAGAATCTATCGGTGGTAGGGGATTCTTTTTTAGCCAGTTCCACATTCAGATCGGTCACACCAACCATCGTCCAGCATTCGACATAACCATCCTTGCGAGCCTTTTGGTGGCTTTTCTCTGCTTCACCGATTCTATTGTGGATATTCGAGTAGTCTTTCCCGCCCTTGATCTCAATTGCCACCAGATTGTGAAATCTACCTGAGGGCAGCTCTTCTCTGATGCATATGTCCGGATCATTTGCAAATTCGACCCTGACAATGCGGCCGGCCGCGTTTTGAAGTTTGAAATATTTCTGAGTGCTCGACACTACGGCAGGAGCAACCATTGAGTCTATCAATTCAAATACGCGCCGTGTTGCTCGACTACCATACAGGTTTAAAGCGCCGCCGCGAAGCTGTGGGCCGAGGGTGAGCAGCGTGAGTTCATGCACTAAATTTTGTGACAAATGGCCAGTTCCGGCAACGAGAAGCTCGGCGCTGGCGCAAAGCGCTCGACAGAGCTCATACAACTGGTCCCCCTGGTTGGCAATGAGCCGTCCCTTATCCTCCATTGATTTGAAAGGAGCAAATCCATATCGTTCACCGTAGAATTGTTTCTGGGAAAACCCCAGTAGCAGACGATAGTATCCCAATAATCTGGGCTGACTTCTGAGGACATAGGGCACAGCAAAGATGATCTCGCCTCGCAGCCCCCAGCTTGCCAGCCTTTGCAGAGCTGAACCGGGCACCAGATCGCCAAGTTCCTTGTCGATGTCGGGGATCGACAGGTTCGAAACGGCGGAAAGCAAAGCGTCAAGGAGATAGATTTCCCGGACTTGCATCAGCCGCTGGAAGAACTCCACTTGCAGATCAGGTTCCGGGATCTTGAATAACGTCAATTCATTTGCTCCCTGTCATAAGTGAATAACAATAGCTGGGTATTTTGAATCCGTTTGACAGCGAGCTGAACATAATCGGCATTGAGTTCAATGCCTACATATTTCCGGCGCTGTTGCTCGCATACAGCGCCCACTGTACCGGACCCGAAGAACGGATCGATGACCCAATCGTCAGGCTGAGATCCAGCCAAAATGCAGGGTTCGACCAGCTTGGACGGAAAGGTCGCAAAGTGGGCCCCCAGAAATGGCTCTGTTGGGATGGACCAGACGGTGCGCCGGTTTCTCCCGTTCGGTTCCGTGACGTTTTTAGAATTATAATAATATTTCGAAGACTTGGTCAGAAGAAATACATATTCATGAGCCCGGGTTGGTCGGTCCCTGACGCTTTCCGGCATGCAGTTGGGTTTCTCCCAAATGATATCACTACGAAGATACCAGCCCGCTTCCTGAAGGGCAAAGGCAAGACGCCAGGGAATTCCCACGAGATCTTTGGGTTTCAGACCTGAAGGCGTTGGCGCCCGGTAGGACATTGCCCTGATGGGGTTCTTCTTGTCAGGCGCCCGGTATGCCCTGTTACCGCTCGTATAGGAATCGCCTATATTCAGCCATAGCGAACCATCTTCCGTGAGAATGCGGCGAACCTCTTCAAAAACCGCAACCAGATGCTGAATGTAGCTTGCGGGTTCTTCCTCCGCGCCGATTTGCCCCTCCGCGCCATAATCCCTTAGCCCCCAATAAGGCGGAGAGGTGACACAGCATCTGAAAAAATTCGCCGGACACGATTTGAGCAAGAGTTGCGCATCACCCAAGAATATTGTGGACTCTTTGATACCGGCTATGTCCTGCCTACCCGGTTCACATAAGACTTTCATACATTAAGCCACTCTGGTTTGGTTTGGAAAGCCTGCATAAAGTTCACCAAATGAGGCAAACCTTTCAATCTCAGTGCTTTCGGCAGCGGCAAGGAACAGGTCCGCCGTGTGGCGCTCTTACCGGCCGCCCCTCTCATGATTGAACGTCGGATATCCTTATCTATCTGTCGTTTGTCGACGACGCGGGCCAAATGGTGTTCGATGGCACTGCATTTTGCAGCGAGAACTCGTTTATTGACCATCGTGCTTTACTCCGAGACGATCCTTAAGCCTTTGATGGCACCGGTTGAGGAAAGGTGCAAAGTCGGCGAAAAGAGAAACACTGACCATTTTGAAGTGAGCAAGCGCATCTTCATCTCTCACATGGAGGCGCCGGCCTCTGAAGATGGCTTCGGTCCTGGAAAGATACGACGCATCATTCAGGATGAGGACGTGGACATCCTTACGCAAAAGACGTCCGAGATCCTGCAACAAGCGTCGGATGACCAGGGTACGGTCAACTCTCCCATTACGATCATCCAAAAGGACAGCGATGTCGACATCGCTCAGTGGTCGCTGCCGGCTGCGCGCGAACGAGCCAAAGAGATAGGCCGCGACGATGCAAGGGACTTCATTGAAGTAGGACTCCAGTTTCTTTATTATTTCGGTATCTGCGGCCATTTCAACCCTCTCCACATACCATCCGTGGTCCCGCTTTTGCACTGGCGGCATATCAGCAAAAAGAGCGGATCATTCGGCCTCCCAGGAGGCTCCCCTCTTCGATGGTTTCGCTATGGAGCTCAGGAGGACGCCACCGGCCGAGGGCTTTAGCATGAGATTTGTCTCAATGCCTGGTGTCTTCGTCCTTGCTGCACACGTATTCGAGACCGTCGAAAACTCGATGGGCGATCTGTCCTCTGGCGAGCAGATCAGCAAGGGTTGTTTGCAAGTCTTCCGGCGGCACACCGAGGGACGCTGCCATTTCCTCGACGGTGCAGGGGCGCCTTTGCACCATTTCCAACACCCGTTGGTTGATATGGAGGTCTCTCTCCATTCCCTGGAAGCCCTTAAAGCGCCCGATGATTTGCGTTCTTTGAGAAGGAAAAAACTCCCGTACTGCCTCCATCTCGGCTAACGAAAGTCCCCGGCAACAGGGATCGGCCGGCGGGCGCACCACGGTGTTCAGCTCGACCTGATCAGGCTGCAGGAGGTTGATCAGCGGGCGCATCTTTTTCAATTCATCAGGGTGATCGTTGAAGCCGGAAACGAGCATGACCTCGAGGTGAAATTGCCCCCGATAGTCCTTGCGAAATGCCTTCAAGCCTTCGAGGATCACCTCGAGATCGAGGCTCGAATGGGGCCGGTTCAGGCTCCGAAAAACCGCTTCCGTAACCGCATCCAGAGAAGGCACAACGCGGTCGGCTGGCAAGGAGTGCCTCGCGCACCCTGGAATCCCAGAGCAGCGAGCCATTGGTGAGCACCACGAGCGGCAGTGACCGGAAATGCCTCTTAATCATCCGGATGAGGTCGCCCAGAGGTTCATACAGCGTGGGTTCGCCGGCGCTGGAAAAAGTCAGAACATCCGCGCTATCAGGAAAATCCTGGAAATAGGTCAGTAAATCCGAGATGACCTGATCGGGATCAAGAAAAGCCTGTCGCTTGACCGTAAGATGCGTCGTCGGTCCGGACTCGCAGTAAACGCAATCGTAACTGCAGGTCTTGGGAGGAATCACATCGATTCCGAGGGATCGCCCCAGGCGGCGTGACGGCACCGGCCCAAAAATCGTTGTCATGCTGGTCTTTCCAGTCACTGCAGTGGCCTCATTCGAAACAGGATCTCATAACCTGACGATGTTTCCATAAAGGTCTGCAATTTTCAGGGCAGACACTCCAGCTTGCCCTTTTGGCAGGTCGGCATGGCAGGCTGGAAAGCCTGCCCCACACGGCTTGGCACGCTGTCAATGGTTCGTCCTAGTATTGAGAATCTCTGACAAAGTATATAGCGGACGCATTGTCAAAATACCACCGTATTGTAAATCTTGCTGCCTTCTCTTTCCCCTTTTATCCTTGCCAAGATTATCCGGGATAAAGTAATTTTCAACTCAGCGGTCAATGACTCCCTGTCAGTGACCGGATGGATAAGGAATTCCAATGCACTCAAGGATGCTCATGCGCTCGGGAGGGACGATGCCGGTTCCTTCTCTTCAATGGCTTATATGCGAATGACACCAGGCAGGGCGGTTTTTTTGAAATGATGGGAAGGGACCCAGAAACGAGTCCTGCTGAAGAGCTTCGGATATTATTCACGATTGAAACCATACACTCAACTGGAGGCAACAATGCGCAGTGATTTAATGAAAAAAGGGATCGAGAAGGCCCCTCACCGTTCCCTCTTTAAAGCCATGGGCTACACGCAGGAGGAGCTTGACCGGCCGCTGATCGGCGTCGCGAATTCTGCCAACGAGATCATTCCCGGGCACATCCATCTCGACAAGGTGAGTGAAGCGGTAAAAGCCGGGATCCGTCTTGCCGGAGGCACTCCGATCGAATTCAGCACCATCGGGGTGTGTGACGGCATTGCCATGAACCATCAGGGCATGCGCTATTCGCTGGCAAGCAGGGAACTGATTGCGGACTCGGTTGAGATCATGGCCATGGCGCATCCCTTCGACGGGTTGGTCCTCATTCCCAACTGCGATAAGATCATCCCGGGAATGCTGATGGCCGCCATGCGGCTCAACATTCCGTCCATTGTCGTCAGCGGCGGTCCCATGATGGCCGGGCGCGCCGGGGGCAAAGCCGTGGACCTGGTGTCCGTCTTTGAGGCGGTGGGCTCGTTCAAATCCGGAAAAATTACTACCGACGAACTCCAGCAACTGGAGGATTACGCCTGTCCCGGATGCGGCTCCTGTGCCGGCATGTTTACCGCGAACTCCATGAATTGCCTTACCGAGGCCCTGGGTATGGGCCTTCCCGGCAATGGCACGATCCCCGCCGTCACGGCCGCCCGGATCCGTTTGGCGAAGGTGGCGGGAATGAGGATTATGGAACTGGTGCATCACAACCTCTGTCCGCGCGATATCGCCACCAATGAAGCCTTCGAGAATGCCATCGCGGTGGATATGGCCCTCGGGTGCTCCACCAACACCGTCCTTCACGTCCCGGCCATCGCCCACGAAGCGGGGATTGATCTCGATCTGGAGACCTTCAACCGGATCAGCGCCCGCACCCCTCACCTTTGCAGCCTGCGGCCCTCGGGCGCGCATTTCCTCGAAGATTTGAATGCTGCCGGAGGCGTCCAGGCGGTCATGAACGAACTCGCTGCCAGAAATCTGATCAATTTGAACGCCATGACCGTCACGGGTAAGAACGGTGGGCGAAAACCTCAAGGGATTCCCCGTTCTTGATCGCGATGTCATTCGCTCCCTTGAGCAGCCCTATCATCGTGAGGGCGGAATCGCCGTTCTGTATGGCAACCTGGCCCCGGAAGGCGCCGTCGTCAAGCAGTCCGCGGTCGCTCCCGAGATGCTCCAGCGGACCTGCCGGGCACGCGTATTTGAGAGCGAGTCCGACGCGGCAACAGCGATTCTCGATGGGGTTATCAGGCCCGGAGATGTGGTCGTGATTCGCTACGAAGGACCCAAGGGCGGCCCGGGTATGCAGGAAATGCTCACCCCCACAGCCGCTCTCATCGGTATGGGTCTGGGCAAAGAAGCTGCCCTCATCACCGACGGCCGCTTCAGCGGCGGGACCCACGGGGCCGCGATCGGGCACGTGTCGCCGGAAGCCGCAGTGGGCGGGCCCATAGCCCTGGTGGAAGAAGGAGATGACAATTGTCATCGACATTCCGAACAAGAAACTCGAACTGCGTGTCGATGCGGCCACTCTCCAGCAGCGCCGTGACCAATGGACCGCTCCCGCTCCCCGGATCAAGGAGGGATATCTGGCTCGCTACGCTCATCTGGTGACTTCCGGTTCCCGTGGTGCTATTCTTGAATGGGGTAACTGCAAGTAGCCGAGGAGTAGGTCCCGTGGGCTATGTCTTCCAGTTTGAAGATGCTCTGCGCTACGACCACTGGTTCACTTCTGAGCCGGGGCGCACCGCGGCCGCGATCGAGCAGGGTCTGCTCTCGCGGTTGTGGGCGCCCAAGGCGCCCCAGAGTGTCCTCGAGGTCGGTTGTGGCACCGGGCTCTTTCTGGAATGGTTCGTGCGCATGGGGCATCAGGTTACCGGCCTGGACCCCTCGCCTTACATGCTCAATGTTGCGCGCCGCCTGGCCCCGGAGCGCGTGGCCCTGGATCGGGGGTTTGCGGAAGAGCTGCCGTACGAAGACAACGCCTTCGACACGGTGGCGCTGATTACCGCTCTGGAGTTTGTGAACGACCCCCATCTGGCCCTCCAGGAAGCCCTGCGAGTGGCGCGGCGACAGGTGCTCCTGGGGGTGCTGAACAAATATTCGGTAACCACATGGCAGCATTGTTGGGGGAGACTCTGGCGGCCTTCCATTTACAGTCATGCACACTTCTTCAGCATTTCTCAACTCCGGCACATGGTCACCGAGGTCCTCAGCGGAGCGGTCCCAATTCAATGGCGCACATGCCTCTTTTTCCCTGTACACTGGTTGCGTTATCTCCATTTCCTCGAATGTTCCCGGTTGCTCCATCGGCTTCCCTTCGGTCACTTCATCGGGATGCGGATTGACCTGCGCTATCCCCTCAGGACGGTGCAGCAACCGCTATTGTGCAAAATCGGCTCCGGAGTTGGACAGACGCAGCTCCACACGCTCTCTTGGCGAAGTCCGGGAGGAAGAGGCCGCAATCAGAATTCTTTGCACTCACCTGATGGTTGATGGTTGATGGTTGAAAGTTGATGGAAAGTTGATGGTTGATGGTTGATGGTGGGCATCGGGAAAGGGCGAAACGTTCATGCCCAGAGGAACCACAACATGAAAGAGGCGATGTTTTACAGAAGACTGGATGGCGGCAAGGTCGCATGCTTTCTTTGTGCTCAGTTCTGCCGGATCGAACCTGGGAAACGAGGCCAATGCGGAGTGCGTGAAAACCGCGACGGTACCCTCCTGACCCTGGTCTACGGGAGGCTCATCGCCCAGAATGTGGACCCGATTGAAAAGAAGCCTCTGTATCACTTCTACCCCGTCACCCGAAGCTATTCGATTGCCACGGTAGGGTGCAATTTCCGTTGCCTTTTCTGTCAGAATGCCGACATCTCGCAGGCGCCGCGAGAGTACAAGGCCATCTTCGGACACGATGTCCTCCAGAAGACGTCGTCGCTCAGGCCCGAAACACCCATTGTGCAACCATCTCCTATACCTACACCGAACCCACGATGTTTATGGAATATGCTCTTGACGTTGCCAGGAAAGCCCACGAGGTGGGCATTCGCAATGTTTTTGTGAGCAACGGGTACATGACCAGGGAAGCCATGGAGGCCATCGGCCCCTATTTGGATGCGGCCAATGTCGATCTCAAAGCCTACTCCGACCACTTCTATTCCGAACAGTGTGGGGCCCACCTCAAACCGGTGCTCAAAACTCTTCAGGAAATGAAAAAAAGGGACATCTGGCTCGAGGTCACCACCCTCCTCATTCCAGGTCTTAACGACGGTCCTGATGAATTGCGACAACTCGCAGCATTCCTGGCCTCATTAGACCCGGAAATTCCATGGCACATAAGCCGCTTCCATCCCACGTATCGTCTTACCGATCGCCCAGCCACCCCCGTGGAAACCTTGCACATGGCCCGTGAGATCGGTTACGAGGCCGGCCTGCACTACGTCTATACCGGCAATGTACCGGGTGACGACGGGGAGAACACCTATTGTCATCGATGCAAGCGACTGCTCGTCGAGCGTTTCGGTTTTTCCATCCAGAGGCGGGGGCTTACGGAGGGAAGGTGCACCCAATGTGGGACCCCGCTGTGCGGGGTTGCGATCGGTTGACGACGATGGAAAGACGCTTGGCGCTGCTCCAGGAGTATTCGAACGGCTCCTTTCCGCTCTTGGCCCACAGTATTGGTGGCCGGCGGACAGTCGTTTTGAAGTAATAGTGGGGGCGATTCTCACGCAAAATACCGCGTGGAAAAACGTGAAGCAGGCTATCAGGAAGCTCCGCGAGAACAATCTCTTGAGCGCTGAAGCAATCTGTTCCGTTGCGCTCCCGGATTTGGCAACATTGATTCGTTCGTCGGGATATTACAATCAAAAGGCCCGAAAACTGATGGTCTTTTGCGAGCATCTCCGGAATCACTGGCGGGACAATCTCGGTGATTTTCTTTGCCAGGACATGGAAAAGCTGCGCGCGGAACTTCTCGGTCTCTATGGCATCGGCCCGGAAACCGCCGACAGCATTATCCTTTATGCCGCCAATCAACCCTCGTTTGTTGTGGACGCTTACACCTATCGCATCTTTCACCGTCATGGCTGGGTCCCTGAGGCGATAAGCTACGAGGAATTGCGTTCCTTTTTCATGGACGCAGTCGAACCGGATGTGGCGTTCTTCCAGGAATACCATGCCCTCCTCGTGCGCGCCGGTCATCTCTACTGCAAAAGGAAGCCGGCGTGTGAGGCCTGCCCTCTCAACCAATGGCAAGAGACCTGAGGGGCCTTGAGAACAGAAGAATCCTCCCTTTATCGGCAGCCGATGAGCAGTTCCCGGTGGCGGGAAGTCACCGAAAGCTTGAGGACCGGCCTCGCGCTGCTGGACCAGGAAGCGGTCCAATCATCAGCCGGACAAATTCGCGAGGCTTTGGAGTGGCTGGACCCGATTATGACAAAATACTGTGCGATTACGTGCCCGCATTGTAAAGACCCATGCTGCCGGGCGCACGCCATCTTTTTCAACCGGGCGGACCTGCTTTTCCTGATCGCTTCAGGGACCAGCCTGCCGACGGGACAGACCCGCGCCAGCCCCCTCGCACCATGCCGCTACCTGCAACCGGCGGGCTGCTGCCTGCCGCGCACGGCCCGGCCCTATGTCTGCGTGTGGTATCTTTGCGAAGCTCAGATGGACCTGTTTGGGGAGGAGCGTGCTGCGACCCAGAGACTCTTTGTGATGCATCTTGAGAAGATCAGACGAAATCGGCTGCGGCTTGAGTCGCTCTATGAAAGTCACTGTGCTCCGGGGCTTCGCTTGAGTTGACACCCAGGATGGTGCGGCGGTCTGGTGGGAGACGGTCAAACCCTGACCGGATGGACCAATGGCTTGGTGGGGCAGGTTTTCCAGCTGGTCATCGTCATGGCAGGCTGGAAAGCCTGCCCTACAGACCTGATGGCCTCTCCTAAAGACGCGAAAGCCTGTCCGAAGACAGGCATCAGATTGCGCCACTTAATTTCGAAAAGTCCGTAAGTACGGAGCCACCTGCATGGGTGTCGGGATTTCCATCGTCATGCCCGCGAAAGCTGGCATCCAGGCTTTGTTATTGGATTCCCGCTAAGAGCATGCGGGAATGAGGTTCTTGGTTTATGGTCACTTCATTCTGTGGTGCTTTGCTAGGGGGCGTCCAAATACAAAGGGCCCTTCTTTACCACGAAGAACACGAAGGACACGAAGAAATCACTTCGTGCCCTTCGTGTTCTTCGTGGTTCAAAAAAGAGTTGAAATGGGTGCAAGTTATTTTTGGACAACTCCTAAGCAGGCTTGAAGATCTTCTCCAGGGGCCGCCGTTCAGGGACATAGATGTCCGTTGCTATTGTTCCTTCATTCCATGCCTGCGATACGTAAAGACCACAGTAGCAGCTTCCATATTCCTCAACGTCGGGCACCCGATGGATGCAGGGACAAATGATGTCTTTGTCCCATTCGCGATCGGCGGCGGACAAGCGGCACGGGCAGCTCATGTAGCCATACCGCTCCTTGTTGGTGAGCAGGCCTTCCAGGAGATCGAAGACCCTCTTTTTCTCCCGGTTAAAGAAGTAACCCTTTGGTTCCTGGGTTTTCCTGAGCATCTCATAAAGCTGCTCGACATCGCTCATAAGTTGAGCGCCTCCTTGAGCTCGTCCTGTTTGAAACCGACGATCACCTTGTCGCCGATAACGATCGTGGGGAACGAACAGCGCGGATTGTGCTGCTTCACTTCATCGATGATTTTCTGCCGTTCTTCACCATCCAACTTGTCAACTTCAATACATTTATAGTCGATCCCGCAGGTGTTCAGGAACTCTTTGGTATTCCTGCAGTGGATGCAGGTGCTCAGAGCGTAAAGCGTAATATCACATTGACTCATGTCCTCTCTCCTCTCGTCTCTCGAGTTTTGAACGCAACTTGCCCAAGACTTAAAATCAAATCTTTATATCACGAATTCCCAGGCGTGTCAGGGCGAAGTCATAGCGCACCGGATCTTCGGGGGCGATTGCCCGAAAAGCTCGGGTAACCTCGAGGGCCGTCTGCATGTCCGCCTGTTTGCGCCGGGTCAATCCCACTTCAAGGGCAACGCGATGCATATGAGTATCGAGCGGCACGATCAGCTTGCAGGCCTCGACTCCGCGCCATCCTCCGGGGTCGACCTCATCAGAGCGCACCATCCACCGGAGAAATAGATTCAGGCGTTTGCAGGCGCTCCCTTTACCGGGTGAAGGCAATAACATCGTCATTTCCTCCGGAGCATCTGCACGCAGTTCCCGAACCAGGGCGGTCAGAGCGGGAAGAACCGTAGCGTCTCGCGCTTCACAATGGGCAACGAAACACGCCTCCAACGATCCATAGCGCTCGATGACGCGCTTGATGCCTCCGAGAAGGGCAGCCAACTGGTCGCCTCGGGTGAAGCGATGTCTGAAGTCCGCAAGCGTTTTCTGAATGCTTCCCCGGGAATGGGTCAGGACGAATTCCGCCGGAGATCCACCCATGCGGCGCAAGACCTCAGACACACTCTTCAGGATCTGACGGACCCGACCATAGGCAAGAGCTGAGGCCACCATGCCGACGACTTCACGATCCAGCGTACTCGAGTATTGGTGCACAAATTCCAGGGGGTCCGGGTGGATGAATTCTCGACGATTATAGTCAGCATAGAGCTGTTCCAGTGATTCTCTACAAAACGCTGAAGAATCAGACCATCTCATAGGGTCGCATCCAGATCTGAAAATGTGCCACACGGACACTGCAAGTTGGCCGCTGTCCGGTTCTACTCACCGCAACATGAACGCTCATTGCAGGCGGTGCGACGATAAGACATTAGTATAATGGCCGCCGATCGACCTGTCATCCCCTTTCGCGTGAAGCAGTTGAACGGTTGCATCGTTATTCCAATAACAGACCGGCTTCCAGAAACACTTAGAGCACCAAGTACTGTGCCGCAGAAACGAGTGTCCGCATCCACCCGTCATGCCCCCGAAGACGGGCATCCAGGCTGTTCTCCTGGATTCGCGCTAAAAGCATACGGAAATGGCGTCCCGGGATTATGCCGACTTTATTCTGTGGTGCTCTACCAAGCAGTAGGGTATTACTTGTGCTGTCGGGGGTCCTCGAAATTTGACGAGGTTTCCAGGAGGCTCTCCCAAGGGGTGGTCATGACACCTGAGTTTATGCCGATTTTGTCGGCTGATGGACGGTTGCTCTTCTGCACCAGGATCGTCCGGCTGTTCGCCTACGGATTCCTGTCGGTGATCCTGGTGTTGTACCTGGTGCAGGTCGGCCTTACCGAAACGCAGGTCGGGCTGCTGCTGAGCCTGACCCTGGTCGGGGACACGTTGATCTCTCTCTGGCTCACCACCGTGGCCGACCGCGTCGGAAGACGGCGTGTACTCATTGTGGGGACCATCCTGATGATCTTAGCCGGGGTGCTCTTCGCCCTCACGCGCAACTTCTTCCTGCTCCTCGTTGCTGCCACCATCGGCGTAATCAGCCCGAGCGGCTACGAAGTGGGTCCGTTCCTCTCCGTCGAACAGGCAGCACTCTCCCAGATTATTCCCGACGAACTTCGGACCAGGATTTTCGCCTGGTACAATTTGGTCGGCACCTTCGCCACGGCGTTCGGTTCCATGGTCGGAGGCGCATCGGTCCAGGTTTTGGAAAGTATCAGTCTGACTCCCCTGGGAAGCTATCGCGTCGTGGTGGCGAGTTATGCGGTGCTCGGACTGGTGATGACGATCCTCTTCACCCGCCTTTCGCCCGGCGTGGAAGCTTCTCCCATCGGACGCAACGCGGGGTCGCACCTGGTCCCCGGGTCCTGGTTCGGGTTGCGGCACTCCCGTGGGATCGTCCTCAAGCTCTCCGCCTTGTTTTCACTGGACGCGTTCGGCGGCGGGTTTGTCATCCAAAGCATCGTTGCTTACTGGTTTTACCTGCGTTTTCATGTTGAACCGGCGACCCTCGGGGGCATTTTTTTCGGGGCCAACATCCTTGCCGGCCTGTCCTACCTGGCCGCCGCGCATGTCGCTTCCAGGATTGGGCTCATCAGGACCATGGTGTTTACCCATATTCCCTCGAACATCCTGTTGATCCTGGTGCCGCTCATGCCGAACCTGCCGCTGGCAATTGCGGTGCTGCTGGTGCGGTTCAGCATTAGCCAGATGGATATTCCGACGCGGCAATCCTACACGATGGCAGTTGTTGCTCCCGAAGAGCGGTCAGCCGCAGCGGGAATAACCGGCGTTGCCCGCACCATCGGGGCCTCCCTGTCACCGCTTTTGGCCACGCCCATGCTGGCCAGCGCTTCCCTGCTCAGCGTGCCTTTCTTTCTCGCCGGAGGATTGAAAATTGGCTACGATCTGGCCCTCTACCGGAGCTTTAAGGCCGTCAAACCTCCGGAAGAGAGATGAGGCCCATGAGAACAAGGTTCCACCGCAGAGGCGCAGAGGACGCAGAGAATTCACCCTTGGAATTGACATGGGGCAAAGGAAACTAGCATTAAGCAGGGGCAAAATCCGTTGCCGCCGCGCGAGATGATTTTGAGCAGCAAACCGATGTGCGGAGAACACATGTGAAGAGATTTTCCTTGGTGAAGACCATGACCGACACGATTAGCCATGGATTTTCGTCCTGGTTGTTCCACAACTGGTACGCCCTGCCCTTTTCACCGCCACCATGGCCTCTGTACAAGGTGCTCCGTCTTGGCGTCACCTTCTACAAAGCGGGTTTGCACCACCACCAGCAGGAGGCGAGGCAGCGCCGGAGGCGACTCCCGGCCTACGTCATCAGTGTTGGCAATCTGGTTGTTGGAGGCGCCGGGAAGACCCCCCTGACCCTGTGGCTGGCAAACCATCTGCGGAGCCTCGGCAGGAAGCCCGCTGTCCTCAGCAGGGGATACAAGAGAAAAGGTCTGGCCCCGGCGAGAGTGCCGTCAACCGGGCAAAGCTCCCAGCAAGTGCCGGCGTTCGGGGATGAACCGGTCCTCATGGCGTGCAAGGCAAAACCGGTCCCCGTTTGGGTCGGTAGAGATCGCTGGCAGTCAGGAAATCAGGCCATTCAAAACGATCACGTGGATACCCTGGTCCTGGATGACGGCTTTCAGCACCTGGCGCTGGATCGCAACCTGGATTTGGTCCTGCTTGATGCGCATAACCCCTTCGGGAATGGTGCCCTGCTGCCCCTGGGTCCGCTGCGGGAACCGCCGGCACACCTTGACCGCGCGGATGCCATTGTGCTCACGCGTGCCGAAGATAGACAACTGACCGAGGCGACGCGATCGAAGATCACCGGGTTGTTCCCTCGAAAACCGATTTATTCCTGTGTTCATCGTTTCACCGGGCTGAGGGTGGGACTTGGCGGTGAACGCATCCCGCTTGCAGCCCTGCATGCGGAGAAGGCGGTCGCCTTTGCCGGCATCGCCCGACCCGAGAGCTTTTATCATCTGCTCCGAGAGGCCGGAATTGTCGTTGGTCCAAGCTTTGCTTTCCCTGACCATCACCAGTACTGCGGAGCCGACCTGGCGATGGTGCTGAAGGTTGCGGCAGAAAGCAATGCAGCCTTCCTCATTACCACCGAAAAAGACATGGTTCGACTCCCGCCTGAGTTCCAAGCATTCACTCTCGCCGCCCTCCTGGAAATCGACTTCCTTTCCGAACACCAGGCCTTTTGCAACTTTCTCACGGAAAGACTTCCCTCCCACTGATCCTTCTCTTTGACGGACTTAAAGACTCACCGCAGTCACTCATGTCCCTTCGGGACACCCGAAGACACATGAAAAGAAACTCTTCGGAGCTGAGGCTCAGAGAGCGCAGAGGAAACCAATCAAGTCTCTCTGCACTGCAACTTGCAGTTTGTTGGAATTCTATCACAATATTGCCTTAATTTATTGTTATCTCTGCGTTCTCTGCGTCTCTGCGGTGAAAGAAAAGGATTGTGACTCTTATGGGTGTAAAATTGATGTTTGCTTTTTTTCAGGACGGAGATGGTCTTTATTGATAAGATATTTGCGAGTGACGAAGCATTAA
>CAWEHK010000010.1:0-82663 GCA_963808625.1 uncultured delta proteobacterium
CACCAAGGAACTGCTCAACCAGGTCCACCAAAATACGAAGTTTGACCTACTGGTTCCCACGCCCATGCAACCTGATCTTCGCAAGCAGCTCGCCATCATCCCTCCCGAACGCTTCATGCGCCGTTGGGCGGGCTTTGCCACAACAAAACTGCCCTTCCAGATCACCAACGCACAAACCAATCCCTTCTTCCAGTTCGTTCAGCGATCGGGTGAACAAGCAAGCGATTGGACTTTCAAGGCGTTTCTTGCCACCGCCGACTATGATGAAGTTGATGCTCTTACCCTTGACTATCCCAAACGATGGCACATTGAAGAATTTTTTAATGCCAATCAAGCTCTAGGGAATCGGGCTGGTACACAAAACCTCAATATCCGCTACGGTCATATGACCATGGCGCTCATCGCCCAGACGGTCATCCACCAGCTTCGCTCACAACTCGGTGAACCTGTATCTACCTGGGAGGCCAGCCACCTCGCACATGATCTCTTCCTCGGCCTCGACGGGGACGTTCGGGTTTCGGATAATACCATCATTGTCACCTACTACAACGCTCCCAACGTAGAGCAGCTTCGCGAACACTACCAGCACCTTCCAGAAAAGCTACGCGCAGAACATGTTGACCCTCGCATCCCCTGGCTTTACGGCTACGAGCTCGACTTCCGCTTCCGATAGCTCTCCTGACTCTATTCTTCCTCCGCTAACGCGAGTCACGTAAACTCGCCGCTAAAAAGCACTGCCTTAGTGGGAAGGTAAGCGTTGTCTTCGTACAGTGGAGCAAGAAGAACTGGCACGCTTTCCTGTGTACCGAAGCCGGCATGGAGATCGCGGAGATTCTCGACTATTACTCTCGACGCTGGGTAATAGAGGTCTATTTCAAAGACTGCAAACAGATGCTGGGGTTAGGTAAAGGCCAAAGTGAAACGTTTGATGCCGTCGTGGCTTGGGCATCCATTGTCATGGTCCGGTATTTGATTCTTATCCATATCCTGGTCAAAAGGCAGGTTTTGGCCCCTCGGTCCTCTATTTCAGGAACTTGCTCAGGAGCATCTCCAACTGGCTCTGATCCAATCCTTTTAGACCCGTATTCGCCAGGTTTTCATGCTGTCAAGTCAACTATTTTCTTCCAGCTTTAACTCAAATGAGTTTCTCCATATGCTTGATGTGATTGAGAATTCGTTTAATGACTTCCAACTGGAAGGGTGTGCGAAACTTTAGCGATTATATATGGGATCGAATAGTGGAGCTCTGGCCACGTTTGGAAGCCCTATACCGCCCAACAACATTAGTCCTGAACCAGGATAATGGTCCCGAATGCCAGAGCGGGCGGACACAATTAATTAAAAGAGCCGTAGATTTCGCAAATGAGCACGGAGTCAAAATCCAGCTTGCCTACTATCCTCCTTACCATAGCAAGTACAACCCTGTCGAACGGACACACGGTGTGCTCGAACAACATTGGAATGGCATGCTACTAACAGATGTAGAAACCACCATAAGAATCGCGGAAAATATGAAATGGAAAGGCAAACATCCCGTCGTCACGCTTGTCAAAAAGGTCTATGAGAAGGGGGTGAAACTGACGAAGAAGGCAATGGCAGCTTATGAGGCAATGATCAGAAGACTTCCAGGATTGGAGAAATGGTTCGTGGAGATCAATCCGTGCAATGCATAAGTCTGGATGTCTTTTTATTGCCACTGGCCTAACAGTCGTCTCCCTCTTGCCTTGCGTTTTGCCACCATTGAGATCAGCGACATCGATCTCGCTCGTGAAGTGGTTGAACAGGCCATCAACAACCTGGCAGCTCATGCGACAATCGCCTCCCTGGCGGTGGATCGTGGATTTACCGACGGCAAGTTCTTGTGGTGGCTGCAACCATGCACATCATTTTCTATATCCCGGCCAAAACCAACATGCACGTTTACACCGATGCCCTCTCGCTGATTGATAACGGCATCCGAGAAACCAGGGATAAGACCCGCTCGGTTGGAAGTGGAAAGAATAAGACCACGGTCGTGGATCACTGGGACATTGTGGGAATCGAGCAACTCACCTCGGCGGGATTCTACGGAGAGCTCGGCAGCGGCAGTCACGAAGATCGCAAAGACTTCACGGCCAATCCCATCAATGCCGTTGTGGTTCTTGACGATCCTTACAAACGCAACCACCCCGACTCCGATACTTTCGTCATCCTCACCAATGGTCCTGTCACCAAACCCTTCATGGTCTATGATGGCTATGATGCCCGCAGTGAAATCGAAAATGGGCTCTTCCGGGAGGCAAAGCAGGGATGGTTCATTCAGAGGTCGCCTCGAAACAATGCCGATTCTTTTCGATCCCATGTCTACCTCACGCTTGTGATGATGGCCCTCACCGTTGCCTTCCAAACGTGGATGGATCGACAGGATGAACTCGCACAAAAAGGGCAGGAAACGGGAATCCGCAAGTTCCGTGAGAAAGTCAGACAGGAAAACGGCAACAAACTCATCGTCTTCGACGAGGACCGCTACGCCATCTTTGACACCTATGAGGTCTTCATTCTTTGCGGAACCAATGTGCGCAAGCCAACCGGCGTTGCTGAACTGATCACCAAATCAGACATCCTGCGCAAATATCGGGTGCTGATCGAGTAACTTCACACCCTTGCCGCATTGAGACACCCATCCGTTGGCACCCACCTCGCTTCTCCCACGACAGGTGCGCCACCAGTTTCTGCTCGGTCTCTCATCTTCCGCCCAAACATCCCTTACTCTGGTCTTTCAGCATTCCCATTTGGGTGCGTCCCTCATTCTTGATCGCTCTTGAACCCCTACCTCGCACTCACACGGGGCATCCTGACGTTCCTCCTCTCCTCAGCTCACCTTATGTCGAATATCCAGCGGAATTCGCATCGTTTGCAGTGAATGGGCCCGGCGACGACAATGTAACACTCCGCCACCATTTCGAACTACCCAATCTGGCAGGCAAAGACCTTGGCAAGGAAATGTATCGTAAGGTGCCGTGGGCGACTTCACGCAAGATACGGAATATGGTTCTATCAGGGGATCTCGTCAACGCCGGGCGATCTGGAGCTGCATCGCGTGGCGGCGTTCAGCACCGATTATTCCAGCGGGGTGATTTACAGCCCTCCGCGCGACCTTGAATACATCCGAGCCGGCGGCTGGCCTTCCCTCTCCCTTTTGCCCACGGACCAGATCTGGCTCGCGCCCTTGTTGAACAGATCGCAAAGTGGCATTGCTCCGTCACGGGTGTGATCACCTTTTCCATTGCGGCGCCGGCGCGAACAGCTTCACGGTCAGTTACGACGGCCGGTTCCGGCTCTGCTCTTCGCTTTGGGCCGCAGGGACCACCTACGATCTTAGCGCGGGGACGCTCGTCGACGCTTGGCAGCATCATGTCGCACGCGTGCGGGAGATGCGCTCTCAGCGCCGGGAGTTTCTCGAATCGTGCCGCAGGTGTGCCCTGATGAACCTTTGCTTCTGGTGCCCCGCGCATGCCCATCTCGAGACCGGCATGGTCGACGGCTGGTCCGAATACTTCTGCCGGGTCGCCCACGCCCGGTCAAGCCTGATCAAAGATGGCATGCCTGGATCTCCCTCGGGCCTTTCGTGCACTCGTTTAAACCCCTCCATCCAGCCGGCTGACGACATTTAAATGGCCTTTTCCCGGTTTGACCGCGGGGGCGATCCTCGCATCAATTCGCAAGCGTTCTGCAGAGCCCACCTTTTCCGTCGGCTTCGAGGCTTGAAACACCTGTCGACCTGCACCACGATGCTTATGGTAATTTCTTGTGCGTGAGATACAGATAGGCCAATTTTGCTTGACAGTGCCGCTTCGTCCTATGAAAATGCGGCGTTGTTCCTGCCTGTGACGTAAGGGAAGTGCTCACGAGTAAGCTCTCGCTTTAGGCTCAGCACCACACCAGATGAAGTTGGAATGTTCTGGTGAGCCACTGCAGGCCAGTCTGACAGCAATGGATTACGTTTGGGGGAAAACGTGTAGTTTATTTATCATCACACCATGTTTGGGAGGAGGAGCGCAATGCTAAGAGAGAGATCGAAGAATAGAGCTTTTTCTGGTTTGTGTGTAGTGGGCTTTCTGATTCTACTTGCAGGGCTGGCCCTCACAGAGCAGGCGCTCGCTCAGCAGGTGCTGTACCGGGAAATCTTTCCGGCTGCCGGTGCGGCAAGGTATCAGAACGCCATTGACGCAGGATGGTTTGCCGAGCGCAAGGGCGGCGTCTCCACGAACGAACTGTCGATTTTTACCACGACCCTGCCCCCCTCGACCGCCGGCGTCAATTCATGCTCCAATACATCAGCTCCGGACAGTAATCTGTTCTGGTCCCCCAAGACTCATGACATCCTGCTCTACACAACGGAACTGAACGTGCCTGTCGCGAATATCACCTCGATCAGTTGGGACAGCAAGAACAGTTTCGATTGCAGCAGTTGCAGCTGCAATGGTTCTTCGCAGCCCGATCAGGCATGTCGCAACAAGAGCAAGATGCGCACGGCCATTCTAATCGGCGGCACCTGGTACGTTTCCGATGACTACTTCACGACCCAGACAACGGACATGACCTATGACGGTGGCAATAACCGGTGGAATTCCAACGTGTGGGAAACCCACCTCTATCAGTTGGCGGGAAAAACCTATGGAATTTATGATATTGCTATTCCCAGCGCCGGCCGCATCCGAGATCCGGGACAAACGCTGCCGACCAGCGGCATCGTCGCGGGTTTCGGGCTCTTTCTTGACGGCGATATCGCCGGTACGATCCGGATCGACAACTACACCATCCTCGGTTTTTGGTACAACCTGAGCGGGCCCTGTGCCCCGCCGGCAAATCCTGCTCTCAAGGTAACAAAGGGGGCCTCCTTATCGCCAAGTGGACCTTTTGAGCCTTTCCTGAGTGTCATACAGGGCTCGACCGTTTACTATCAAATCATCGTCTCCAATGTGGGCGATGTTGATCTCCAAAATGTCAGCCTGAACGACAGCGTATCTGGTCCTTTCCCTTGCGGGGGCGCGTCTTCTCTCTGCCTGCGCCCGAGTCTGAGCCTTATACCTGCATCTATTTTGCGGAGATCAACTCGAAGATAACAAACGTCGCAACCGCCACGGGATATTACCGGGAAACGGAAGTTTCACAATCTGCCAGTGCCACGGTTCAAATGACAGCACCTGTCCCCACCATGACCGGCCTGGGTATGCTGTTCTTCGTACTGCTTTTATCAGGATCAGTTGTCTGGTTCATGAGATGGAACAAAGCAGCCCAGGGTAGATGATAGTCCAGTTTAGACGGCTGAGAATTTTTCAGCTTGGAAGTTAATGGCAAAATGGCGATAGACCTCAGGGGCTTCGGGGACGGAGCCCCGGAGATAAGATCCGTGATCCTCTGAGCTTTCCATGTTGCTCCCACCCGGAGATTTCCTCCCAATTGCCAGTTTCGGTGGACATCGAAAGACGTTCCCCCCACGTCAGATAGATCCCTGCGAGGAACAGCGTATCGTAGGGTGGGCACAGCGCTTTATCGTGCCCACGAGGATTGGATGAGAGTTGCTGCCGCGTTGGTCTAGACTCCATAAACCATGGGAATTGGGTCAGCCGGGATCGCTCCGCACCCAATATCTTGATTTTTCAGTTGCTCCGCATTCAGCAAACATGTTAAACAACCCTGATTTAATCAAATCGCACACCCCTTGGACCTTTTGGTGTCCGGTCGCTTGTCAAAACCGGCATGAAACGGGGGTGGAGGCTAAAACCAGAAGGAGGAATACGATGGCAATTGTCGGAATGAAACAACTGTTGGAAGCCGGGGTCCATTTCGGGCATCAGACCCGCCGCTGGAATCCCAAGATGAAGCCGTTCATTTTTGGCGCTCGCAACGGCATTTACATCATCGACCTGCAGCGCACGGTCAGGCTTTTCCATGGGGCCTACCAGTTCGTCACCGAAGCGGCCGCCGCGGGCGAAAGCGTCCTCTTCGTCGGCACCAAACAGCAGGCCCGGGACACCATCCAGGAAGAAGCGCAACGGTGCGGCATGTACTATGTCAATCAGCGCTGGCTTGGCGGGATGCTCACCAATTTCAAAACCATCAAGTTAAGAATCGACCGCCTGAAGGAACTGGATGCGATGGTCGAGGATGGCAGCATCAACCGTTTCCCCAAGAAGGAAATCCTCCAGCTGCAGAACGAACGAGAAAAACTGGAAAGGAATCTGGGCGGCATCAAGGACATGACCCGGTTGCCGGGAGCGCTTTTTGTGGTGGACACGAACCGGGAAAATATTTCGGTTCTGGAAGCCAACCGACTCGGCATTCCCGTGGTGGCAGTTGTTGATACCAATTGCGATCCCGATGTGATCGACTATCCCATTCCTGGAAATGACGACGCCATCCGGGCCATTCGCCTGGTCACCTCGAAAATTGCCGATGCCTGCGTCGAAGGACGGCAGCGCTACGCAGAAAGCCAGCAGGCCTTTGTGGACAAGGAGCTTCCTTCCTATGAAGAGGTCCCGGCGGGACAAATCCTGAGTGAGGAAGAAAGCGGGCCGGAAGTGGAGATCGTGAATCCCCTGCCCGAAACCTGAAACGGAAGCTGAGTGAGTGATGGTTGCTCATTGAAGGGATGAACAGAGGCTTGCCCGGCCTTCTCGCTGCAAAGAACCTGTCAGATTCAAAGCCGACACGATGCCGCGCAGGCTTCTGGAAAGTCTTCTCCTGGTAAGGGGAAGGCCGTAAGCGGCGGGTTGGAAAACCCGCCCTCCGCTGGAGTCTTCCCCAGGCGCGAGGAAGACTGCGCGGATCATAAGGCATCTGTCACTAAAGATCCACCTTAGGAAGGAGAAGTGCTTTGGAAATAACCGCTGGAATGGTCAAGGATTTAAGAGATAAGACGAACGCTGGAATGATGGACTGCAAGAAGGCCCTTCAGGAGAACGCAGGGGACATGGAAAAGGCCGTCGATTTCCTCCGCCAAAAAGGGCTGGCCAAAGCCATGAAACGCTCGGGCAGAGAAGCTTCCGAGGGGATGATCCATGCCTACATCCACGGCGGCGGACGCATCGGGGTCCTGGTGGAAGTAAACTGTGAAACCGACTTTGCGGCAAAAAGCGAGGATTTTCTGGAGTTCACAAAAAATATTGCGATGCAGATTGCTGCGGCCAATCCCCTGGCGATCCAGCAGGAGGACATCCCGGAAGACGTCATTCAGCGGGAACGAGCCATTTATATGGCTCAGGCCAAAGAAACCGGAAAGCCCGAAAATATTCTGGAAAAGATGGTGGACGGCAAGATGCGCAAATACTATGAAGAGTGCGTCCTCCTGCAGCAGACTTACGTCAAAGATCCGGACAAAACCATTCAGGATTATCTGAACGAACTGGTCGCGAAGATCGGAGAAAAGATCATCATTCGCCGGTTCGCCCGGTACCAGCTCGGCGAATAGGATTTTAGATCAGGGAAAGAGAAGGAGTGGGCTATGCCCACCTTCTGGTTCCCATGTCCGGAACGGATGCCAGCAATGAGCCAGACCGAACACCCTCTGTATCGTCGGATTCTCCTCAAATTGAGCGGTGAAGCGCTGATGGGGAAGGAGTCGTACGGGATTGACACCCTTGTTCTCCGACAAATAGCGGAGGAAATTCGCGAGATCCATGGGTTGGGTGTTGAGATTGCCCTGGTGATCGGTGGCGGAAACATCTTTCGCGGGATTTCCGGGGCTTCCCAGGGCATGGATCGCTCCACTGCCGACTATATCGGGATGCTGGCCACGGTGATGAATGCCCTGGCTCTGCAGCAGGCCCTGGAGAAACTCGGAATCCCCACCCGCGTGCAGTCGGCAATCGACATCACCGAGGTGGCGGAACCCTATATCCGGCGCCGGGCGATTCGCCACCTGGAAAAGGGCAGAATCGTCATCTTTGCTGCCGGAACCGGACTCCCGTTTTTCACCACCGACACCACCGCCGCTCTGCGGGCCATCGAGATTGGAGCGGAAATCCTGATGAAAGCCACCAAAGTGGATGGCGTCTATCCGACGGATCCCGAGCAGGACCCTTCTGCCAGTAAATATGACCGGATCACTTACACCGAAGTCCTGCAGAAGAACCTCAGAGTCATGGACGCCACTGCCATTTCGCTCGCAAGAGAACAGAATATGAGGATTGTGATTTTCAACTTGAGGAACAAGGGCAATATCAAAAAGGTTATTTTGGGAGAACCAATAGGGACCGTGGTGGAGGGAATCGTTCATGTTGAATGATATTTATGCGGACGCCGAAGATCGCATGAATAAGGCTCTGGAAAGCCTCGAACGTGATTACAGGAAACTGCGCACAGGAAGGGCATCGGTTTCCCTGGTGGACGGGATCAGAGTGGCATATTACGGCACCTCGACTCCCCTTAGCCAATTGGCGACGCTTACGATACCTGATCCCCGCACGATCATGATCCAGCCTTGGGATATTTCCATCATCGGCGAGGTTGAAAAAGCCATCTTGAAATCCGAGCTGGGCCTCACGCCAATGAATGATGGCAAGCTCATCCGGATCAACATTCCTCCCCTGACCACCGAGCGGCGTCGAGAGTTGGTCAAAGTGGTCAAGAAGATGGCCGAGGAAGCCAAGGTTGCCGTGCGCAATATTCGGCGGGATGCCAATGACATGATCAAAGATCTCAAAAAGGACAAAGAGATCTCCGAAGATGAGCAGTTCCGGGCCCAGGAGGAGACTCAAAAGGTCACGGATGATTTCATAAAGAAGGATCGACGCCCTTTACACTCTGAAAGAAAAAGAGATCCTGGAAATTTGATGACGCCACCGCTCGATCCGGAGAGACTTCCACGCCATATCGCCGTGATCATGGACGGCAATGGACGCTGGGCCAGAGAGCGCAACCGCAGTCGCATCTTTGGACACCGTGAGGGAAGCAATTCCGTGCGGGAGATCGTGAGCTGTTGCCGGAGACTGGGGATTCCCTATCTGACGCTTTACGCCTTCTCCAAAGAGAACTGGCAGCGGCCGGATCGGGAGGTGAAGGCCCTGTGGCGGCTTCTCAAAAGTTTTCTGAAATCTCAGTTGCCGGAGATCATCGAAAAAGAGATACGATTGCGTCACCTTGGGGACGTGGAAGGCATTCCCAAGGATGTGGCGGAGGAACTCCAGGCGGCGGTGGCGGAAACCGCACACTACGATAAACTCACCTGAGTCTGGCCATCAATTACGGGGGAAGGCAGGAGATCACCAGGGCCGCAAGACTGTTTGCGGCTGAGGTTCAGCAGGGCAAATGCGACCTGCACGAGCTTTCCTCTGAGCGCTTTTCCCAATACTTTTTCACCGCTGAATTCCCTGACCCTGACCTGATGATCCGCACGGGGGGCGAATATCGCCTCAGTAATTTCCTGCTGTGGCAACTGGCGTACGCGGAGCTTTACATCACCAGGGTGTTGTGGCCTGATTTCAGAGAACCCCAATTTATCGAAGCCTTGTGCGAGTACCAGCGAAGAGAACGCCGTTTTGGAAAAACCAGCGAACAGGTTCGCCAAACGAAATCTCGAACAGGCAAGGCTAAGCCCTTATAAACAATGTGGAATTGGCATCAGCTCGACTCACATAAGCAGCGCCTGGTCACCGGGACTGCTTCTCGGAGTGCCGCTGCTCGTCGCCTTGGCTGCCGGTCCCTACTGGATGTTGTGTCTCCTCGTCGGGCTTGCTGTCCGGAATCGGCCTCTGGGAACTGCAGCGGATGATTTTTCATGAGCCCTTGTCCCGGCCATGGCAGGCGTATTTCATCCTGGCAGGTTTGCTGTTGCCTCTGGCGGCCTCCTGGGGAGGATTTACAGGACTTCATTGCGCCCTCATCACCATCTTTCTCGCCGCGTTTTCTGGGCCTTCTGGCTTCCTCGCCGCTGGACCCTGCCGGACTCCCTCGCTGTCGCTCACCTCTGCTTGGGCTGGCTTTACATCCCTTACCTTCTGTCCTATGTATTACTGATTGGTCGGCTTCCGGAGGGAAGTTTGTGGGTCCTTTACCTTGTTCTTTGTCAATGCTGCCAATGACATTGCAGCGTTATACAGCGGCCGGCATCTTGGACGTCATAAATTGTATGAGGCCGTGAGCCCAAAGAAAACGATTGAGGGCGCGCTGGGAGGCTTGTTTGCCAGTGTGTTGGTGGGTATGGTTTATGGGACACTCTTTTTCAAGGGGATAGAGACGTGGGAAATCCTGCTTCTCAGTGGGGTCCTGGCCTTACTGGGTCAGGGCGGCGATCTCATTGAATCCATGATCAAGCGGATGGCCGGGAGGAAGGATTCCAGCGAGCTCCTCCCGGGCCATGGTGGCATTTTGGACCGGCTGGACAGCTTGCTTTTTGTAATTCCGGCAACTTTTTTTTATTTGGTGTGGAACACGGCAAGATTACTCTAAACGATGATGACAAAAAAGGCCCTCAGTATTCTCGGAAGCACCGGCTCCATCGGCGTAAGCACACTCGATGTGGTCCGGCAATTTCCGGAGCGATTTGAAGTCGTCGCGCTCGCCGCCGGCCGCAATATCGATCTGCTTTGCGAGCAAATCAAGGTCTTTCGGCCTTCGCTGGTTTCCGTCCTCGATCAGCACCTCGCCGTGCAGTTGCAGCAGCGCTTCCAGTTACAGAGCCATCAACCGGAGGTGCTCTTCGGCCGGGAAGGGTACGAGCGTGTAGCCGCCTGCCCGCAATCCCGGATGCTGGTCTCCGCCATGGTGGGGGCTGCGGGGCTCCTGCCTACCCTCGCCGCCATCGAAGCCGGCAAGGACCTGGCCCTGGCCAATAAAGAAACGCTGGTGATCGCCGGCGAAATCGTCATGCGGCTCGCAAAGTCCAAAGGCATTCATATCCTCCCAGTGGACAGCGAGCACAGCGCTATCTTTCAGGCGCTTCAGGGGAACCATCGCGAAGCTTTGAAGCGCATTCTGCTTACCGCATCGGGGGGACCTTTTTTCGCCAAAACGCCCGACGAACTGGCGGCGGTGACGCCCGAGGCAGCCTTGCGCCATCCCAATTGGACCATGGGCAGGAAGATCACCATCGACTCCGCCACCCTCATGAACAAAGGGTTGGAAGTCATCGAAGCGCACTGGCTCTTTGGCGTCCCGGCGGAGCAGATTGCCATTCATATTCATCCGGAGAGTATTGTCCACTCCATGGTGGAGTATATCGACGGGTCGGTCATCGCCCAGATGGGAATTCCGGACATGAAAATTCCCATTGCCTATGCTCTGGCCTACCCGGAACGTCTGCCGGTAGAGGGCCCGCCCCTGGACCTCTTCCGCCTGCGGAACCTGAACTTTTATCCTCCCGATGAGGAGAAATTCCCGTGCTTGCGCCTTGCCTATGAAGCCTGCCGACGCGGCTCGACCCTGCCGGCGGTGCTGAATGCGGCGAATGAGGTTGCGGTGGATGCCTTTTTGGATGGCCGCATCACGTTCCTGGAGATTCCGCAGGTCATCGAAACGGTCATGAAATCTCATCGGGTTGCCCCTTCGCTGACTCTCGAAGCCATTCTGAAGGCTGACAGTGGGCGCGGCAGGAAGCGCAAAGGCTGACGACGTGTTCAAACTGACTCATAAAACAAGGATCGCATCTTGGTAACTACAATCTTATCCACCATTGTCGTTTTGGGGTTATTGATTTTCGTCCATGAACTGGGCCATTTCCTGGTGGCCAAGCGGTCCGGAGTGACGGTGCTTCGTTTCTCACTGGGTTTTGGACCCAGGCTTTTCGGGTTCAAGCGGGGCGATACGGACTACTGTGTGTCCCTCATTCCACTGGGGGGCTACGTCAAGATGCTGGGTGAGGAACCGGGAGAAGAGATCGATGAAGCGCAGCGGGCCACCAGCTTTTCGTCTCAACCGGTTGCCAAGCGAATCGCCATCGTGCTGGCCGGTCCGTTCTCGAATTTCCTTCTCGCTATTATCATCTTTGCCCTTATTTACGCCTTTTCCGGCATCCCCCAACTCACCCCGGAAATCGGGTCCGTAAGCGCCAACTCACCGGCTGAGCAGGCGGGTCTCATCGCCGGGGATAAAGTCACCACCATCAACGGAAATGCAATCAGGGACTGGGAAGAGCTTTCCGGGCTCATCGAAAGACTCGGAGTACAGCCGCTGTCGCTTCAAATCGAACGCGGTGGGGAACCGATGATGATCAAAGTCACTCCCCGGGTGACTGAGGTGAATAACATCTTTGGGGAGCCCATCAAACGCGCCGTGATTGGCATTACCGCTTCCGGCAAAATTGTCATGAAGGAGGCCAATCCCCTCTATGCCGTCTATTACAGCCTGGTTCAGACCTGGCATCTGAGCAAGCTTTTTGTCGTCACCATCGGGAAGCTCCTGGAGGGCGTCGTTTCCGTCAAGACTTTAGGCGGGCCGATTCTGATTGCCCAAATGGCAGGCCAGCAGGCAAATGAAGGATTACTCAATCTGATCCATTTCATCGCCTTGATCAGCGTGAATTTGGCCGTCTTGAATCTGCTTCCCATCCCCGTTCTCGACGGAGGCCATATCCTGTTCTTTCTGATTGAAGGATTGCTCGGCCGGCCCCTTGGTCAAAAGAAAATCGAATGGGCGCAAAAAGCCGGGATGCTCCTTCTCCTCGTCCTCATGGTCTTCGTATTTTACAATGACATCATGCGCTTGATGCCCGGACACAAGCCGGATTTTCTGCCTTAGGACCGGCTGGCACAAGGCAACTGTCCCCAGGACAGGGAAGATTGCTCCCCTATGAGAATCCTTGCCGTTGACACCTCGACAGCGTCGGGGAGCATTGCTCTGCTCGAGGGCGCTCGCGTGATGGCCGAGTGGACGCTGCAGTCCTCTCAGACTCACAACCGCCGCCTGCTCAAGAACATCGACCTATTCCTGAGCGAGCTTGGATGGACCATCGACTCTCTCGACGGCTTCGCCGTAACCATCGGTCCCGGGAGCTTCACCGGTTTGCGCATTGGGGTGACGACGATCAAGACGCTTGCCTGGGCTACCGGTAAACTTTTTGCGGGGATTTCTTCACTGGATGCTCTTGCCGCCCCTTTCGGTTTTGCCGCCCATCCGATTTGCCCTCTCATCGACGCCCGCAAAAGCGAGATATACTTCGCCTTCTATCAGCCCGACGCACAAGGTGCAATCCAGCCTTCAACGCCCTCCCAGGTGGCCTCTCCTGAACAGATCATGGAAAGAATAGAGCGTCCCACCATCTTCTGTGGCGATGGCTGGCCGCTATGTCAGGAATTGTTTTCAGCAAGACTTGGACCTTGGGCAATGGCGGCTTCCAGTCCCTTTCATATCATCCGGGCAAGCCACGTGGGAGAACTGGCGCGCAAGAGATTCGAGGAACAGCAGGTAGAGGACCCGGTCACTGCTGTTCCTCTCTATGTGCGGCCGGCCGAGGCGGAAATCCTTCACCCCCACCGTGCCTCATGAGCGCACACGTCACCAGGTCGAAAGACGGGGTGACCGACGCAGAGAAAACCCGTAAAGCCATTCTCCGATCGCTCGGGAGGGCCCGCAAGCTTGGCCGGATCACCCCGGTGACCGCATCGGCCCTGAAAAATCGTTGCTTTCCGATTACCTATTTTCTTCGTAACGTGCTGACTCTTCAAAAGGAAACCGGGTGGATGCAAGGTTGTCGGCGGGTTCAGAACAACCGCCTGCTCAGGCTGCTCGACGAACGAGCCCGCATTTTTCTCGCGGTGCGAAAATGGATCATGGCGAGGCGGGAGGAAGATGGATGGCGAACGCAGATACGGTCTATCCGCCAGGGTCCCTTCTTACCATCGGGCTATTGCCGCCACTGTGGAGGTTGTTGTGAAATTGCCAGCGGTCTTCCTGATTTTCCACCCGAGACAGCCATCCCTCTGCGCTGGCGGCACATTTTCGGCGACGGCCTGGGAAGAGGCCATCGCTTCTGTGCCTTCCTTTGGGAGCTCAACGCCTCGGGGCGAAGCCTTTGCGCCATTCACCCGTGGCGCTCCAATCCCTGTCGCGTCTTTGAAAAGGAAGAATGTGACTATTTCATGAAAGATCTGGAAACGAACCCTCTCTTCGATCCCAAAGCCTTCTCAGTGGCGTGCCGTCGGCTCTCCCATCTGATTAATCGCGGATAACTGCCACCTGGAACCGCCGACGTCGCGGCAGAAAGTCCAGAATTCCTGGAACTTTACCGGATTGAGCTTGTCGCCTGCGACGACCTGCCCGGTTTTGTCATCGACGCGTATAGTCCAGAAGGTTGGCGGTAAAGAGTACGGTCACGTAGTCTTGCCCAGTTTCCTGCCAGGCTTCGCTGATCTCAACTTTTCTGACGGCAATATTTTCCAGCCGGTTGCTCCGGCCTTGCTGCTTCATCTTGCTCAAATTCACTCTGGAAAAAACCGGACATCTCCGCCGTCAGCATGTTTTCAATTCCTTCCAGGCTGCGGTTCATCCATCCCGCCTGGATACGGAAGAACATGTCCTGTACGAGCTCCTTGAAAGCTTCCTCGTTAAATCCGGGATCGATCCGGCGGATCTGATCCAGACCTCGATCCAGGTCGTCATCGTAGGTGCCGGGAACGTTCTGAAAAGCCCCGCCGTAGGAAGCACCAGGCGCGGGTCCGTATGGCGTCTCGGCCCGGGAGGAGACCACATCGCCATAGAATGAAGCCGTTTCCTTTTGCAGTCGCCATCTCTTATAAAATTTCCAGCCGAAGTAACCCAGCAAGGCCAGAATGATGATATCGAAAAGCCCTATCCCGCCGCCTCCACCAGAGGCCGCCAGGCCCACTGGCGTAACCTCCCCTGCTGCCAAAGAGCATGTTGCCAAGAAACCCGCCGGCAACGCCTCCGGCCAATCCCTGCAGGAACGGACTGCGACTGAATCACCCCGAAGAAGGCTGGTTGGCAGGACCCGGAAAACTACTCGATCCCGGAGCGCCGATCCCGGAGCCCGGAGTGCTCGATGGTCTGCTGGGAGAGGGGCTGGATGGCATGCTGGGCGTCGAAAAACTCCTACTGCCGCGACTGCCCGATGATCCCCCTCCTCCGGCCCTTGCCCAGGCACTGGATTCAAGCATGGTCGAAATCAGAAAAAGCATGAAGATAATTATCGTAACAGCGAAACAAAGTCTCTTTCTCTTCTCCATTTTTGGCTGCGCTCCTCTTCGAGGGTTTAGCAGAATCGCCGAGAGGAAGTAATCAGTCACGGCCCCGGCGTGTGTCTAGGCACCTGATAGAATTCAATATAGCAAAGCATCGGTGCGGTGACAACCTTCATCATTTCAATAGCCGTCATGCTCCTCCTTACGCCTCGCATCCCGGCAACGAGCGGCTGTTTCTTCTCCTTGCGCCCTCATAAAAAATTATGAGATCAGCGGTGAGGTCCTTTTGGCCACAAGGCAGTCATGATGCTCCAACGGCTTCACAGCTTGGGGACATGCATGCCGGCCTGTCGCGTCCGATAAGCCCCTTTCGACCCCATCACAACGCTCCACCAGCCTTGACAAAATCATGATACGCGCTCATAATCGCCACGAGTAATGAGGATCATCGTGCTAATCACAATACAAGAATGGAGGACCACATGGAGGAAAGACCGGAAGATTATGCAAAGTACTGGGTGGAACAGGCGATAAAGTTTTACAAAGCGGTTGGCAAACAGGTTGCGTTGGCCGAATTCTCGAATCCCAACGGCATGTTTATTCAAGGTGAAATGTATATCTTTGTATTGAGCTCTACAGGCACAATGCTTGCGCACGGCGTCAACGAACGATTTGTGGGGATCGACTTCATTGACGTTAAAGATGCGGATGGCAAGCTCTTCGACCGAGAGATCGTGTCTACCGCCAACGCTCAAGGTAGCGGCTGGGTGGAATACAAATGGTATCACCCAAGAAGAAACCGAGTGCTACCCAAAATGGCTTATTTTCAGAAGGTGGATGATGTGATCGTCTGCAGTGCGGTTTACAAGGATGAGGATTAAGGCAAGACCGCCTCTCATTAGCGCAGCCAAACCCCAACCCGTTGCCTTTTTTCTCTGGCGGAAAGGGCGGGCAATGCTCTTTTCCAGATTCATTATCCCAAGGGCGAGGTTCCTTTACCCCTTCCTTTCGTAGAGCCACGAGCGCCCATCCCTTTGCAGGAACAAAAAGAGCAGGCAACGGAAACCCTCCTTTGCCTGCTCTTTCATTGTTCAGGGCTGGGCAGCACCAGTTTTCTTCACGCCCGCCGCCGCCCAGCGATAACTCTTGCCTTCTGCCTTCTTTAAATTGGCGTGCGCGGCCGCTTGCCTCGCGCCTCGTGAACCTCAATCGGCTTGGTGTAAAAAGGGGTACGCCACTTGAAGACCAAGTCGATGGCATCCCCCGGACAAGCGAGAACACAGACTTCACAAACGATACAGCGGGCCGGATAGAAGGTCAGCGTCCGCTTTTCCTTATCGATGGAAATCGCATCAGCGGGACATCTCGTGGCACATAAGCTGCACAGCATGCACTTGTCGTCGTTAAAGGTAATGTGGCCCCGAGCATTTTCGAAAGGCTCACGCACCTGAACCGGATACATCCTCGTTGCCGGTCCACCGAAAAAATTCCTCAGAATGGTGGGTAACATCAACGCCATTCGCTCAACGCTCCTTTCGCTTCTTATCTCTCAGTACAGGAGATGCATGGGTCAAGAGAGTGGATATTCACCGGCACGTCCGCGAGCTGACAACCAGGCAGCAGGATGAGCACTGAGGGCAGGTTGGCAAAGGTCGGTGTGCGTATCTTCATGCGTTCGAGGTGGCGGGTGCCGTTCCCCTTGGCGTAATAGTAGAGCTCTCCACGGGGCGCCTCGGTGCGCACGACCGCTTCATTGGCCGGCGGACTGCCCTTGACTTTTACGGCAATCTCACCTTCCGGCAGTTTGCTGAGCGCCTCCATTTGCAGATCGATAGCCTGGAAGAGCTCCCTGGCCCTGACCAGCATGCGGGCATAACAGTCGCCAGCGGTTTCCACGATCGGCTCGTAATTGAGCTCACCATAGGCGCTATACTTGGTTAAGCGAGCATCCTCACTGACTCCGCTACCCCTCAAAGTGGGCCCGACGCATCCCAGCGCCATGGCCTGTTCTTTCGTCATAACCCCGACACCCACGGTCCTGGATTTAACGGTGTAGTCGTTGATGAGTACGTTCACCAGGTCGTCACTTGCCTTCCGAACGAGATTCAGGGTATCGATAATGGTTTTCTTCTGGGCGTCATCGATATCCCGTCTCACCCCACCGACAACGTTCACCGACTGGATGACCCGGTGCCCGGCAGTCTGTTCGAGGATATCAAGCACTTTCTCTCTGATGCGCCAGAATTGCAGGAACATGCTTTCGTACCCGAAGGCATCCGCAAACAGCCCCAACCAGAGCAAATGACTGTGAGTCCGGCACATCTCCGCCCAGATCGTACGCAGGTATTTTGTGCGGGGGGGGATATCAAGCGGCCACAGTTGTTCCATTGCCAGCACTACCGACTCGCTGTGTTGGTAACTGCAGATCCCGCAAACACGCTCGCAAAGATAGATGTTCTTGGCATACTCGTTCAGTTCGCATGCCTTTTCTATTCCCCGGTGGCCATAACCGATAACCGGCACAACCTCCACAACCTTCTCATCTTCGTAGGTGATCCGCAACTGTACCGGTTCCGGCAGCACCGGATGCTGGGGTCCAAATGGTACTGTCGTACGTGTAGCCATTAACTGTCTCCTTTCGACTCAGCCCCAGCCTCAACCGCAACCTTCTTCGGTTTCAACATAGGCGTCGTCGGGCTGTCATGGGCCAGCATCAGGTGTCCGCCATAGTCAATGGCCAGATCCTTGACCTTCAGCCCAAACAGCTCTTTCATTTCGTTTTCGATCAGCAGGGTGGAAAGGGTGACCCCGGTGAGGCTTGGGACTTCCTCATCCTTTCCCACGGTGTAGCGCAGGCACGTTAAATTGACCCCGCGGTTGGCGCTGAAGAAATAGGTCACCTCCAGCTTCTCATCCTGGTCATTGCAAACCGCGGTAACGAACTTCGCTCCCGCATCCAATAACTTTTTGCCTTCATTCACAATGTCGTTTTTGGTAATCTGTATTATGTTTTCCATTATGTGCTCACTACCTCATAGGTTGGCGCTGGCTAGTTTCTGCAAGGCTAATACGACACCATCGATGATCGCTTCCGGACGCACGGAACAGCCCGGGATATAGACATCCACGGGAATGACCTTGTCAACACCACCAAGCACATTGTAGCAGTTGTGAAAAACACCGCCCGTGGAGGCACAGGTCCCGACAGCGATGACCATTTTCGGACCGGGGACCTGCTCATACAAATTCCTGAGCACCCGCGCCGTACGCCTGTTTACCGGCCCGGTGACCAGCAAAACATCGGCATGCTTCGGGTTACCCATGTTGACGATGCCGAAGCGTTCCACGTCATAGAGAGGAGTCAGACAGGCGAGCACCTCAATATCACAGCCATTGCATGAGCTGTTATCGAAGTGCATAATCCAGGGTGATTTTATGCGAGAATTATGTATCAGACCCATGTCTCTTACGATACCCCCTTGGTGAAATAAATATAAGCAATGTTGAGAACTCCGAGAATCAATCCAACCGTCCAGCTTAAGCGCACCATCCATGGGGCCGTCATTCTCGCAGCGATGTTATCGATCAGCAATTCGAGTAAGAATGCAGCCAGCGCAATCAAGATACCCACCCAGAGAGGATTCGTCCAGAACAGGGCGACAATCCCCAGCACCAACACAATTTCATACCATTCAGCCAACTGGTAGAGAGCGTAGTACGGACCAGAGAATTCCGTGGTCACCCCCTTTACGATTTCCTGATGCGCATGATGCGAAGTCGATATGTCAAAAGGCGATTTGCGCATCTTTATTGTTAGAACATACAGAACGGCAATGAACAAGGGCCACAGACTATAAATCAAGGGCCTTGACTGGTTGAAAATCTCGCTGATGAGAAAGGTCCCATTCTGGGCGTAGATCCCAATCGCCAGAAGCAGCAGTACGGGCTCATACGCCATGATCTGGAGCAGCTCCCGGTTTGCTCCAAAATGAGAATAGGGAGATTTCGTGCTGAATCCACCCAGCACCAGCGCAACACCGGCAAATCCGAGGAGAAAAACCAGGACCAGAAAATCCGACTGGAAGACCAGGCAAAGCAGACTGGCTACCATGAAAACCAGATACGCATAAATCCACACAAATTGCAGCCGACTGACGGCGATACGTTCTTTCCCAATCAGCTTAAAGAAATCGTAGAACGGCTGCAAAATAGGAGGACCATAGCGACCCTGCAGGCGAGCAGTGATTCTCCGGTCGATCCCGAAGAGCAAGCCTCCGATAATGGGCGCAACAACGATTGTAACAATCAAGAGAAACAATTGTTTCATCATTTCAGAATCACCCCGCATCCAATCATGATCACCAGAAGTAAGATAGCTATTGTATTTACAACAGGATTCAAGGTCTTTTCACCCAGACTATCCTGGAAATAATAGCCGCCAAGAATGACTTTTGTCTTTGTATCGGCTTCTGCCAAATATTCATCCGCATCCATGGCGCCGGACTGCTCACCGCACATGTATACCGGGCGCAATTCGGTAGGCTTCAGCCCGACAAAGATGAGAGGCAAGAGAACCGCGATACCAAAGACCGCGTACAAAGCCCATACCGGGAAGTACCCTAAAAGCCCCTTAACGGTTACGGATGTACCTGATAGGGACATGTTGTCCCAGCCTGAAGCGAAAATCTGGGTGCCGGAGATGACGTTATGCGCCGCGGAGGCAACAAAGTTCTGATAAATTGGCGCAACCCCGATGCCGACGACGAAAATCCCCACCAGAAGAGTCCACAGCGGAACCGAGTAGCTCAGCGAAAGCTTTTCGAAAGGCCATCCCAATTTTGGCAGGACCTGCAGGAGCCGTCCCAACCATTTGGTCCAGAAGACAATCGTCATGGTGCTTGCCAGAACAAACAGGACGGCCGCCAGGGGAATTCGGTAAGCGGCTTCGAGAGCGATCCATTTGCCCAGGAGCATACCGAAAGGAGGAAGGAACATGGAGAGGATGCCCAGGGCCGTAATAAGGGTAGTGAGCGGCGCTTTGGCGGCAAGGCCTTCCATGTCTTCGATATCTCGGCTCCAGATCAGGTGCTCGATGGTGCCGGCGCAGAGGAAGAGCATACCTTTGGAGATCGCGTGGAAGATAATGAGCAGGATGGCCGCGGCAATCGAGAGTGGCGTGTTGATTCCGGCACAGGCGATGATCAAGCCCAGGTTGGCGATGGTCGAGTAAGCAAGCACGCGCTTGCCCGTTGACTGACTGATGGCCAGGGCTGAGGTGCCGAAGAAGGTAAAGGCGCCGACAATGGCAACGGCCGTGCTCACATAGGTCCCGGCAAAAGCGGGAGCAAGCCTGAGCACGAGATAAACGCCGGCTTTGACCATGGTGCTCGAATGGAGCAACGCGGAGACCGGTGTGGGTGCCACCATGGCTCCCAGAAGCCAGGACTGGAACGGCATCTGGGCGGCTTTGGTACAGCCGGTATAGCAGAGCAGCGCCACCGGCAGCAGCAGAAGCGTACTCTGAAGAGTCCCGCCAATGATATTCTGCATGGACAGGGCGGCCGCGCCTCCCTGGGTGACATACAGATAAATGATCGCAATAATAAACGCCGTGCCACCCGTGGAGTTCATCCACAGAGCCCGCGCCGCGTTCTTTATGGCGATTTCTGTCTTATCGTGGGAGATCAGCATGAAGGAGCACATGGTGGTGACTTCCCAGAAGAAGTACAACCAGACCAAATTGTTGGCGAAAACGAGACCGTTCATGGCCCCGAGGAACAAAACCAGCCAGAAAAGGAACCTGGACTGTCTGGATTTTTCCACATGAGCATGATGTTCATGATCATACATGTAGCGCAATGCATAGATACAGATAAGCGAGCCTACAATGGAAATAACGAGGCACATGATGATCGCCAGGTTATCGACAACAAAAGCCGGAGCGACCTCAACATGGGCTTTCATCACGAATTCGAAGTATGCGAGCGGAATCAACTGAGTGATCGCGAATATGAGCACCAGCCAATTCTTTAATGAAAAGCCCAAGTAAAGGTAAAAAATCAGGATGGCGTAATCAAGCACTTCTATTACCAAACCCCAGTTAAACCCGGTCGGGGTGTAGGTAAATGGACCTTTTACTACAAAAAGGATACTGTTAGCAATCAAGGTTAGCGCTGTTACGACAACAACGACATTCCGCGCATAGTAGTCGCGAACAAGAAATATGACAAGTCCCGCTAGTAGTGGTAGCAAGATGGCAACCGCCATCATCCCATCAGTCATCTGCCTATCTCCTTAAAATGAATTTGCCTGCCCGGAATAATTCTTCGTCAATCAAAAAAGCGTCCTATATAATCAATCACCTCCTTTATGGGACCAACACATCTCCTCAAAGCTCAGTGGGGAGAATGCCTAAAACCCTTGCAGGATGTGTCTTTCAAATTACTTCACCTGGTGGATTTGGGCGGAGAGAATTGCTGCGAAATCACCTTACCATCACCACTCTCCATGATTTTCATAACTTCAAGTGCGATGCCAAGTCAAGCAAAAAGTTTCACAGACTCAGAAATGCGGCGGGTGGTATCCCTCAACCCCTGCCGGGCCGCAGGAAGGACCGGAGGCGGCTGAGATTTATGGAAAAAGTGGCTCGGTAAAACAAACAAGGGCGCCCCGCCACGGTCCGCAGGCGGACACCCAAAAGCCAGTGAGGATAACGCGTTATGTGAACAAATTCTCACAGAACAACCCAAAACCGGCGTTTGCCTCTGGTGCAGCAAAACGCCGTCACTTCATGCAACTACCTCTTAATCCGAATCATAACCAACCGCTCACCAGGCGTATCAGCCACCAGCATCGCCCAGAGCGCCAGGTGAAGATTTCCAATAACCCAGATCGGGATGGAAAGCGAAGATTTTTTGAGCAAGCCTATATTTCGATTTGAACCCCAAGCTCGACCACACGACCAGGCGGGATACCAAAGTAATCGATTGCACTGCGAGAGTTTCGAGACAGGAACGCAAATAACGCCTTTCGCCAGCGCAGGAACTTTGACTTGCCGGTGGTAATAAGGGTCTCCCGTCCCAGATAATAACTAATGGGATAGAGACTGGGGATGATGCCGGCTTCCAAAGCCTTCTGCATGATCTGCGGCACATTGGGGGTTTCCATGAACCCATAATAGGCCAGCACCCGATGGAACCCTTCTCCCAGTTCCTCAAACTTCACCCGTTCGCTATCGTCCACCGAAGGAAAATCCATCACCTGAATGGTCAAAAGCAGCACCCTCTCGTGCAAAACCTGATTGTGCTTGAAATGATGCAAGAGGGAAGGAGGAATAAATTTCGACGATGACGCCATAAAGACCGCCGTGCCCGAAACGCGGTGCACACCATGGCCGGCCACGTCTTTCAGGAACGTCTCAATGGGGATGAGGGAGCTGATCAGGCGTTGATAAAGTGCTGCCCGTCCATCCTTCCAGGTGGTCATGATCAGGACGATGAGCGCCGCCACGGCCAGGGGAAACCAACCGCCATCAAAGAATTTGAGCAGATTTGACCCAAAATACATGGTGTCGAAAATGAGGAACAGACCTACCAGGGGGACCGTCTTACGCAACGACCATCCCCAGGTCCTTGTGGCGACAAAAAAATAGACCACCGAGGTAATTCCCATATTGGCCGTGACCGCGACCCCGTAGGCGCCGGCAAGCCCGCTGGATGCTTTGAAGACCAGCACCAGACCGATACAAACGATCATCATCATCCAATTCACTTCCGGGATGTAGATCTGTCCTTCCGTGGTCTCAGACGTGTGGACGATGGTGACCCGCGGGCAATATCCCAACTGCACCACCTGCCGGGTCAGGGAGAAGGCACCCGAAATCATCGCCTGAGACGCGATTACCGTGGCGATCGTCGAAAGGCCCACCATGGGATAGAGCAGCGACTTGGGAACCAAACCGTAGAAGGGATTGACGGCAAGGTCCGGACGTTCGAGAAGCAGCGCACCCTGCCCGAAGTAATTCAGGATGAGGGCCGGAAAAACGAGAGAAAACCACGAGATGCGGATGGGATTGCGACCGAAATGGCCCATGTCCGCATAGAGCGCTTCTCCCCCCGTGATGCAAAGCACCACCGAACCAAGCACCACCAGGCCATGCACATGATGCTCGGCAAAGAAACGGAACGCATAAACCGGATTGAAAGCAAACAGAATGTGCGGATTCTGCAGGATATGCATCACTCCCAACGCGGAAAGGGTCGCGAACCAGATCATCATAATCGGGCCGAAGACCCTGCCGATCCCCGCCGTTCCATGACGCTGGACCAGAAAGAGCAGGAAGAGAATCGTGCAGGTAAGCGGCACGATAAAGCTTTGCGCCGCACTGGTCGCCACCTCTAACCCTTCAACGGCAGACAGCACACTGATTGCCGGGGTGATGAACCCATCACCGTAAAGCAACGCAGCCCCCGTCAGGGCAGCAAAAACCACGATACCGCGAGCCCGCTTAGACCCCAGTTTCTCAGCGGATGGCACCAGGGCGAGCAAGGCAAAGATGCCGCCTTCACCGCGATTGTCGGCACGCATCATGAACGTGATATACTTGATGCTCACCACAATCGTGAGCGACCAGGCAACCAGCGACATAACGCCCAGGATGTTGGCCGCATTTGGCTCTACCGCATGGGTCCCATGGAAGCATTCTTTAATGGTGTAAAGAGGGCTGGTGCCAATATCGCCGTAGACCACGCCCAGAGCTCCCAGCGCAAGCCCCAGGAAACGCGACTTTGAAGTTGGCGTCCGTTCTTTTTGCATGAGGTAACCATTCAATTCGTTCTAAAAAGTCATTCCGACTTTCATGCCAGGCCCTTATAGCAGAAACACTGGAACTTTAAACCTTTAAATGAAAACCATCTAATAACCTTGACCATTTCCACCCAAGCACATAACCTTTTAAAGGCTGGCCGCAAATTAACTGAGAACAAGAAGAAGAAATAGTGCCGAGCGCGGCGCCTTAGGTGTTCCGTGAAGGCGCCCTTGGCTGAACTCCGATTCATCAGACCAACCATGTCATCACCTGGCATGATGGCATGTGGAAAAGTGAGAAATCAATGGCAATCGTAGCGATCGTTGGCAGACCAAACGTTGGCAAGTCCACTCTCTTCAACCGTATGAGCCGGAGAAACCAGGCTCTGGTCGGAGACCTTCCGGGCATTACCCGCGACCGCAACTACGCGCAGATCAACTGGGAGGAAAAAACCTTCACCATCGTCGATACGGGCGGGTACGTCTCGCTGGAGAGCTCAGGCATGGAGGACCTGACACGGGAACAAATTTTGATCGCCCTTGAGGAAGCCGACATCATTGTCTTCGTTGCGGATGGCAAAACCGGATTGCACCCGGAGGATTCCTTTCTGGTCGATCTCCTGCGCCGCACCTCCAAACCGATTTTCTTTGCCGTAAACAAGATCGACGGTCCGGAACAGAGGCGAAACATCCCTGAATTCTATGAGCTGGGGCTTGATAACATTTATCCGATCAGTGCCGCCCATGGTCTTGGGGTGGGGGAAATCCTGACGGACGTGGCGGATGCGATTCCGGAGACGGTCCAAGATGCGGGGGACGATACCGGTGCGGAGGAAATACGGGTGGCGATAGTGGGTCGTCCCAACGTAGGAAAATCAACCCTTGTCAACCATCTGCTGGGAGCGCAACGGGTCATCGTCAGCCCCAGTCCCGGCACCACTCGCGATTCCGTGGACTCCTGCTCGAACACAGGGGACACCGCTACATGCTGATCGATACCGCGGGCATACGCCGGAAAGGCAGGACCCGTGAGAGGCTGGAAAAAATCAGCGTCCTCAGGGCCCTGCAAAGTGTCGACCGGAGCCATGTGAGCATCATTCTGCTCGATGCGACGGAGGGGGTTGCCGACCAGGACCTTCATATTGCGGGATATATCCAGGAGCGCTACCGCGCGTGCATCATCGGCATCAATAAATGGGATGCCGTGGAGAAGGACGGCAAACAGACGGCGCGCTTTCTGGAGGAAGTCCGGGATCGCTTCCGGGCTTTTCCATTCGCGCCCATCCTTACCTTCTCCGCCCTGAGTGGCAAGCGTGCAGCCAGAATCATTCCGACCGTCCGCGAAGTTTTTCAGCAATACAGCCAACGGATCACCACCGGCATCCTTAATCGCGGCCTGGAGCAGGCCTTACAGCATCACGAACCGCCGGTGGTAAGAGGACGCAGGCTCAAATTCTATTATGCCACCCAGGCCTCGACCAGACCCCCAACCTTCGTCCTGTTCTGCAACTATCCGGACTCGATTCACTTTTCCTACGAGCGTTACCTGACAAATCAGTTCCGCGAAGCCTTCGGCCTCGGTAAAACCCCGATTCGTCTTGTCTTCCGCGGACGCGAGGGGAGAGAAAAAGGCGATTAAGAAACTGTCCAGAAACAACTCGCACACATTTCAGCCTCATTTCTAAACACGAAGAAATCACTTCGTGTCGCTTTGTGCTCTTCGTGTTCTTCGTGTTCTTCGTGGTAAAAGAAGGCCTCTTATTTTTGGAAGTCCCCCAAGTACAGTGCGTCAGAATGAACCGTCCATTATCCCATGACGTCATTCCCGCATTTGGGCGGGAATCCAGATGCCTTTGACTCTCTGGACCCCCGCCAGGAGCATGCGAGGGTGACATCCGGAGGACCCATTCAGAAACGTTCTGAGGGAGCTCAGGTATCCACCTTCCCTGCCAGCCCGGCAAGAAGCCGGATGAAGGATTCCGCCTCTTCTTCGCGCCCCCGTTTCCTGCACCCACCGCTGTAAATACGGCACTTCTTTCTCAGGGCTTGCAGCGCAGCCTCCCGCTGGCTGGGAGAGAGAGTTTCCCGCTCCAACAGTTTTGCCAGGGCCTGGATGCGGTAACGGTCCAAGGCCGGGATGGTGTTGGAAAGCTGATCAGCATGGCCGCCGCGTTTGATGGTCAAGGCTTCATCGACAAGCCCGACAGGATAGCGACAGCCGATCCGCAGCCACAGGTCATAGTCTTCACAGGCGGGAAGGGATTCATCGAAGAGCCCCACGGCCTCGAACACTTCACGGTGGATGACTACCGCCGAGGGGCTGATCAGACAGCGCTCAAGGAGTCGCGAAAAAACATAGCCGCGCGGTTTCTTATGATATTTTTTGGGATTCAGTTTACGCCCGTTTCTCATCCAGATTTCTTCGGTCTGGCAGATTCTGAACTGGGGATGCCTGCTCAGGAAGTCAAGCTGCATCCGGAGCTTTTGGGGCAGCCAGAGATCATCGGAATCCAGGAATGCCAGCCATTCGCCCACAGCGGCTCGAATTCCGGTGTTTCGTGCCGAGCTTACCCCGGTGTGGGGCTGCTGAATGGCGCGGATGGCCAGTCCAAAACCGGCAAGGGCCGCCGCCGTATCGTCCACCGAGCCGTCATCCACAACAATCACCTCGAAGGCGGCGTCTTGCTGGGCGAGGACGGAGGCGATCGCCTCCCTTACCAAGTGGCTGCGATTGTAGGTGGGAATGATGACGCTTACCATGACCGGCTCAAAAGTAGTCCCGAGTTATGAGTCCTGAGTGCTGAGTCCTGAGTGCTGAGTGCTGAGTGCTGAGTCCCGAAAAGCGCTGCTAGCTGTGTATCGCACCACACAATTAAGTGTCCCTTTGTAACATCGTCATTCTCGCGAAGGCAGGAACTCGGACACTCATTTCGGTACAGCTGTACCGGGTCTCATTAGTTAGTTTCCATTCGGAAGCTCCGCAGATTTGGAATTAGACCGTAGGGGAGGGGTTCATCCCCTCCCGACATGCGCTGAATTCATTGCCAATTTCGGGAGGACATAAAATCCGCCCCTACGTTCGTCTGATTCGAGCAATGGGTTTCCGGATGAATACCAGTTATGGTTGGAGAGTGCCCCTCGGACATGACGGTTACCCGCTGAATCCGAGCCACAGCATGGCCGCGGCGCCATAGCCGATCAAGACCGACTCGATCAGCGTCTCATAAAGAGGATCTTCTTTCAAACGCCTCTTGCGATACATCCGAAGCTGCCACCCATAGGCCGCCGCCACCGGAAACAATGCGTAGGCAAAGCTTGAACTGAGCCCCCCCAGGGGCCCGACGACCGCGGAAAACAACAGCAATGCCAGCATCCAGGTAAGGAAATGCGTCGTTCGCCTTTCTCCGAGCAGGACCACCAGGGTTTCTCTCCCCACGAGGCGGTCGCCACGCACCGCCATGAGATCCAGCAGCGCCGTGCGCACCAGGACGACCAGGAACACAACCCAAAAAGCGTACGCCATCTGAACGTAGGAATAGTGCAAAGCCGGTATCAGGGGTGCTATGGCCGTAACACATGCCCAGGCAACGGGGATGGAAAACGTCTTCGAGGTTGGAATATCCTTGATCTTCAGAGCCGACAGCTTCCGCCACCTGGCAGGCAGGATCCCCGGCACAGCATAAATAAGGCCAAGGAGGATCAAAACGACGAGGAGACAAAATGTCATGAAACCAATAGAGACAGCAATCCCGAGAGAGATCGCCAACGCCGCCACACTGGTTCTGGTAAAGGCTGATCGCCAGCGATGGTAGAAGGCAGCCCGTCCGGGATCATTCAATTGGATCGCATTGCGATCCAGGTAGATATTCAACGAGTGCATGGCAAACGCATACGAAGCAGCCATGGCGCTTTCCGCCAGGGAGCCGGGAAGCTTCATCAGGGCGTGCACGGCAACAGAAAGCAGCGCCGCTCCCAGGGCAACGTAGGCATTTGCATAAGCGAGCATTTCCAGGATTCGCTTGAGTTTGACCCGCAAACCGGAGGATTCGGGTTGGATAGACTCCAAAAACTGGACCACATTCCGGATGATCCAGTTGGGGGTTGACGCTCCCGCCGATACTCCCACCGAGGAATAACGGGCCATCTCCTGCTGGTTCAAGTCCGCTTCCGTTTCCACATAATAGGTGGGGACTCCGCACTCGCGGCCAATTTCCGCCAGCCGCAGCGTATTGCCGCTGTGGTACCCGCCCACCACTACCATCGCCTCAACCTGGGAACACAACTGCCGGACCTCGGCCTGCCGCTGATGGGTCGAGTCGCAGATCGTGTTCTTGACCACGCCATGAGGGTAGCGTTTGAGAAATTGCTCCTGAATTTCGGCGAAGATCTCTTCGTTCTGAGTGGTTTGAGCAACCAGCAAAACCTTCTCCCAATCCTCGGGAAGGTCGCTTATCTGCTCCGGTCGATTGACGACTCTGCCCCGGCCTCCCGTGTATCCGAGCAAACCGATGACTTCGGCATGGTCCGCATCCCCGACAATGACCGTGTAAAAGCCGTGGCGGGCATGTCTTTTGATCACCGCGTGAACCCTTGCTACGCGTTTACAGGTGGCATCCAGGAGGGTGGCGTTGATGCCGCGCAGCCGCTGCCGCTCATGGGGTGGAATCCCATGAGCACGAATCACCACTCTTTTCCCGCTGCAGTTTTCTAAATCGTTTTCCTCGCGGATTCCTTTCTCTTCGAGCATGGCCAGGACCTGCCGGTTGTGAATGAGGGGGCCGAAGGTACAGATCCTTTCCCCCTCCTGGCGCTTCTGAATGGCCTCAAGAGTAATCTCCAGGGCATCCTTCACCCCTTTGCAGAACCCCGCGGTTTTAGCCACGAAGACTTTCATCGTGTATGCTCACCTTTTGAAAAGAACCATTACTCACCGCAGAGACGCAGAGAGCAAAGCAAAATCCTACAGAATTCCTGGAAATCGCAGGTTAGGAAGAGGGACGCAACAAGAATTCTCTGCACTGCTACGTGCAATTTAATTTCTTGTTTCCTCTGCGACCTCTGCGTCTCTGCGGTGAGACATTATGTTTCCCACCTGCACGGGTATAGCAGGTTCATTGTGACTTGACAATCGGGCGTCAGACGTTCAGAAACGTTCTGAACATTGCCGCGGGCAACTGGTGAAGGAAACGCTGCATGGAGTCGATGGCCGGAGTCGATGTCGCCATTCTGGGGGCCGTTCCCCAGGAGATCATGGCCTTATCCGAACTTTTGGAAACCTGCCGGGTATTCTCGTTTCGGCGCCAAACCATCTGGGTTGGAAAGCTGGCACACCTTTCCGTGCTCATGGGAACAACAGGGCTCGGGAAAGTCAACGCTGCCATCACGACCGCCTCCCTCCTGGAGCGCTTTGCGGTTGCCCAGGTCTGGAACGTCGGTTGTGCCGGGGCCTATCCCGAAGGCCCGCTCCGGGTCGGCGATGTGCTCGTGACCAAGGTGGCCCTGTGCGGGGACGAAGGGGTCATAACGCAAGAGGGCGTCCAGTCGGTTTCCGAGATTGGGATTCCGCTTGTGGTCGACAAGGGCGTGGCATTCTTCGATCGTTTTCCCCCTCACTGGGATGAGAACCTGGAGGCAATCATCAACCGGACCCCGCCGGGGTATTACCGGCAAGCAAGAGGCCCCCGGCCGGAACGCGCTGTTTTGCATGCCGCAGAGGACGGGACCGGCTTCCGCAGACGCGACGACACACTGGACCACCCAATCGATGAGCTAAAGGCTCCCTCAGGACCCTCGCCACGTTCCGGGGAGGCGGAAGCAGACCTTTTCCGCCTGGTGCAAGGCCCGAGCCTTACCGTCGGTATGGCAAGCGGTGACCCGGAAGTGGCGAGTGAGCGCTTTCGGCGCTCACGGCGCCTATGCCGAGAACCTGGAAGGCAGCGCGGTTGCCCAGGCCTGCCTCCGTTTCCAGGTCCCGATGGTGGAGTGTCGTGGGATGAGCAACGTGGCGGGGATCCGCGCGAAAGAAACCTGGCAACTGGAAAAGAGCGTTGCTCATTGTCACGGTATCGTTATAAACTGGCTCGAAACCTTACAGTCGCTTATTGTTAATGGTTAGTCGTTAATCGATCCCTGCCCCCCAACCCCGCCGCCGCGGGGATGAGGAGTTCCGGCGACAGACGGGAGAATATGGACGGAATTTTGCGCATTGGCTACTCACCGTGTCCCAATGACACGTTCATCTTTTTTGCCCTGACGGAAGGGCGCATCGATACGGCACCCTATCATTTCGAGGTGGACTCCCGCTGGAAGCATGCGCGGGTGACGGTTGGAGGGATTTTTTGGACACCCTCTTAGGCATAGTAATCAACAAATAGGAGAGGTTTTCGATGACTTCACATCCCCTTCCATACATGCTGTTTCCGTACTCGGTTCTGTCTGAACAAGAATCCCGCCACCTGTCGGTCCTGCTTCCATGCCTGGCGGTGCTGCAGGTGATTCGCCCGCCTCTGACCCCCGGTTGGCTGCAAAACCAGATCACCGGATGGCCCGTGATCACGGAACAGGAACAGCTCAAGACGCTCAAACTCTGCTTGCAGGGTTATCAGCAATTTGCCGCCGTCCACGGGGAAAATAGCGTGCTTGCTTCGTTGCGTCTGGATCAGATTTCCAGGGACTTTGCCGAGAGTCGTTTTCGCATCCAGACGAACTGAAGAAAAGTGATTCCGATGAATTGGATGATTCGGAAAAAGCACTTCTGGAAGCGGCGATTTTCCTGGAGATGGCCAGGGATTTGGAAGAAAAAGAGATAGAACTGGAGGCCGGTTTTAATCAGATCAGTAGCCTTGAGGGCGCCTTCCGCGAGGTCCTTGGGATTTCGGACGAAGAAGAGCTGGCCGACGCCATCGAAACCTTGAGCCCACCGCTGAGGTCTGAGAAAGCTTACCTTTCTTTTATGCTTCCCAAACGGATTGAATCGTGGCTTCGGCTGTTTTCCAATAACCTGCCCGAGGCCTGCCCGACCCTGGTGACGACTTCGGAACAGGTCCTGGAGGAACTTTTCGAGCCGGTGCGCGTAGCCTGCGAACGAACCGGGAAAACCTTGGGACCCAGCGCCTGATTTTAGGCTCCATCCCCGCGCTCGATGACCTTCCGCCGGCGGAATTCCTCAGCCTGCTCAGCAACCCGGAAGCATCCCCCTTGCTCGCATCCGTCCTGGCAGTGCTTGCAAAATACGCTCCTCTCGCCTCATGACACCGCCAGTCGCGAACAATTGTCGGAGGCCTTCGAAACCCTGCAAGACTATCTCCGGCTTTACCGCCGGGAAGTCGGCCTGCCCGACGGCGCCGAGATCCAGATGGACCTGGTCTATGACAACGCGATAAGATGGAGCACCCTTCATCAATATTTTGAGCAGGTGGGTAATTTTGAGCAGTTCACGGGGGACTCTTGCCCGGATGATTCGATCAAGATCCTGGTATGCCGAGTTATGATTTATTTCTCTGCTCTCGATCTCCGGGAACGTTGAATCCCACAATTTCTTCGTATTTCTATTCGGTCATTCGTATTGGAATTGGATATTCGGTTGCGTTCTCAGTTCTATAGCTTGCCCGACCGGAGAATCGACACAATCAGCCAGACCCCGAGGATGGTTGCAACGACGTAGCCGGTCAGGCCAAAGAGGGCGGTCAGAGAGACCTTATTCAATCCCAGGAACGGGACCGTAAGTTCCAGCACTTTTTCCGAAGAATTCAGGACCAGCGCGGCAGCGATGATGGATGCCGCAATGATCACTCCAATGGTCAACCGGTTCACGCCCTTCTCAAGGTGCGTATCGAGAAGCTCGAAGCCGCTGTGCACCAGTTCCAGCCGCTGCCTTCCCTGGGCCGTCGCGCGCAGCACATCGTTCACATACTTGGGAATGGTCTTGCCATAGGTCGCCAGGGCGCGAGCATCCCGGCCCAGGTTCTTGAGCATGCTCCGGGCGTCGTACCCGCGCTGCAGCAGCTCCTTCGCGTAGGGTTTGGTCACTTCGAGAAGGCTGGCATCGCTGCCGAGGATCTTTCCCAGGGCTTCCGTCTGGATGAAGGTCTTGAGCAGCAGCAGGAGATTTCGCGGCAGGCGGATACGATATTTCAGGATCAACTGCATCAGTTGATCGTAGACGTCGCGCACCGAAATGTTTTGCAGGGATCGCCCATAGAAGGACTCGCTCATGTCCTTGAGGTCGGTGCGAAAGGCCTTGAGGTCCATGGCCTCGTCACTGACCAGCCCGGCGTCCAGCAGGGCATCCATCACCATATCGTAATCATGCTCGGCATAACCCAGGAAAAGATTCGCAATCTCGCGCATCATCTCATCATCCAGGTAGCCGGTGATGCCGAAGTCAACCAGGCCGACGCGCCCGTCGCGCATGACAATCGTATTCGCCGGATGCGGGTCGGCATGGAAGAAGCCGAATTTCATCAGTTGCCGGGAAAATGAGCGGAGGCCGATCAGGGCGATTTCCTTGGGGTCAATCCCCATGGCGCGCATGGCTTCGACCTGGTCCATCTTGACCCCGTCAATGTGTTCCATGACCAGGACCGATTTCGACGTGTAGTCCCAGTAGACCCTCGGGATGTAGATTTCTTCGTCGTTCTTGAAGTTGAAGGCGAACTTCTCGATGCTGCCGGCTTCGATCAGCATGTCCAGTTCCCGAAAGATCACCCGCTCGAACTCCTTGACCAACATTGACGACCCCGAGGATGCGGCCCATCTCGAAGGCCTTTTCAATCCGGTTCGCCAGAAAATACATGAGGCGGATGTCTTCCCGGATTTTCTTGTCGATCCCGGGGCGAATGACCTTGACGGCAACCTTTTCTCCGCTGAAGAGTTTCGCCACGTGGACCTGGCCGACGGACGCCGCCGCCACGGGCTGGGACTCAAAGTCCTGGAAGATCTTGTCCAGCGGCCGCTTGAGCTCACTTTCGATCACGCGCTGGATCTCGGGAAAAGGAGTCGGGGGGACCTGGTCCTGAAGCTTCTTGAACTCCTCGATGTACTCGGGAGGGAAAATATCCGCCCGCGTGCTCATCAACTGCCCCAACTTGACGAAGCTCGGACCCAGCTCTTCGAGAGCAAGACGCACCCGGACCGGAGAGGGAAAACCGGGTTTGCCAGGAAGCGCATCAGACTCAGAGACCTCCCCGGATTTCTTCTCCCGCGCCCCGGACGCTGATCAATCAGGTTCCCAAACCCGTGTTTCGCGAGGACCCGGGTGATGGTCCCGAATCTTCTCATCCCCCTGAAACCGGACATGCTTCCAAGCAGCTTCATGCAGATCTTTCCTCAACCCTCCGCACGAGCATCTCAATCTCCCCTCTGCCTCGCAAGCCAAGTCGGATAGAAGCTGGCCCACTCCCCGAAGTCCAAGACCCAGTCATCATCCTCTGGTTCTTCACCGCTCGGATAGGCAGCAAAAAAGGTTTCAGAACGAATACCAAACCTACGCTCAAACTCAAGCAGTGCTTCTTCGAGTGCATGAATGTCCAATAATATGTTGCGCAGGCCCACTGTTAACCTCTATTCAAAAGGAGTAAACGGGCATACAAACCTCACGGTATGCCTTTCTCCGGCCTCGCAGGTTTTCCTGAATCGTCTTCAGTACATTGGCCGCATAGTAACGCGTACCACACTCCCTGCATACACCTGCAGGCACATTCTCAAATTGTACGTAGCCGCCTCTGACCTTACGATGAAGAGTGACACGCCTTTCGGTGATTGGCCCGCCACAATACTCACACGTTTCATTTTCCCAAAAGCCCATCTTATTCTCTTCCCGCTCTACCTTCCAGGTTTGTCCTCATAGACTGTTATGACACGAACTTTTCCCGACAGGGTGACGCGGCATACAACCCCAATGGCGCGGCCATCCAGAGCCGAACCGATCAATTCGTACTTCCCCTCTCTCGGCCAGCTTCTTCGGATCTTACCAGTCAAAATACCCTGTTCAACATCATAGATATCGAAGTCATCCGCATCCGCTTCATCATAAGCATGTTCGATAAGGTAGTACAGGCCGTTACGGACGAGAGCTTGAATTTGTTTGATCTTACTCAAAGTTGGCCACCTCGACCAGGGTTGTCACCAGATCCACACGCCTCGTGTTGCTACACCGAAGGGACTGCGAGAGGAGCGATATCAATAGAAATCATCTTTTCCCGCCGAATCGCTCCCTGAGAACTCCTCTTGTCATCATTGACAATTCTCCTCTGCCGCTTTCTGCCTCGCCGACCAAATCGCGGGTCAGCTCGTAAGGTTTCTTTCCTTCTTCCTCAAGCACCCTGCCGCAAAAATCCCTGACGGATCGCTTGAGGATCTCCGTCTTGGTGGTTCGGAGGACTTTCGCTGTCCTATCGAGCATCGCCCTTGTTTCTGCGTCGAGTCTCACGCTGACAGGCATTGGGTGCCCCTCGACCTCCCAGATTCTATCGCATCCAGTGATTATCAAGTTCTATTATGGGTGGTTACCCTGTCAAGAAACGAGTTTGCCGAAAACCGTTGAGGACCTACTCCTTCGCCTTGTTCACACAAAGGAACGCCACGACAAACATCACCGTCCCGAGTCCTGCCAGAATAAGATATGAGAACGCCTCCGGCGCCTCGCCAAACGCCGTGCTGCGGATTATCTGGGCGGCATGAGTGAGCGGCAGCAGATGCAGGATTTTTTGCGCCCACACGGGCATGCGGTCAACCGGGAAAAAGGTGCCGCCAAGGAAGGCCATCGGGGTGATGACGAAGTTGGTGAGCAGGGCCTGATCGGCGTGGGACCTGACCACCATGGCCAGGCACACGGCGAGGGAGGCGAACAGAAAACTGTTGAGCAGCACCGCCAGCCAAAAAAATAGATTGTACGAAAGCACGACCCCGGAGAGCAGCCCAATCACGATGATCACCGCTACCGACAGCAGCGCCCTGGTGATCCCGGCCAGGACTTCGCCGGTTACGTAGGCAATATTTCGATCGGCGCCGCCTGGAATTCCTCGAAGATGCGCCAGTAGAATCTGGCAATGTTGATTTCGCTGGCAATGGCAAAAGCCTGCGTCATGCTGCTCATGGCCACCAGCCCGGGCACCAGGAACTCGAGGTAGGACCGCCCCTGCACCTGGACCCCCTGCCCCATCCCGAGACCGAAAGCGACGAGATAGAGCAACGGGCCGACGGACATGGAGGCAAGCTGCGGAAGAACTTCTTCCTCAAAATCAGCAGCTCGCGCCGATAAATGGCCAGGCACCCTCTCATGGTAAAACCTTCTTGCCGGTCACCGCCAGGAAGACATCCTCGAGGTTCACCCGGCGCAGGTGAAGCCTCCGTGCCGCTTTTCCAGGTGCCGGTTGGCCTCCTCCCGCGATTGAAAAAAGATGGTTTCCATCTCGCCATCGACGATCTCATCGAGGGCCCACGCTCCCAGCCTCGCCATCAGGTCCTGGGGGGTATCGACGGCCACGATTCTCCCTTCGTCCAAAAAGGCGACGCGCTCGGCCAGAAACTCGGCTTCCTCGATGTAATGCGTGGTGAGAAAGATCGTGGCGCCACCCTGCTGAATGCTCTTGACGAGGGACCAGATGCGCCTTCTGATGGTCGGGTCGAGACCCACGGTTGGTTCATCCAAGAACAGGATTTTGGGAGCATGCATCATGGCGCGGGCAACCATCACCCGTCTTTTCAGGCCGCCGGAGAGGTGCTTAATGGGGCTGCTCCGCCGTTCTTTGATCCCGATATAATCGAGCAACTCGTCGATCCTCGCCGCTCTTTCCCGCGCGGCCATGTGAAACAGTCTGCCGTGAATGTCCAGGTTCTCCTGGACGGTAAGCTCATGATCAAGATTGATGGTCTGCGGCACAAGACCGCATTGTCTCTTGGCCTCGAGCGACTCCCTCACCACGTGATAGCCATGGACATAGGCATCACCGGATGTCGGGTTCGCAAGACCGGTCAGGATTTTGATAGTGGTCGTCTTGCCCGACCCGTTCGGCCCCAGGTAGGCGAAGAGCTCCCCCTCACCGACCTCGAGGCTGACCCCCTTCAGGGCCTGAATGGCGCCGTAGTTCTTGGTCAGATTTTCAATTCTGATCACGGAATGTCTCGTCGAAAGTGCATGATCCCCTTGAGGTCCCCGGCAGAGAGATAAAAAGCGCAGAGTGGGTTATCATTGAAGGCATTGAAGATCTGCACAGGATGGAACACGATAGTCGGTATCAAGTCCTATAATCCGTCAGAACGGTTCACCAATATCTTGTCACTTGATAAGCATCGAAAGCCCCGTCCGTGCTTATGATAGGCAGTTTTTCCTTCAACCCCTGTGCGATCAACAGGCGATCAAAAGGATCACGGTGATGATAGGGAAGTTCGGTGACAAGAGAGAGATGATCGATTTGAATTGGCAGAATTTCAATCTGGTTTGTGTCCAGTTGCTGCCTGATGAATTCGTTATATGGCAGCGGAATTGTCAATCTTCCCAAGCTGATCTTGATGGCCATTTCCCACAAGCTTGAGACGCTGAGAAACAGTTCGTTTCTCTCAGTCATCAACTGTTGAGCCAAGCCACTCAAACGAGGATCGTCACTAATAAACCAAAGGAAAGCGTGAGTATCCACGAGCAGCCTCATGACATGTATTCCTGAAAGTCAGCCAGTGGTTCATCGAAATCCTCTCTCATTCGTATGAGGCCCTTCGCACTCCCAGGTCGGCGACAGGGTTGCTCCTCCTCAGGGATGCGAATAACCCTCAGCACTGGCCGCTCTTTTCGAGTGATCAAGACTTCCTCGCCCTGAAGCGCATTTTCGAGGATCTCACCCCAATTCTTCTTTGCCTCATCCAATTCAACATGACGCATTGCATAAGTTCCTTTCTCCTGCATCTTGCCTCTCATATCTTCATATAAACCCTGCAACCGCGCAACTCAAGCATTGAACAAAGAGGAAAGTCCTGGTCGGCCGTGATAACTATTCGGCCTTCACGGCGGGCCATTTCCAGCAATTCCGTATCCGTAGCCCGGTCTTTTCCGATCTGGTGAGCATGTACGCCCTCGTGCCCATGGGCCTCCAGGACTTCCAACAGGAGTGCGGAGACTGGCATATCCAGAAGCACTTTCATGAGGCAAACTCAACGACCTGCTCATCCGCCAAAAAGGCTGCGTACGAGAGCGCCTCCTGAATGTCCTCGACTTCAAGATAGGGGTATGATTTGAGAATGGATTCCTGAGTTTCACCGGCAGCCAGGAGTCCAAGCAGGCGAGACACAGGGAATCGCAGCCCCCGAACGGTAGGCTTCCCACCACAGACTTCAGGGTTTACAGTGATCCGTTGAAAGGTCATGGGAAACATCTCCTTTCCGTAACATCAAACACGGCATCTCTCAAACATTATCGTCCACCTCGCGTTCTTTATCAAGGCTGACGGTACTTACGCCGCTGAAACCAATGAGCTGAACTACAATCATAGGGGGTTCGCTTTCGGGTAGCGCCTCAAGGTCATCAAAGAGGGCGAGTCGCATGGCCCCGAGGATTTCTGCTTCTATCCGAAGTAACCTGCCTTTTCGCCTGAACCTTAACGGAAGGCTTGGCAGGAGGCGTGAAGCCAAAGACCGGATGCGAACCCATGGAAGAATCAAGAAAGTGCCGTCATAGGCAATCAAGCAGAGGTTATTTCCGCGCACCGTGTTTTCGGTGGAAATGGAACAGATGCAGTTGACTTTCCTACAATCGCATGTTTTCCTGAGCAGGAAAACTACTGTTTCCAGGAAAATGAGTCATGTTTAGCGAGAAAGAGATAATCCGGAAATTTGAAGAGGGCGGGGTATCATTGCCACCGCTGCAGCTTCGACTTTCCTCTCGAAAAGAGGGAGCTGGCGACAGTGGGGCGGATGCAACCATCGAGGTCTGCTTGGGTGAGCAGCGGGAAGAGTTTGCAGTCGAATTCAAGGCCCAATCCACACCGAGAGTCCTGCGTGAGGCAATGTACAGGGTAAGAGCCGCAGTTCGTGATACGGGACTAAATCCTATGATCATTGTCCCCTATCTCAGTGAGGATGCGCTCAGGGAACTCGATGTTGAGGGTGTGAGCGGATTAGATCTATGTGGAAATGGCATCGTGGTTGTGCCGGGCAGGATGTTTGTTTATCGCACCGGCAATCCTAACCGCTTTCCCAGTTCAGCCCCCATCAAAAACATCTATCGCAAGAACACTTCGATGATAGCCAGGGTATTCCTGGTTCGACCGAGATTCAATCGGGTCACGGAGATAATGGAAGAAGTCAATCGACGCAATCTCCTGTCCAGATGGGCGGGACAGCCAATAGCGCTCTCCACGGTATCGAAAGCGATCAAGGGGCTGGAAGACGACATGATAGTGGGCCGAAAAGGTTTCGCTCCCAGTCTGCTTCAGGCCGAGAAGCTCCTTGACAGGTTGTCGGAGAACTATGCCGAGCCCAAAGTGGGGCAATTCATGAATTGGAAGCTGCCGCTGCCTTCAGGAGCGGGGAAATCTGAGGATATGTTGAAGGAAGCTTTCCGGAGCGGCATTCCAGCGGTTGTTACCGGCACCAGTTCGGTTTCCAGGTATGCGGTTATGCAGTCGGGAGATACGCTCCGCATTTACTGTCCCGACCCTAAAGACTGGCTTGCAAAACTTCCAGGTGATCAGTCCGATCGTTTTCCGACCTTCTCGATTATTCAAACGGAAGACGCATCGGTTTACTTCGATGCCAGATCCCATGAAGGAATAATTTGGGCTTCACCGGTTCAAACTTATCTAGAGTTGATGAAAGGCGACAAGCGGGACCAGGAAACGGCTGCGCAGGTGAGAGATACAATTCTTCGGCAGCTCAAGGAGGATCAGCCCTGAACGGAATCATTACGTTGACCACCGCCTTGCTCGATCTGTCCAACGAACTAAGGGGTACGGATTTGAGCCTGATCGTGGGGGGTGGCTTCGGTATCTATCTCAAATACCGTGACTTACTGGAGACAGGCTCACGAACTCTTTTGAGTCGTTGGCCGGAGCCGCGTTCCACAAACGACCTTGACCTTTTCCTTCGTACAGAGCTTCTGGCCGATTCCCGGCGCTTGGTGCCACTTGTCAAGGCACTGGATAAATTAGGTTACAGGCCGGTTGAAACAGCCAAGTACTATCAGTTCTACAGGCCCGGTTCAGAAGGCGGAGAGGCCGGCAGTTCGAAGATCGATATCTTGACCGGTCCCGAACAAACCTTGAGAGATGCCGGTGTCATGGCCAAGGACCGTCGTGCTCGCCCGAGGCCCAAAATACCTCTCCATGCCCGTACCTTGGATGAAGCACTGACATTGGAGGAACATCTCAAGGAGGTCATTATCGATGGCCGCCGGAGCGGTGGTGAAAACGAAACTGCCGCGGTCTTTTTGCCTCATCCTTTCACGTTCATTATGATGAAGCTCTTTGCTCTGAGAGACCGAATCGATGATTCGGAGAAAGACTGCGGGCGTCATCATGCTCTGGATCTCTATACGACCCTTGCCATAATGACGGAAGAGGAATGGGAGGTTTCCATCCAACTTCACAAGAGACATATCTCAGATGCCAAAATGATCGAGGCAGGTGAGTTGGTACGCCAGCTTTTTGGGGATGAATTCAGTCGTGGAGTACTGAGGCTGAAAGAAAACATCTACTATCGCCCCGACTTTCAGGTGAAAGAATTTCTCCAAGCTCTTAGAGACCTATTTACTCAGGCCAAAGGTAAGCGAAAGGACTGGCGCCGATGAGCCGGCAGTTGGCAATAAGGCTGATGAAAAGGTCCCTTCCCGCGCCCCCCTAAGGCTCTTGAAGAACAGAGAGATTTCTCCGAATGGAGGTCGGGTCGTGAGGAGAGACGGGTAATTCCAAGGGCAAACAGCTCAAAGACAGATCAAATCCGCAACGGCCAGATCCCGCATCTGATTGCACCCTCCGGCAACTGAAATATTGAACAATCCTTCTAAACGCTTTATAGTAGCCCCACTTTGAACCTGGAGAGTCCACAGCAGTCCTCGATGCGGGACCAGAGGCTGAAAGGCTGAAGGAAAAATACCCATGGCTTACGATGTTGGAATTGACGTTGGTTCGGTGAGCATCAACTGCATGGTCATTGATGAGCGCCAGCAGGTGGTGCTCGAAACCCCATATATTCGCCACTTTGGGCTCTTTTTCGAAGAGACCCTCAGGCTGCTTCAGGAGCTCATGGCTTCCTGGCCGCAGGGGCCTGACGGCATCCGCTCCCTTACCTTTACCGGAGTCAACGGGCAGCTCCTGGCGGAAATTCTGGCGGCGCCCTATGAAGTGGAGACGATTGCGCAGATCCTCGGCGCCACGCACCTGGCGCCGGGCGTGCGTTCCATTATAAGCATCGGCGGGCAGGATGCATCGCTCTTCCAGCTCGCCTACGAAGGCGATCAGTGGCGCCTGGAAGCCTTCAACATGAACGGCCCCTGTGCCTCGGGAACGGGCTCGTTCATGGATCAGCAGGCCGAGCGGCTGGCCTTGTCCATGTACGGCGCCGAGTTTCACATGGACCAGGAAAAGCTGCAGCAGACCCTCGAAGATTTTATCGCCCTGGGGCTGCAAGCGACCTATCCCGCTCCGGTGGCATGCCGCTGCACCGTGTTCACCAAATCCGACATGATCCATTTGCAGAATAAGGGCGAATCGCTGCCCAACATCATCGCCGGGCTGCACTACGGGAATGCCGCCAACTATATCAGCACCATCGTCGGCCAACCGGCAGCTTGCGGAGCCCATCGTCTTCATCGGCGGCATGGCTTCCAACCGGCTGCAGGTCAAGGCCTTTCAGCACTATTTTCCCGACCTTCAGGTGCCTGCTCATCATACTTCCCTCGGCGCCCTCGGCGTCGCCCTGCAGGCGCAAAAGCAAGGCTGGCGGAACCAGGTGGACGTTTCGCGCCTGGGCCTGAATAACACTCCGACTCGAACATACCATTTTCCTGCTGCCGACCGTCTGGAACTCGAGCTGACCCACTTCGATCCGGACAACACCCTGTCGCCCTGGCAGACCCGGCGGAAAGCGGCAACCCAGGTTTTCCTGGGGGTGGACATCGGCTCGACTTCGACCAAGTATGCCCTCATCGACGACAAGGGGCAGATCCTGCACAAGTGCTACGTTCCAACCCAGGGAAAACCCATCGAAGTCACGCAGCGGCTGCTCCGGACGCTCGAAAAAGAGGTTGGCAGCCGGGTGCGGCTGATGGCCATCGCGACCACCGGCTCCGGGCGCAACGTGGTGGGTGATTTCCTCGATGCCGACCTCATTATTGATGAAATCACCGCCCACGCCCGAGGGGCCGTCGCGGTAGACCCGGAAATCGACACGATTTTTGAAATCGGCGGCCAGGATTCCAAGTACATCAGGATCGAGAATACCCATCCCCTGGATTTCGACATGAACAAGGTCTGCGCCGCCGGGACCGGCAGCTTCCTGCACGAGCTGGCCAACAAGATGAAGATCAATATCGTCGGCGAGTTCCAGGAAGTCGCCCTGGCGGCCGAAACCCCGATCCATCTTGCCGAGCGCTGCACGGTCTTCATGGAGTCCGACCTGGTGAGTTACGCCCAAAAGGGCGCCAGGCGTGAGGATCTCATTGCCGGCCTCTGTTACGCCATCGTCTACAACTATCTCAATCGGGTCGTCGAGAAACGCTTCATCGGCCAGCGGATCATGTTCCTGGGCGGGCCTTCGCTGAATAAGGGGATCGTCGCAGCCTTCGAGAAAGTCTTGGGAAAGCCGATCCTGGTGCCCAAACATCGGGAGGTCATGGGGGCTTTCGGGGCGGCCCTCGCGGTGCGGGAGCTCTACCACAAGGGAGAAATTACCTGCAAGAGCCGCAACCTGGAGAGACTTGCAGGCTCCGAGGTGCAGTGTTTCAGAAACCATCTGTACGGCGGACAAGAAATGCCATAACGAGTGCAAGCTGAAGGTCTACGATTTTGGCGGGCACAAGAGCATCTGGGGAGGGGATTGCGGGCGTTACGAGGCGGGCCGCTATGAGGGTCTGCACCAGGTGAATTATTTTTTGGAACGTCAGCAATATTTCCAGGAGGCCATGGAAGAAAAAGGCACCTCCCTGTTTGAAGTCGCGCGCGGGGACCTGCATGCCCGAGCCGACGGTGGGTGTTCCTCTGGCCCTGCACAGCCTGGAGTGGGGAATTTTCTGGTCCCATCTCTTTGCCGAACTGGGTTTCACGGTCCTGCTGAGCCCTCGCACCAACAATAAGATCGTCCTGACCGGCGTCGAAAGCATGACCGCCGAGACCTGCTTTCCGGTAAAGGTGTTCCACGGTCATGTGCAGCTATCTCTCTGGATCGGGCCGAATACCTTTTTCTGCCGAATGTGATCGATATGCCTACGCCTCAGGCGCAGGAAACAGGCTTTTTCTGTCCCCTGGTGGAAAGCTCCCAGTACATGGTGCGGGCGGCTCTGAACATCCCCGACCAACGCCTGATCCGGCCGACTCTGTATTTGAAAGAGGGTCCGGAGCATCTGGTGGAAGCCTTCCACAAGGGTCTGCCCCAGCGACCTGCAGCCCGGGCGGGCGGGCCTCGAGAGGGCGGTGCAGAAGGCATGGGACAGGCAAAGCGCCTTTCGCCGGAAGCTCTTCGAGCGCGGTCGGGAGGTCCTGCGGGAGGTGGCTCCCGGCGAAGCCCTGTGGGTCGTCACCGGGCGTCCGTACAATCTTCACGACGAAAGGTCGAACTTCCAACTGGGAAGACACCTGGCCAAACTGGGAATCAGGGCCTTGCCGATGGATTATCTGGACGTCGATGCCGAGGATTTGAGCGATTTTCCGACGGATGTACTGGGGCCAGGGGGCGAAGATCCTCCGCACGGCGAAGCTCATCGCGCGCACGCCGAATTGGTACGGCGTCCACCTCACCAACTTCAGCTGCGGCGCCGATTCCTTCATCGAACATTTCTATCGGCATATCCTGCGGGAAAAACCGTCGCTCATTCTGGAACTGGACGAGCACAGTGCCGTGGCGGGACTCCTGACCCGCATCGAAGCCTATCAGAATGTCGTGAAAAATCTACAAGACAAATCCCTGAAAATTCACTATGAAGCAGAAGCACCATTCGAGGCCTTGTGCCGGTAGCTCACTGACGGAGGGATAACACAGCATATTAATATGTCACAACCGCCTGATCTGCATGCCTTTCATCGTTTACAGACCAGCGTAAAGCAGTTCAACGTTTCGGGAAGAACGCTTCTCATGCCGGACATGGCTCCTTTCGGCGTGCGGCTCCTTGCGGCGTCCTTTCGCGCCGTCGGGGTCGATGCCCTGGTCATCGACACCTATAAGGGCTTGTCTCTGGGAAGGGAGTTCACCTCCGGCAAGGAATGCTTTCCCTGCCAGGTGACCCTGGGCGATATCCTCCACCACCTGGAAGAGGAAAAGAAGCGCCTGGGCGCAGCGTTTTCTCCGGAGCGATACGTCTATTTTCTTCCGGAAGCCGACGGCCCCTGCCGCTTCGGCATGTATAACAAGCTCCAGCGACTCATTTTGGACCGTTTCGAGGAATTCAAAGATATCCCCATCGTCTACGTTTCCACCGAGAATGCTTATGCCACCAACGGCATCATGCCTGCCGATCGCGCTCCGATTTTTCGCAAGCTGGCCTTTGTTGCCGTCATCATCGCCGATGTTCTGGACCGCACGGTGTGGCGGGTACGCCCCTACGAACGGCGGCCGGGAATGACCGATGCCTTCATGGAAAAGGCTCTGCAGGACATGGTTTCGCGGATTGAAGAAATCGGCGCCCGGCCTCGATTTCCATAAACTGTATCGACTGCTCGAAGACATTGTCGCAACGGCCCGCACCTTTATCGATCCTCGGCAGCCTCCGCGCCCCCGCATCGGTATTGTCGGCGAAATCTATCTGCGCACCCATCCGGATTCCAACCAGAATATTGTGCGGCAACTGGAGGAGTTCGGGGGAGAAGTCGTGGATGCATCCCTGGGCGAATGGGTCAATTTCGTTGCGTTTGAACGGGCGCGAAAGCTGCGGCGACAATGGAAAATCGCGTGGAAGGAAAAAAACCATCAGACGCTGCGGCAGGTCAGCCGGAAATGGCTCGGATATCGAAATCGAAAAGCTTTACCAGGCATGGCGCCAGCACCAGGTTTACGCGGAGCGCCAGGAAGCATCTGGATATCCAACCGGATCACAGCATCGGCCGGATTGAACGCCGACTGGATGCCAACCGCCTCTTTAGCTTTGACATTGGCACGGAAGCTGCGCTCAGTATTGGCGGAGCATTGGAATACGCCCATCACGGCTTTAACGGCATCGTCAACGTCTTTCCTTTCACCTGCATGCCGAGCACGATCTGTTCGGCGATTCTGAAACCCCTGCTCCATCAGATGCGAATCCCCTACCTTGACGCTCCTTATGACGGCGCCATCCAGCCTAATCGAGAAGTCGCCCTGCGCACTTTTCTTTACCAGGCGAAACAGCATCTTGCGTCCAGGCTTACGGGGAAAGAACAATAAGGTTTAGCGATGGCAAATCAAACCATGATCATCAATGCGGTACATCCGGAAGAATTCCGGATCGCTATCGTTGAAGGGCAATCGCTGGAAGGTTTCTTCATCGAAACCGCAGCCCGCACCAAGATTTCCGGTAATCTCTACAAAGGCATTGTGACCCACGTCCAGCCCAGCCTGCAGGCCGCCTTCGTCAACTATGGCATGGACCGCAACGGCTTCCTTCCGCTGTCGGATATCCACCCGGAATACTTTCTCAATGAGGTGGAAGAACCGGTGAGGATTCAGGATGTGGTGCAGCCCGGCCAGCAAGTGCTCGTCCAGGTGGTCAAGGAGGAGATCGGCAGCAAAGGGGCCCTGCTCACAACCTATATTTCCCTGGCCGGTCGCGATGTGGTGTTGATGCCGGGACAGTCGCAACGGGGCGTATCCCGAAAAATCGAAGACGAAACCCAGCGCGAGCGGCTTGCGAACCCTGGTCAACGATCTCAGGATGCCGGAGGAATTTGGGGTGATTCTGCGCACGGCGGCAGAAACCGCACCAAGCGGGAAATCGTACAGGACTTCAACCATCTCATGAAGATCTGGGAGGAAATCAAGAAGCAGGTTGAAGACGCCCCGGCGCCGGCCCTTATTCACAAAGATCAGGACTTGGCCCTGAAAATCCTTCGCGACTATTTCAATCCCAACATCAAGACCATCCTGGTGGACGACCGGGAGGTTTTCAAGACGGTCAAAGAGTTCTTGCGCATCATCAGCCCGGCGCACCAGCGGGTCGTAAGATTTTACAAAGATGAGGGCCCGATCACCAACAAGTTCAATCTGGAAGACCAGATCGAACAGATCTTCCGCAAAAGGGTGCCGCTCAAATCGGGCGGCTCCCTGTTCATCGACAGCACCGAAGCCCTGGTGGCCATCGATGTCAACTCAGGGCGGACCAACGGCAACGGGGTGCTCGAAGAAATGGTCTACAAGGTCAATTTGGAAGCGGCCGCTGAAATCCCTCGCCAACTGCGCCTGCGAGACCTGGGAGGCCTGATCGTAATCGATTTTATCGATATGCGCGACAGTCGCCATTCGCGGGAAGTGGAACGCCGCTTCAAGGAAGAAATCAAGAAGGACAAGGCCAAGATCACCGTGGGCCGGATTTCCCGCTTCGGATTGCTGGAGCTTTCGCGCCAGCATCTGGGGCTGAACATCATGCGCGGGTCTTTCGGCGAATGCCCGGTATGCCATGGGGTCGGCCTGGTCCGCTCCATCGAAGCCCTCGCTTTGAGTCATCTGCGCAAGATCTGGCTCACCCTCACCCACAAGAAAGCCGCCACGGTCAAGGCCACTCTCAACGTCGAGGTGGCCAACTACCTCCTCAATCAAAAGCGAAGCGATCTCATCCAACTCGAAGAACGTTACAAGACCAGCATCGCCATTGAAGGCTCCGCCGCCATTTTGCCCACGAGGGCCATGTGGAATACATCGCCGGGGAGACGATGTAAAATACAGCTGCGCATGAATGAGTGTCCAATATCCAATCGTCATGCCCGCGAAGGCGGGCATCCAGGCTTTCTTTCTGGATTCCCGCCAGAAGCATGCGGGAATGACGGCTGGGAACAGATGGTCACTTTATTCTGTGGAGCGGTACAGAGCGGCACTGAGCGCAATTACACGATCACATAGCGCTTGATGGTGTGGACCACTTCATCCGGGTCATCGAGAACGCTGAAGAGGTCCAGATCCTCTTCGGAAATGTAGTGGCGGGTCAAAAGCGTATTTCGAATCCAATCGGCGAGCCCGCTCCAGTAATCCTTGCCCGACCAGAATAACCGGGAAAGGGCTTGATGCGGTGGGTCTGAATGAGCGTCAGGGCTTCAAAGATCTCATCGAAGCGTGCCAAATCCCCCCGGCATCCCGATATAAGCCTGACCGTACTTGACGAACATGACCTTGCGCACGAAGAAATACTGAAAGTCGAGTTTGACATTGGCATAGGGATTGGGTTCCTGCTCCATGGGCAGCACGATATTCAGGCCGGCGGACTTTGCTCCCCCTTCCCTGGCCCCTTTGTTTCCCGCCTCCATGATTCCGGGGCCACCTCCGGTGAGGACGTTGAAGCCGTTTTCTGCCAACTTCCTGGCGATGGTCACCGTTCTTTCGTAGATTTCGTCGCCGGGCTTGACCCGGGCCGACCCGAAAATGGTAACGGCAGGGTAGATCTCCGCCAGTGTTTCAAAACCATCCACCAACTCGGCAAGGATCTTGAAAAGCCGCCAGGAATCATTGACGGTTATGGCATCGACGAGATATTGTTTTTCCGGCGATTTCCGGTGTCCTTCTCCCTCGCATGATCAGCCCCTAGGCACGTTGAAGAGCAAGGATAACTCTTTCGTAGAGTGCACTCAAAAGAGGCGGTATTATACAGGAGAATAGGGCTGAGGGAATGAGGAACATCGAAAGGCCGCAGGCAGTGCGGACAGCGGTGCGCCCGCGCGGAATGCTCTTGCAGCGGCAAGGTTCCGGAAAAAGTGATTGAATCCCTTAAGAAAATAAGCTATTAGCCCGTGGAAAACGAGACTGTGCTCCTACAATACGAACATAAGACTTCTACGGCTTTCCTCGAGAGAAGGAAGTCAGGTTTCTTTGGATAAGCGGAGGCCATTTGCCATGGAGATGAAGGTTTTTGTGAAGGCGGCCCTGAAAAAGGTCAGCCAAAAAGTCGCTGACGGAAGTCTTGGACAAACACGAAGAAGGATATGACGACGCCGGAAGAGATGCTGCTGGACTGGATCTGGATCGAGCTCAAAGAAGAATCTCCGGATAAGGATGCCGTCATCTCTATGGAACTGGACGATCTCTATGAGATCATCGAAAGTTCGGCCGACATTTACGAGGACTACCAGATCCTTTTGGAGACGATTCGCTCGGGGAACGGTTGATGAAAATATTATCGGCAATACTTCTCAGCGCCTGTTATCGGGCGCTTTTTTTGTTTGAGAAATTTGAGAAAAATGATGAAAAGTAATCTCAAGCGCATCGATCTTGTCCCCGGCCGAGAAAGGCGTCTGCTGCAAGGACACCGCTGGGTCTTCAGCAATGAAATCTCGACGACCGTCACAATTCGAACCGGGAAGCTGGGTGACCGTCTATTCCAGCAAGGGGGTTTGCCTCGGAGCGGGATATGTCAATCCCCATTCCCTCATCGCCGTCCGACTGGTCTGCCCCCCGCACCAGGAGCCATCCGAAGACTTCTTTCGGCATCTCGTGAAGAAAGCGGCAGCGCGCCGCCAGACCATGGTTCTACCCGGATTCCTCCTGTGCCCGGGTGGTCTATGGTGAAGCAGACGGTCTGCCGGGCTTGATCGTAGATCGCTACGGTGAAGTGCTGGTTTACCAGATCACCACCTTGGGAATGGCGTTGATGGAGGACCTGGTTAAAGGAAATACTACTCGATCTGTTCCACCCAAAGCCCTGGTTTATCGCCACGACACTCCCGTGCGCACGCTCGAAGGACTGCCGCTGGACAAGGGGATTGCCTACGGTGAGGTTCCTGATCCGTGCTGGATCGAAATTGACGGAATTGAATTCTGTGATCGATCCCCTGAACGGCCAAAAAACCGGGTTTTACCTTGACCAGCGCGATAACCGCCAGGTCCTCCGCCGCTGGGCAAAAGGCAAGAGGGTGCTCGATCTGTTTTGTTACAATGGAGCATGGGGCCTGTCAGCGGCACCGCAGGAGCAAAGGAAGTACTCGGGGTGGATCAATCGTCCGAGGGCGTCATGCTGGCCCGGAGAGCGCCGCCAGCAACAACCTCGAGAACATCTGCCGGTTTCAGGAAGAGGAGGTCTTTTATTTTCTTAAGACCCTCAAGAAGGGAACCTTCGACATCATCGTCCTGGACCCGCCCGCCTTCGCCAAAACCAAGAGCGCCATTCCGCAGGCCATAAAGGGTTACACCGACCTCAATCGCCGAGCCATGCTGGCTTTGGAGCCCGGGGGGATGCTGGTCACCTGCTCCTGTTCTTATCATTTGACGAGGAAATGTTTCGAGAAGTGCTGCATAAAGGCCGCGCAGGCAAGCGGGAGGCAATTGCGGGTGCTCGAAGCCCGCGGCCAGGCAATGGATCATCCCGTGCTCCTGGCCATGCCTGAAACCCGCTATCTCAAGTGCACCTTCCTGGAAGTACTCTAACCGGCTAATTCTTCAAATAGCCTTCGAGCGCCTTTTGGTTGAACCCGGACATTTTTATGCCGTTCCCCAGTATGATCAGTGGGGTCCCTGAGACACCAAGCTGGGTCGCCAGGGCTTTGTGCTTTTGGAGCATCTTCTCGCCCGATTCACATTTGTCGACCGTCAAGGGTTTATCGGCATGAGCGAGATCGAGGGCTGCTTCCGGATTGCTGTCACAGAGAATCTTTATGCTTTTTTCGGTAGCGTTCGGGTGCATATCAAGAGGGAACAGGAAGACATAAAGCGTATAGTCGGTCTGGGTTTTGAGCCAGTCGTAGGCTTTCTTGCAGTAGGGGCAGTCGACATCGGTGATCAGGTAGAGCGGCTTTGCTCCGCTTCCCTTCTTGATGACGATGGCATCCTTGAGGGGCAACTTGGAGACGTCCACCTTGTTGACCTCGTCATAGCGATCCTTGGTCAGATTTACCTTGTCCTTGTTGATCAGACTCCCCCCCGTAAGCATATAGGAACCGTCTTTGGTGATGTAGACGATCTGCTTATCTCTCCCGGGCATTGAGGCAACGACCTCATAGAGATTTCCCAAGTCCTTGACCGTCTCCACGGAGACCTGGTCGGTAAAGATGGATTTCACGATCGGCATGTGCTTTAACCTTGGCCGCAAGATCTGCCGCGTGGAGTGGTGAAGCAAGCGCCAGCAGCAGGAGTACGAGTAATGCTCTTTTCATTCTAGGCTCCTTGAATTGACTCTGAAAAAAACCGTTGACCGTTCTGCCATAACATCCGGCGCGCACTGACCCGCAAAGCTCCGCTTGGTACAGCACCACAGCATAAAGTGACCATAAGCCAAGAACGTCATTCCCGCATGCTCCCCGCCGAAAGCCTGCGGGGACAAGCTTTGGCGGGAATCCAGAAGAAAAGCCTGGATGCCCGCCTTCGCGGGCATGACGGGCCGGTATGGGACACCATTTATGTGGAGCTGCTACTTTGGTTCATCCGCCTCCCTGCAGGCGCATGCGGTGTCGGTGCAAATCGGCGTCCCGGCCGGACAAGATCTGCGCTTTCCCCCGTCATGCGGTGCGTGCAGCTGCATCTCATAACATAAAGGTCAATGCGAAGCTACCGTAACCATGCCAATCGGCCCCAGAATTATGGCCATCCCATCCGGCACCAGGCCCGGCCTCATGTCGCCAGGCCGGAGGCCGCCCCGGCAGCGTCACCGGAATTGCTGACGAACCGTGGGAATCTCCCGTTCTCGCCCGCTTCATGGCTGGGTTCAGGCCTCGCCTCGGGCGGGGTATTGCAGCAGGAGACTGATGAGGAAACCGGCGACGGGCAGGGCCCCGATGCACTGCAGGGCAAAGGGAACTCCGAAATGGTCCGCAATGACCCCCAGGAGCGTCACCCCTATCCCTCCGGCCCCGATGGCAAAACCAACGAGGAGGCCCGAAGCGACGCCGAGGTTTCCCGGCAGGAGATTCTGCCCCATCACCACCGTCACCGAAAAGGTGGAGATGAGGATCATGCCGAGCAAGGTCACCGTGGCCAGGAGCATGAAGCCCTGAAAGTAGAAGATAAAGGGGAACAGAACCGCGCTCCCGAGCATGGATAACCGCAGCCAGAACCGGTGGCCCCATCGGTCGGCGAGGGGAGAGCCCGCCAGCGTCCCGAAGACGCCGCCCAGAAGAAGCATGCTGACAAGTTTTCCCGCAACGACCGGGTCCCCCTTGAGGAAATCGATGTAGTAAAAAGGGATATAGGTCATAAGGCCCATCTGTGTCCAGGTTCTCATGACAATCACGCAGATGAGAATGAAGATTGCGCGGTAGGCGCCCTCGGGTTGCTGGAGCGTGGCTTTGGACCTGGCCGACGCCTCGGCCTTGGGAATGGCAACCGTTTTGCGGAAGATGATGATCGCAATGGTGAAGACCAGGGACGGGAGAACCATCCAGGGCAGCGAGGAAAACCCGAGGTAGTTGACGATCGAGAGCGCGAGAATCGGACCCAGTGCCATCCCCGCATTTCCGCCTACCGAAAAGACGGACATGCCGGTTGCCATTCTCTCGCCGGTAAAGAAACGCGCGGTTTTGAATCCTTCGGGATGATACGAGGCGATTCCCAGGCCGCTCACGGCAACCAGAAGCAGGATCACGAAGTAATTCTGAGTCGTTGCCAGCAGGGAGAAACCCACTCCGGCAAGAAACACGCCCAGGGGCAGCAGAAAAGCCTTTTCCTTTTTGTCCGAAAGAAACCCGAAGAGCGGCTGGACCACGGAGGAAGTGATATTGCCAACGATGAGAATCATGCCCGTTACGGTGTAAGAAAGCCCCAGGTTTTCCTTAAGGAAAGGCAGAATGGCCGGGAGCGCACCCTGGTAGGTGTCGACGACCATATGGCCACAGGAAAGGAGGAGAAGGACCTTGAGGTTAAACTTAGTCACTATTGCGGTTGATAGTTGAGAGTTGATGGTTGATGGCTGATGGTTAGGAGGAGAAGGACCTTGAGGTTGACCTCGGTCGCTCTCCCCATGGCAGCCCTAAAGGATGGCGATTTCTCCAATCCGCCGTCACGGCTTCCAAGGGTCATGAATGGCACTTGCTCACTCCGGCCTCTGAAAATTCTCTTTCGCCTCGCCGGTTCCCGAGCTCCAGTTCGTTGGTTCGCTGGTTCCCAAGCTCCAGCTTGGGAACCAGCGAACCCCGGTCACAGCAGCGGCATCCAGCTCTCCTCGTCGGTGAATTCCGAGATGGCGGGCTCCCCTCGCAGGTGCTCCAACTTATTCAGACCATCAATGAGCGCCTTGGCGCTGGCCAGGACGATGTCGGAAGCCACGGCCCGTCCGTTCACCACCAGGCCGCCCTCTTCCAGGCGCAGGGTAACCGCGCCTTGAGCATCGCTGCCGGGGGTCGCGGCAGTGACTTCATACTGGGTTAGCTTAGGATTGCGGCCGGTCATTTTAAAGATGGTCCGGAAAGCAGCATCCACCGGTCCGTTGCCAAATCCGGAATCGTTCAGCACCTGCCCTTCCACTTCCAGTTGCACCGAGGCATTGGGGACCGAGATCGAGCCGGCGGCAACGCTGAGATGCTGGAGCCGGAAGCGCGGGGCGCCGGAAGGAAGTCTTGAGCTGATAAGGAGCTCGAGGTCGGCATCGAAGACATTTTCCTTCTTTTCCGTGAACTCCTTGAAGTCGGCATAAAGTTCCTGGAGTTGGGCGCCTTCGAACGCGTACCCCAATTCTCCAAGGCGGTTTTGAAACTGTTCCAGGCTGGTGCCGGCGGTGAGGGTGTCACCCGTCAGTTGAATCCCCAGCTTCTCCGGCTGCAAGGTCCCATAAGGAGGTTTCTCCTCGGTGTCGGACAGTTGCGGCACCATCACTTCGTGGACGAAAGCATTCTCTCCCACCACCGCCTTGTGTGGCCCCAGGTTGATCCCGGTGAGAAGCCTTACCAGGCGGCTTGCCGGATAGACCTGGTTGAGCCGGATGCCCAATTGCGCGTCAAATTGGTCGGCATGGACGCTCAACACCGCTGCCAATTCTTCCAGGCGTGCGTTGCCGGCTCTTTCCCCGATGCCATTGACGGTGCAATGCACCTGGCCGGCCCCGGCGGTTATGGCGGCAAGGGAATTGGCCATAGCCAGGCCCAAATCATTGTGGCAGTGCACGCTGAACACAACCTGGTCAAACTGCGCCACCTGATCACGCAAATGCGCGAAGAGCCTGCTAACATCAGCGGGGGTAGCGTAGCCCACGGTGTCCGCCAGGTTGATGGTCGTGGCCCCTGCTGCCGCCAGTGCAGCCACCAGCTCGACCACTCTCTGCGGGTCGGCGCGGAAGGCATCCATCAGGGAGAATTCCACGTCCGCGGTGTACTGTTTCGCTTGCTGGACGGCGAAAACTGCGAGCGCCACGGTCTCGGCTGCGGTCTTTTTCAGGAAATGATCCCGGTACTCGCGCGACGCCGGTACCACCGTGTGAATTCGCGGAAGAGGTCGCTCCTTTATCGCTTTCCATGCGATCTCGAAATCTCGGGGATTGGTGGCGCGGGCAAAAACGGCAAGGATCGGACCTTCGACCTCCCCGGCGATGCGTTCGGCCGCTTCAAACTGTTCCTGAGAAGCCGCCGGAAAACCAATTTCCAGCACATCGACCTGGAGCCGCGCAAGCTGTTTGGCGAGGCGAACCTTCTCGTCAATGCTCAGGATCGCCCCGGGCGATTTCAGGCCGTCACGGAGGGTCGTGTCAAAGATTAGAATCTTCCGCATTGGCTGCTCCTTGCATGGAAACAACGATTCCATGTCATGATTGTCTAAATTTATTTATCTGATTTTGGAAACTTCCATGGCGTTTTACGAAGATAGTTACAGCAGGCCGGAACCTTGTCAACTTTTTTTTGCCTGGGGTTCACCGGTTCATTTTTTCTTGGCCATGAATTCCTTCGGTGACGATTCGCGTCACCCTCCGTGGAGCAGGCTTTCCAGCCTGTCGGCCGGCTCAGGGAGACTCAGGCAGGCTGGAAAGCCTGCCCTACATAATCAATTTTGTGAAGTTCCTTGGCGAAAAATTTGTATAATGCTTTTTCTGAGGCCTTTCCAAATGGTCTCAGATGGTTACGGCCGGCTTGCCGATGATGATCAGCAAGCCGAAGGAAAAGGTTCCCCTTACAAGGCATCGATCACACGTGAAAATGAATTCGGAAAAAAACCTTGGAGACCGCAGCGAGAAAGAGAAAACTTCGACCCATCAAGGCCTCGTCAATTTTTTCTTCGAGCTGGGCATGCTCAAGCGGACGCCCCGTTCCGGCTTTCAGTTCCTGAGATCAGGGCAGGAATCGGTGGCTGAGCATTCTTATCGGGTGACGCTCATCGGCTTCACTCTGGCGCGCCTTACACCGGACGCCGACCCCTTCAGAGTGGTCAGTCTTTGCCTCTTTCACGACGTCCCGGAGGCCCGGACGGGCGACCTCAATTATGTCAACAAACAATATGTTACGGTTCATGAACAGGAAGCCATCAACGATCTTGCCAAAACGCTCCCCTTCGGTGAGGACTTCCGCGCGGCGCTGGCCGAGTACCGGGCGCAGGAAACCATCGAGGCCAGGCTTGCCCACGATGCCGACCAACTGGACCTCATCCTCGAACTGAAAGAGCAGAATGACCTCGGGAACGTGTATGCGGATCAGTGGATCCATTTCGCCCAGAAACGGCTCGTGACCGGCATTGGCAAGGAACTGGCCGCGCAGATCCTGGCCACCGATTCCACTGCCTGGTGGTTTGAAGGCCACGATCACTGGTGGCACAAGAATCAGGAAGGCTGATCCCGTTTGCGCCGGTCCGCAAGGGAAACGACCTTGCCTCTCCCCTTTGATTTGGCCGCCTCGCCCGTGGGCTCCAGCGGGGCCGCGGGTCCCTGGATCGCAGTGGGTTCCCCAGACTTGGATTCAACCGTTTCTTCGATCTCTTCGGGGGAGACCACCTTGACCATTCTCACCGGGCGTCCTCCCATGGTGAACTCGTCGCCCTCGATATAGGCCCGCCTCAAGATCCAGGTGGCCACCACCAGCGGCATCTGCAGGATGAGCAGCTTCACCTGGTACCAATGCGGTTTCAAGTCCGGCCGGATCATTTCGACACGGGCAAAAAAGGCCGGATTGCCTTCAATATACACGAGCACCAGATCACCTGGCTGAACCATGGGCTTTTCCTCTCATACGTCCACAGAATAAAGCCGCCGAAAACATGTCGGATCTGCCCCACCTTGGCGAGGGGCAACCCATCGCATTAAGCATTCGGGTGGTGCGTTAACGCGCTACGGTTCGCATGATAGCACTTACTGAGCCGCTGCACAATGCGGGGTTGAACCATACCGCTGGATACCACGATTTGAAGATAGGATTGCGAGGGCTTCGAGTGAGCGCTTATCGCGAGGAGACCTGCATGTGATCGTGGATAACCAATCCGCCCGCCAGCACAAGAAGCCGTTATCTCATCTATCGGCAGCCTCGCGGATGATCACCGGTTGCATCCGGTACCGGCATGAACGTGTCATCCTGATCCGTGGTTCCACCTGCCGACATGTGGTTGGTCGTACTACTGCAATGATTTCATTCCAATGTTTTGCGCAAAAGGATTTCGTCCGAGCCGGAGCTTATCAGGTCGGGCAAGGAGACCAACTCGGAGAAGCCGAGGGACCGATAGAATGAACGGGCGCCCGCGTTGAACGACGAAGTGAGATCCAGATATTCGGTGCGGCTTTGGGACATTGCGCCTGGAGCCATGAGATGATCTCACGGCCAAGGCCACGCCTTTGGTGCTCATCGAGCACGGCCAGCAACTCCAGGCAGGGGCCTCGAAGCCATGGGTAGCGCACGCAAACCAATCCCTTTACCGTTGGCCCGACAAAGACGACAAAACGATACAGAGCGGGATCAGGCCGGAGCAGGTACTGCAGCAGCCCTTCAGCGCTGTATCCAAGGGTCAGCCAGGGATCCATCGCGGCAAGTTGGTTGCTGAGGGGCCCAGCTTCGTTCTCTGTCAAAGAGGCCAGAGGGCATGATGGTAACTGGTATAACGTCTCAGAGAACGGTGCCGTAATAAATGTCATTTCTTTCCCACGCCGGATATTCGATCATATCGAAGATTATCTCCGGGCTTCATTTCATAGCATTCACCCACCGCAGACGCTGAGCCGGAAGCCAGGAGTTCGCTGATGGTAACGAACGTATAGCCCGCCTGCAGCAATTTCGGGATAAATAAAGGCAACGCTTCCGCGGTAGCATGCCCCCGCCCATTGGCATGGCAAACGATGATCGAGCCGGGCCGCGTTTTTTCCAGAATCTCTCTGCTTATTGCACCGGCAGGCTGTCTCGGTGCGGCATCGCCGGTAACCACACTCCATTGTATCGCCGGCAATCCGGAACGAGCGAGGAAATCCAGAGCTTCCTTATTGCATGTTCCATAAGGAAAACGAAAGGTTAGCGGCACATTGGGGATTCTTGCGATCTCGTCGGGCGCAACACTTTGCGCGCAGGGCTTTGCCGCCAGCTCTTCCCACAGGAGCTCATATTGCGCTTGCGTCCAGAGCACCTCTTCGCCAATTCCTTGCGTGTCCAGAGCACGGAAGTTCCGGTGGGCCCAACCGTGATTCCCGATTTCAAAGAGCGGGTCAGCCATGAGCTGCATGGTCTTTTCCGGATGTGAGAGCATCCATTTCCCCGAAGCAAAAAAGGTGGCTTTCACCTGGTTGCGCCGCAGGGTGTTGACGATATCGGCATCGTACCCGGTTATTTCACCCGGCCCTTCGCAAAGATCAAAGGTGAGGGCTATGGGCTTCAGGTTGTCTCTCGGTTTTACACTTCGAATCGAATTCTGAAACTCGGCTGAGAGAGCCTTCAGCGTATTTTTCGGCAGCATCTTTCCGGGCAAAGGACGGGACCTTGCACCTACGGATTTTGTGATCCGCTTTTCCTGCGCTGAACCCTCCAGCTCTTTGGGAGACCAGCAACGATCCAGGATCGCCTGTGAGCCGAAAGTCCGTTGCACCACTTCAGGATCAGCGGTTGGCGGCGGCATGCCGGCAGTTTCACCCGGCGGCACAGTCACTGTTCCTGCTATATCCTTCGAGTTGGGAGCGGCAGCGGTCGTTTGGTCGGCCAGACCCAAGGCAACACCACCCGCCGGGAAGCCCACGGCGATAAGGATCATGAATGCAATCAGTGGTCGCTTCGTGGCTGCAATCCCATGTTGAAGATGGTTTCGTCTCGTCCTCTGTCTATCAAGATGCCAGCTTGGGGCCGCCATAACAGTCATTCAAGTAGAATGGTGCCTGGGACGAGACTCGAACTCGTACAGAGATGAACTCCGAGGGATTTTAAGTCCCTCAAAATAATTTTCACTCATTTTCACATATTTTAATAAAACGCTTGACATAACAAGGTTTATCGCTATTCTATCTTCACTGAGTTTAACTCAGTTTGGCCTAAGTTCACCCCAAAGTGTGGGATAAATGTGGGATAGATTTTCAAGGACCAGGAGGCCGACCATGCCAAAATGGATCAAAACGAATGTTGAAGGTGTCCGCTATCGGGAACATCCCACCAGGAAACATGGAGTCAGGCGCGACCGCTATTATAGCATCCGCTACAGGCTTAATGGTAGGGTCCTGGAACAGGGCGTGGGTTGGGCGTCTAAGGGCGTAACCCTCGAAGATGCTGTCACCAGACGAAAAGAGCTCACAGACAACAAAAAGAAGGGAAGCGGACCCCTCACGATCAAAGAACAACGAGCTGAGAACGAAGCGAAACGCGAAGCTGAAACCGTCAAGCGCAAACGGGATGTGGAGGCCAACAAGACCCTCTCCGAATACTGGAAGGAATCATATTTTCCTGCGGCTCAGCGATCCAAGAAAGCGAGCTCATGGTGTAAGGAAGAAACCCATTTCCGACTGTGGATAGGACCCCTCTTCGGAAAACTTCCCCTGCGATCCATCGGGCTCAAGCAATGGGATGAACTCGTCAAGACCCTATCGGCTAAAGGGCTATCCCCGCGCTCAAAGGAGTACATCTGCGGCACTCTGCGGCGGATTCTGAAGCATGCCTATGACCGGCGCATGGTGGATGATTCCCCACCATCAGGCAAGCGGATCGGTGTCACCGGGCCTGGGAAATAACCGGCGCCTTCGCGTGATCTCCCATGAGGAAGAGGCCGCGATTATGGAGAATCTCTCCGTCACCGATATGAACGCATGGCGGATAACTCGTTTCTGTTTTCTTACTGGGTGCCGAGCCGGGGAAGCCTTCGCGTTGACCTGGCAGAACGTTGACCGTCAAGCGGTGTGATTGTCTTTGCTGAAACAAAGAACCGCGATCCCCGGACCATCCCGCTATCAAAACCATTGATGGACCTGTTTGATTCCATGGAGTCAGGAACCCCGGGCCAGCACGTTTTCACCAAAGCGGACGGATCACCATATCTCGAAGCTCCAAGCGCATTCAGGTCGGCTGTCAAGAATCTCGGGTTCAATCAGGACTACTCGAAACGGGACAAGCTGGTTTTTCACTCCATCCGGCACACGGTTGCCACCCGGTTAGCTCAGCGTCTTGGACCCCGTGACCTTATGGACGTTATGGGCTGGCGTACCGTTCAGATGGCAATGCGCTATGTTCACGGCAATGAAGATGCCAAAATGAAGGCACTTGGGATGCTCGGGGCCATACCTGAAACGGGCAAAGTCCTGCCTTTCAAGAATGTGAGCAACAAATAATCACTTTCCAGGGATAGCCGGCGGGCGACAAGCGGGAATCCTCACCCGCTTCCCTGGAACCCATGAGGACCGATTAGAGGAGTCGGACATGGAAAAGTGCAAGCATGATATTGTTGTGTGTTTAGCTGAAACAGAAAAAGAGGCAACCAAAATCATTGAATCACTGACTGCTTTGCATCCAGATTTGACCGTATCGAGCGTGCAAAATAATCTGGATAGGCTCCTGAGCATACTCCCTTCATCCACCAGGAAGAAAACCTCCGAGGTCGTTCAAGATATTATGGCGCACCAGTATTTTCTTGCTGCATACGAAATAAAACGGCTGATTGCGATACTTGATGGGCATGATTCTGTTGAATCGATCAACCCATGGCTGCTAGCGGATGCAATGTATCACATCGGACTCAGGCAGGGCATGTTAAACGAATCCAAATGGCTTTTTCGTGATGACTTTTCCGGGATAGTTCGCTCTCTGCTTGCAAGGGATGATCGAAAGAGTGGGCATGAACAAGAAGACATCATCCGTCAACGGTTGTTTGATGATTTTGAAGAGTATGCGCGCGGAAGAATTGCGAAAGGCTACACAGGGAGCGCCACAACCCTCGTTCGGACTGCATTAAATCTCCCGAAGTTTAGCAAGTTGAAAGCGGCAACAACCCCGGAAATGGATAATAGTGGCGGGCCTATGGATGGAAAGATCACGAAACGGGCTTTGATTAAGGTAAGGCGGCTTGAGGAGTCTGCCAGGAAACTACTCAAAAACGCGTCTCAAAAATAACCCCAACTATTCCCGTCATACGACCAACCTTCATTTTTTGTGCCCGATAGTCTATTGGGCTGCCTTCTAGTCTATCAAGCAATTTGACATGTAATTCCAATAGCTTATGCTTGCATCACACTGAATCATTAACAGAAGGAGATTCAACGATGCAATGCGATCTAACAGCGCTCAAGAGCAAGTGGCCCAGCGCCTATGTCGCGCGGCGCGAGGTGGGTATTTTCACTGGCGGGATGATCAGCCCCGGAACCGTGGCCAACGCGGATTGCAAGGAGGAGGGGCCGCAGGGAGCAATCAGAGTGGGCCGGAATGTCGCCTATCCCGTGGAAAGTTTCATCGCTTGGCTTGAGACCAGGGTTTCGGTGAAGAGGGGCGATATGAGCAAGGTTCGAGCCGGCAAGAAACGGACCAGGCTGCAATGACCAGGGGCAAAAATAGCAACGCCCGGCGGCGACCGGGCGGCAGGGTGAAACACTCAAAGGCTGGTTCAAAATGACACATTTGGTTGAAAATGTCAAGCCTGACCTAATTCCCGAAATCAAATCAAGGCTCTCCTGCCGGACCTTATATCAGCGATTGTGGCCGGACAAGTTTCGGGAAAAGGACAACTGCCTCTCCTTCTGTCACGATGACCGAACGCCCTCCTGCCAGGTGAGCAAAGAGGCGGCTTACTGCCATACCTGCAAGCGAAAATTCGATGCATTAGACCTGTATTGCGAAGGGACCGGCCTTTCAAAAGGCGATGCGATCCGCGAATTGGCAAAGGAACTCGGGCTCAACAATGGGAGCGAACCATCAAAATCAAACACCGATTTCACGGCACAGTGGACTCGTCTCGAGCGGAACTCTCTGGCGCCGGGGGCAATTGCCTACCTCGAACAGGAAAGATCTTTGAAGGGTATTGTTGAGCCATTAAAGAAGACTCACCTTATCGGGTTTTCACCAAGGACAACGCAATGGCCTGCTGCGGTAGCCTTTCCTTTGACGGATTGGCAGAGAACGACACTGCAAGGGATTCAGTATATCCCAATCGGTGGAGGCGATAAGAAATTCGCCAAAGGCACTCCGGCAAAGGATGTTTTTTTTCGCATGGACGGCAGCGGCGGCAATTACCTCGTGCTCACCGAGGGCATTGTTGATTGCCTGTCCGTTCTCGTGGCCTGCAAGACGATTGACGTTGACGTGGCCGCGATCCTCTCCGCCGGATTCGTTGATAAGCTGGCCCATGTTCCGGGAAACCCCGTTCTGTTCTTCGATAATGACGACAAGGGCCGCGAAGCCACCGCCAAAGCGATCAAGATCACGAAAGGGAATTGCCGGGTTGTCGATTGGACTATGGCCCCGGCAGGGATGAAAGATTGCAACGATCTCCTGCGGGACGGCCATGCCGATATCATTGAACGCATGATCCAGGCTTCCAGGATGCCGGAAGACACGACCGACGACGAGCCACCCATTACAATCATATCAGGCTTGGACCTGATATCCGCCGATCTCGGGCACGACAACCCTGTCATTGTTAAATTGCTTGGCGAAAAGGAATCACTGCTTCTTACCGGGGCCTCCGGCATCGGAAAAAGCCTTTTCGTCAACAATGTTGCCTTGGTTCTGGGAGATCCGCCCTTGACTGGATTGTGGGGAATGTTCCCAATTCCCAAAGCCGTCAGCAGCATTTTCGTGCAGTCGGAGAACTCCGCCAAAGCCACCCAGAGGCGTTTAAAAATGATCATGGAGGGAGCACCCTATCTCCGGGGCGGCATCGAAAGAATATTCTATCCCATGATCAAAGACGATATCCGGCTCATTGGTGATCTTCAGGAACACGATTTCCAAGAACGGTTGAAGGAAATCATCGCTGCAACCAGGGCCGGCTTACTGATACTTGATCCGCTCATTTCCTACCACTGGAAAGATGAAAACAGCAATTCAGATATGCGGAAGACTCTGGACTGTCTGACCCTCATTTCTGAGGATAGCGGAGCTGCCTGTCTTGTTGTTCACCATGTTGGCAAGAACGGAATGAGTGCTCGCGGTGCGTCCGCTATTGAAGATTGGGCTGCAAACATTCTGGCGTTGGAAGAAGTGACACGACATGACAAGACTTTCATCCAGGCTACCCACAAAAAATCGCGGAACTTTGACAGAGTTCAGCCGTTCTTTTTGGAGCGGACCCGATATCTGGAACTACTGAAGGCGGACCCGCAAGAGGTTGCCGGAGTCATTGACGTGCTGGAAGCACTCAAGGATGCAGGTGGAGAGGTGAATAAGAAGTCTGAGTTCATCGAGTTGGTAGTTGGTCGGATGAATTGCAGTGAGGTTACTGCCAGACGAGCCATCGCTAAGGCTCAAACAAGCGGTCTTGTCGTTGAGATCAAAACCGGAAGGAAGAAGGCGTTCAAATTGGCGAACAGTGATCATGACCCTGAGAATAGTGATCACCACGATAGTGATCAGTGAGGGGTGAACACCTTGCAAACCTATACAGCGCAACAGTTTAGCAATTGTGATCATTGTGATAGTGATCATTCCTGGGTGATCACCTTTGCAAGTAATTGAATTTATTACATATGTGAATAGTGATCATAGTTGTCTCTATAGAGAGAGAAAGGGTGATCACAATCCCTTTCTCTCTACTGAGACTATAGCCACAAGAAGGTGATCAGAATGAAAATCATTTTATCGGATCGAGTTAAGGCGGTTGTCGAAGATAGGCCTTTTCCGGATCTCTCTATTGAGGAACATCCCCTTTTGCTGGGGTATCCAAATCAGGACGGCCAGGTCAAATGCGTTTACTGTCTCTCCTACCGGAATCACCGATGCACTCATGGTCACCAGTTGGACGGGATATCCCTGCTTCGGGAGTGCGGCGACTTCGGGTTCAACCGAGATGCGTATCAGGACTTCTATTCCAACATGAAGGGATGATGACAATGGATGAGGACGAACGCCAAGACGTGGCCGGTGCACTCGGCGACATAGCTAGCCAACTGAAGTATCTGGGCAACGGCAATGCCGCAACCCAGATGGGCGCTATCGAAGGTCTCGCCATGCAAGTGAAGGCGGGGCTGGATGGTATTGCGGAAGGGCTTCATGCGATTGCGAAGGCCATTGAGGATCACGTCATGGAGCTGATGTGATGATGACAGCAATTAATGAGTCTAGACCGATAAAACAGCGCCGGACGAAATCGGATATGTCAGAGCTGCGGTCAATCATTTACTCCGTGGTGGAAGAAGACGAACCGATGACCGTCCGCCAGGTCTTCTATCGCCTCGTCACTATGGGAGCTATAAACAAGACAGAGGCCGAGTATAAAACAACAGTGGTGCGCCTCCTTGGTGATATGCGGCGGGAAGGCCAGTTGCCTTTCCGATGGATTGCAGACAATACGCGATGGGTGAGACAGGCAAGAACTCACAATTCTGTGCATGACGCTTTAGAGTGGGGCGCCATGAACTATCGCCGGTCGCTATGGTCTGAGGTGCCGGCCTATGTGGAGATATGGCTTGAAAAAGAAGCGCTGGCAGGAGTGCTCTTTGACGTAACGCATGAATGGGATGTCCCTCTATATGTGACCCGGGGATACCCGAGCTTGTCTTTCTTGCATAGTTCCGGTCAAGAGATCCGAGGCCGGCAAGATCCCACATATCTCTACTACTTTGGCGACTTGGACCCGAGCGGTGTGGATATTTCGAGAGTGGTCGAGCGGGGTATCCGAGAGTTTGCTAATAGAGCAGAGATTTATTTTGAGCGTGTGGCTGTCAACTCAGAACAGGTTGACGAGTGGGACCTACCGACCAGACCGACTAAGCAAACAGACAGTAGGGCTCATAATTTCCATGGCGAGAGCGTGGAGGTTGACGCGATTCTCCCCGATCGTTTGCGCGATCTGTGCCGTTGGGTGATCGAGAAGCATTTACCACAGGAAGAACGTGAAAGAGTGCTTGCGATTGAAACAGCCGAGCGAGAGTCATTTCAAGAGATTGCTGGTAGGTATTGGCAACAGCAGCCGAACGCTTGAAAGGCGGCTGAATGACACACCAAGTCACAAGGTGTGCGGGAAGGCCCACGCAGTAAGGAGTTAGGAGTATGGCAACTGACAGTAAATCAGGTGGTTGGATAAAATGAAGATACTGATCGACACGCGCGAGCAGCTCCCCTACCAGTTCGAGACCGACGCCGAGCCCGGCAAGCTGGACGTGGGCGACTATTCGATTATGGGTGGTGAAAGCCTGGTGGCGGTCGAGCGCAAGACGGTTGACGACTTGGTTCAGTGCCTGACGACCGAACGGGACCGCTTCGAGCGCGAGCTATACCGGGGGAGGTCCCTGGATTACTTCGCCTTGGTGATCGAGGCGAGCCTGAGTGACCTGGCAAATGGCCGTTACAAGTCCCAGGCGCACCCGAAGGCGATGATTCAGAGCTTGTTGACGTTCAGCGTCCGATATGGGCTTCCCATCTTCTTTGCGGAGAATAGAGGCTATGGCGCGCGGGTGACTGAAAGCCTGCTGCTGAAGTATGGCCGGGAGTTGGAGCGGCGTTGCCAGCAGATGCAGAAGCTTAATGAAAAGGACTGAAAAGTTATGAATACTCCCAGGGAAAGGCTGACTCCCAAGCAGCAACGGGCATTGACGGCTCTTTTGACAAGCCCCACCCATGTGGAAGCGGCACGGAAGGCGAATATGAGCGTAACCTCGTTATGGCGCATCCTTCGGAATGAACGGTTCCAGGAAGTCTACAGGGGTATGCGAAAACAGATCATGGAGTCCGTCATCTGGAAGGCACAGCAATCCTGCGGGGAGGCTCTTGATACTCTGATGACGATCAACCGAAATGAGGAAGCCAACGATTCACCGAGGCTTCAAGCAGCAAAAGCACTGCTGGAGGTGGGTTTCAAAGGCTATGAGATCGAACACATGGAAGAGCGCCTCGCAGTGTTGGAAGCCAGGCAGAATGAACTGGGGGCATTATGAAGCTGGATGGTATGAAGTCGGTAACAAGGCCGGCAGTCCACAAGAAGCCGGCAAGCAAGAGTATCGAGCAAGCACCGCTCACATGGCTTTCTCTGGTTGCTCAGGATGAACCGGCGCCGGGGGCTGTGCCGGCATTGGTTGAGGTGTGGAAGCAGCAGAACGTGGAAGAGGTCGAGGAGCAGCCACCGGAGGAGAAACCGGCGTCATTCCCACCGGCGCCACGATACCGGCTTAATGCGGATGGAAGCTTTTCGGTTTTCGACCCGCCGCCTGCGATTTACATTCCTGAGCCGCCAAGATGGGTGAGCGGCCATGAGGCCAATGCGATTCGGGAAAGCGATGCAATATGGCAACGAGAGCGGCGCAGCGATGCGTTATTTTGGCACAGGCAGTAGTAACACTATTCATCACCGCCAGGGGCGGAGAAGGAGCAAAAAAATGAGCTCTCAAATCAACCAGGAATTGCAAGATGTCATCACCAAGTATGCAGGCGGCAACAGTGATCGTTTCGCGAAGTCGCTCGGCATCAACCATGCCCAGCTAAACGGCGTCCTGACAGGCAGCTTGCGCTTAACCGCTGACATGCGGCAGGCCATTGAGGCGCGTTATCCAGGCGCATTTTCAGGGGAAGGAGAATAGTCATGGCAACAAACGAAGAATACCCAGAACTCGATCCCGAGAGTCCAACACCGAGGACTTCGTGGTTCGACCCCGAACCGGAGCCGAAGCGAGAGACTTTTTACGAGAAGCAATTCGGAGGCGGAAGGCAGGGCATGATTGCGGACTACGCTAGTTCTATGGGTGATGTGATGGTCAGAAATGCTGAAGCTGATTTCAAAGAGGCACTCACAAGGCACAAATGGTCCGAGTTCCACAGGTTTCGCAAAGAGCTCGGATGGCGCCGGCAGAAGGGGCTGAAGACATGAGTCAGAACGAACAGGAACTCTTCGAAAGCCTGGATGGTGTTCTTGCCAAGCTCTCAACCATTGACGAACAGCGAGACTCTGCGGTTACCGAAGCTCGCCAGCTATGGGAGGCGGTACGGGGCGCCCGTCAGGCTGCGTGGGAATCGGCCAAGCATGAATTGAGAACCTTCGAGATGGGATTCATGACGCGGATCAATGATCTTGAAAAGGAAAAGGCCGTCTTCTTAAAGGAACTGGAAACCTTGCAGGCGGAGTGGAATGACCATGTCTATGCCAACAACCAGGATGCTGTAGCGAAACTGGATAAGGCGATCATGGACACAAGGGTCAAACTCGGGCGCATGGAACAGCAGATCCGAATTGTGGGGGAATGGCCGAAACGTGAGTCTGAGAAGCTGCAGGAGCTCCGTGCCGCCGTGGGTCAGGCGAAAGACAAATTGCTTGACTGGCATGGCGATGAGTGCGGGGAAAAAGTCTCGGCTCGGGAGCAGGCACGATCCGCCTATTGCCGTGCTGTGGAAAACCAGTTTGCGGCTCAAAGAAATGGTTTCGACTTCTACCGCTCCGCCAAATTCAACGCGGGGTATCCTGCCGCCTTCGATGCGGGGCGATGGGAGGACTACGATATATCGTCTGATGGCCTGGCGAAGAACATGAAAATACCCAGGTTGTAACCTCAAAGGAGAAATAAGTGAGCAATGCAACAGATAGGACAACGAGTTTAGCGGGGCTGGCGACTGCCAGGACTAATTTTTTGATAGCCTTTGACGCATTGATGGACCAGCAAATTGTTAAAGATGCAGGCGGTGGGGCCGTCCCACAGCTAGTGGCCCGTGACCTGGAAATTTCAGCGGACTTTCTGGTTGAGCGAGCCAGGCATTTGAAAAGGGTTCATCTGAAACGCGGCTAAACCGATTCGGGGCCTTCAGATTGGGGGCCCCGGGTCCATCAGGAGGGGGCATGGCAACCCTTTTGCAACGCATTTGTAAGCTTGAACAAAGGTCGGGCGGCTACTCACCGGATTGCAGCTCCTATGTCGATGACCTCATCAAACTCAGCGGTGAGGTTCTGTCGGCAGCCGAGCGAGAGGCATTCATCCGGGAAGTTCAGGGCGAAGGCGGACCTTGCACACATGAAATGATGATACGCGAGCGAGAGTAAGGAGCACCAAGCATGGCAAGCTTGAGTGACCGGCTTAAACGCTTGGAAAAGGTACTCCGGCCTGTGTCTCGGGATGCGCAGAATGTTGATGCCCTCATTCAAGAAATACTGGCCTATGAACCGAAACCTCCGGGGGTGAAGTCATGGCAAGAACCATCGAAGAACGCTTGAGACGACTCGAAGAAGCACTCGGCAAAGGGAAGCCGCAATTAGTGTGGCTTTCTGAGGGTCAGGACCCACCACCGGATGAACCGGGCGACACGGTTTTCGTTCAATGGTCAAGCGTCAGCACAGACCTGCCACCCACAAACCAACACACAGCAACGGTTTAGAGTGCTACCGTTACAATGGTGATTAGGGGCCTTGACCGCAGTTTCTTCCAGGTTGGTTTGAAGCTCACTCCGCGTGATACCACTGGTCCTCCGTCAAATTGGTCATGAACTCATAGATTTCACCCAAGATCCCATGCTTGTCGGCCCATTCAAGATGCTCTCGGAATCTGAGTTTCTTTGCCAATATGGGAGTATCCCACCAAGCAGTCAGGATAAGAGGAAGAGGAGGTTCCCAGCCCAAGCCTTTCCTCGTCCTATTTGGAAGTTTTTCCCACAATTCATTCCATTGCATTGGTTGCGGACAGACCCTCCCGTTCTTATTTGCCTCTGCTATGGCATCTGCCAGGTTGAGCATTTGGTGATCCTTGTCGCTATTGCATTAGCTGAACGTCCTGCATGAGGGGCGAGCCACTCGCGGCAAACCCCTTAGATGCCGGGGTAGGCCAAACGTAGTACACCGAAAACACCAGCGGCCACGACTCCGCAAAGGAACAAGAGCGCAAGCAGATAAAGAGATCGTTGTCGCAACCTTTTCGCTGCTTCACGTGCCTCCCATGAGGCCCCACGTTCTTTCGGAGGACGTCTGCCCAACGCTTATAAAAGAGAGCATCTGCTCCCCATGCTGCGAGGCCCGCAACCACCGCCGCGACCATGAAGCAAATCGCCGCCAGAAGAGCGTTCGCCTGATCGGGCGTTAAGGGAGGCTCAATCTTTCGAGTAAGCGCGAAGAAGAAGGCACCGACACTTGCTGTGCCAAGAGCCACAATCATTTTGAGAAGATCGAAGCCGGAGGCACGACTACGATCACGAATCTTGTCTGCATCCATTACTGGTGTCTCTTTTGCCACGAATACTCCGTATCAATAAGGAGGCCTAACATGTAAGATTGTATGGGGTGTCTCCCCTGGTCTTCTCTTGCTCTTGCTTCTGTCTTTCAGTGTTCTGTTTCTGACCCTTTTACTTATCCTTCTTGCCCTTGTCTCCCATGTATACTCCTCCTTCCCGTTGTCCTTCATGTTCTCGCCATGAGGGCGCGAGCGCCGTCGTCATGGCGCTCATACCCTTTCCCTGGACCCTCACTTGCTGGATTCTTTCACGAAAAAGAGCGACACAATGAGGATTCCGGCGGAAATGACATCAAGAACCTGCCACATTTGCCTCTGAAAATAAAAGGGCAGGATTGGATTGAACAGGACAGCATTGAGAAAAAGAATGCCCGCCCAAATCTTCATCTTACGCTCCATGGCGATCACTCCCGACCAGGCGGCAACCCCACAGACCAGCCAGCGCAGGATCTGGAAGAAAGCGTACTGGTGTTTTCCGAGCACAGCCCATACAAGAAAGGCGCAAGCGAGGACTCGCGCTAATGCAGAGGCGGTCAACCAGCTGAAGTTCCTATTCATAGCGGCGTTTCCAATTCCACCAGCGTTCCGTTACGAACTTTAGAAACTCGTTCTTGTTGAAAGTTGGTTGGCCTAAGGCCGAGGGTCTGGAATTCCTGAACGATGGATCGTAGAGGCTTTTAGATTCCTCGTGAAACTTACCAAATACGTAGTTGGCGAAGTCAACCAGCACCTGTTCACCTTTGAAGTCCGCCGGGTTTATTACCATGCCGTCCCCCTGCTTTGCCGCGCTAATGTATCGGTCAATCAGCAGCAACCTTAAATCGTAGACCCTTTCACGATGGTTTTCTCATAACTCTCCGGGGATATGCGACCGGATGACTTTGTCAAGGTTTGTCAGGTGGAGATAGAGGGTGCTTAATCTGATGTCGTTTAAGGCCTTCCTTTCCTCCCGTCAAACGTTCCGAGATGGGGGCGGAGAGCCGTTCAATTACGCCTCTCATTTTGAGAACAAAGCCGAACGCTAAATCCTGCCGCTCCTGGTAATACCGTGCCGGTATCGCATCAAAATGGCGGATTTGAATTGCTGTCTTCAGCCGCGAAATCTTCCGCTGCTGAGAACGGAACAAGTGAAAGAGATAACTGACTGAACAAACAGTGAGGAAGGGAGTTAGATTTTGGCTAATGTTCCAGAACTCACCGTCCTCGTCGTATGTTCCCCACGAATCCGGCAAGAAGGACAGCACGTGGTAAATCCCAGAACCGACGATTACAATGGAGACGATCCAGCCAATAATCCAAGGCCATTCCTCCATAGCCTCCCGAAGTAGCCCCAGTGGCTTTGATCTGTCCATACATGCCCTTCTGTTTGGAGTTTTTCATTCGTAGCTTTTCCATACCTTTTCCGAGTCCGAGCCATTCGGGAACTGATGTGGTAGAAAGAAGCCCCAATGACAAACGATTCTTTGAGGGTCTAGGTCGGTTTCTTCCAGAATCCTTTGATTATGATACAGCGTACAAGCGGTTGGCTTTGTCAGAAAAGTGAAATGTGAACCGAGTTCCGATGAAAACCAATGGTAGGAGCAGGATATTTTGAGCCAATGGCTTTGTCAATCAGAAGTCGCACCACTAGAAGTCGGCAACCAATCAAAAGACTGAACGCGCAATTTTCCCTTGCACCCTATGACCATGATGCTATTTTTCTCCGCAGTTAGCTGAAAAGCATCTCCCGTTTAATAGGCTGTACATGATTTCGTATCCCATTTCAGTTGATGAGAGGAGCGATTGCTCATGCGGACAGTAACAAAACTGATGATTCTCGAGTTCTTCTCCGGGCTCTGCGGTTGGCTGTGGATCATTGGGGGTTTCGCCAGCCTTTTCTTTCTGGCTGTTGCGATCTCTTTCGATGGACGTTGGAGTAATTTTATTTGGGCGGTAGTGATTTCGGTCATTGCTAAGTGGTTAGCGAAAGGTTTCCTCGAAAACAAACAGCGCGTTGCATTTGAAGCGAAATTGGTGGATGAGGGCTACACCCCTGAGGAGGCTGGACGACAATGGCTGTGCCGATACACTGGAAAAGAGCCAATCCCCCAGAACGATGGAATATCTTTACAGGAAGCTGAGAAGATTATCCAATCCTATGGAGCATTGCTTGCCGAGTCGTCCCCATCCTCAGGAACTATCGCGGATTCTTCTAAACTTCCTTACCCAAAGCAGAAGATTAGACAAGCTATCTTGTTGGCCATCGGGGCTGTGCAGGACACCCAGCAGAAAGAAATGCTTAAGATAGGCTTTCTTCAACTTGCGGACTTTCAAGAGGGGGTCGGTGAGCACCTCGTTGGCATAGACATATCAAAGATGGATGTTGGCAACACCGACGTGGAAGAACTTGCTCGACAGGTGTTAAGCCAATCTGACGGTTATGAGAAGTGGCGTCATGTCGTACACGAAGAACGAGAAGCTCTCAAGACTGAACTTCAGAACGCAGGTCATTGGTGACCCCGATCGAGATCAGGCAAATTGGCGCGTGGCAAGCGGGCCGGAAAGCAACCTCGTTTGATCGAAGGGGGCATCTCTGAGAGCCAGACACGCGGGCAGGGTGAGCCAACTCTGCCTTTTGTGTTTTTGCCGGCAAGAGCAGGGTAAGGCGGGGGGGATGGTTTTTGGAGCGTTTTTTATGATGTTAGTTTCGCACCATTTGCTTTGTTTCCTGTCTTTATGACAATGAGTGGCGGTTGCACCTCAACATGAATCCATTCTCTATCAAGTTCCCGATCAGGCTCAAGCTCAGGATACTGCATGGCAACCACTCTCTATGAAGGCTCGGAGGGATCCGGGCCTTTTGTCGTTTCGGGGGCAAAGTGTGGGATAAATGTGGGACAAAATGACCATCATCCAGCATCAAGAAATCCCTTGTGTCCGTAGAATGGTGCCTGGGACGAGACTCGAACTCGTACAGAGATGAACTCCGAGGGATTTTAAGTCCCTTGCGTCTACCTATTCCGCCACCCAGGCATTAGAGAATAATGTGAATTACTACCATATCCCGAAAAACGCTGACAAGAAAAATCAGGGAGCCACGCGGGCGCCATTTCTTGTTGACAAGCAAACTGGCGATTGTTTATACGGGTTAGGCGTGAGGAAGAGTATTGTAGCATTTGCATAAATGTGAGAGTAATGCCATGAACTGCGCGTTGTCGGAAGAGATTTTGTATTATTACGGCTATTTTGGGCGGTCTGTCCCCGCAGCGTTACGCCTTTGAGTTGAAGGCCGTGGGCAGACCGCATAAGGTTGCCCACGGTGGTTTTGTTTGAAGCCGTGGTTTTCCCGACCACGGCTTTTTTTGTGGACGTTATCGAAATAAGAGCACGGAGGGAGCAGGTATGAAAGGATTTGGAAGGTCTCTGGCATCGGTGGTCTTGGTTGGGGTCCTGCTGGGAGGGCTCTGGAATGTGGTAGTCCCGTCCACGGTGGGCGCCGCGGAACCATACAAGATTGGTGCGGTCTTTTCCATCACCGGCGTCGGCTCATTTCTTGGCGAACCCGAAAAGAAAACCGCCGAGATGATTGCCGAGGAAGTGAACAAGAAGGGCGGCATCAATGGCCATCCCATCGAACTGATCGTCTACGACGATGAGAGCGATACGACCAAGTGCAATCTCGCGGTCAAGAAATTGATCAAGAAGGACGAGGTCCCGGTCATCATTGGCCCCACCCGGAGCGGCGAGACCCTCGCCGTGGTGAGTGTGGTGGAAGAGGCTCAGGTGCCGCTCATCTCCTGCGCCACGAGCTACAAGATCGTCACCCCCATCGAGAGCCGCCAGTGGGTCTTCAAAGTGGCTGCTTCCGATGCTCATGTCGTCGCCAAGCTCTTTGATTACATGAAAGCCAAGGGCTGGACCAAAATCGCGATCATGACGGATTCCACGGGATATGGAGCAAGCGCCCGGGAGGAATTCTTGAGACTGGCCCCCGAATCCGGGATCACCATCCTCGCTGATGAACGCTTTGGTCCTCAGGATACCGATCTCACGCCCCAGTTGACGAAGATTCGCAGCACCCAGCCGCAGGCTATCGTGAGCTGGTCAGTAGGACCAACCCAGATCATCTCGGTAAAGAACTGGCGGGATCTCGGTATGGATTCCATCCCGCTCTTTCAGAGCCACGGGTTCGGCAACAAGAAGAACCTCGAGCTGGCGGGAAAATCTGCGGAGGGAGTCCTGCTCGCCCTGGCCCGGGTGAATGTGGGCCCCATCCTTCCCGACGGCCAGCCGCAGAAGAAAGTGATCATGGAATACACGAAGGCTTATGAAGATCGCTTCAAAGAGCCCATTTCCTCTTTCGGCGGCCATGCCTGGGACGCCATGAACCTGGCTATCGCCGCGCTGCAGGCGGTTGGACCCGACCCGGCAAAGATTCGAGATTATCTCGAAAAGACCACCAAGTTCGTCGGCATGCACGGTATATTCAACTTTTCGCCCCAGGACCACAACGGACTCAGCAAGGACGACCTGGAAATGGTGGTGGTGAAAAACGGGGATTGGGCCCTCGCGCCTTAGAAACTATCTCAAAAGTGGCCCATATGGAAGCCGGGGTCCAGAACCCCACGGAAAACCTGGATTCCCGCCAAACGCGGGAATGACGGTTCGAGTTCGGACCCTCATTTATGTGAGCTTTACTGTGTTTGAAATTACTCCCGTCATCCCGGCGAAAGCCGGTATCCAGGCTATTCTTCTGGATTCCGGCGTACGCCGGAATGACGCAGAGGACTTTCATGCTTCGTTGTGACCCACCGAGTCACGGGGGGTTAGTAAGAACGGCCCCCGCTAAAGATCTGACACAGGTGAATGGAACTTGGGCAGCGATTTATTTCAATACACGATCAGCGGGCTCACCATCGGCGTCATTTATGCCCTGGTGGCGATCGGCTACAACGTAATCTACAACGTCACCGAGATCATCAACTTCGCTCAGGGCGAATTCGTCATGCTGGGAGGCTTGTTCGCGGTCTTCTTTGTGGGGACGCTGCGTCTGCCGCTCGGGGTGGCCTTTTTCGGCGCGATCATCGCCACCGGGTGCGTCGGATTTGCCATGGAACGCTTCGTCATTCGGCGCGCCCGTGACGCCAGTGTGCTTTCACTCATCATCATCACCATCGCGGTCTCCATCCTCCTCAAAGGGACGGCGATGTTCTGCTGGGGTAAAGATCCTTACGCCCTGCCCGCTTTCAGCCCCGGCGGTCCGATCCTCTTTGGCGGTGCAGCCATCCAGCCCCAGGCGCTCTGGGTCCTTGGCGTGAGCGCGCTGATCGTGATCTGCCTTACACTCTTTTTCCGCCGCTCCGTTTACGGCAAGGCGATGCTGGCCTGCGCCGACAACCCCAACGCGGCGCGCATGACGGGAATTCCCGTGCGCCAGATGGTGCTCCTCTCGTTTGTTCTGAGCGCCGCCATCGGCGCTGCTGCGGGCGTGGTCATCACACCGATTTCTCTCATGGAATATGACCGCGGGGCGCTGCTCGGGCTCAAGGGCTTCGGGGCTGCCGTCCTCGGGGGGCTCGGACAGTTCCATGGCGCCCTCATTGCCGGCGCCGTCCTCGGTCTTGCGGAATCGTTTTGCGCAGGCTACCTGTCATCCGGTTACAAGGATGCCGTGGCGCTCGTGCTGTTGCTTTTGGCGCTCTTTTTTAAACCCGAGGGGCTTTTTGGCAGCAGTGAGGCGGCGAAGTTGAAGAAGTTTTGAGTGGCGAGTGACTAGTGGCTAGTGGCTAGTACACCTGGGCGAAAATTCGTGGGTTGTGGGTGGGCACGATAAAGCTGTGCCCACCCTACGATGTGTGAAGGTCTGAGCAGAGTGTAGGGTGGGCACGTCTTTTTGTGCCCACCGGAACCGCGCAGAGACTTGCGCCGACGGGTATTAGTGATGAGCGGTGACGGGTGAGTGATGGGGGATGGGATGGGGCGTTTGGGATGGGTTGAGAGGCTTTTGAAATGAACAGGAAGGATTGGGGGATTTTCCTGGGGACCATGCTTCTGATTGCGGTTTTCCCCTGGATGGTCAAGCCCTTCAAAGCGGTTTCCCACTACATCGATGTCATGATCTTTGCCGGTATTTTTAGCCTCATCAGTATCGGCCTCAGCATGCTGATGGGTTATGCGGGACAGATTTCGATGGCCCAGGCCGCGTTTTTTGGGATCGGCGCGTACACCTCAGGCATCCTCACCGCGCGGTTCGGTTTAAACCCCTGGCTGGTCATGCCCGCCGGGATGCTGCTTGCCGCCGTCGTGGCATGGCTTCTTGGCATTCCGGCCCTGCGTTTGAAAGGGCATTACCTCGCCATGGCGACCCTGGGTTTCGGCGTCATTGTCCACATCGTCCTCAGCGAAGAAGTGAACTTGACGGGAGGACCCTCCGGGATGGCCGACATCCCCAACCTGACCATCGCGGGCACCAAACTAACCAGCGAAATCGCCTATTATTACGTCGTTTGGGCGGCGGTCTTTCTCGTGCTTCTGTTTTGTTTTCTGGTGCTTCATTCCCGGGTTGGGAGGGCGCTGCGCGCCATTCACGAAGAGCAAACGGCAGCCGAAGCCATGGGCGTCCCGACGGCGCGGCTCAAGGTTCAGGTATTCGTGCTGAGCGCCGTGCTTGCCGCGCTCGCCGGAAGCTTTTACACGCATTACGTCACCTTTCTCAATCCCGGGTCCTTCAACCTGATGTGGTCCATCCGCTTCATGCTCATGGTTATGGTCGGGGGCATGCAAAGCCTCTGGGGAGCCTTACTGGGAACCGTTCTCATGACCTTCGTCGGCAATGAGTGGCTGCAAGTTTTTGCGGACTTTGAAATTTTGGCATACGGTGCTATCCTGCTCGTCGTTGCGCTGTTTTTGCCCAGGGGGCTGGTATCCCTTATATCGCAGGGTTTTGGCTCCCGTAAGGTCCGACCATCTCTGGCTGATGGAAGCTCATGACCGGAACGACAACTGATTCCTCCGCCCCAATCCTCGAACTTCACGATATTCACATGCAGTTTGGGGGCATTACCGCCCTGAAAGGATTGAGCTACAACGTTCCTTCGGGGATCATTCAGGCGGTGATCGGCCCGAACGGGGCGGGCAAGACAACGTTGTTCCATTGCATCAGCGGACTCCACCAGCCCACTTCCGGCCAGGTTCTCTTCGCGGGGCGGCAAATCAGCGGCGAGCCTCCCCATCGCATTGCCGGCGCCGGCATCTCCCGGACCTTTCAGCACGTGGCCCTCTTCAAGTCCATGACCGTGCTCGAAAACATCATGGTCGGCCGGCATTGTCGGACTCACTGCGGATTCTGGGCGACCGGGCTGCGTTTTCCCGGCATGCGCGCCGAGGAAAAACGAATCCAGGAAAAAGCGGCGGCTCATCTCGAGTTTGTCGGCTTGAGCGATGCCGCTTACCTGCAGGCAGGGACCCTTCCCCTCGGCAAGCAAAAAATCCTTGAGATCGCCAGGGCCCTCGCCACAGACCCCCGCCTGGTCCTGCTTGACGAGCCCGCCGGGGGCCTCAACATGCGCGAGACGGAAGAGCTCGGCGAGTTGATTCAGCGCATCTGCGCGAGCGGCATCACGGTCATGCTGGTGGAACATGACATGAACCTCGTCATGGAGATTTCCGATCTGGTCCTCGTGCTTCATTACGGGGAATTCCTGGCGGCAGGCACCCCGACGGTAATCAAGGACCGTCCCGAAGTGATCGAGGCGTATTTGGGGGAGCAGGGGTAGTAGTGGCTAGTGAATAGTGGCTAGTGGCTAGTGAATAGTGGCTGGTTGCTAGCGGCTATTGGTCAGCGATCAGCGGAGAAAGTTCCCATGATAATGGTTGCGGTCAGCAACCGATTGTTTCCGGCATAAGTCAGGGATAATGTCATTCCGAGAAAGTCGCTCTTTGTTTGGAAGAGTTGTCATGTCGGAGCACCACGTGCAAGAAATGAAATTGGGTATCCGCCGTCTGCTCGGCGCCTCCTCTGACCACTGATCACTGATCACTGATCACTGATCACTGTTTTGGGCTGATATGTTAAATCTCAAGAGCGTACACACCTACTATGGCAGCATCCATGCCCTGAAGGGCGTTTCCCTGCACGTTCGGGCGGGCGAAATGGTGGCTCTTATTGGCGCCAACGGCGCGGGGAAGAGTACCCTGGTCAACACCATCTGTGGCCTCATCCGGCCCGAGAAGGGGAGCATTGAATTTCACAGCAAAGCCGTTCAGGGACTTTCTCCTGAATCCATTGTGCGCATGGGGATTGCGCTCGTTCCCGAGGGGCGACAGGTCTTTTCCACCCTGACGGTGGAAGCAAACCTGGAAATGGGGGCCTTCATCCATCGGCACCACGGCCAGCAGGTCCGGGAAGATATGGCCCGCATGTTTGATCGCTTTCCGATCCTGAAAGAGCGGCGGCAGCAGCTTGCCGGGACGCTCAGCGGCGGGGAGCAGCAGATGCTTGCCATCAGCCGCGCGCTCATGGCCAGGCCGCAGTTGCTGGTCCTGGATGAGCCTTCCATGGGGCTGGCTCCGCTCGTGGTAAAAGAGATTTTCAAGATCATTCAGGAATTGAAGCGGGAAGGGAAGACCATCCTCCTCATCGAACAGAATGCCAGGGCCGCCCTCCAGATCGCCGATCGCGGCTATGTCATGGAGACGGGCAAGGTGGTGCTGCAAGGGGAAGGACCCATGCTTCTCGAACATCGCGAGGTTCAAAGAGCATACCTTGGCAGGGGCGCCAAACAGATCTGGGATGCTTGACCACCATACGCATCAGACCAAGGTTTAAGCGATATCGAGTTAGGCCTGCGCGAGGTCGCCAGTCGGGTGTCGAATGCCCTGAAAGCGCTTCATAAAATAGCCTAGGGTAAGCGGCAGCGCCACCCTGGGATTGACGGTAATCCCCTTTTCCCTTACCCTGAAGGGGTTAGATAAATCGTTGTGCCGGTATATCTTATGCAACCCCTTCAGGGTAGGATTTGTGTTGTGCCTGGCTTCCCAGGGTGGCGCTGCCGCTGACCCTGGGCTGATTTATAGAGCCCCTTCAGGGCAAGACAGTTAGCTCGATCGGCACGGGTTAGAGCCCCCCAAGAATCAACCAGAAAGGAAGCCGTCATGCCAATTTGGGAGCCCGAGGCGGAATGCATTTCGCGGGATGAGTTGGAACAGCTCCAGCTCGAGCGCCTCCAGGCCACCTTGAACCGGGTCTACCGAAACGTCTCCTTTTTTCGGCGCCGTTTCAAGGAGCTGGATTTCCGCCCCGAGGATGATTTTACGGAATTGAAGGACCTGGAACGTCTGCCTTTCACAACCAGCCTGGATGTCAGCAATAGCTACCCTTACGAGATGTTCGCCGTCCCCCTGCGAGAAGTGGTGCGGGTGCACACCTCTTCGGGGACCAGCACCAATCCGCGCGTGGTGGGCTACACCCGGCAGGACCTCCGCATCTGGAGCAACCTTGTGGCACGCGTCCTCAGCGCCGGCGGCGTGACCCAGGATGACGTCATTCAGGTGACGTTCGGCTATGGCCTCCTCACCGGCGGCCTCGGCATCCATTACGGGGCCGAGCGCATCGGCGCATCGGTGCTGCCGACCTCGATCGGACGCACCGAGAGGCAGATCAAAATCATGCAGGATTTCCGAACCACGGTCCTCGTCTCCACCCCTTCCTACACCCTGGTCATTGCCGAGCGGATGGACCGGATGAAGGTGGACCCCAAGAGGCTTTCGCTAAAGTACAGCATCTGTGCCGGCGAACCTTGGACCGAGGAGATGCGCCGCGAGATCGAGGAGCGGCTTTACGTCAAGGTTACCGATAACTACGGGGTCAGTGAAGTCATCGGGCCGGGGGTAGCCGGTGAGTGCCTGGAACAAAACGGCATGCACCTGCAGGAAGACCATTTCTATGCGGAAGTGATCGATCCGGTAAGCGGTAAAGTCCTGGGACCGGGCGCCGAGGGCGAGCTCGTCATCACGACGCTCACGAAAGAGGCCTTCCCCATGATTCGCTACCGGACCGGGGATTTGTCCCGCATCATGACGGAGCGCTGTCCGTGCGGCCGGACGTTCAGGCGGATCAGCCGCATCCGCGGACGCTGTGACGAGGTCGTGGTGATCAAGGGGATCAACATCATTCCCGAACGGATTGGCGATATCCTCGAGCAAATCAAGGGGGAGCGCCCGATCTACCAGCTCGTTGCCACGCGCCGGCACCACCAGGACCAGCTCGAAATCTGGGTGGAAGTCACGGAACAGTTTTTCTTTGATAAGATGCGCGAACAGCGCGCTCTGGTGGAGTCAATGCAGCAGAAGGTCACCAATTTCATCGGGATCACGCCGCGCATCAAGCTGGTGGAAAAAGGGTCGCTCGCACGGGAGGACGGAGTGGTCAAGCTTTTTGTCAATCGACGGGAGGTTTCACATGCATGAATTGTTGCAGCCCGGGAGCGAGCGCAAGCAGCTCCTGTTGGGCAATGAAGCGATTGTCCGCGGCGCCCTCGAAGGCGGCGTCCGCTTTGTGGCGGCTTATCCCGGAACGCCGTCTTCGGAGATCATCGACCGCTTCTATCAACTGGCGCCGGAAGCCCAAATCTACGTGGAATATTCGGTCAACGAGAAGGTTTCCATGGAAACGGCCGGCGCTGCGGCGCTCTCCGGTGTGAAGAGCCTCTGCGCCATGAAGCACGTGGGCTTGAACGTGGCGGCGGATGCTTTTATGACGCTTGCCTACGTGGGCGTCAAAGCCGGAATGGTGATCGTGGTGGCTGACGACCCCTTTCTCCATTCCAGCCAGAATGAGCAGGACAACCGGTTTTATGCGAAAATGGCGGGAGTGCCGATGCTCGAGCCCTCCACCCGGAAGAAGCCAAAGCGATGACCATCGAAGCCCTGGCGCTTTCCGAGAAATACCAGATTCCGTGCATGCTCCGCACCACGACGCGGGTCAATCATTGCCGGGGTCCGGTGGCCCTGGGGGACCTTCCCGGTAATGGCTCCGGATCTTCCCCCCTTTCACAAAGGGGGGCCAGGGGGGATTTCAGCCCAAGGAACGTTCACCAAAGACCCCTTCAACCTGGTGGTAATTCCCGCCGTCGGCCGCAAGCTGCGCCTGGCCCTGCTCGAGAAACTGTCCCGGCTCCAGGAGGAAGCCGAGCAGAGCCCGCTCAATTTCACCGTTGGCGAAGGGAAATGGGGGGTCATCACCAGCGGCGTTTCCTATCTCTATGTCCGGGACGCCGTGCGCGACCTCGGGCTCGAGCAGCGCGTGAAGGTCCTCAAACTGGGATTTACCTTTCCCCAGCCCCGAGCGCTGATCCGAGATTTCCTGCGCGGGCTTACCAGGGTCCTGGTGGTGGAAGAGCTGGAGCCGTTCCTCGAGGAGACGGTGAGAATTGTCGCCCAGGAATCCGCTCTTCGGGTGCTGGTGGGCGGCAAAGGGGACGAGCTGATTCCCCGGGCGTTCGAACTGGATGCGGCCAAGGTGAAGCGCGCCATGAGCAACTTCTTCGGCGTTCCCTACCAGGCTCCGGCGGTCTTCTCCATCCCGCAACTGCCGCAAAGGCCGCCCAACCTCTGCCCGGGCTGTCCGCATCGGGCAACCTACTATTCCGTCAGGAAAGTCTTTGGCGACGACGCCATCTATCCGACGGACATCGGCTGCTATACGCTCGGCATCCTGCCGCCGCTCCGGATGGCGGATTTCCTCATCTGCATGGGGTCGAGCGTCGCCACGGCCGGAGGCTTCAGCAAAGTTCTCGACCGCCCGGTGGTCGCTTTCATCGGCGATTCGACCTTCTTTCATGCGGGCCTTACCGGACTGGTGAACGCCGTGTCCCATGACCATCGCTTCCTGCTGGTCGTGCTCGACAACGGCACCACCGCCATGACCGGTCATCAGCCTCATCCCGGGGTCGAATTGACCCCTCAGGGCAAGGTGGAGCCCAAGGTCAGCCTGGAGAGCGTCATCCGGGGCTGCGGCGTTACCCGCCTCGCCACGGTCAACCCGCTGCAGGTCAAGAAAACCCAGGAGGTGCTGCAGGACCTGCGCGAGCACATGCACGAGCCCGGCGTTTCCGTGCTCATTTCCAAAAGCCCCTGCCCGCTCTTCGAGAACCGTATGCTTGGCAAGAAGCAGAAGGTGGTCTTCGAAGTCGACGCCTCGTGCGACCTGTGCAAGAAATGCCTGGAGGAAGTGGGTTGCCCGGCTTTCATTTGGGAGCAGCCGGCGGCGGGCGCGTCCCGCATTCGGATCAATGCCGCGCTTTGCAGCGGGTGCAGCGTCTGCGCGCAGATGTGCAAATCCATCAAACCCAAGCGGCTCGATGACAGCAAGGGAGGGAACGAATGATGACCGCAGAAACCCAGGCTTTTGATGCCGTACGCATATTTTTTACCGGAGTCGGCGGCCAGGGGACGCTCCTGGCGACCCGCATGGTGGGGGAGGCGGCGCTGGCCGAAGGCCTTTCCGTAACCATGAGTGAAATCCACGGCATGGCCCAGCGCGGAGGCGTGGTGGAATCCTCGGTGGTCATCGGCAACGCGTTCAGCCCCACCATTCCCGATGGCGAAGCGGATATCCTGATGGCTTTCGAACCCCTCGAAGCCCTGCGCGCCCTTCCCAAATGCCATGCGCAAAGCCTGATCATCGCCAGCACCTTTCCCATTGTGCCATTCACCGTGGCCGTCGGCCAGAGCACTTATCCCGAAGTGGCGGCCCTGCACGATCAGATCAAAGAGAAGGTCGCGGACGTGATCTGGCTGGATGCCGTGGAACTGGCCCGGAACGCTGGTTCCGAAAGGGCTTCCAACACGGTCTTGGTGGGGGTGCTGGCCGGCAGCGGCCGCCTGCCGTTATCAAAAAGCAGTTGGGAAGAGGCCCTGAAGCGAACGCTCGCGCCGCGCCTGCTGGAAATCAATCGGCAGGCATTCGAAGCCGGTTATGCGCTCGGCAAGACGAGAACGGTTTAGACGCTGCGCAAGAATAAGAGGTACCCTTGCTATAAACCGATTACGGCTAAAGCCCGAAGCGTCAATGTGAACTAAATCGATGAGCCCCCTGGTATCAGCATGGGGCCGTGGGTTCGTTGCGGGTGATGGCCAACGCCTCGGTAACCTTGTATAGTGTGAAGGCCAGTCGATCCTAAGCAGCTTTAGAAGAACTCGACGGGCCATCTTTGGGTCTTTCTCATTCCACTTATCCTGTTCTGGTTGAGGGCCTTGGCTGCTTTTTCTAAAATAGCGCTCCCGACGTTTCATGGATTTCAGGCACCCTCTGAACATTTACCTTTAGCTGGTACTTTCGCCTGAAGGGCATGCGGAGAAGTATCGATGGGACGAATGAAACTCAGAATGTTTCGGTATGCAAAAAGGCGCGCTCGGTGGGAATGTCAAAACGAATGGAGAAAGAGCCGGTCATATTCATCTCAAGACATTGACCCAACTAGCAAAAAAGAGTTGATTAATTCTCTAAAGTTTCGCACACCCTTCCAGTTGGAAGTCATTAAACGAATTCTCAATCTTTGAAATAGACCTCTATTACCCAGCGTCGAGAGTAATAGTCGAGAATCTCCGCGATCTCCATGCCGGCTTCGGTACACAGGAAAGCGTGCCAGTTCTTCTTGTTCCACTGTACGAAGACAACGCTTACCTTCCCACTAAGGGGTAGCTCCACCTCAACGATAGCAGCCTTAATCTGCCAGGAACTGATCTGGGGCGTCTAAATCGCCCCTCAGCCGTTGACCGGTTTTTGGCTTCAGGCTGTCATGGCAGGGAGACGTACCTCCCACAATATTTGGTTTTCATGGGCATTTCATGAGTAGACTTCCCTATTTCGGCAGTTCGGTTGGGGGCCGCCACTGTTTTGGTAAGATACTGGAAACTCAATTATTTTTGCATCTTTTGACCGGTTTTTGGAACCCGGAATCAGCTCGACATGAAGATGCGCTTGGTCTGTGTTCAACTGCTCGAATCGATCCGGATGAGCCAACACCTCGCGCCTCTGTTTTGTCAAAGAGATGAACTGAGCGGTGAGCTCGTGCTGCTCAGCCACAGTGATCTTGAGCACCTGCTCGGCTTCGACCCTGGTCGGAATGCCACAGAAGGCGGGCAGGCGAATCGCGATCCGATCCGCATCCTTTACCTGGCCGGCACCGTGTTGCTTTGCCAGTCCGAACAGCGATTCGATAGGACCTGAACTGATCGTCAGACCGACATCGTCGAGATCAAGCTCCTTGGCGATCTCGAGCTGGCGATGAAGATAGGTGATGAAACCGCGACGTACAGGGGCCGTGTGGATGCTTTGGATAATCAACTCGCACTGTGCCAGAGTGGCGTGGCTCAGGCCCTGGGTTTTGAGAATCTTCTGGCATTTCAGCAAGGCCACGGCATCATCTCTAAATTGCTTGATAAAAGATCTGCACAAGGGGAGTTTGTCAAAACATGCTCGTAGTTTTGACAGCATGGAGCCCTTGGCGGCGCCTCCTGCCGGCGATAGCTTGAGGAGCCGATCCGCCCAGATGATCAGGCGGTGTACATTCATAAACCTCGCTTTGGTGTGTACTTTGGGAGGGGACAGGCATGCCAGAATTGTTTGCTTGAGCTTGCCGGATACGGAGCTGCAAGCCGAGATGAAGGTCTCGAACAACGGATGGTCGTGGTACCAGTGCTTGAGCAGGTTGGCAACCACGTGGGAGATGTCGTCGATGCAGGGGCTTGCAAGCCCACGCTCATCCAATAACCGTACGGCCTTCTGCAGGTCGCTGCCGCCGTCTTTGAGGTATGCTGCCGGACGGCCCGTGACGGCAATGACGTTCAAGAACGCTGGCGATGGTGTCGCCCGTCCAGGAATCTGCCACTGACACCATCATGCATTGCACATTCTGAAAGCCGGGGGCGGCTGGTGAGAGTTGATGGTGATGAGCGTCGAGGGCCAGGACAGCCAGAATTTTTCCCGTGCCCAGAGCAATGCTGATATCGATCATCCAGATCAACCCGTTGCAAAACGGCGCCCTGGGCAGTGGCAGACCCTTCAACATCGAGGCCGCCTGGATGCGCACCAGAGAGAGTCTGGTCACCCAGTTGATGACCGTTTGGGGGCATGGCACTTTATGGATGCCAAGGGCTGGGGCCAGTACGTGCAATACCCGGCAGACAGCCCTAAACCCGATGTGAGCCACCAAAAAGAGTTGCAGTGTCAGGAAGACCAGGTCCACTTTGTGTTGAAAGGCGGGCGCCTGGCTCTGCGCCTCCAACCGGTGCAGGTCAGCCCGGGTCTATTTGAGCTCCTTCTTGAAGCCATCCCGCTCCTTTTTGGTCCGGATCAATTCCTTGCGCAGATACCGATTTGTCTCACCTCGCTGCCCGGCCTTGGATTTCCATTGATTTCGGCTTTGCCTGAGCTTGGACCGTTGGCTCAGAGCTCTCTCTTCTGTCAAAGCATACTATTGCCAATGATGCCTTCATGAAGAGCTGGTTTCCGTTAAGTCGTCCAAGCGACAGGACCAATCTTGCCATTCATGGGCATCCCCCTGTGTGAGATAGGTGCCCACGATATTGATACCAAGATTGCACAAATGTCCCGTACTTGTTTTCTCAGAAGATGGATGTTCAAAACAAGACACTCGGAAACACCGGAAGGGCCAGGATCAATGAGGTTTAACGGACAAAACGATAGGCACCATGGTCCAGATCAGAATGTCATGCATCGTGAACGGGGATGAAA
>CAWEHK010000011.1:0-11487 GCA_963808625.1 uncultured delta proteobacterium
TATCCTCGGTCGTCACTCCCGCTTCTTGTGTCGAGAATTAAGGGGGCGTCCAAAAATAAAAAACCTTCTTTTACCACGAAGAACACGAAGAGCACGAAGAAGTCACTTCGTGTTCTTCGTGGTTCAAAAAAAAGGCGAAACGGGTGCAAGTCATTTTTGGACAGTTTCTAAAGTACCCCGTAAATGAGGAAAGCACCCAACAAGGCAAGAAGAATGAACATTATTCGCCTGTATGTTTTTTCGTCGATCCGCCCGTAGAAAAAGGACCCGAAATAGGTGCCGAGAATCAGGGCGGGCATGGAGACAAGAAAATACCAGAGGACCGGAATCGTCGTAAGACCGTTCAGGGCATGCAGAAGGACCACGACCAGACCCGAAGCCATGAAAAAACCTTGCAGGGTGGCCTTGATCTTGTCCTTGGTCCAGGGCTGCAGAGAAGTATAAACAATCACGGGGGGGCCGGCGGCCCCAAGGGCCCCTCCCAGGCAACCGGCGAAAAAACCGACTAAGGAGGCCCCTGCCATTTTCATCTCCCAGATCACCGGCCGGTAAAACAGACTGAAAAGGGCATAGGAAACAAGGATGAGGCCCATCGTCAACTGAATGGTATCGGTATTCATGTTCTTCAGGAAGAAAACACCCATGGGAATGCCCGGTAACGATCCCACAAAGAGGGGAAGCACCTTTTGCCAGTCCAGATGCTTCCTGAGCTCGATCAAAAGAATGACCGTCGTAAGCAGGCCATGGAGAGCAGCCAACGGGACGACCGTCTTAATATCGAGGAACATGGTCAACAGCGGCAAGGCCAGGATGATCGACCCGAAACCGGAAAGCCCCTGGTTAAAACCGGCCAGAAACGTGATGAGAACGATAGGGACATACTGGATCACACCACAAATCTCCGCTCGGTAAGGTCCCACACAATAGTGCCCGTTATCCCCGACCGTCATTCCCGCATGCTCCTGGCGGGAATCCACGAGCTTTGTACAGCCTAGTACACATGGGCATAAGTTCGTGCATGTTTGCGGTGGGCAAAAAAACCTGCCCACCCTGCGGATCCGGGAACACTGTAGGGTGGGCACAGCTTCACCGTGCCCACCGGAACTGGCTACTTATTTCGGCCCACGTGTACTGGATGTCCGCCTTCGCGGGCATGACGCGAAAAGACCGCACACTCATTCATGCAGCGCGGTATTCATTGTGCTTGAAAGTGACGGAAAGGTCCTTTCCGTCTTTACTTCTTTGGATATCCCACCGACTGGGCAAGGATGATCTTTTGTTCCGGCTTTAATTTCATCTCTTTTGCCAGGGCGTCGCGGTCGATATTCGCCCGCACCACCGTTGCCAGGCCCTCCGACGCGCAGTAGAGGTAGACATTCTGGCCGATAAAGCCGGTGTCGGCGCCCACCAGAAGATTCTGGTCCATTCCCCCACCGCTGACCTTGGAATAGTCGGCCACATACACGAGATTGACCGCGGCATCCTTGACATAAGCCTGACCGCCGGTCATAGCCCGGACGTCCTTCGTCAAAATCGGGCTCAGCGTATTCTTCTGGGCGTCCCAAAGGAACAGGCCGTCAGGCGTTGCGACATAGATGTCAATCTCCTGCCAGTTTTTTGCCGATGGGGCGGTTCTCCTGCCGTCCGGTCGATTGATGCCGAAGGCCGCCCAGAGGAGATTCGAAAGAGTTTGCGGCGAAAGCTTTTCGTCGCTGAACGAGCGGTTGGTCATGCGTTCCTTTAAGACCTGCATCAGGGGTTTTCCCCCTTCCATCCGGGGGCTTGGAAGTTGAATGGGATCAGCGGCATAGCCGGCTAACGTGCAAAGCGAAACAACCGCCACGATGAGGCTGACGCATACCATTGACTTCACCTTCATGGGAGTCCTCCGATCAGTAAATCATGAAAAGCCTTGGAGCCGGAATCATCTACTTGCCACAGGAGCGGGTCTTCTCCTCCACGTGCTGCTTAAGAAAAATGCAACGGAGTCGACCATGCGCAGGGAACGGGTGATCCGGATGCCACACACCTCCCGCACGATCAGCCGCCGCACCGTCTCCGCTGCAGGCCCTAAAATGCATCCCGGCGATCATCCCCATCCGGGCTCAGGGCACGTAGTCGTCCCCCAGGGGATAGAAGTTGGCGTAAACTTTACCCGTATAATCTTTTACCTGGCAGCGCAACTGTTTGCTGTCGAGATGCCAGCCACACACAATCATCTCTTGCGTGTTCGAGTTGTTGTCGTAATAGTTCCAAGACCAATCATCCACATGGTATTGAGGTCCAAGGAAGGGAATGGTTCGAATCAGGCCGCCGTTATTGAGTCGCCTCACCTCGCATACGAACTGGCCGGAAAGGCGATTGCGAGCACAGGTGGTCAGTTCCTCTCTGTTGTTCCCATCCATGTCGGTGGAATTGGGGTATAGCCAACGCTCATACGTAGGGTCCAGGATCTTGATACTTACCAGTGCCCTATTGGTGAAGGGGTTGACGAGGCGAAAATAGGTTTGTTGCGTGGCGGCGTCGACATAGGTGAAACCAAATTCGGGCGTGGTGGAATCATTGTCGGTATCAAACCCATATCCCATGTACGAATTGAATCCAACGTACGGGTCTGAGCCGGCGGGGACGGCTACGAATTGGCCCTGCAGCGTGCAGGTTGCTCGATCAAAATACTGGCACTCGAGAGCATTATCGGAGAGCCTCACTCCGCAACCGACGAAGAAAGTCTGAGAACCGGTGAACCACTGCTCTTGTATGGACCCACCCGCATCGTATCCGGGTGTCAGCAGATCGAACGCACACAGAGGTGCCTTCCCGTGGACATCCTGGATCTGGCAGGAAACCTGACCCGTCTTTTGGTTTTCGCCGCACGTCAGTACGTCATTGTAATTGTCACCATTGCTGTTGACATAAAAACTAAAGTTGGGATTGTAACGTTTGACACTGCCGGGAGCGACCTCCGATACCGGATTCTTGGTATAATGGATCACCATTTTTCCCGCTTCGAGTTTGGTGGTCTGGACCTCCAGCCATGCCCAGCTGGTGGCCGTCCAAACCAAACACAAGAAACCAGCGATCAGCAGGAGAAGAACACTTTGTTTGCTTCGTATCATCATGACAATTCCTTTCTTTGCTCATCTGAGATGAAGGGATTGAGAGCTTCCTCGGCGAAGCTCTTCCCGCCATGCCCTCATGCTTCGTCAGGCTGCCAGGGCATCAGGGTACGAAATGGTTACCCAAGGGGAAGAAGCTGGTGTAGATCTTCCCGTCTCTCTTCCTGACCTCGCATTTCAACTGCTTGGTTCCGAGATGCCAACCGCAAGCAATGATTTCCGTGCTTTTGGGATCATTATCAAAATTCAAAAACGAAACGGAGCTTACATAATGCTTTGGTGTCAGCAGGGGAATAGTCTTCAACAGCTCGCCGTTCGTCATCTTTCTTACTTCACATGCATACTGGCCGGTGACGCGATTGCGTGCGCAGCCCACGATCTCTCTTACGCCGTCGCCATCCATGTCGCGCAGGCTGGTATTGCCTGGACTAAACGCGTAGTTGGGATTCAAAACTTTTGTCTGCATCATTAGAACACCGGTCAACGGATTGACGACCCGGAAATATACCTGCCCAGTGGAGGCCTTGCGATAAGCGAATCCCCACTCGGGCGTGGTCGCGTTACCGTCGGTGTCAAGGTAGGACATGTAGACACTGAGACCTGAACTGACATCCATTCCCGGAGGGACGGCCAGAAACTGCCCCTTAAGAGCGCCCGTTGCGAAATCAAACAACTGACATTCAGCGGCGCTGTCCGCCAGCCTTCTGCCGCAGGCGTAAGCATAGACAGGCAAACCCGCGAAATAGACATCATCCACCCAGCGCAGGATCTCATAATCAGCATTCAAGACATCAAATGAACAGATATCCGCTTTGCCGCGAATATCCTTGACCTGGCAGGACACCTGACCATTGGTCTGTTTCTCTCCACAGACGACCAAATCATCATGCCCGTCACCGGAGGGGTCCATATAAAACGAGAAATCGGGATAGTACCGTTTCACCACGCCAAGAGGGCCGTCGGTCGCGGTGCTCTGGTGAAAGTGCACAACTTTTTGACCCGTCTCATCTTTGACAACCTCAACTTCCAGCAGGGCCCAGCTTGCTCCGGCCCAGACCAGGCAAAGGACGGCTGCCGTCAAGGCAAGGAAAAGAACACTCTTCTTTGTCTTATTCATAATCGAATGCCTCCTTTTCTGACAATCAAACCTGAATCCCCCATGCCGTCTCGGTCCCGGTCCCCTGTCACCTCCTTTTCCATCGAGAGCGGGCTGTCACGTCCGGAAAAACGCTGAGGCGCACGCGGGCGCCACCTTCAGATCAGAGAAGCGCCACCACAAAGAGTCTGTCTCAGAGATCCCCTGCATCGATGGGAGGGACCGGGGGAGAGTCTAGGTACGCTTTGAACTGCCCTCCTATCCAGCTTCCCCCATGAAGCGGGAGGAGATGCAAGGAATCTTGAAATAGGTACTCAATGACCGGGGCAATGGGACCGGAGAAGGCATGGCATGCGACAGGGCAAAATCGCTGGATGAGGACAATGGGAACACTGGCACGGTCGCGTGAACCGGGAGAAGCGGCGGCTTTCAGCAAAGCACTGAGTAATCGGGCGACTCCATTGGCGCGGCCCTCGGTTTAAAACGCCTCCACACAGACTTACTGAAATTATCGTGTATGAAAGAACGATAGTCAAAAGAAAATGGCGAGCCGGGTGTGATCAGAAGGGGGAGTTGGAAAACGCACGAGGTAATGGCTGAGTGGAGAATGTATTGCCGGTCCAGGTGCTTTCTGAACTCAATCAGTTGAATGATCGCCGTGACTAATCCTCGAAAGGCCGGCACGAAGGACGTTTTCAAAAAAGTCACCGGGCCTCCACCATCCATGCTATATGGTTTTTAGCGACACCAAGAGGAGGACCCTGGCATGCAACGGATTTTTGAAGTCATCACAACCCGTCCACTGCTTAATGGCTTTTCGCATATTTTTTGATCCGCTGGTCCCATCCCATTGCGGAGATGCCCCATGCCCTTCGAAAAACGCATCTTTCATCTTCAACAAGCCCTCCGGGACCGTGACTTATCCGGAGCCATCCTGTTCTACTCCCGAGACATCTTTTACTACACGGGCACGGCTCAACCTTCTTCCTTGGTCGTGCTGCCGGATGATTACCTGTTGTTTGTGCGCAGAGGGTATGAATTCGCACGCCGCGAGTCCGGTTTGGAAGCCGAGCGCATCGTCCTGGAAGGAAGCATCAAGGCCCTTTGCCAACGGATGTTCCCCGGCGCTGGGGGCGGCAGGAAGGTGGGTACCGAACTGGATGTGCTTACCGTGGCGCAATCTCACAGTATGCTTCGAGCCTTGGGAGATCGAGAACTGGTGGATATTTCCGGCATCATACTGGAACAGCGCATGATCAAAGACCCGGGGGAAATTGAGAGCGTTAGAAAAGCTTGCTATGCCCTTCATGCCGGCCATTTGGCGGTGGTCTCCCGTCTCCGGGCGGGGATGACCGAACTGGAGTTGGCCGCCCATGTCGAGAACGCTCACCGTTTGGCCGGACATGAAGGTGTTTTCTTTATACGAGTGCCCGATTTTGTGATGAGCCGAGGCCCCCTGGCTTCAGGGCCGAATCTGCGGGAGACAAGCGGCACCGTTTACACGATTACCGGCAAGGGATTGAGCAGTGCGGTACCGGCCGGCCCTTCCCGCCGCGTAATGGAGCGCGGAGACCTGGTGCTGGTAGATATCCCCGTCTGTGTCGAGGGCTACCATGGTGACCAGAGTCGGACCTACGCGGTGGGCCAAATGCCGGAAGGAGCCGAGGACCTTTTTTGCCGTCTGCGGGATGCGGCGGATTCTTTAATCAAGAGCATCTCGCCCGGCATGAAAACGGGCGAAGCCTTCGCTCTGGCCGAGGCCCGTGCCACCGAACTCGGCATCGGGGATTCTTTCATGGCTTTCGAGTCCCAGGCAAAGGCCCATTTCGTGGGACATGGCATCGGCCTGGAAGTGAACGAACCGCCTCTTCTTGTTCGGAATGGCGAGGTGGTGCTCAAGGCCGGGATGGTGCTGGCGATTGAAATGCACGTGATGGTGCGCGGTGGCTTGACAATCAAGCTCGAAGATATGGTGCACCTTACAGAAAAGGGGATTGAGCTGCTCAGTATCAGCCCCCGGGAACTCACCCTGGCAGGGGCAGAGACAATTAAGCCCTCATCGATAAGAAGACGCGCCCAAAAGGCGTCGACAGCTGCAATCACACCAACCGGGTGCGCGATACGGACCAACATGGCTGCACTGGTCTGCAGAGTGCCCGGCAAGCGCTCTTCGAAGAGACCTGGTTCGACGAAATTGCGGTTGAGCTGACAGCGCACAGCATCCCGAAAGGCAATCAGTCCCGATGCCTGAGGCAGAGCAGCAGATGGGAATGGGTCTTGAGCGTTACTGCCTTTTTACCGCTTCGTCGATCGCCCTGGTTCTCTCCTCGCCCAGTTGCTGCGCTGTCCGAGCTTTGCCGATAGGCTTCTTGCCATATTCCTTAACGACTTCCGCGGCCTGCTCGGTTGCGGACCTGGCGCCTGCTTTCACCGGTTCTGTTTCTTTGCTCTGGGAACAGGCGCTCAAAACCAGCCAAAATAACGCCAAGGTCATGATTCGATAGCATCGCGCTTTTCTCATACTCGCTCCCCATTTCTTGAAACACTGAGACGGCCACCGTCTTTGCCGAGGTTGTACCCCATGTGATCGAACCTCGCACATCTTTTGCGCTATCTGTTGGTTGAGCAAACGAAGAGTTAAAGGGTGTCCAAAAAGGTTCTCTGCTCGTCAGCCCCCGCGTGCTCCCCGCCTAAAGCCTGGGGGGACAAGCTTTGGCGGGGGTCCAAGGAGCAAACGACACCTGGATTCCCGCTTAAAGCCTGCGGGAATGACGATCTCGGATGTTCCTCCTGCGCCCTGGAGGTTCGCGGCAATCACATAACGGCGCTGCTTCAGCCTTTTTAGACACGCTCTTAGAGACAAATCTTAACAGGATTTCAAGAATTCGAACGCTAGTCATGCAGTGAAGATCTGTCCGTAAAAGTTCAGAACTGACTGTTGGAGGCTTTCAATGTTCTTCTCTGCGTCCTCTGCGCCCTCTGCGGTAAAAAAATGGAAATTCCTGTACGATTAAATTGCGGATCACCTGGCTTGCCCCCCCCGAGGTGCTGCGCATGAGCGCTTCCATCGCCTGGTCGATGCTGAAGCTGGCGGGCCGCTGGCGCGGCGGGAAGTCCTTGAAGGTCATCAGAGTCTGGCCGACGATGTTCTGGACCGGCACGGCGAGGAACGCGCGGCGATACCACCAATCGTCGTAGTTCATCCCTTCCTGACCACGCTCGAAAGGATCAACCTCGAGGTCGAAAAAGATCGGGGCGCGCAGGGTGGTGAAGGGGCGGCGCCAGACGTCGATGCCGGTGGCTTCCTGAATCATGAAGTGGATCTTCAGGCGCTTGTAGCGCAGGGCGAGGAGATCGCCGTCATCACTGAAATAAAAGAATTCGTCGCGATTACCCTTCGGGCTCTTCCCGGCAAGGTAGTCGAGCTGATTGTAGCCGTCGAGATGCACTTTGAAGGTCTTCTCCCCGGCTTTGTGGCCGGCGAGGAGCTTTACCTTGATGTCCGGCACACCGGCGGCGGCGAGCAGAGTAGGCATCCAGTCTTCACCCGCGAAGATGTCGGTAAACTTGGTGCCGGGCTTGACTACGCCGGGCCAGCGGATAAAGGCGGGGACGCGCCAGCCGCCTTCCCAGTTGGTGTTCTTTTCACCGCGGAAGGGGGTGGTCCCGGCGTCCGGGTAGAGGCAGACCATGGGGCCGTTGTCGGTGGTGTAAACCACGATGGTGTTTTCGGTGAGGCCAAGGTCATCCACGGTCTTCAGGAGTTGGCCGATGAGGGCATCGTGCTCGACCATGCCGTCGGCGTAGAAGCCGAGCCCGGTCTTACCGAGGTTCTCCGCCTTTACGTGGGTGAAATTGTGCATCCGCGTGGTGTTGAACCAGACGAAAAAGGGCTTGTTCGCCTGCTTCGCGCGGCCGATGAAATCGGTTGCGGCGGCCAGCACCTCCTCGTCGATGGTTTCCATCCGCTTCTTTGTCAGCGGGCCGGTATCCTCGATCTTGCCGCCCGCGGTCGCTTTCAGCACCCCGCGCGGTCCGAACTTCTTCTTGAAGTCGGGGCTACCGGGGTAGTCCGGATTCTCGGGCTCCTCCTCGGCGTTGAGGTGGTAGAGATTGCCGAAGAACTCGTCGAAGCCGTGATTGGTCGGCAGGAACTCATCTTTGTCGCCGAGATGGTTCTTGCCGAACTGGCCGGTCATGTAGCCAAGCGGCTTGAGCAGTTCGGCGATGGTGGGATCCTCCTTGCGGAGGCCAAGGTCAGCCCCGGGCAGCCCGACCTTGGAAAGACCGGTGCGGAACGGAAGCTGGCCGGTGATGAAGGCGGAGCGGCCCGCGGTGCAGCTCTGCTGCGCGTAATAGGTCATGAACTGAGCGCCTTCCGTGGCGAGGCGGTCGATGTTTGGCGTGTTGTAGCCCATCATGCCCTGATGGTAGGCGCTGATGTTGAAGATGCCGATGTCGTCGCCCATGATAAACAGGATGTTGGGTTGGTCTGCAGCCTGTAAGGCTGTGCCAAGCAGGAGGATGATTACAGTAAGAATTAACGAAAGTCTTTTCATGGCACCTCTCCTTGTCGTTCAATCGATTTACATCAAGGTCTTGAGAAGCATCTGCAGGATTTGCTTCACGGGCATCTGGATTGCCAGCACGACGATCATTGGCAGGGCTGCGGCAAAGACCACCGGCACCACCGACGACTTGCCCAGCGGCACGATGCGCATGCGCGTCACCGCTTCGTAGAGGGAAGTCGTGTCGGCGACCGGGCCCAACTCGGGCGCGTTGAGAATCGCATCATCCTGCACCTCCTTCTCTTCTATCCATCGCTCACGTACGAGCCGTCCGTGGTGGCCGACGAGCGCTCCATAGTCTAGCAATGCCCGCTTCTTGGCACGCAAGAGCGGCCCGATGAACATGAAGAGCGGGGACAGAAACAGCACAACCACGAGGATGACAAAGGCAATCATGGGCAGCCGCAAAGACTGCACCGTGACGCCATGGTAGACCACATCGTGAGCCCAGCGGGAGGCGAGCACCGAGCTTGCAGCCAACGCCACAAAAAGAAACGCCTTCGGAAAGCGCTCGAGAAAACCGAGCCCGCCTGCGCGGTCCGGATGGGTTGGCACGATGGAGAGGTTGAGCTTCGCGATGCGCCCGAACAGCAGGAACAACAGCACCACACGCCAGAGCCAGGACAGGAGCAGCGACAGATAAATCGGCCGGCCGATGTAGAGAAACCACCAGGCGCCAAAACCAAGATGATGCGATATCCCCTCACCATCAACCGCCCATGTTATCTCATGGGACTGCTGCACAACGTCGGAGACCGTGATGACAGCAATGATGACGGCAAGGATCGCAACCCAGGGAAACGAGGCATTGCGCAGTTTGGCAATGTCCGTCAGCGCGGCACGGAAGCGCGGCACCTCCGTTTCCGGCATCACTTTGGACTGCACAAAATAGGGCAACAGGCGCATGCAGACACCGTGCGCAGGAGCTTCGGCGAAAATGAGCAGCGGCACGGCGACGAGGAATCTCACATGGATACCGAAATGTGCCAGCAGCGGCTCATTGCCCGCCTGGGGCAGCACCCGGCCGGCGTACCATGCCCACAGCGCGATCGGCAGCCACGCAAAGAGCGACCAGAACACCGCCCGGCGGAGAATGCCGGGTCCCTTTGCGGGAATCAGCCCGAGGCGCCGCTGGAGACGGTAGATAAGATCGTCGCGGAGCAACGACAGGGCAAAGCTCTCCGGACCTGTCTGGTTACTGGTCCCACTTGAGCCCCCCTCGGACACCCCCTCATGCAGATGGCACTCCTCATTTTTGCTCATGTCGCTTCTCGTTTCCTTTCATCAATATACCCAATTGCCTTTCCACTTCCGTACGTTGCATTTCTCCAAGCGACCATTGAAGGCAGAGGATTCCGAGCCGGGAATGTAGTGATAGGCGACGACCAGGACGAAAGCGACAATTGGTCTCTTGAATGGTCTGTCGAATCTTGCGGACGGAGCGATTCAGAAGATAGATGAGCGCCGCCAGGACCACTGTCGAAACGAGGGTTAAGACGATCCCGGTGACAATACGGGTGATGCTGCGCTCTGCCCGGTAGGCTTCAATGGCTCGCTGGATTTTGATTACGTAGGCTTTGGCCAAGGCGTTGCGGTCAGTGCCCTCAGCCCTGGCATCAGCGTCAAAAACGGCCATGATGAAGCGCTCATCCCCGGAGATTTCCGTCGCAAATTCCAGATCACCGGTAGTGATCGTTTCCGGCCGGAACGTGTAGTCAGCGGCAAGTTCTTTGATGCGAGCCGCAATCTGAGTGGCCCGCAGCTCAGGGGTAAAGGCCCTGGTTCCTGCCTGGATCGTGAAGAGGAGCTTGCCGTCCAGCTCCACCGGAGCCGGGGGCGGTTTGGGCGCATCCTCGGCGGCGGCGAAGGGGATACTCACAATCATCAGGAAAGCCACCGTAAATAACGCCCCGACCATTTTCATACACAAAACCCTTCAGGTTTGAGATGCTTCCTCTTGCGCCGCGCTGCCGTCGGCATCTCCTGCTTCACCGACTCTTTAGCCTTTTCGCGTTCGGCTCGCTGTTCCTCGATCATCTGGTAGGCCGGATAGTATTTGTGGATGTCGCTGACGTACTGGACCGTGTCGCGACCGATCTTTTCGGAGGCAACCACCTTCAACCTTTAAGGACCGACAAGAGTCTGTGATGATTCATGTCACCTCTCCTCTTGGCTGGTCGTTTTGCCCATCGGCTGACCTTTGGTCCAACCGTGGTCAGGGTCAAACCAAATCATCCTGCCTGAAACTTCGACTGTCTTGAGACCGAAATCCTTCTGGTAGACCACACCGTCATGATTCACTGCGGGGGAAGAGATCCCGATGCGCGACTAGACTCTGCCATAATATAATCCTTTCACTCCTCGACGTCAGCAAAATTGCTTTGCACACCGCAATTCCAAGCCACCATCCGAGTGCAACACCACATAATAAAGTGTCCATTGCCAAAACGGTCATTCCAGCGGAGGCGCATTCACGTCAACTTAAGGATTTTTCATGCAGAATAAAGTGTCCATTACCCCCGGTCGTCATTCCCGCATGCTCTTGGCGGGAATCCAGTAACAAACCCTGGATGCCCACCTTCGCGGGCCTGACGACTGGAATTCGGACACTCATTTATGCGGAGCTGTACTTGATTTCGCAACGAAAGAGCCAAAGTGTCAGCGGCGGCAAAGACTGGTGGGATTGATCAGATCTTGATCCCGGCCT
>CAWEHK010000012.1:0-47234 GCA_963808625.1 uncultured delta proteobacterium
GCCCCTATTGCTAGTTAGCCCACGCACTTCTGGTACAGCCAACTTTCGTGGTGTGACGGGCGGTGTGTACAAGGCCCGGGAACGTATTCACCGCGGCATGCTGATCCGCGATTACTAGCGATTCCAACTTCACGGAGTCGAGTTGCAGACTCCGATCCGAACTGTGAACGGCTTTTTGGGATTGGCTCACCTTCGCAGGTTTGCTTCCCTTTGTACCGCCCATTGTAGTACGTGTGTAGCCCTGGGCATAAAGGCCATGAGGACTTGACGTCATCCCCACCTTCCTCCGCATTTACTGCGGCGGTCCCCCTAGAGTGCTCGGCTTCACCCGTTAGCAACTAAAGGCAAGGGTTGCGCTCGTTGCGGGACTTAACCCAACATCTCACGACACGAGCTGACGACAGCCATGCAGCACCTGTCTCCCGGTCCCCCGAAGGAGAAGGACGTATTTCTACGCATGTCCGGGGATGTCAAGCCCAGGTAAGGTTCTTCGCGTTGCGTCGAATTAAACCACATACTCCACCGCTTGTGCGGGCCCCCGTCAATTCCTTTGAGTTTTAGTCTTGCGACCGTAATCCCCAGGCGGAGCACTTATCGCGTTAGCTACGGCACAGCAGGAATGAGTACCCGCTACACCTAGTGCTCATCGTTTACAGCGTGGACTACCAGGGTATCTAATCCTGTTTGCTCCCCACGCTTTCGCGTCTCAGCGTCAGTAACCGTCCAGAAAGGCGCCTACGCCACTGGTATTCCTCCCGATCTCTACGAATTTCACCTCTACACCGGGAATTCCCCCTTCCTCTCCAGTACTCAAGAGATACCGTTTCCAATGCACTTCCCAGGTTAAGCCCAGGGCTTTCACATCAGACTTGTACCCCCGCCTACACGCGCTTTACGCCCAGTAATTCCGAATAACGCTCGCACCCTCCGTATTACCGCGGCTGCTGGCACGGAGTTAGCCGGTGCTTCCTCTGGTGGTACCGTCAAAATCCACCCGTCTCTTGGCAGACCCTTTCTTCCCACCTGACAGGGCTTTACGACCCGAAGGCCTTCTTCACCCACGCGGCGTTGCTGCGTCAGCCTTGCGGCCATTGCGCAAAATTCCTCACTGCTGCCTCCCGTAGGAGTCTGGCCCGTGTTCCAGTGCCAGTGTGGCTGATCATCCTCTCAGACCAGCTACCCGTCGTCGCCTTGGTAGGCCGATACCCCACCAACCAGCTGATAGGACGCAGGCCCATCCTCGTACGTCAGCTTCCTCGAGCGGCCGACTTTCATCCCGAAACTCCCGCCTCAGGATCGTATCCGGTATTAGCACCGCTTTCGCGGGGTTATCCCCAATACAAGGGTAGGTTACCTACGCGTTACTCACCCGTGCGCCACTTTACTCGGCCAACCGAAATCAGCCTTTCTCGTCCGACTTGCATGTGTTAAGCACGCCGCCAGCGTTCATTCTGAGCCAGGATCAAACTCTCCAGTTTATCCCTCTAATCCTTCTTACTAAGGCCCAGCACGTCTTACTCTACCTAGTTTCCAAAGAACAATCCCCCACCAGGGACTCATAAACATACTTTCTGACTTGCGCTTTGTCAAGGGGTTTTTTTCTCGCCGACCCCCAGGTGACAAGAGCGGCATTCTATGCATTTTCGATCGTCTGTCAACAACTAATTCAACTTTTTTTTGAGCGCATCTGTTTGGCATGGGCGGAAGCCTCCAAACCCGCGATGCAGCCTTCTCCTACGGCTTTCGCCATCTGCCAGGGCGGCCCGCAAATGTCCCCGGCCGCATAAACCCCGGCTATGTTCGTCTCCTGTTTTTTGGTCGTCACGATGTACTTCATCGACTCCGGATCGAGCCCGACATTCAGTCTTCCGGCCAATTCCAGGGCCCCCTTCGCCCCAAGCTCGATGAACACACCGGCAGCCGCGATCTTCTCCCCGTTATCCAACATCACCGCTTCGACGTTGGTCCCACCTAAAATCGCCTTCACCCTGTGCCCCGCGTGCTCATGGATGGTGCTCCGCTCAATCTGGTACTGAAGGTTCTCACTGATCTCGAGATGGTCGTAGACGAGGTGAACCTCGCGAGCAATCAGCAGCAGGTTCAGCGCACCCGAACAGGCCGCGCTCTCATTGCCCACCACCACCACGACTTCATCCCGGAAGAAGTTGGCGTCGCAATCCACGCAATAACTCACTCCTTTACCCAGCAATTCCTTTTCCCCGGGCACATTGAGGCGGTTGCGGGAGATCCCCATCGCCAGGATGAGCGACCAGGCATTGAGCCTTTCGCCGCTCTCCAAATGGACGGCAAATCGCCCATCCTCTTCGCGGTCCACACCCAGCACATCGTACTCCAGGAAGTGCGCCCCAAATTTCTCGGCCTGGTGCTTGCCCTGCTCCAGTATTTGCCCGCCCGAAAGCGTGGCCTCCATGCAGCAATAGTTTTCAATATGCGCCTTGTACAGTGAGCTCCTGTGCACCCGCCCCAAGACCGCGACGTTTGCTTTCGCCCGCGCTGCATGGGTGGCGGCCTGGAGGCCGGCCGGTCCACTGCCCAGGATGACGACATCAAACTCTTGTACCCTGCCGCTCATTGCTACTCCTCTAATTGGTTCATAAGATACCGTGTCCTTCAAAGAAGGCTTGCCCAAAACGGTCTGCATGTCAAAATCTCAGTTCACAGCTCCACCAAAATGATCTAAACTGACACTTTTGGTCATTAACGGTGAGCCCCTTGCCCCGACCATTCTTTAGGGGTTAAATGTTAACCTCCTTGCTTAAAGATAAGGCCCCTTGAAAGGCAGAGAAAGAGATGCAGCAAAAAAAGGGATTCCTGGATTTTCTCTACCAGAACCTCTCTTCAATGAGACTGACGGTTTTACTCTTTTTGACCCTGGCGGTGTGTTCAATCGCCGGCACGCTTCTGCCGCAAGGCACCTCAGTGGAAGAATTGCAGAGGCATTATGGCCCCGCTCTTTCCTGGTGGGTCGATACTATTGGTCTCAACGATCTTTACCGAACGGGTTGGTTTCGGGGGCTCCTGCTCCTCCTTTGCCTGAACCTGATCGTCTGCACCACGCAGCGTCTGCCGAAAACCATAAAACTGCTCCAACACCGTGATGAACAGATCAGCCCCGAGAAGCTCGAGAAGTTCAATTTCCACAGAGAAATCACCACCAACCGACCCCTGGATGCATCCCGCACGCTGCTCACCCAAGTCATCTCCGAGGAGTTTGCTCCCCTCCAGTCGATGGCTAGCTCGGAGGCCTTTTGCGCCGTTGCCGAAAGGGGTCGTTGGAGCCGCCTGATGGTCTACATCATTCATTTCAGCGTGCTGGTGATCCTCCTGGGAGCACTCCTCGGATCGGTCTTTGGATTCAAGGGATTCATGAACCTGGCCGAGGGCGAAGCTTCCGAAGAAGTCATGCTGACGATGGGGAAAAGCGCTATTGCCCTGCCTTTTCAAGTCCGTTGCGACGATTTCGAGGTGTCGTTTTACGACACGGGAGCACCGAAAGAGTACCGGTCCGATTTGACCATCATCGACAACGGCCAGGAGGTCCTCAAACAGGCCATTCGGGTCAACGATCCCCTGAGCTACCAGGGAGTGACCTTTTACCAGGCTTCGTATGGTTCCCTGTTGAAGCAGGCCGAAATCGAACTGCAGGACCGCGACAGCGGGACCTCGCACAAGCTCACCCTGCCCTACCGGGAGGTGGTTCCCATTCCCGGCACCAGTGACGAAATCGAGGTCATGCAATACCAGGAGAATTTCAGCAGCTTCGGCCAGGCTGCCGCCATCGTGCTCCTGAAAGGGGGCCAGGAACCCACGGGATCATGGATCCTGGTCGATATGCCCGAATTCCACGGCAACCGCATCCAGAACTATCGGATCAAGGTCTCGAATATTGAAAAAGGTCACTATACCGGTCTTCAGGTGAAACGTGACCCCGGTGTCTGGTTTGTCTACATCGGCTTCATTGTCATGCTGACGGGGATCGGCATGACGTTTTACACGAGCCACCGCAAACTCTGGGTTTGGGCTTCTCCCGGCAAGGGCAAAGGCAATGCGACCACGGTCGTCATCGCCGGAAGGACCAACAAGAATTCTCTTGCCTTTGAAGAGGAATTCAACCATTTATGTGCACGGCTTGAGGATGGCTTGAATCCCAAGTGACAATAAGGAAACAAGGTATATCATGGACAGTTCGTTGCTGTTGAGCATAACCACCTTTGCCTACCTGCTTTGCACTCTGCTCTACCTTTCCGGAGTATTGTTCCGATATCGCCCCTTGCTGGTTTCAGGAAGCGTGGTGGCGCGTCTGACCTCTCGTCATACAGACCGCAGGAATTCTGCTTCGCTGGCGGGAATCGTATCAACTGGGATACGGCCATGCGCCGCTTTCGAACCTTTACGAGTCCCTGGTTTTTGCGGCATGGGCCATCATGCTGATCTACCTCATTCTTGAGCTGCGCTCCCGACAGCGCGTTCTTGGCGTTTTCCCGGCATTGTTTGCCTTTCTTGCCATGGCCTATGCTTCGTTTTCAACCCAGGTGGATTCCAAGATCCAACCCCTGGTGCCGGCGCTCAAGAGCAACTGGCTGATTGCCCATGTCGTGACCTGTTTCCTTGGCTACGCGGCCTTTGCCATCTCGTTTGGCATCAGCATTCTTTATCTCGTTGAAGAAAACCCATAGCGACAATCCCCATCCGAAAGGAATTCTCGGGCTCTTCCCTGAGGCAAGACAACTCGACCAGTTCAACTACCAGATGATCGTGTTTGGTTTTCTGTGGCTTTCGCTGGGGATAATCACCGGCTCCATCTGGGCCAATTCGGCCTGGGGAACCTATTGGAGCTGGGACCCCAAAGAGACCTGGTCGCTCATTACCTGGTTCGTCTATGCCGCCCTGCTCCATGCGCGAACGATGCAAGGATGGCGCGGCGGCCGGGTGGCATGGCTCTCGGTTATCGGCTTTGGTTGCGTGCTTTTCACCTATTTCGGCGTTAATTTCCTGCTAAGCGGTCTCCACAGCTATGCCACGAAGTAATGGACGATGAAGGGACCATCAAGCGGCAACACAGCCGCACCGCATCACCCGAAACCGGGGAGGGCAGAACATGTTTGACATTGGTTTTGACGAATTTCTCCTGATTTTGGTTGTAGCCCTCTTCGTCTATGGGCCAAACAAGCTTCCCGACCTGGCCAAGGCCCTGGGGCGAGGTTATGCCGAATTTCGAAGAGCCACCAATGAACTCAAGCAAACCTTCGACCAAGACGAAACGGTCCGTGAAATCAAGCAGGAATTCCATAAAGCTCAAAACGAAGTTCTCTATGGCAAGCGTCTATTGGAGCCGGATGCAGCCAAAACCACACTAACCGCAATGATCAATGGGGTTGTTGAGTCGCCTGATGCCGCCTCTGATAAGAACGACACCGGGAAAAAACAAGGAGAACCTGCCGCCGCGACTACGGGAACCACCGATGACGCGAAGTTGTACTGATCTTTCCCGACACCAGAGCAGATCCCTCAAGAGACCGGACCATGCCTGAAGAGAAAATGCCCTTCACCCAACATCTGGAAGAACTCCGAAAAAGATTGGTGATATGCGCCATCGCGATTGGGGTCGGGTTTTTGATCTGCTACGCCTTCGCCGACAAGATTTTTCAGGTCCTCTGCAAGCCCTGGCTCGAAGCCCTGCCCAAAGAGCAGACCGTAAAGCTCATCGCCACCGCTCCCCATGAAGCCTTCTTCACCTACATGAAGGTTGCCTTCATTGCCGGGACTATGTTGGCGGTACCGGTGATTCTTTACCAGCTTTGGCTGTTTATCGCCCCTGGGCTGTATGATAAGGAGAAGCGCGCCGTTCTTCCGGTAGTGCTTTTTTCGAGTCTCTTCTTTCTCGGGGGGGCGGCGTTCGGCTATTTTTGCGTGTTTCCTTACGGTTTTGCGTTCTTTGCTTCATTTGCCACGGACTACATCACCCCCATGATCACCACCCGCGAGTTCCTGTCCTTCACGACGCGGATGCTGTTTGGCTTCGGAATGGTTTTTGAGCTGCCCATTTTTGCCTTCTTCCTGGCCAAGCTCGGCTTGATCACGGCCCCGCTCATGAGGCGCATGCGCAAGATGGCCATCATTGTTATTTTCATCATCGCTGCGGCCATCACTCCCGGCCCTGATGTTTTTTCCCAGTTGATGATGGCGGGGCCCCTGCTGATTCTCTACGAAGCCAGCGTGTGGATCGTTCATATTTTCGGCAAGAAAGAAAAGGTCGAAGAAGCAGCCGAGGAAGAAGAACAACCCACCTCCACCACGTGATCGATTCAGGAGAGGAACAATAACTGCATGGAGAAGGTGCTGCTGGTAGTAGCTACGAGAAATCGCGGAAAATCAAAAGAAATCCGTGAATTCCTTCGGGATTTTCCGGTGGAAATAAAGGACCTGAACGATTTTGGGCCGATCCCGGAAGCAACCGAGGACGGGGAGACCTTTGAGGAGAATGCCTACAAAAAGGCAAGCTTTACCGCTAAAGTGCTCGGCTTTCCTGCCCTGGCCGATGACTCGGGTCTCGAGGTGGAAGCGCTGGGAGGTCAGCCGGGAGTCCACTCGGCCCGCTATGCGGGCCCGAAGGCCAGTGATGAAGAGAATAATGCCAAGCTGCTGGCAGCGCTCTCGGGAATCACCCATCGCAAAGCGCGATTCTGCTGCGTGCTGTCCCTGGCGGTTCCTTCCGGGCCGGCGCTCACCTATGAGGCCGCCTGCGAGGGACTGATTGTGGACACGCCCCGGGGTCACAAGGGTTTCGGCTACGATCCGCTCTTTTACTACCCTCCGCTGGGCAAAACCTTCGGGGAAATGGACGCTCGAGGAGAAGTCCCAGGTGAGCCATCGCGGTAGGGCGCTTATGCAATTGAAGGGCGAGTTCGAAAAGGTCCTTCAGTGGTTAAATCGAAGACTTGAAGAAGAGCGAATCCTGCGCGGCGCCCACGACATCTGCCGCCGATGAAGCTGATCGGTTGTTTCCATTTATACCGGTCAGGGATGAAGTATTTCTTTCTTCACCGCGGAGAACGCAGAGTACGCAGAGGGATTTTCTCTGGAATATTTTGGTTTCTCTGCGATCTCAGCGTGCTCTGCGGTTATAGGAGCATCATCCGCACGGATAGGAACGGGGGGCGGGTTTTCCAACCCGCCATCGAAACGAGTTGCCGCTTGAGAAGCGTCACCTCCGCGTATAGAACTTCTTCCACGGTTGTCGTTCGTTTTCCCTGCCATCGGCAATGGCCAGGCGCAGGACCTCAATCGCCTGCTCGGCACAATGATTCTCCTCGGGAGGCAGAGTTTCGAGATAGCCGATGATGTCCTCCGGAGAGAGCGCCAAGCCTTCCTGCAGTGTCTTTCCCCGAACGAGATGGACCGCAGCATTGGCGCAGACGACGGCGAAAAGACACCCATCGGTCTCAAACGCCGCCGACTCAATCCGTCCGTTGCGAACGACCAGGAAGATCTCTATTGTATCCCCGCACTCTCGGGACGTCTTTGCATAGCCATCGGGATTTCTCAAGACTCCCCGCGTATCGGTCCGCAACGCCATTTCAAGAAAAGGTAGCGACTGATTCTGCCAAAAATCGATAGCAGCCTGGTCCATTAAGTTCGCCTCGCCAAACCCGCATGCATTTCAGGTAAAAATCCCGTCCTGAGTGCACCCCAGGAACATGCTCTTTCTCAAAGCCCCATGTTAACCGAATCGGCCCCGGCTTTCAAACCCCTCAGCAACCCTCAGCGAATTTGGGTCTCAGGGGTTACATATCCCACAAGGCTTGTACCCCGCCCTTATTGCTTGCTCCCTGCCTTTGAAGACAGCAATGCAGCTGGTGCAGTCAAACTCCTCGCAATTCGATGAGTGAAATACGTGCCGTACGATATCACCCTGGTAGATGGGTATCAAAGCCCCCTTGCTATGCCGGAATTCCCAGGGAGGGATCGGATCGGGCATCGACCAGAGGCCGAACCTCTGCCGTTTGGCTCGCTTTTCCAGCTCCTTCCATTCCTTGCATCCCGGTGTCGTGCAGGATTGGTTGGATACCCAGGCAAGGCCCGCCCTGATGAGTTCTTCATTCAGGCACTTGCCGCTCTCGGTATAGACGAGAGCCAAAGTCCGCCCAAATTGATCCTTGGTCTTCCCTTTGCGATCGATGACGACGGGTTCGACTTCGACCGTTTTCCGAAGCGCACGCTGGGAAGTGAAGTCTTTCGCCATCTGGCCAAAAGGCTGGCGCACCCCGGGACAATCGATGCCGTAGAGGCTAACCCTCTCTCCTTTGCCCTCATGGGAGACGGTGAGGTAGCTGCCGTCGGTGACACCGGTGACCTTACCTTCCCAGGCGTCAGAGGATGCCGCTGAGGAGACAATAAAGAGGGATAAAACAAAGCAGAAAATGTTTGTCTGTCCCGTGCGATATTTGGCCGTGCTCATCACTTAAAAACTTCCCTCATATTATGGAAAAAGTGACGTCATTCCGTTTTGCGTCAAACCTCTCTTGACCAAGTCAACCAATCAAACCTTCAACATCCAATGTCTTTTCCACATCACCCACACTGCCAGGAACACAAAGAGGGTGACGCTCACGGCAAAGATCAGGGAACCAAGTTCCTTGTCGGCCACCGGTGCATGGATGGTGTCGTAGATGGACCTTTTGAGGGTGGTCCTCCTGCCATCGGCCCGCGTCACCTCAAGCACTCGCATTGTCTTGGAGAGTAACTCTGAGAACACGTAAGCGGCAATAGCATTCATCCCGAAAAGGACTGAATCGTCTGGCTGGTAGGATCTCTTGTTTTGACTCGCCTCGTCTTGTTTGATCGCTCAACCACAATCAAGGCACGGCTGCATCAACTTTGTTCTTACTGGTGGGCGAGAGAGGATTCGAACCTCCGACTTCCACCGTGTGAGGATGGCACTCTCACCGCTGAGTTACTCGCCCACGGACTGCCGGAACTTATATCGCAAAAGCAGGACCGGTGCAACAGAAAAGCATTAACAATTTCAACAGGGGGTAGAATTCAAGGGATTTCTTTATCCCGGCGTATTGTATTTTTGTTCGCGGTAAGCTATCGAACCGTGAGAAGGAATAGTTTTGCAGGAGATTTGGGCTTGTGCGGGCCAGTGGCGCTGCCGATGGGCCCCACGGCGATGACGATCAGGGAGTTCCTCCTGGTATTCCTGGGAGAGGTTCGCGTGTCGATCATTGCCGCGCAGTACAGTATGTTGCTCGATCATTGTCGATGGTTCGCATCGGCTTATAATCGGTCTCACCATTTGCAGTATGCAGTCAATGTTTTCAGACAAAATTGAAGCGGCTCAACGACCCGGCATCCTTACCAGCCCGGCTCTTCGCGGGATCCTGTGGATGGTGCTTGCACAGGTGCTCTTTTCCGCCATGGGAGTGTTCACGCGACTCGGGGCGCAAAACGTGCCGTGGCAGGAGGCGGCGCTTTCGCGGTTCGGTGTGGGGGCACTGGTCGCATACCTGATGGCGAGGACGCGCCGCACCAGCCTCGGCATCACGAACAAGAAGCTCATGTGGATTCGCAGCATCACGGGGACGCTTTCGGCGCTTTGCGTCTTTTATGTATGGGCATCGCCCGAAATCCCGCTCGGCGACGCCGTGACGCTCACTTCGGTCGGACCGGTGTTCGTGGTCCTGCTGTCCTGGCCGCTTCTGAAAGAGCGCGTCGGAAGGCTCGTCTGGGGCGCGGTACCCATTGCGTTCAGCGGGATCGTGCTGGTTGTGAAACCATCGTTTCACGTGGCAATCTCTTTTGCCGTGATCGCGGTCGTCGGTTCTTTCTTCTATTCCCTGGCGATGATCTCGCTGCGCCAGATCGGCCCGAGCGAGTCAGGTGAGGCCGTCGTTCTCTATTTCTCGCTTTTCGGAACGCTCGTGATGCTCTGCATTACGCTTCCCGTATGGGAAACCCCTGATCCGGTTACGGGGCTCTTCCTCGTGCTCACAGGATTGTCCGGAGGGTTTGCGCAGGTCGCCATGACGCGCGCCTACTCGCTCGACCGCGCCGCGCGGATCTCCGCCTTGAACTACCTCGGAATCATCTTCACAAACCTCTTCGCCATCCCCGTATTCGGCAACCTCCCGAGCTTCTGGCAAATCGTCGGGTCGGGGCTCGTCATCCTCTCGGGAATCTTCATCACGCTCAGCGCGCAACAGGAAAAGGTCCCGCTGGAGATGGCATGAAAGGGGTCAGGAAAATCATCGAACGCCGAAGTTTCAAGCGGTAGGCCCTTTTTCCCGCGGTCCGTTTATCCGCCATCGGCTCTGTTTCTGCTCATCCTTATCCCGGTAAGACAGGCCGTATTGATAGTAATAGTAGTCGTAATAGTAATAGCCGTCCCTGCCTGACGTCCATCTTGTTCAATACCACCCCGAGGATTTTGGCATTCAGATCGCCGAGCAGTTTGACCGCCCGCTGGGCGAAGTTCCGCTTGGTATCTCCGGCCTTAACCACAAGCAGCGTCCCATCGACGAAGGAGGTAAGCACGGCCGCATCGGTTGCGGCCCAAAGCGGAGGAGAATCGAGGATGATGCGTCGGTAATCCTGGCGCAAGGATTCCAGAAGGGCATGCATGCGTTTTGATCCCAGCAAATCCGCAGGATTTGGAGGCGATCGGCCCGCTGGTGATGACATCCAGGTTAGCCTGGGTTGTTTTCTGAACGTACAGCTTGTGGGTCCACTCTCGTGCCTGCCAGCAAATTCGACAACCCCGGGTCGCGATCCAGGCTGAATGCTTTGTGCAACACGGGTCTCCGCAGATCGCAATCCACCAGCAGCACGCGGCTTCCCGCCTGGGCCATGACGATGGCGAGATTGGCGGCGGTGAGCGATTTGCCCTCACTCTTTCCCGGGCTGGTGACGAGCAGCAGTTGCGGCTGAACGTCGGCAGACGAAAGGAGAAGGTTGGTGCGGAGGGCCCGGTAGGCTTCGGCGCCCGATGATTTTGTTTCGGCAAGCGCAATCAAAGGCCGGAATCGGCCTGCGCGGATTTGCCGTCGAGTGCAAGATTAGGTACCGCCCCGAGAAACGTCAGCTCGAGATGCTGTTCGATCTGCTCCGGTTTGGTAAAGGTGTTGTCAAGGTGCTCCAGCAAAAATGCCGTGCCCAGTCCCAGGGCAAGGGCCAGCATCAAGCCTTTCATCATCTGCCTCTGCACGTCGGGGCTGCTCGGCGCCCCCGGGACTTCAGCCCGCTCGAGAATCGACGCACTCGGACTCCTGCTCAGCTCTTCCGTGAGCGAGGTTTCCTTCAGCCGGTTGAGCACCAGATCATAGACCTTCTCATTGCTTTCCACTTCCCGCTTCAGGGCAAAATAACTGACCGTGCGCTTTTTCAGGTCTTCAATTTCGTTCTGAAGGTCATTTCTGGCTTTCGTGATCGATTTTTCCTGGAGCTTGGCGGTGTCATACTGGACCTCCAGGGCGTTGACGATCTTCTGGATTTCCTGACCTTTAGCGGACCGGATGTTCTGGAGCTGCCGCTCAATGGAGGAAATTTTCGGGTGATTGCTGCCATAGGTGGCGGAAAGTTTGATCGTTTCCTGTTGCAGCTGGATCTCCTGGGTGCGCAGTTCGGCGAGGACCTTGTTGGTAAGCGCTTCGGGAATGGTGTCAAGAGGTTTGGAGAAGCGGCGAGCTTCAGCGTCTGCTGATATTTGATTTCGAGCATTCCCGCGTTTTCACTGGCCGCCCTGGCTTTCTCCTCCAGAAGCTTCAGTTCCTCCTCGAGCTTGGTGCCGCGCTTTTCGTCGAGACTCAGGATCCCATAGGTATTCATGAAGTCGTACAATTCGATCCGCGAACGATCAAGGCCCGCCTGTTCCGACTTGAGGTGATTCTGCAGCCAGGTGATCCCCTGCTGGGTGCTTTCCAGACGGCGGGCCAAACGGTCCTGGATAAAGACCTCGGCCGTGGTGTTGGCGATGAGGGCCGCTTCGCGCGGGTCAGCACAAGTGCAGACAATCAGAAGGATGTCGGTGTCCTTGATGCCCTTAACGCTTAGCCTGGCGCTAACTTGAGCCGCGCTGTACAGGGGGCGGTGCGCAGCAAGACCCTTCTCGGAAGCCTCCGCAGCTGACTTTGCCGGGGCTGGTGGGGAGGGGGAGGAGTGCTTCTGGAAGAAGGAAGATATGGTGCGGAGACCGGAAAGCAGTATGTGGAAAGGTTCGCCTTGATAGGGATCAACTGTGCCGCTTTCACGGGCACCGGCTGGGTCCGGCTGGTTGAGTTCGTTGGCGACTTTCCGGAGGAATTCCTTGGACTGCAGGATTTGCCGATGGGTTTCGGTGGAGGCGCCGTAATCCGAGTAGGATGGGTAGACAAACTGGCCGCCAAGGGGCTGCATCGGCTGCTCAATCAATACCTTGGCACTGGCGGTGAAAAGGGGGGTCTCGGCGGCGAGCCTGATGAAGCCTGAGACAACGACGATGAGGGCGACACAAAAGACGATCCAGCGCCGCTTCCAAACGATCAGGACATAGCCCCTGATATCGGATGGCAGTTTGTTTTCCAACATTGGTCTCAAGTCCTCAAATGGAAGTGGGGCCGCCAGCCTGAACCATGGCGTCAAGGGTGTTCGTTTTTTGGTAACGGTCAAGCACAAAAATGACCGGGCTTTTTCATTTCACCCCTTAATCATAAAACGATGAGCCAAAGAAATGCAAGTAATGTGCTGATCCCTCACCTGTTCATCGGCACCATCCTTCACCGCGACGGAGGGAGCCAAGGCAACTGTCAGAAGCGGTTCGTAGGAACGCTTCTCCCACCAGGGCTATTTTTCATTGACTCGATTAAGCAATATGTTCAAATTGACACTGTTTCTGGGCTTGATCTGGGCACGCTGAGTCAGGCAGTAGTAAGACCCGCCTCTCACCGGTAAGAAACGATTATCCGCTCCGGTGAACGAACAAACACTTTCACACCTTATCCATACCCGTTAAGGAACGAAACTTGCATTTTCAATTTGCCGGATGCCCGCCAGTGGCACGCTGGCATGACGACAGGGTGCCTGCAGCCTCACCCCTTTCTGGTGCCTGGCCGTCATATCCGCAGGCTTTTGCCGGCAATCCGGGACCCGAAACAAATGCAGGATTTCACCCGTAAAGGGTATGAAACTGTTCAAGGAGAGCATCATGCGTATCGGCGAACATCTTTTTCGTTTTCGGTTTCCAGGCCGTTGTCACCTGCTGTTCTGGGGCTTGGTGCTGGCACTGGCGGGGATTGCGGGATTTCCCGGCTTGGCGTATGCGACGCCAGGTTTTGGATCGGTGTCCAGCACCGCAAGCGGCAATACAAATGTAACCAGTCTCACCATCTCTGTCCCTTCGGGGACCGCCGCGAACGACCTGCTCCTTGCAACCATTTCCACCGACGGCGACGTTACCTTTAACACTCCCACGGGGTGGACGCTCCTGAACCAGGGCCCGTCGCCGGGAAATGATTCCACCCTTGCGGTCTTTTACAGGATCGCCGGCGGATCGGAACCCACAACCTATACATTCACCTGGAGCGGCAATCAACAGGCTGCCGGCGCCATCCTCCGTTACACCGGGGTGGACTCGATCACCCCCATCAACACCTTCGCCACTGCCACGGGCACCAGTGCCAGTCCTACCGCGCCGAGTGTGACGACCACCGTGGCCGATACGATGGTCGTTCGGATCTTCGGGGCTGACTTTAGCGGAACCATATCACCCCCGCCTGGCAACACCTTACGCGTCGGTCTCTCAAGCAGCACCGGCAATGGCGCCACCAGTCTGGGCGCGGCTGACTTGACGCAGGCGGCGGCCGGCGCCACCGGTACTGCGGCGTTTACCTACGTGAATGAACAATGGCGCAGCATGACTGTCGCCCTGGCCCCCAGCAAGTTCCCGGGCTGTGCCGATCTCAATAACAGTACTCCGGGCACTAACCTGAGCGGGGTGGTCAATACTTATTATCCCGGCACCACCGGGACCGTCAGCATCGGGGCCACCTCCATCCCGGTTGGAACCTCACGAGGCGCCGGTACGCCAATTGCATCGGGCGACCTCCTGTTGGTTATGCAGATGCAGTATGCAGACATCAATTCCACGAACACCGCCAATTACGGCGCTGGTACGGGCACGGCGAGCGGGGCCACCAGTTACGCCACCGCAGGCTACTACGAGTATGTGGTTGCGACCGGAGCCGTAAGCGGCGGGGCTGTGCCCATTGCCGGCGAGGGGCCCGGCAGCGGTTTGTTGAACACCTACGTCCAGGCTGCGTACTCGACCCAGGGACAGCGCACCTACCAGGTGGTCAGGGTGCCCCAGTACCAAACGGCCACCGTCACCGGCACGATCACGGCCGCCCCGTGGAACGGCAGCTCCGGAGGGATCGTGGCCATCGAGGTGGTCGGGCAGTTGACCTTTTCCGGCGGGGGGATCAATGTCGACGGCCAGGGTTTCCGGGGCGGCGGCGGACAGCAGCTCCAAGGCCAGAGCGGAGCCGGTCTTCTCAATACCGATTACCGTACCCTGGCGACTTATGCCGCCAACGGCAACAAGGGCGAGGGCGTGGCCGGTTCGTCCAGGTATATGTACGACGGCACCTCGACCCTCGTGAATACGGGCGTAGAAGGCTACCCCAACGGCAGCCGGGCCCGCGGCGCTCCGGGTAACGCCGGCGGCGGCGGCACGGATGGCGATCCCGCAACCGCTTCCCCCAATGGAAACGATCAGAACTCAGGCGGCGGCGGCGGCGGCAACGGCGGCGCAGGGGGACGGGGCGGCAACAGCTGGTCTTCAAACCTGGCTGTCGGCGGTTATGGCGGCGCCGTCTTCCCCTATTCCACCAGCCGTTTGGCTATGGGAGGCGGGGGCGGCTCCGGCAGCCGCAACAACTCGACGGGCGTTCAGTCCAGTGGCGGCTTGGGCGGCGGCATTATCATGGTCCGCGCCGACAGCATTACGGGAACCGCCACCCTCAGCGCCAACGGCGGCTGGCCGGCCTCTGACAACTACACCCCGGCCAACGACGGGGCCGGGGGCGGCGGAGCGGGCGGCAGCGTACTGGTGTTTGCCCGAACCGGGGTCCTCACCAGCCTCACCATAAGCACCAACGGAGGCAACGGCGCCAATTCCTGGCCCAATCAACCTCCCAACGGTACTCCAGGAGAACGGCACGGCCCCGGCGGCGGGGGCGGCGGGGGGGTGATCTATCTTTCCAGTGCTGCCGGCGCCACCAGTGTTACCGGTGGCGCCAATGGTACGACCACCACCGCGGCGGATGCTTATGGAGCCGCTTCGGGCACTAACGGCGCCGTGGTTGCCACGCTGACCGCCGGGAACATTCCGGGAACGGCTTCGGATGCTGTTTGCGCCGCCACGCTTGCCGGTGATCAGGGAGTTCCGCGCGGAAGAGGACGGCGGTCAGGTGGTACTGGCGTGGCGCACCGGGTTCGAGATCGGCACCGTGGGCTTCCATGTGGAGCGCCGTGACCCGGTGACCGGGACCTTACGAGCGGATCAATCACCGGCTGCTTCCTGCTCTGCTCGGGGCCCCGCAGGGAGGCGTCTACCGGTTTGCGGACGGGAACGCCCTGCCGGGTGAGGTCTATACCTACCGTCTGGTGGAGCTGGAGGCCTGGGGCGGCAATCGGTTCCACGGGCCATACACGGTTGTTGCCGATGCAGCCGCCACGGAGAAAGCGGACATCTCGGCCCCGGCCCGCACCGAAGCGATAACCGGTTCCGGACATGATGATCCGGCCTCCGGTTACCGGGCGATCCCCAACCCCTTGCGGCCGAAAATTCAGGCCGGCCGGCGCGGCACCGGCCCGGCCGCTTTCCCAACCGCCGATCGTAAAGACGAGTCGACTGCGCAAAGCCTCCCGAAAACCTCCTTCTCTGCCGCGTCGCCCGGCAGCGCCCAGGTCAAGGTCCGCGAGGACGGACTGGTGTTCGTCTCCGCCGCCGATCTCGCCGTGGCGATGGGCACGAGCGAGAGCGAGACGCGCCAGCGGCTCAAGCAGGGTCTATTGAAGACCATGCAGGGAGGGCGGGACGTGGCCTGGCTGGGAGCGAGCGACAGCAGCGGACTCTTTTTCTACGGGCAACATCTCGACAGTCTCTACACCCGCGACAACGTCTACCGGTTCAACTCCGGCGTGGGAAAGAAGATGGGGGTGATCTCGGGCAAGCCGACCGGTTCCGTGGCCGCGGGCGTGTTCACCGACACGATGGTCTTCGAGGAAGACATCCTCGCGGCGACCCTTGCGGCCACCGACCCGGAGTCGGACTACTGGTTCTGGGAGGGCTTCATCGGCGGCGATCCCGATTACGGCAGGAAATCGTTCACCCTGAACCTGCCCGACGCGGTGGCGGGAACCAGCCTGACGGTGCGTCTCAACGGGGTCTCCTCGGGCGCCCATCCGGTGGAGGTGCGGTGGAATGGACAACCGCTCGGCAGCAGCACCTGGAGCGGTCTTGGTAATCAGCAACTGGTGTTTTCTCTCGGGGGTGCCGCCATGCTGAGCGGAGCCAACACGGTGGAGCTGACAGCCCTGGGCGATGCCGAGAACCTGTTCTTCCTCGACAGCTTCGAGGTGACCTACGACCGGCTCGCACGAGCCGTGGGGGATCAACTTAAATTGACGACGGCCCCGAGCGGCGCCGTGGCCGTGGAAGGATTCGAGCGCTCCGACATCATTGTGCTCAACATCACCGATCCGCGACTGCCCGTCTCCGTTACCGGACTGCGGCTCGATGCCGGACGGGTCGGGCTACCGGGTCAGCTTTCTCGGCCAGGCGAGCCATCGGTATTTTCTGACCACCCCCGCGGCGGCGACCGTGTTGCGGCCTTACCCGGTGCTCGCGGGCAAACTCGCGGTAAAAGACAGGGTGGCTTACGTCATCATCACCTGCGACCAGCTTGCGGAGGGGGCGCAGGCGCTTGCCGAGCTTCGCCGGCGGCGCGGGCTGAACGCTCGGGTGGTGACGCTGGAGGCGATTTACAATGAATTCAGTCAGGGCATTGCCGACCCCCGTGCGATCCGTGACTTCCTGCAGTACGCCAGGGGCAAATGGGGAAGCCGGTATGCCGTCCTGGTGGGTTCGGGCACATACGACTATCGCGATTTGGAGGGTCAGGGAGACAACCTGGTACCCACCTTGATGACGGCCACGCCTTACGGGCTGTATGCCTGTGACGGGTGTTTCGCAGATTTCCTCGGCAATGGCATGCCGCAACTGGCGGTGAGCCGTATCCCTGCGGGCAACGCCGCTCAGCTCCAGGCCTACGTGAACAAGCTCGCCTCTTATGAGGAGCTTCAGGCATCCGACCGGACCCGAGAAGTTTTGATGTTGGCCGATGCGCGCGACCCCCTGGCGGGCGATTTCCCGAAAGACAGTGACGGCGTCGCCTCGCTGGTGCCGCCGGATGTCTCGATTAAGAAGATTTATCTCAGCACAACCGACCCTGACCCCGCCCGGCAGTTGACCATTGAAACCATGAACGCCGGCCTGTTCTGGGTCAATTACATCGGCCACGGGGGCATGGACCGGCTGGCCGATGCCGGACTGCTGGCCTCGGGCGATGAGGCCGTGCTCAACAATACGAACCTCCTTCCGGTATTGTCGGCCATAACTTGCGCCGTCAACCGCTTTGAGATTCCGGGGATGCGGTCCCTTGGGGAAGAACTGGTGCTTGACACCGACGGTGGAGCCATCGCCGTTTGGGCCCCGACCGGACTCTCAATCAATACTTTTGCAGTTCAAATCAACAAGTCGCTGTTCAACGAAGTGTTTGAGAAGCGGCGGCAGCTTCTTGGCGACGCCGTAAGGCAGGCTTTGGCGGCGAACAGCAAAATCCCGCCTTTTATGTTGCGCATCTACAACCTTCTCGGTGATGGGGCGCTCCTCCTGAGCGAATGAAAGGATATGGGCAGAGTGGGATTAGTCGGGCCGCCAGTGCACGATCAGAAACCATCAATACCAAAGAAGCGCTATGAGAAGCCGAGGATTCTCGCCCGTGAACCTTTGGAAGCGGTGGCCGCAGTTTGCAAACCGGTGCCTCCGGCAAAAACCAACCGCGTGACCTGTCGCCAGGGACCGAACCGGTCATGATCTCCAATGAAAACCCATATTGCTCAACCCAAAATGGTCTCGCCTGCCGTGATGATCGGTCCGGTGGTGGACCTGATTGGAGAAGGAGCCGCCGGGTCATGGTTCAGGGCTTGGCCGCTATTTCCCTCAAGGATGATCTGCACTTCCGGGTTACGGGTTCATGCATGGGCTCGGTGCTGGTTGACGGCGGCTCTGTGAAGCTGGCTTCGAGGTCGCGCTATTGGCCCGGGGATGTAGTCGTGGCATGGTGGCCGGAAGATGGCTTTCGCCTCCACCGAGTCATCGGGGGATATCGCCGGAATGGCGCCTGGAGACTATTGACCCAGGCGGATGCCGCCGACATGCCGGATTGTGCCCTGCCAAGAGCTCACGTGGTGGGAAGGGTGGTCGGGGGTGATTGCGATCACGCCATCGCTCGCGTTCCCGTTCGACATCGCCTGTGGGCACTGGGGCGCTTCGCAACATTTATCATGTCAACCTTGGTGAGCAAATCACATGGCCTTTGGTGAATACTTCATGACGAGACCGCCGAGCGAGGTTGAATCCGCATTAGCCCCGTGGGGAGGGAACCGGGTCGTCCTTGAGATGATCGGCGGCCCCTATGCGTTTTCCGGTCTTTCCGTTCAGCAAAGCCGGTGGATTCGTGAGCACCTGGAGACACTCTGCAACAACTCCACGGCTTGCACTCCCGCCAGCGAGACAGAAGTCTGCCGTGCTTCCGAAGACCTCTTCAAACCCATTGATGTGCGAGGCTGGGAATACACGTATGAGCGCGACTACCAATTGGATCATGTGAGCCTGGCAGGGCTTTGTTTTTTCGGTCGGGTCACTCTTCGATCCCCCTGCTGCGGGCGCTTATGGACCAGTGCGACGTCCCCTGAGAACTTCGAAGGAGTGTTCGAGAACTTCTTGCGCGTTCTGGTCACCTACAGGATCGCCGCAAGGGGAGGCATACTCCTGCACAGTGCGGCGATTGCGAAGGGGGGGCGTGCGATCCTCCTTGCGGGAAACTCGGGAGCAGGCAAATCAACCGCGTCAAAGCTCGCTTTGGATGCGGGATGGGAAGTGCTTTCCGATGACCTGAATGCACTGATGCCGGAAGGCGCCGCGTGGACGGTCGAGAAAGTACCCTTTGCCGGCGATTTGGGTTCAACCACAACGGACGCCCGCTCCTATCCCCTTGACGGTGTGTTTTGGCTGGAAAAGGCCGACAGGCATGGCCTTGTTGAAACATCAAAAGCCCTCCTTCTGGCGCATCTCCTCAGCTGCGCACCACTGCTCAACGAAGACCCCTTCCGGGTCGATCAGGCGTTGGCGACTCTGAACGCCCTGGTGCTGGCCCTTGGTCGAGGCACTTTGCGGTTCGCCCGGGATGAGGGATTCCTCGGACTGCTTATGCCAAACGCGGACAGACCCCATGGAAACTGAGTTCTCCCGGTTTCGCTTAAAACGAGATGTCCTCTACCGCCGAGTCTGGGACGAAGGCGTGGTGCTCCTCAAGTCTTTGGGTGAGGTGCTCGTGCTCAATGATGTCGGCACCCGCATCGTCGAGCTATGCGAAACGGGAATCTCAGCGCGCGATCTCGTGACCCGGCTCGTGCAGGAATTTGACGTTGAGCCGGAGCGCCTGGAAGCAGACCTTCGGGACTTCATCCAGGACTTGAAGGATGCCGGTGTCCTTGAACCTCTTGATGCCCTCGAGCCGGAGCCGCCGACGTGACATACAGCGACCTGCTGACCAGGATGCTTAATGAGAACTTCTTGTTCTCGGCACTGTTTGAGCTTACCTACCGCTGCAATCTTAATTGTTACCTTTGCTACAATGATCGTAAGCGAACCGGCATGCCTCTATCGCTTGAAGAATATGTGACGATCTTCCACGATCTGAGGGACCTGGGAACCTTCGAGCTCACCTTCAGTGGTGGCGAGCCATTGCTGTATCCTGGTTTCTTTGAGTTAGGAAGGGTGGCCCGACAGCTCGGGTTCGCACTGCGCGTAAAAACCAACGGTATCGCTTTAGAGGAGGCGGTGGCCGCGAGACTCCTGAACGAAGTGGATCCTTTCATCGTTGAGATCAGCCTGCATGGGGCGCGCGCCGCGACATACGAGCGGCAGACGAGGGTATCGGGAAGCTTCGGGAGGTTGATGGCTAATCTTCAAAGCCTCCGCAAGCTGGGGGTGCGGGTTCAACTCAACGCCCCTTTGACGGCCTGGAACGAAGCTGAATTGGAGGCGATGATCGATCTCGCGGAAGCTCTGGGCATGGGAATACAGATCGACCCCAACCTCACCCCGCGTGATGACGGAAGCCTGGAACCCTTGTGCCTTTCCCCATCCCCTCAGGCAAGCGAGAGCTTGCTCAGGATTTACCGGGAAGCCGTAGAGGTCGCACCGTCACACATGGACCAGGATGCGTCCGGGGTACCGGGACCGGTGCTTTTCACCCCAGCCAGGCGCAAGTTCTGCGGGGCCGGGTCTTTGGGGGTGGCCGTCGATCCCTGGGGCAACGTTTATCCCTGCGTGCAATGGCGGACGCCGGCAGGGAACCTCCACGAAGACTCCATCACCAGCATCTGGAGCGGCTCACCGGTATTGCAGGGCGTTCGCGAGACCCTGGCAAACATTATGGTTAAGAGGCAAGCCCAGGATGCCGGCTCTTTGGCTACAGCGTTCTGTCCGGGGCTGACACCCCAATTGGAGAGCCGACCGCTGCCGCTGGCAAGTGGTAATAGAGCTTTTGTATGAAATCCCCCCGCCATTTGTTAAAGGGGAGCGAAGAAGATTTCACGATTCGTTGTGCCCCACGGGTCATGGCGGGGGCATTAGCCAAATGTGAATCAGTCAGAACACCATTGACGTCAAATATGCACCCTTGATTTGTGATGTATCCATTATCGGTTAATCTTTAAGGATATCCTGAGCGCCCGGGCCTTCTGCAACGCAAACGCAGTTTCTTCCCTCGCGCTTGGCCATGTACAGAGCCTCATCCGCCCGTGCGATAAGGGCATTCAGAGGTTCTTCGTAGTCCTGGCAAAAAGAAGCTGCACCGAAGCTGGCGGTGAACCGGATGCACTGAGACGGATCAGCGGTGGGGACCCTGAGGTCTTCCACATTCCTGCGCATGCGTTCGGCAACCAAAGCAACGTCTGAATAATCAAGTCCAGGCAAGCATACTGCAAATTCCTCCCCGCCGTATCTGCCTGCGAAGTCATCTTGTCTCAGTAGTGCGGATAGTTGTTCGGCGAATTGCTGAAGCACGAGGTCACCCATCTGATGTCCATACCGGTCGTTAACGTCCTTAAAATGATCGAGGTCGGCAAGCACGAAAGAAAGCGGCCTGCACTCCCGAACCGCCCGTTCCACTTCGACCTGCAACTTCTCCAAAAAGGCCCGCCGATTCAAAACACCGGTCAAGGAATCCGTGTCTGCGAGCTGGAGAATCCGTCGTTCAAGGCTAATGATCCGTTCTCCAATCTTAATGCGGATCCTCAGTTCTTCATGGTCAAAAGGTTTGATCAGATAATCATCAGCCCCCGCTTCCAAACCCTTGATGAGGTCCTCTTTTCTTCCTTTGGACGTGAGAAGGATAAGATAGGTATAGCCTCGTCTTTCACTTTCGCGAATTCGCTTACATAGTTCCAGCCCATCCATATGCGGCATCATCCAATCAGAGATGACCAGATTGGGCGCCTCAGGACCCTTAAGAAGTTCCCAGGCTTCCCTGCCATCAGAGGCAGCGACAACTTCGTAGTTCCACTTGCGCAGGCTGACTTCCAGTAGCCGCCTCGATATGGGTTCGTCTTCAACAATCAGAATCTTCACTCTGCAGCTCCGACAGCGCTTGTTGTACAGCGCTCCCCAAATACTCAACCGCTCTTTGCAGCTCCAGGAATGCTTCTGAAGCTCCCCCTGATAGCCCTTCCCGCGCAAGTTGCTCCAATCGGTCGGCCGCTGCAACTGCTCTTTTCGCCCCAAGGTTGCCCACGGCGTCCTTCAGGCTGTGCGCAGATCGCTCCACACTGCGGGCATCGTTATGCGATATCGCCTCCCGAACCCGGGCCAGGTGCTCAGGCAGACTTTTCAAAAGAAGTTCGGCGAGTTCTTTAAAAAGCTTTTGATCGCCCCCAAGCCTTTCCAGTACCTTTGGCAAATCAAGCTCATCTGCTGTTGCCTCAGGATGTTCTGTCTTTGTCGGTGGCACTGACCCACCCCGGAGCGACCCGGGGTTGCCAGCATATTCTTCCAGCATCGCGCAGAGCTCTTTGTGGTATCAGGTGATAAGAAATTGCTTTTTGAGGCTTTTTGGATAGCACCTGTCGTGGATGGCGTCAAGAGGATGGGGATTTCGGTGCCGATTTCTTGGTAAGTGATGACAAAAAACATCAGGATGTGTCACGGTGTCGAGGGAATGATGGGGAGTTCGGCCCAAATTGGTCTTCAAACAGGGTGTCTTGCTTGCGGGGGTTTGGAAAGAGGGTGTTCGCCCGGACCCTGGATCGAAGTCCGGGACAGTCTTGAGGGCAAACTGCTCCGATGCGGGTTACTACAAACCGATCGGCCTCATCACTGTCCAGGGCCAACCCGGAGCCTAGACCCCCGTACACGGCAGTTTCATCGGTGACTTCTTCTTCTCTTCTTTGTCTTGTGAGGATCTTTTCTTTGAAACTTGCACTTCCTTCTGCACATTCCTCACATGGACTCGAGAAAAGGCAGTGCTGTAACGTATCCGATGGCGCTCAGCGCTCCGGTTATCCCCTGTCCGGTAGCAACGCCGATCTGCTTGAACGCAGGGAATATTCTTTCCAGATTTTCAAAGAATGCCAGCATCCCTTGCTGGAGCGCTTCACCCGATATGGCCGGAATAAAGGGCCAATTGGTGCTCTCGGGAATATTGTTGATCTGACCTCCAGTTTCAGGACCACCGGCTATCACTTTGAGGTGCGCTTCGAGCAAATAGACGAGTGCGGAAAGGCCCGCCGGCCCCAGTCCGGCGACCGTCACATCATACATTTTTCTCGTTTTGGCAGCTTTTATAATGAGCAGTTCCCCGATGATTTTTTCAACCGTCGCGAGAGCCACGGCGTCGAGGTGCGGCACGATACGTAGAAATTAATCGTCAATTCCCGGTTGCTGACCCGATGGTCGCATACAAAAGCCTCACCGCAGAGACGCAGAGAGCGCGGAGAAAACCAATAGACCCTCTCTGCGCCGCTCTGCGGTGGATTTTTCATTCGTTGTGGCTAAGGCCACGCTTTTGCGCAATAAGAAAACAACGCTTTTACGGCAAGAAACAGGCTTGCCGGGATATCGGTGTCCCGGAATGTTGTTCCAGTTCCGCCAGAGCATTGCAGATGGCTTCCTTCATGGAAAGGAGCCGGATGGGCACGAGCTCCAATATCCGGTTATCTCTACAGATCACCTCATTCTTCAGCCCCTCGACCAAAGGCATGACAATTCCCGCAGGAACCGGGGTTACCAGATTGATCCAGTAGGAGGAAAGCACCGGGCTAAGAAAGGGCACGGCAATCATCAACCGTCGTAAACCGCGCATCTCAGCATAAATGCGCATCAATTCCCGGTAGGTGATGATGTCGGGTCCTCCGATATCGAGCGTCAGCCCGGCGGTGGCGGGCTGGGAGATGCACCCCATGAGGTAGGCGATCACATTTTCGACCGCGATGGGCTGACAGCGGGTATCGATCCACTTTGGACAAATCATCACCGGGAGACGTTCGGCAAGGTGGCGCAGCATCTCGAAAGGCGCGCCCCCAGCCCCGATGATATTTGCGGCCCTGAGGACCGTCGTTTTCACCCGCCCCGACTGGAGGATTTGCCCCACCCTCTGCCGGCTTACGAGATGCGCAGAGAGGTTATCAGCCATTTCTCCAAGCCCGCCCAGATAGATGATGCGCTCTAACCCCGACTGCGTCGGCCGCCTTCACAAAGTTTTCGGCGGCCTGAAGGTCACGGTCGATGTAGGTTTTGTACTGGAAAATACTGCGGCCCCCCATGGAGTGCACGAGGTAATATGCGACCTCCATGCCCGCCATGGCTCGCTCAAGACCTTCCCGATCAAGCAGGTCCCCCTGCACGACTTCAACTCCGGGGCGGTCGGCCAAAGCTTTCGGGAATCGATCTCGCGAGCGGGCAAGGCACCGTGTCGGGACACCCTCCTGGCTCAAGGCACGCAGCAGTCGCCCGCCCACAAACCCCGTTGCCCCGGTCAGAAATACCTGCGGTTTCATTCCCATGGTTCTACGTCCTCTCACATCCGGTTCCGGATTATGGACACCTTCAAAAGAAGGTCCACGAAGGCACACGAAGACTTCTTAAGGCACACGAAGATTTCTTAAGACACACTATGACCAGTGTTGCCTGACGAAGTTTGCTTATCACCATTTACGTGATGACGGCTTTCAGCGCATCAAGAACCTGTTGGGCATGCCCCTTGGACTTGGCGCTCGGCCAGGTGAGCCGGACAAAACCTTTCGGATCAATCAGAACACTGCTGCGAATGACGCCGGCGTATTCCTTGCCGTACATTTTCTTGGTCCCCCAGGCCCCGTAAGCGTCAAGCACCTTGTGTTCCGGATCGCTCAGCAGTTTTACCGCAAGCTCGTGCTTGTCCTGGAACTTCTTGTGGGACGCCGCCGAATCCGGGCTAACTCCAATCACCATGGCGCGAAGTGCCTCAAATTCAGCCAAACGCTCTGAAAACTCCAGAGCCTCGCTCGTTCACCCGCTGGTGTTGTCTTTGGAGTAAAAGTAGAGCACCACCCATTTGCCTTTGAGGTCCTTCAGGCACACTTCGTCACCGTCTCCTGAAGGCAAACAAAATTCCGGCGCTTTCTTGCCTTGATCAATCATGGTCCCTCCTTAACGTCGATTTGAAATTTCGGATGTGTTGGTCCGGGAGAAAAACACCCGGCCACCTTCAGTCATTCCGCGAGGCACGTCCGGGATAAAATCAAAGACCTAAACCCCTGCCTAGACATGATTCCTGAGCTGCAGTTCAAGGGGATGGGGATTCAGGTAGAACTGGATCATGAGATAAGACTGTTCGTATTTCCGCACATAGTGATTGATCAGCGTGATCGGCACAATGAGGGGAAAATGGCCCTGGTAATAGTGGTCGAGGACTTCCAGCAATTCCTGTTTTTCATCCGGAGACAACTGCCTCTTGAAGTATCCCATCAGGTGCTGCAGGACATTGGTATTCTTCTTCACGGTGGCCCTGAGTTTCAGCGCCTCCATCAATAAGGCTTCGTACTGCCGGTAAAGGTCCTCTGCCGGGATGGTTTTCGCGGTCGCCACCAGCTTTCCGAGATGGTTGGCATGCTTCGGGCTGTGAGCCATGACCAGCAGTTTGTGACGGGTATGGAACTCCACCAGAGTGCCGATTTCCCTGCCCTGCCCCACCATTTCCCGCCATCGTTTGAAGACGAAGATCCTTTCTATAAAGCTTTCTCGCAGTGCCGGATCGTGCAATCGGCCTTCTTCCTCAACGGGAATCAAGGGGAAATGTTTCATGAAAATACCGGCAAAGACCCCTATGCCAATCTTCCTCGGCATGCCGTTCGCGTCGAAAATCTTCACCCGCTCCATGCCGCTGCTGGGTGAATTGCTCTTAAAAATGAACCCGCAAAGATCCTCCCGTTCCAGTTCAGTGACCCGGTTATGGGCCCACGCCAGCATCCGGTCGGTCAAATCCCGTTTGGTACGGGACGTCACCAGCCGGGGCGCCTGAGGGTCTCCCTCCAGGTGCATGGACTCTCGTGGAATCCCCAGGCCACACTCCGCCTCAGGGCAAACCGGCACGTACTCCACATATTGTCCAAGCGTATCGCGCACAAACCGATCCAACTTATGCCCCCCGTCATACCTCACCGGTTCTCCCAGAAGGCAGGTGCTGATGCCGATTCTGACTTTTTCCACTAGCAGATCCTAAGGTGTTTTGTTCTTGGAGAGTCCCTTATGCGTTCGAATGAGGTCGGCAATCCAGGCCGGCGTACAGTTGGCGCAAGGAATTCACAATGATGTGGGCCTGATAAAGCCTCTCCGGAGGGGCGGTTCCGGTAAGGGCAATCGCCGTCATACCCGCCGTCAGCGCAGCCTCGATACCCGCCGGCGCATCTTCGATTACCGCGCATGCCTCCGGGTCAAAACCGAGACGCTGAGCAGCCATCAAAAACACCTGGGGATCGGGTTTCCCGCGCGTGACTTCAAGACCATTGACGACAGCGCTGAAGGAGTCCTTCCGTCCCAGCCCCCGCAAACAGGTTTCGACATTCTCGGGAGGTCCCGAAGACCCGACGGCCAGCAGAAAACCAGCCTGGCGAAGGGCGTCGATAAGTTCGACGGCGCCATCCATGCCCGGAAAGTTTTCCTCCAGGCTTGCCCGGTACAGAGCTTCTTTCCGCTCATCCATTTGCCTGATTCGCTCTTCGGAAAGATCCGGTCCCCAGAGGGTCTGGATGATATCCCTGCTGGTGCGTCCGAAGAGTGAGGCGAACTCGGCTTCCGTTTGCGTGCGGCCAAACTCTTTCCCCAGGAGAAGCCAGCTTTCGAAATGGGCCCGGTAGGAATCCACCAGGACGCCATCCATATCAAAAATCACCGCCATGCGGCATCGTTGCGAGATACCAGACATTATCAAGACCTTAGAACATGGGAAGATAACGTTCCAATTCATACCGGCTCACCTGGATGCGGTACATCTCCCATTCGATTTTCTTATTTTCGATGAACTTGTGAAAGATGTGCTCACCAATGGTTTCCCGCACCAAGTCACTCTTTTCGCACTCGAGAATGGCCTGATAAAGACTGCCCGGAAGGGAATGAATCCCTCTGGCCAATCGCTCGGCTTCGGTCATGCTGTAGATGTCCTCTTCAATCGGCTGCGGCAATTCGAGCTCGTTCTCGATCCCGTCGAGCCCTGCCGCCAGCATAACGGCAAAAGCCAGGTACGGATTGCACGCCGGATCAGGAGCACGAAACTCGATGCGCGTGGCCTTTTCCTTGCCCGGCTTGTACATCGGGACCCGCACCATGGTGGAGCGATTCCGATGCGCCCAGGAGATATAGACCGGGGCCTCATAACCGGGAACCAGGCGTTTGTAGGAGTTGACCCACTGGTTGGTGATGGCCACAATGTCGCAGGCATGGTGGAGCAATCCCGCAATGTAGCATTTGGCGACCTTCGAAAGGTGGAACGGGTCCCGGGGGTCAAAAAACTCGTTCTTGTCACCGCGAAAAAGGGATTGATGGACATGCATGCCGCTGCCGTTCTGCCCGAACAGGGGCTTGGGCATGAAGGTGGCATAGACCCCGTTTTGCCTGGCGACTTCCTTCACCGCAATCCGATAGGTTTGGGTAATATCGGCCATGCGGAGCGCCTCATCATAGCGCAGGTCGATTTCGTGCTGACTCGGGGCCACCTCATGGTGACTGTACTCAACGTGGATCCCCATCTCCTGCAACGCAAAGATCGTGTTGCGTCGCAAATCACTGCCCCGGTCCAGGGGACTGAGGTCGAAGTAGCCGCCCTGATCGAGGACCTCGGGCGCAGCATCCGACTTAAAGTAAAAGTACTCCAGTTCGGGGCCGACATAGAATGTGTATCCCTTTTCGGCGACCTTGTTGAGCATGCGCTTCAGCGCATAGCGTGGGTCGCCTTCATAGGGCGTTCCATCGGGGTTCAGGATATCGCAGAGCATCCTTCCCACCGGCTTTTCCCGGGGCCTCCAGGGGAGCAACTGGAAGGTCGTGGGATCGGGCCGAGCCACCATATCGCTCTCTTCAATGCGCGCAAACCCCTCGATGGACGAACCGTCAAATCCCATCCCTTCAGCGAACGCCAGCGGGAGCTCATCGATCGTTACCGTAAAACTCTTTAACTGCCCCAAAACATCGGTGAACCAGAACTGAATCGAGGCAACGTCGCATTCTTTCGCGGCTTTGAGGACATCTTCATGTGATTTGCAGCAAAACATCGGAATCCCCCATCAAGTTGGTAGCATGCCAAAGAACTCTGACCGCCTGGAAAGGAAACGGGAACTCATTCCCGGGCCCCCTCCGGGCGAGTTTCTGAAGGGCCAGGGCAATTTCACGACTCAAATTTCCCAGGGCCCGGCTCTGCGCTGACACAAAGGCCCCAAAAGAGGACTCACTAACGGGTTCCATGAAAGTTGACCTCTTCAGGATAAGGACCTTCTTGTCCTTTCTCCCCAGGACAGACCATTGCGCCTCCAACAAAGCCCGGTTTCCCAAGATGCCGTCAAAGCGATAGACATCGACGACAACCTGGTAGCTTACATCCATTGAACCTGGCCATGGGTAGGGAACCACGCTGTCATTCGGGAGCAGGAACATAAGGTTTTCCGCCAGGGTGCGAGAAACGTTACTGGACAGGGGTCCCGCCCAACGGTCAAATTCCGCCAGTTGAAAGGTGTTCTCGCTCGTACGCGTAACAATTTGTGACCGATCAAGATAATCCGGGAGCGTCACCGGGCCAAGCCCTATGGAAATGGGGCGGTCGAGTGCCGCCGTTGCCGGCAGTGCGGGGCCACCGGAGAGTGACTCCAACAGGTAAAACTTTGAGGGCGGAGTGCCGGCACAACCGCCCAGGGTCAAGAGCAAAGTACAAAACACCATCATGGATGGCCTGAAAACTTGGCTCTTCATCTTTTTATCTTCCCCTATCTCCACCTTTTCCGCGCAGGAGCGCGTCCGGGTGTCTATCCAGGTAGTCGGCCAGGGCCCGCACGGAGCGAGCCGTCGTCGTCAGTTCTTTCAGCGCATTGGAGAGCTCAAAGCGAAGCCTTGAATCTTCGCCCACTGCCCCTTCGATGCCGCCGAACGCAGCCTCAGCCTTCTTGAATGCAAGCTGCGCCGCAGCCAGCGTCTTCTCCATGCTGGTTGCAAGCCCGGTGAGGCGACTATTCATGGTGCCAACCAGCTCCTTGGTCCCCTTGGTAATCTCCTTCGCGTCTGCTGCCAGTGGTTTCACCTGGGCACGAAGGTCGCGCACCAAACCCTGGGTCTCGGCAAGGGTCCTTCCGATCTCCGCGAGCAGCGGTTTCGCCTGGTCGCTAATATTTTGGGTGGCGGATTCAACGTGTTTCATGGTCTGACTCAGCGAGGCCACGGCTTCCTTAAGCTGCGGCGAATTGATCAAGTTCTCAATTCCTTCCAGAGCATGCCCCACGCGCGTGGCGATTTCATCAATAGGCAGTTTCTCGACGGTTTTAGAAATCTGTTCAAGGCTTGAGGAGACTGTTGGAATTTCGACATAACCCGCATCGTAACCGACGTAGCGAGCGGGCTTATCGGGATAGAAATCGAAGTTCACAAAGAGTTGACCGGTGACCAGGCTCTGGAAGTCAAGAGTGGCACGCAAGCCCTTTTTCACAAGGAAGTCCAGGATATCATGTCCCTTCGCCTCTTCAAGCACTTTATCCAGGGGGACCCCGTGCATCGGCGTCATCCGGCCCGGTTCGATCTCTATAAAAACCGGTATCCGCAGGGCCATGTCGCGCGTGTCAAAGAGGATTTTGATATCGGTGACGGAGCCAACCCTGACCCCTTTGAAGGCTACCGCAGCACCCTTATTTAGACCTTGGACCGAGCCCTCAAAGAACAGTACAAACTTCTTTGTATCTTTGAAGAACCTGCCGCCACCGAAAATGAGGAGTCCGGCAACCACGAGAACAAAAGCCCCGACAACAAAAGCCCCAATGACCGTGGTACTCGCTTTCTTGCTCATAATAATCCAGTGCTTAGGCACATTGCGTGCTCCTGAAGATCGCCAGCAGGCTGTGAAAAAGTGCCGCAAAGGCCCTGTCCGTCATTCCCGCCGTTGACCGGAATCCAGCCTCTGCAAGGCTTTCTGGACCCCGGCTTTTGCCGGGGTGACATTGGGCGAGGGTTTTGCAACACCCTGCTAACCAACAACACACGTCCCGGCGCTTGCCGACTCTTTGGCCGCCCCCGCTTCACCCCGGGTCAGGAAGTCTTGAACGATCGGGTTCTCACATTCTGTCAACAGCTTGTGAGGATCACCGGAAGCAATCATGGTGCGCGTTTCCGCATCGAGGAAGACCGAATTGTTCGCAATGGCAAAGATGCTTGCCAGTTCGTGGGTGACCACCACAATGGTCGCTCCAAGACTGTCGCGCAATTCCAGGATCAGGTCGTCCAGCCTCCGCGCACTGATCGGATCGAGGCCAGCCGAAGGCTCGTCAAAAAAAAGAATGTCGGGATCGAGCGCCATGGCACGGGCCAGACCAGCGCGCTTGCGCATCCCGCCGCTGAGCTCCGAAGGGTAGAAATCCCCAAAACCGGCAAGCCCTACCAGAGCGAGCTTCAGCGACACCAGTTCCTGAATCTGGTCGGCGGTCAGCTTGGTATACTCCGCGAGAGGAAGCCCAATGTTTTCCGCAAGGGTCAGGGAACTCCACAAAGCACCGCTCTGGTAAAGGATTCCAAAACGCCGCATCATGCGCTCGCGTACCTCGGGCTCGGCCTCCCAGAAGCTTACCCCATCATAAAATACCTGTCCTCTTGCAGGCTCCTTCAATCCCACCATCTGGCGCAGCAAGGTGCTCTTCCCGCAGCCACTTCCGCCCATGATAATGAAAATGTCCCCACGAGCGATGATGAAATTGAGATCGCGCTGAATCACGAAGCTGCCGTAGGCCATCGTGAGGTCGCGTACTTCAATGTGAGCCTGCGTGCTCATTACTATTAGATTCCCAGAATTTCGAATAGAACGGCAAACAACCCGTCAAAGACGATGATGAAAACAATAGCGGTCACCACTGCCGAAGTGGTTGCGACCCCCACCGCGGCCGAACTTCGCCCGCACTGCATCCCCCGCAGACACCCTGACAGAGCGACAATAACGCCGAAAACGACGCTTTTTAGCAGGCCCGTGCTGAAGTCGACCAGGCTGATGGCATGCTTCGTTTCATTAAAATACTCGATGAGCGAAAGATTGAGCATGCCGACGCCAATGAGTCCTCCGCCCAGAATCCCCATAAAGTCCGCGTACAGGCAAAGCAGCGGCATCATCAGAATCAGAGCCAGAGTCCGGGGCAACACAAGGAATTCCATCGGTGACAGCCCCAGCGTCTGCAGCGCATCGATCTCTTCATTCACCTGCATGGTTCCGAGCTGAGCCGCATAGGCGGCCCCGGTGCGACCGGCCATGATGATTGCGCTCATCATCGCCCCCATCTCTCGGGTCATGCCGATCCCAACCAGGTCCGCTACATAAATCTGCGCTCCAAACACCCGCAACTGAACGGCGCCGACAAAGGCAAGAATCAGCCCCACCATAACGCTGATAAGGGAAACGATGGGCAGGGCCTGCGCGCCGCATTCCTGAATGAACAACATGAGATCAACACGACGAAAGCGGGCCTTGCCAGCGAAAAGCTTAAGGAATGCCAGGGAAATTGCACCGAGGAAGCTGACCATTTCAGCGGTGGCAGAGATGACCGCAATCGTTTTCACGCCAATTCTGGCGAGCAGAGGATCGCGGGCGGCTGCTTTACGGGCATCTTTCTGCTCCGGCACCGCAGCGGCCAGCGCCAGCAGTTTGATCACACCCTCCGGCAACCCATCTTTAATGACATCGATATGCCTACCAGAACCGTAATCCATGACCTTGAGGACGAAGGTCACCAAATTACTGTCCCACTCGGTCAGCTTCTCGCAGTCAAAGAGAATGCGTCTTATGCCTGGTGCTGATTCAATCTCCTCCTTGACATCCTGCAAAGAATGCAGCCCCTGGGAAATCCTCCAACTCCCTTCCAGGCCAATTGTTATAGAGTCTTCCTCCGGCCTGGAAAGGTTGATTTTTGGACTTTCCGCTACGCTACGCTGGGAAGAACTCATGATCTGCCGCAGGCCTTAAAATATGCCATCATCACCAAAAGCGTCTCGAATTCGCAACCCGATCATCTGGAAAGTTCCATTTTGGAGTCACCAACCGACTCTTAATTCCGAAATCCGCCATCCGAAATCCGACATCCGACATCCGACATCCGACATCCAAAATCCGACATCAACCCGATTCCCCACCCTGTTCCAGCAGTTTCCGTTTGGCTTCTTCTTCCGCCAAGGCTGCTCCAATCGCTGCTCCTGCGGCGGCAGAGAGTCCCCCCCGTTTCGCAGAAGTCTTGTCAGGTGAAGGCGCCTCTCCTTCGGCGCCTTGCTTTCCCGAAGTTGGCTCGTCCGGCAGACGGACCACGACATCCCGGGTGGCAAACTCGATACCCTTCTCCTTGAAGAGTTCCTTGAGCCGTCTAAAGACCTGGCGCTGGATGACAAACTGCACGCCCGGCTTGGTCTTAAATTTCACTCTCATGATCAGGCCGGCGTCGTCAAGAGCCAGCACGCCCGCACTCTTAATGGGCCCCAGGAGGTTGGGTCCCATTTCTTCATCTGCCTGAATTTCCTTGTCGATCTTCTTAATAATCTTTCGGATCGCGTCGACATCGGTGTCAAAGGGAACCCTGAAGTCAAGTTTGGTGATGTTGTAGTCCCGGGAGAAATTGACCACCGTGGCCAACTGGCTGAAGGGTACGTTAATCACCATGCCGCGCGTATGGCGGAGCTTAAGGGAGCGGATGCCGATCGCTTCGATCGTGCCTTTTACTTTAGCACCGGATTCTATATAGTCATTAATGCGAAAGGCATCGTCGAGGAGGAAAAAGAGGCCCGAAACGATATCTTTAATCAGGTTCTGGGTTCCCAGACCAATCGCCAATCCCAGGATTCCGGCCCCGGCAAGGAGAGGAGTGATGTTGATTCCCACGGCCGACAGGATGATCAGCCCAACCGTTACCAGCAATACAACCAGCAGGAACTTGCGAAAGAGGAGGAGCAGCGTGCCGACCCGGCTGCCACCCGTACCCCCGGCCTCCGAATCCTCATCGACCTCACCCCCCCCCTGCACCTCTTTGAGCTTGCGGTTGATAGCGTCTTCGATCAGTCTCCAGCCGACATAAGCAAGGGTAACGATCAGGAGGACTTTGACGGCACCCCCGGTGACCTGCTCCCCAATACCGACCTCGAAGCCCCACAATTGGAGCAGCCAGAAAAAGATTACACCTGCTAACGCCAGGCTTAGACAGCGGCGAAGGATTGGGATAAACCGGCCGACATCAACGGGCCCGGCAGGTGCACATTTTGGTGCTGTGGAAGCTGCGGTGGATTCGTCATCGGGAGCTGCGGGTTCACTCTCGAGCGCCGGCGCCGGTGCCGGCGCCTCCGGCTTATCCATCAGCCCAAAAACGGCCGTCAACAGTTTCTGCCCGAGCCAGTCAAGAATCAGAAAGAGGGGTATGCTCGACAATAATGCGAGAAGCGGAATGACGAGATCGGCCCTTTCGACCAGCAGATAGAACACCCAAAGTCCCCAGATAAGGAGAACGTAGGGCAACGCAAGGAGGTGCCAGAAGGCTGCCAGCTGGGTGCGAAACAGGTTTATTCCGGCGGCACGATCGCCGGGACCGCTGCAGATGAGCCGGGCAACCGCCTCGCGGTTGTAAAAAAGGAGGTATACAATCATGACGAGGACCACGGCACCGTTCGTTGCTCGAATGAAAATGATTATTTCCTCACTTACCCCCTGCAGTTCAAGCAGGCCCCTGAGCAGGAAACCCGCTCCCAGGACCCCGGCAAAGATCATCAGCCAGCGGTGGACGGTGCGCGCGGTCTCGTCCATGATGGCGAGGCACCTTAACGCGGGAGTTTTGGGCGCAAAGAAGAAGTGCGACACCAGGCCGATTCCCCGAACAGCGAGGACGATGACCAGGTAAATCATGAGGACAAGGCGTGCAAATGGCCCACGATTGAAGAAGAGGAAGAAGACAATTAACGTTGCCGCGGCAAAAACAAAGAGAGACATGAATTCGATCATCGCACACAGCCCAAGACGTTTGATCTTGACCGTCCAATGAGCAGGCGGAGAGGCGATCAGCCGTTGCCTTATGCCGGCGGTATAGCGCCCGAACAACCACTCCGCACCGAGACCCGCAACAAGCAAAGCCAGGATCGCGGCAAACATGAGCAGAATGTTCGAAATCCCCCCCTTCCCTCTCAGGTCTGCGTAGGTCTGAGGCAGAAACTCCGGGACTGCCACCGCTCCCGACTGGATGTCCCGCAATCGTTTATTGAACAGGGTGATGTTTTCTTCCGCCTCTTGGGCGATTTTGGCGAGACCACTGACTTTCTTCGGTTCTTCTTTCTTTGCGCTCGCGGCGGCAGATCTCTCCAATTCCCGCAGCAGCAGGTGCCTGACTTGATCGTCACTGAGGCCGGCAAGAATTTCATTAATTTTTGCGTGGTCGAGGTCCGCCGGAATGTCCGGCAGGGCCTTGTCAGCCTTGTCCTGCGTCTTTTTTGAACCGGTGGAAGGAAACAGCATCATCGCGCCGCCGTTCTTGGCCGGCGCAACTTCGCACCACAGGAAGAGCCCTACGAAAAGAGAGACACACACCAAAAACGACTTAACAAAGTAACTTGACATGGGGTTTACTCCTCCCGCAAAAATCAATCCTGGTCTTTCGGGTGTTTCGGGTATTTCGTGTGTTTCGTGGTGAAAGATGATGATTCATTCCTGGACCACGCCTCACGGTTTGTGCACCGAAATCGCGACGGCCTCGGTGATGACCAGGACAATTTCATCACCCTTCTTGAGCTTTTCGAAGCGCTTGGCATTCTGGTGCACGACGAAGGTCTTGGTGTTGCCCTCAGGGCCTTTCAGGGTCACGGTACGGTTTGCGTGATTGATCGCCTCAACCGTTCCCGGCAGTTGGATGGTGTCCACGACCACCACTGCAGGCGGCCTGCCCTTTGGAGTCACGGCAACATTGCCTGCCTCGACGACGGCCGGCGGCCAGTCGGGTTTTCGTATATAGACGCCTAGCGCTTCAAGATATTCAGCTTTGACCTGATCTCCCTGCTTGATCTGGTCAAAGTTGTTCAAACCCCGGCCAACCTTAAGCGGCAATATTTTACCATCAGATCCCTTAAGGGAAAGGGTGCGCTTTTGATAATCGATTGCCTCGACGGTCGCGACAACAGCGACTACTTCGGTCAGGAGCGCCTCTGGTTTGCCGGTGCCTTGAGATGCGCTTGGCTTTTTTCCTGCCCATCCATGACCCGCCAGAGCACAGATGACAATAAACAACAATCCCGCTGAAAACGCCTTTTTCATGCTATACCTCCAATGTTCCAGGGCAGCTCGCGTTTGCCGACGAAGCGATCGCGTTGAGCCCCTTCCCTGGATCGATAGTTGTCCAGGATGAGCTCCTCTCCAAGGAAAAAGCTGAAGCACGGCAATCTTGCTGTGCTTCAGGCACCGTACTTGTTCAGTTTATCCGCATAGGCGAGCGCCAATTGGATGAGCATGGCACCGGGAATAATTCCCCACATGCCTTTGGCACAAGGTCTTTCACCGAACGCGGCGACATCATCCGGGCGGGTGTTCTTGCCATGAATGAGGAAGGGTATCGGATGATAGGAGTGGGCTTTCATCACTGCGGGGGTGGAGTGGTCGCCGGTGACGATCAAAACATCCGGGTGGCAGGCCATGATCTGAGGTACGAAGGCATCCACCTTTTCAATTTCCGCCACCTTCCCTTGGAAATCTCCATCCTCCCCCCTGGAATCGGCGTATTTATGGTGGACAAAAAAGAAGTCATACTGGTCCCAGTATCGCTTTAGCGCCTCTGCCTGGTCGTTCAGGTCCCTCAGGCCATCGATCACGTCCATCCCGACCAGCCGGCTCACTCCCTTGTAATCCGGATAAACCGCCATCGCCGCCGCGTGCAGTCCAAACCGCGCGGCCATGGAGGGGATGTGAGGCAGTTCGGCAAAGCCGCGCATAAGGATGGCATTGGCAGGAGCGTGGTTTTCAAGAATGACGAGCGCTTGCCGGACGAATTCCTTCGCCACCGCCGCAGTCCTGACTCCCTTCTCCGAGGTGGACTTGGGTTCGTGGGCCGCAACACCGGTTGCCTGGGGGTCCGTGTCTTCCACGTGGTCGCTCAGCCCCTCTCCGCGGAAAATCGCCACCGCGCGGTAATCCTTCACCGGGCGCACAAACACCTCGACCCCGGGAATCTGCACCGCCCCGAGCAGCTCACACAGGTGGCTGCAGGTTTCCGTCGGGATGCGGCCCGCTCGCCGGTCAGTGATCCTGCCGCGTTCATCGCAGGTGGCAAAATTGAGGCGAGCGGCCACGTCACCCGCCCTCATCGGGAAGGCAATGCCCATCGCCGCAACGACTCCCCGCCCGACGGGGTAGTCAACGGGCTGATAACCGAAGAGCGCCAGGTGGCCAGGGGCGGAACCCGGCGTTATGCCGAAGCCAACCGGCAGATGGAGGCCGCATTCCGCTTCCGCCGCCAGGGCATCAAGATTCGGCGTGCGCGCGGTCTCCAGTTCCGTCTTACCGCCTTTCTCCGCGGGCAGCCCGCCCAGTCCGTCTATGACCAGCAGGACAATCTTCTTCTCATTATGGTGAAGCAGTTCTCTTAGAATCTCCTCGCGCATGTTTGGTCCGCCTCTTTTTCATTCCACCTTATGCCAGCTCGGGTCGGGATCAAACGCCTTCATGGCTCGGGCGATGCTGGCTGTGTTCTTGCCCAGGTCCTTTTCGTAGACCACCCCATCGTGGTTCACGATAAAAGTCATGATGCCCGAGTTGCCGTATTCTGCAGGATAGGCAACCAGGGCAAAACCGCCGATCAGGTGACCCTTGACCAGGTAATTGCGGGCTCCACCCGAAGCGTTCGTCCCCTGCTCTTTCAAGATCCGGTAAAAAGTATCCATGATAGGGAACCGGACTGCCGGAGCGTTGCTTCCCGGCATACCCCTCCCTGCCGGCTTTGGCTGCAAGCGGTCCGAGCGGGCTGGGTTCTTCGCCCTCTTTCGCATCCCAATAAAGTCCGTCCTTATGGCCCTCGGTACTCACCAGTTTCTGCGCGTATTCACGGATGCCGTCGCCGTCACGATCCTTCGCTGCGTATTCCACCTCGGCATCGACAATAGCGAGGCATACCTGCATCGCATTGAGTTCATTTTTACCTATACGCCGGTTTAGAATCTCATCTTTCCCTTCACTGGTGGCGAAATACCAGGAATCACTCTGCTTCACGATGGGCACTGGGAAAGGCCAGTCCTCACTGCCCACGTGGAGAATTACACGATTTTCATCCTTTTTCTCTAACTGGTTCATCTCCTCGAAGGCTTTTGCAAAACGTTCGCGTCCGGCCTGATCCGCCACCTCATCGCCCGAGGAGATGAGCACCTTTCCGGCAGGGCCGAAAATCGCCAGGAGTTCGCTGGTATCGTTGGCCTTTATGGCAGTGATCAGGGACTTGACCGCTTCCTCGGGGGACCCGAATTGTTTTTGTTTGGCCGCCGCGGCAAGGGCGCTGCCCGGGCAGAAGACCACGGCCCCGGCCAAAATCGCGGCAAGCCCAATAATAAAGGCATCGAGGAACGCCTTCTTCGTCGTTTTTCGGTGAAATGAAAACATTGTTTTCCCTCCCTGAGCCCAGACCCTCACAATAAAGTGACCTTGATCCTTACGCGTCATTCCGGTGGCAACCGGAATCCAGGAAAAACTGCCTGGATACCGGCTTTCGCCGGTATGACGAACTGGACCCGGACACTCATTTATGCGGTGCTGCACTCATAGAACAAGAACCATTACGCTAGAGTCCGGCCGGAAACTGCGGGCATGTTTGCAGTTCGGACTGTAGGGGAGGGGTTTATCCCCTCCGGAAAGTGCCGCAATTTATTGATCATTCCGGGCGGGCGTAAAGCCCGCGCCCTACGCCAACAGGTGGGTTTCCGGACGGCCAACAGCTAAGAGCTAAGAGCCAACAGCTAAGAGCCAATACTACCCGTCCATCACCTCCGGCCGCGTCCTCCACCGCCACCACCACGGGCACCACCGCCGCCAAACGAACCACCACCACGGGAGCTCCGCCACCCGCTCCGATGCTTCCGGCGCTTTGGCGGCTGGTGCGGCCACGGTCGCTGAACTTCTGGGTGTTATCCCCGCGTTCGATTCCCTGAAAAGCACCAGACGATTTGCGGTCCTGGAACCCCTGTCCACCAGGCTGTTGGAGGTCCCTGCGTTGGTCAGGCCCTGGTCGGTCAGGCCGATCCAAGTCCTTGCGCTGATCGAGCGCCTGCCTGTCAAGGCCTCCGTCCCCCCGCCGCTGGTCCAGGTCCTGGCGTCCAGCGCCCTGGCCCAGTTTGTCTTTTGCACTCTGATCAAACCCCCGAAAATCGCTTCTATTGGCCGCATCACCCTTGCCGGCCTGGCCGTAGCGGTCACGCAAATCCTGACTCCGGTAGGGGTCGCCCCGGCGGTGAGCCGCTTCATGTTGCCATTTCGAGGTTTGGATATTGCTTACATTGATGTTGCTGCTGTTGATGTTGACGTTGCGATTGATGTTGGCATTGACCTGACGCCCTCCCCAGTTCCAGGATCCCCATCCCGAGTTCCAGGCAGCCCCCACTGCTACGCCGGCTGCAAAGGAAAGCATTCCGGTGGCCACAACCGCCCCGGCGGGGTACCAGGCATACGGAGGGTAAGAGGGATACCACCAGGACCCATAGACCACCATCGGATTGTAGGTGGGAATATAAATGACCTGGGGGTTTGCCGGTTCGACACGGATTACCTGTTGTTCGACGATGACCTTTTGTTCGCTGGTGTTCTTCAGACTGCCCTGAGCATACGCCTTGGAGCGCAGTTGCTGGATCGTGTCCATAACCTCAGCTTGCTGATCCAGAAAGGCGTCACCGAGGCGCTGAGTCCAGTCCAGTTTCTCACTCATCATGGCCAGGACCTGCGGGAACGGCACCAGCGCCTTCACACTGAGGTCCCACTTCTGTTTATCGAGAGCCGCACTGAACTGTTCCCCTTTGGGGCTTTTGTTGTTCCTCGCCCAGCGGTCGGCCTCCACCACTTCGACCGGGTAAGTCGCTGCCATCAGCATCTGAGCCAGCAAGGAATCCGGGTAGAGGGCGATCGGGGCCAGCATCTGGTCAAGTTCCTCTTGCGTAAACCGAGTTGGTGGACCCGAGCTCTGCGCAAGGGCACCGCTCGGGATTGCAAAAAGAACAATAAGCACCCAGCTCAGAATGCGCTTGCCAATGTTTTTTGCATTCATTGTTTCACCTCTCTTATTGGATCGGTGCGATGCATCCCGCACCGGATCATCGCCGCCTGCACCGTGCATCGATAGCTCTGGATCTCAACTCCAAGCGGGACACAAGCCCTTCGAACAAGGCACCATCCCCCGGCATTACTCTCGTAGAAAGTGTCCAAAAATAACTTGCACCCATTTCAACCCTTTTTTGAACCACGAAGAACACGAAGAGCACGAAAAAATCACTTCGTGTCCTTGTATCTTCGTGTTCTTCGTGCTCTTCGTGGTAAAAGAAGGCGTTTTATTTTTGGACGCCCCCTTAGTGGAGCACAACAGAATAAGGTGTCCATAATCCCAGGACGTCATTCCCGCATGCTTTTAGCGGGAATCCACAACAAGAAACCTGGATGCCCGCCTTCGTGAGCATGACGGGCGGATACGGGCACTCATTGATGCCGCGCTGATTCACTTATACTAAGGCTATATCTTAGCATGCCTCTCCTTCCAATTGAATTAAAAGTCATTGCGAGTCGGAACAATTTCCTTTCGGTCTCCCCGACCTCTCATCCCCACCGGTTGCTTTCCCCCACATTGATCCTACCTTTGAGGAAAAGAGCCGGGCGTTGCCGGCTGCCTGACCGGAACCTTCGTCGGTAAACTGGACGCCCGCAGGGTAAGACTTGGTCCGGAAGAACCGGACGCGGAGGCGCGGTAAGAGCGGGGTATGATTGCCCGCCGAAAGATAGTTTCATGTCTCGAAAACAGGGGGAACCGGCAGGTTTCCCCGAAGACCAGGAGGAGTTCCATGACAAAAGCGATCCCGGAAGGATATCACAGCGTCACACCGATCTTCGTGTTCAAGGATGCCCGTAAGGCCATAGAGTTCTACAAACGGGCCTTTGGAGCCCAGGAGCGGTTCGCCATGCCGGGGCCCGACGGCAAAGGGGTGATGCACGCCGAGCTCCGGATCGGCAACTCGATCATCATGATGGGGGAAGAAAGCCCGCAGCATGCCTGTAAAAGCGCAGAGACCGCCGGCGGCTCCCCCGTCAGTTTTTTCCTCTATCTCGAAAACGTGGACGAGGCTTTCAGGACAGCCCTGGAAGCCGGCGCGGAGGCCCGGAGCCGGTCCAGGACATGTTCTGGGGGGACCGCGCCGGCACCGTGCAAGACCCCTTCGGTTACACCTGGATGCTCGCCACCCATACCAAGGACCTGACGCCGGAGGAAATCCAACAGGGCGCTGAAGCCGAATTCGCCCGGATGGCAAAGAAATAGACCGCCCCGGAGGCGTCCTGGAAAGGAAGTGATAAGGAGCATAACAAAAGCCCGCATCATGCGGGCTTTATTACTTTCGGAGCGGAAACACTTCCCGTTCACTCCACCCTTTAGCGCACCCGCGTCAGTTTGAAGGTCACTCCTCCCTTATCTTTACCCTTATCGAACAAGGTCCACTTCTCGGTGATGTGGTCATTATCCGTGACAGGTAATGAGCACGGCGTGCATATGCTTCTCTTTTGCCGGATCGATGTCATTCCCTTTCCTTGCGAACACCAATTCGATCGTCTGCGCATCGGCTTTCCGGAGCGTCATGTGGGGCTGATTGCGGAGCATGCAATAATGGGTCATGGCGAGTTTCCCCTTCTGATCGTGATAGACGGAAACCATCTCTTCGGCACTCCCCGGGAAAAGCGTCTCGACCAGCGCGCTGCCGCCGGCCGTCAGGCGATATTCCACCCTGACCTTCTCCCCTTCTTTCCCCATGTCCGATGTCCCTTCCCATGCACCGACAAGCTGCTTCATCCGCTCGAACTCCGTGGAGCCGGTATACGGAGCGGACTGGACCTCTCCGGCATGGGCAACGAACATCCCGGCAAGTGAAAGGCACACCGCTACGATTAATAAAGGTGCCAGTTTTTTCATGATGTTGCTCCTTTTGGTTGCATGGTTTCTATCGGCCGGTCGAACAAGGCGTCGAGGCCCATTTCGAAAGATAAGTCTTGCGTAACGGGACTCAATGCCGGGAGCGCCCCCCTCCTCTTCCCTTATGGGCAAACGATCCAGCCTCGTCCGGGGACCAGCGTCAGCGCCGGCACGACCGCCCGGGTGGGAAGGACTACTGTTGGGATATGCGTCGGATCATGCCCTGCTGGATTTTCCACCCGCCTTCGTCCGATTTGCGCCCGGCGATTTGTTCTTGCGTCCGATTTGCGCCTGATCGTCGGACGATTGCGCCCGGTTTGCGCCCGATTTACGCCTGATCGTCGGACGATTGCGCCCGGTTTGCGCCCGATTTACGCCTGATTTGCGCCTGATGCTCCTGTACATCCGTGTGAGGCGGGGGGATCATGGGAATATAGCGGGTGGCGCGTCCGGTACCTGTTTTTTCCAGGTAGCCCTTCTCCTTCAAATCATCAAGCATCCGCCATGCAGTGTCCCTGGATACTCCAAGGTTCTGAACACACCACGCGGTGGAGATGTGGCCGGTCTCCAAGGCGCCCTTCAAAGCCGCGTTCTGGCTCTCTGTCAGTTTCGGGTCAGGGGAATATTGTTCAGCAGGTAAGGGTTCAGCAGCCACTCCATGTGCTTCGACGAGCTTTGGTCGTGAGGCCAGCGTGACCGCAAACTCATCATCGATCAGGGCGAACCGGGGCAACGCGAGACCATGCCGCTGCATGATCTCCCGCATGCGCCGGATGCCGCTCCCGCGCTCATCCATCAATTCGAGCCAGGTCAATCCCTGAACCACAAGGGGGTTACGCGCTTTGGACCGTCCTTCTCCGCGCCCAATGCGCTCGATTCTCTGATTGCCCGGAGGAAGACCTGGGCTGGAGAAAACCACACGGTCGGCGAAAACCTCCACGGTGATCTTCATGCCGGCGTTTTCATAATCGCGATGGGCCACGGCGTTCACGATGGCCTCCCGCAGCACCTCCTGGGGGAAGACTTCAGCAGCAACGCGACGAAGGCCTTCAACGTTAAGGGGCTGGGCAGTGTTGCGCCGGACAAAGGCCACCGCCTGTTCAATAGCCGCAGGGAGGGGTTCATCGACGAGAACACTGTCAAGAGGCCTGGCGTCGCGTTCTTCCCCAGCGTAAGCATCGAGCTGCACGCGCGCCTGGGGGAAGGATCTGGACGGCGATTTTGCCATGAGCAGCACGGCGGCGGCGGTCGGGCGATACAAGTTGGCTTTGGTGTCAAACCAGAGGTAGCTGCGTGACACGAGCGCCTGGGTGATCATGTTCTCCGTAAGCTTCTCGGGAGGTTTGTCCTCGGCGGCGGCCACCAGTTCTCTGGTCAAACGGGGCTCAAGGGCCGCGAAAGAGAGGTTGCGAACCCGCTGCCGTTCGAAATCGGATGCGCACCGAAGGGTTTCACGGGCTTGCGCAGTTTGCTGCAGGCTGGGCTCGGTTTCGAAAGTCCGTTCGAGATGCTCGATCAATCGCCCCCTCGCCTTCTTGAGCAGGTCATCGAGAGACCCAAAGCGGGTGTAGGTATGACCGTCTTTTCGCACTTCCTCGAGGAAGGCTTTTTCACCCTCTTCACGGTCCAACCCAGCATCGCCTTTTACGCAAACCAGCGTCGGCAGCTTTTGCTGCTGGGCGAAGCGGTATTCCTGATGGGTGGCGGAAAGGCCGTCGGCCAGCGTCTGACCATATTCCTTGCCGATGATCAGAAGGTAGACATGGCAGGTCCGCAGGAGGTCGAGATAGGCTTGTTTATTGGGGCGAAGAGGTGCGGGATATTCCTCGAACAGCCGAGGCACAGTGCTCGAAGAAAGGAACGGGTCGGTCGCCAGGAGGCCCCCCAGCGCCGCCCGTTCCTCCTGGAGCTCCTTTTGCACGGAACTGATGAAAACCTTGAGCCGGATCATGACAACAGCCTTTCCGCCGGGGTGATCTGGCTGCCAAGCGAAATGCGTGAAAAGTGCTCGATCTCAGCGCTGAAAATCATAGTACTTCGTAACATCAACCAACTGCCTGTCGGGACGCTCTATGGGAGCTAAATCGTTGGAAGTAAACAACCTGCCAAGAGATGCTCCCAGCGTATGGACGGCACCTCGGCAGCGCTTTTTGCCTTCTTCCCGGCTTCCTCATCCCAGGCGCTCACTCCGCCTTCCACTCCGGCCCCATGGGGCGAGGGTTTCACTCATCCGCCCCATCAGCCTCCGCTCCAGGCTCCGTTCGCTCAGTCCAGCCTGGACCTGCCTGCTTGTCAGACGGAACTAGGGCCACGCGGAAGCCCAGGTTGAAGTCCCGGTTCGACGGCTCGAACCCGCCCCGGCTCGCCGCACGGCACTCCCTGGCATCATCGTACCAGCCGCCGCCCCGAATCACCCGGATCGCGGCCTCATCAGGGCCCGTTGGGTTGACCACCAATTCCGCAGGATACCTCCCAAGCCAATCCGCACACCATTCCCACACGTTCCCCACCAGATCGCAAATGCCATCAGGAGTCACTCCAAGGGGATAGACGCCTACCGGGGTCGCATGCCCAATCTTGCTCTCCCTGTAATTAAGCCGGGATGGATCGGGCTCTTCATCCTCCCATGGATACTTGCGTCCATCACTACTCCGTGCAGCCCGCTCCCACTCAGCTTCAGTAAGCAGCCGGAGCCCCGCCCAACGGCAGTAGGCCGACGCTTCATTCCAGCTCACCCCAACCACGGGGCGCGACGGGTGCAACAATTGATCATCCCAACCCTCCGGCCCGGAAAATTCACCAAATCCACCTGCCTTCCACCAGCGCTCGTTTTCGTAACCCTCATCGTCGATAAATTTCCGATACAGATCCACCGTGACCGGATAGCGGGCAATCGAGAAAGCATCCAGGTATACCTTGTGGACCGGTGATTTGCTGTAGACCTCATCTTTATGCAACGCGTCGGGATCATAGTTGGGTTTATTCCGGTCGCCATTCTGTGCTCCCATCCAAAACTCGCCAGCGGGAATAGTCACCCAGTAGTCATGGCGGTGACGGTCAAGGCGCGGGTCGCCAGCCTGCCCGAGGGCTTCCGCAGCCTCGATGCGGGTTTCAAGGGAGACGGTCTGCGACCCCTTGCGGTCGAAGATTGCCATTACCCGGTGCAGCAGGTCCTGGTACTGGTGATCCGGAGCCTCGTAAGCCACCGGCGCCAAGCCTAGCAGCATGGCCCCCATCAGCCCAGCACAGCGAGCCTGGTCGGCCAGCGGGGTGCTGCTCCCCGCGTTATCAAGCATCGCTTTCACCAGATTGTCCACTTTTGCCCGTCCCTGCTCGTGGAGGATTCCCGCAAAAAGCAACACTACCTCCCTCCACTCGGGCAGATACAGCTTGGCCGGCGGCCCCCACAGCAGACTGTACTGCAAGGCTTCGGGCCGGGCGGCAATGGCGCGGGCGGCAAGGAATTCCTGGAAGGTGCGGTGCCAGAATTGCACCTGGTTGCCCCGGCGGACCACGATGCCACTGTTCAGCTCCTCGTCTTCGAGAAACTTCTCAGCACGCGAAATCGCATTCTTGTCTACCTCGCCGCGCGTCCATTCACGGGCAATCTTTCTGCCGCCCAGCGTATTGGCACCCTGGTGCGCATGCCGTCCGGGTGGTTCTGCATGGCAAGGGCCAGTTCTTGCAGCAAGACTAGGGTACGGTCTGCCTTTTCGCGTCCCGGCCGTTGCTCGCGGGAGCGGGAGAGCCAGCGAATGATGGATTCGTAAAGATCGGTCCGTTGTTCGGGCAACCTGCGCTCATTCCAGTGCACGACCGCCAGCGCCGTCAGCATCACCGGATTACGCGCCATGCGGTGAATCTCCGGCCTCGCTTTCAGCGCCAAAACAATTCCGAAAGCAGTCGCTGTCTGCGGCCTCGGGCTCTCCCGGTAGAGTGCATCGCACCAACGGGAAAGGAAGGTCTTCATCGCATCGTCGGAAAGAGGATCGGATGTCGAGGCGTGCTGCCGCACGCTCGGGCAGGATGACGCCTCCCGTATACCCCGCAGGCCGGCTCGTCACGACCAGACGGCACCTCTGGTAGCCCTTGCGGTGGTCTCGATCCACCGGGCAAGTCGCTCGTCGGGCGATGCTGTCCGCTGCTTCATCCAGTCCATCCAAAGGACGGACAGAGGCCACTTTCCAGTTGCCGGCGGAAGAAGTCAGACCCAGACCCCAGGCCAAATTCACTGCTAGGACGCAGCTAGGTAGTGCGGCAGCCAGGCTGGTGAATCATTCCGTTGACAGGGGCGGTTGGAGACCTTTCGGTGGCGCGAAATATACTCATGCAATTCATTTAGACGCATTAGGATGGGAAACGTTTGCGTGGTGATCCCTAGACGACTTTGGCCGCATCGGGGTATGAAGCCCAGTTCGGTCTGGCAGAGCGCATGGGCAACCCGACGCACGAAAGTAGTCTTCCCGGCTCCCGGGTCGCCGACTACGACCAGCCGTTCGTGGCGCAGCGCATCCTGCAGCGGTAAAGCCCGGCCCTCGGGGAGGGACCTTCCCTTCCGGCTTCTTTCGTCCGAAGATTTGCGCCTGCTTTGGGCGGCGGTTTTTCGACGCTGCCAGCAGCTTGGGTTGCGGTAAGGGTGATGAAAAGGTCCTCGATGGGAAAGCGATGAACTTGCTGCTGGCCTGTCATCAAGCCGCGAATCTCAATGTGGCTGGTCTTGTCAAGCAAGTCCTGCAAATATGCCGCGGGATCGGCAGTGGGCACCGACAGCTCACCCGGCGACAGGGGCGCGATGGAATACAAAACTTGCCGCAGATGCTCGTCGACCAATTCGGCAAAGCTCTCTTTCGAGCCTCTAACTCCTATATAGGTCTTGTAGAGCCCCCTCTTATCCAACTTCTTCATGAATCGCTGGACCTTTGCATATTGCTGCAAGTCCAGTTCTTCAGGGTTGATCTTTTCCCTACCGAAATAGAAGAGAATCCTGGGCTTCCCGAATGTCCCCCAACGGTTCAGCGCATCATTGAACTCTTTCTCCGTGCCCGATCCATAATGACCGGTGCGTGTGCCGAAGCGGTGCTTCATGATGCCGAGATAAATATCATAAGAGGGAAGCTGCCGGTCGACCACCTCTTGAGGTTCTCGGGCCGATCTGGGGAGCTGTATCTTCCTCCCATTTCCACAACTCGAGTCGCACTTTGCGCTCGGCGCCATCCGTCCGATTGGTGCGAGCAACGACTTCATCCAAGGCTTTCCGCTCTTCTGAAACCTCGCTCGGCGAGGACACGAATACACGAATGATGCGCACTGTCTCAGGGTGTCCGTTCATAACTCCAGTCTCCGTTTCACCGTTATCTGTAAGAGCATGCCGAAGAACGTCAAGTGATCAGCGACCGTGCGAGGACGGTGTTCGTGTCCCCCTAAAGGCAATGCTGTTGAATTAATGATTCAGGAATTGAGGGATTCAGGGATTGAATTTGCGGAACCAAAACAATCTTTGCCTCGCGGCGCAAGAATTCCTCAATTCCTAAATCCCTCAATCCCTTAATTCAGTGGATACTGTCAAGGAGATTTACGCGCCGATTTTTTGGTAAGCAAGGGTTTTTTCCGGGGACTTCGGCAACCCCATCGACCTCGCTTTCAGGTGCTGGAGCATGGTATGTTCAGACCTTGGGCAGCTGCGGCAGTGGTGGAATAACGTGCTTATATTCTTGTCTGGCAGCCCTGGTAAGGGGAAGGTATCGATAGGCGAGTGTTCCCTCAATACCTGAGAGGTGATGGATATACCCAATGAAAATTGAGATTCGAACCGGACTACCTGGGGAACACCGGCGATCGGCATGTTGAGCCTTCCCGCCTTGCTCAAGATCGTGCTGTTTCTGGCTATGTTCTTGGGACTTTCGTCTTGTCTCAACGTTCATCCGGCTCTGGCAGAGTCGCTTACGGCCAAAGAAATCCTTGACAGGGTGGCA
>CAWEHK010000013.1:0-47746 GCA_963808625.1 uncultured delta proteobacterium
CTGGAAGTGGTGGGAGTGAGAGGACATTGCCGAAAGGCGTTGCATTTTGTAGAATATTCCTTGAACACCTGACGCAAAGGGGAATTGAGATGAAGAAGACCATATGTATTGCCATGGCCATCATGGCGCTGCTCCTCGTGAGCCCCCCTCGCCGGGGACGCGACCGGGCCACGCCCCCGCGGGAGGACCGGGAGGTGGCCCGGGACGGGGTCCGCGTGCGGGTCCCGGGATGGGGCGGCCACGGGGGAGCACCACGTGTTGGGCTGGATGGGGAGGCTACTGGGGGAGGGCCCCGCGTCGGACCGGGGACTGGGAGGCTATTGGGGAGGGCCGCGGATTGGACCGGCTTGGGGCCCGAGGTGGGGAGGCTACCTGGGGGTGCCGCGCTCAACCTGGGTGCTCCTTTTGGGAGCGGTTTTTACCTGGGCGCTCCCTTCTGGGGCGGTTACTATCCCTACTATGCAGCGCCGCCCGTGATCGTCCAGGATCGCCTCCCGCGTATGTGCAACCGTGCCGAACCCAGCAGGCCTATTCCTGGTATTACTGCCAGGACCCTCCGGGTCATTACCCGTATGCAAAGAGTGTCCGCAGGGCTGGACGAAGGTTGCTCCTTCTCCGCCGCCCTCGGGCCGACAGGAGTGATGGTGCGATGAATTACCGACAATGCTTTCTCGTCTCTCTGATGTTGCTGGTGTTGAGCGGGTGCGCGACGCTCCCCACCGGTCCGAGCGTGATGGTGCTGCCCAATCCGGGAAGCCCTTCGACGTGTTTCAGGCCGAGGATGCCACGTGCAGGATGTATGCGAGCCAGCAGATAGGGATGTCGCCACAGGAAACGGTCAACCGGAACACGGTCGCCAACGCTGCCCTGGGGACGGCCCTTGGAGCAGGTCTTGGTGCAGCCATCGGGGCAATCTCGGGCAATGCCGGTACGGGTGCGGCTGTTGGTGCGGGCAGCGGACTCCTTGCCGGCACCCTCGCCGGCTCCAGCAGTGGTCAGGTTTACGGATGGGAGGCTCAGCGCCGCTACGACATCACCTATCAGCAGTGCATGTACGCCCAGGGAAACCAGATTCCGGGTATGGTCGAAAGGCGTTCGAGAACTTATGCGGCACCCCCTCCCCCGCCTCCACCGCCGTCCTCGGCATGGTAACCCGCCATGCAATCAAGCTGCCGCAACGGAGGGCGGGTTTTCCAACCCGCCCTTGAAATTCGCGGCAAGCTTACCATGTCTGCGAGCGGTTGTCTCTGCCGACCTTGGGACCTGACGAGGAATGCCGATATTGTCTTGAATGCATATCGAATAGATCGAACAAGGAACCGCAGAACATCGAAGGAGCGGAGGGACTTTGTACGTGGTGAGCGGATGCTTGGATGGAAAAGATCAACCCATCTCAATTTTTTGGCAAACATCAAAACAGCGCGTTAAAACCATAGAGAAAACTTCATCATTCGAAATTCCTTGTTCGTTATTCGATATTCGTTTTTTGACTTCTTCTGAGTGAACCAGTCCAGTCATGGGAATCGCATCGGATATCATCATCATCGTCGTCGCCGCGCTCATCGGGGGTATTCTGGCCCACGGACTGAGGCAGCCCCTGGTTCTCGGCTACATCCTGGCCGGCGTGCTCGTTGGTCCCCATACCGGCGGGGTCACCGTATCGAAAGTCCACGACATCGAACTGCTGGCTGAAATCGGCGTCGCCCTGCTGCTCTTCGCCCTCGGGCTCGAATTTTCCCTCAAGAAACTAAAACCGGTCCGCACCATCGCCCTGGTCGGCACCCCGATCCAGATATTCCTGACCATGGCTTACGGCTACGCTATCGGGCTGGGGTCGGGCTGGGAATGGCTTCCTTCGGTGTGGCTGGGCGCCCTGGTCTCGCTCTCGAGCACCATGGTCATTCTGAAGACCCTCATGAATCAGGGCCTGCTCGGCACCCTCTCGAGCCGGGTGATGATCGGCATGCTCATTGTCCAGGACCTGGCCGTGGTCCCGCTGATGATCATTTTGCCCCAACTGAACAATCCCACCGGCGGGCTTCCGATTTTGGGCCTGGCGGCCCTGAAGGCGGTCCTCTTTCTTGCCCTGATGGTCGTCCTGGGCACGCGCCTGCTGCCTTGGGTAATGACCCGCATCGCCTGCTGGAACTCACGGGAGCTGTTTCTCCTGGCGATCACGGCCATCGGTCTCGGGATCGGTTATATAACCTATCTCTTGGGGCTCTCCTTTGCCTTCGGGGCCTTCGTCGCCGGCATGGTCCTCAGCGAATCGGATTACAGCCACCAGGCCCTGAACGATATCATCCCGCTGCGCGATATTTTCGGCCTGCTTTTCTTCACCTCGGTAGGAATGCTGCTGGACCCGTCGTTTTTGTCGCCCATGGCCAGGAATCCTTCTGCTGGTAATGCTGGTCAGGGTCTGGCAAGGGTTTGATCTTTGCGGTCTGGTCGTCTTCGGTTACGGTAACGTCATTCCCCTCGCCGTTGGCTTGGGTCTCTTTCAGGTTGGGGAGTTTTCCTTCGTGCTGGCGGGACGTTGGTTTCAGCGCGTTCGATCAGCAGCGACCTCTACGCCCTCGTGCTCAACACGGCCATTTTCACATGGTCCTGACCCCTCATCTCCGGGTCTGACCGCACCGCTCTATGCCATCCGCAAGAGATGGTTCAGACACGAATCCCTGCAGACCATCAACCTGCCCGAATCGGGACTGCACAACCACGTGGTCATCGCCGGGGGCGGAAGGACGGCCGGCATATTGCCCAGATTTTGCGCCGCCTGGGCTAGCCTTTGTCCTGATCGAGCTGGATTACTACCGGTTTGACGAAGCCGACCAGGCCGGCGGGCTTGCCGGTAAGATACGGGGATGCCAGTCAAAGAATCGTCCTGGAAGCTGCCCGGATGGCGAAGGCTCGCCTGCTTTTGATCACCATTCCCGCCATGGTCGTTGCCCGGGGACATTGTTGTCCAAACCCATCAGCTCAAGCCGGGTTTGGACATTCTGGCGCGGGCGGAAGGGGTGGAACAGATGAAAGCCCTTTACGAAAACGGGGTAAATCGAGTCATCCAGCCCGAATTCGAAGCCGGTCTTGAAATGACGCGGCAGGTGCTGCTGCAGCTGGGATTCTCCCGGCGACGGAGGTGCTCGAGTATGGCGACGCGGTGTGCCGCGATTCCTCTACTCCACTGCCCGGAAATGACGAGGGGTCCCGGAGCACCGCGCTGCTCCTGGGCGCCGGCAGATCGCTGGAACTGAACTGGCTGACTCTGGAACGGGACAGCCCCTTCAACGGCCGCGCCATCGGGGAACTCGCCATCCGCACCCACACCGGCGCCTCCGTGGTGGGAGTGGTGCGGGACGGCACGCTGCACCCCAATCCCGGCCCCGATATTCCGCTTTGCGCAGGGGGTCCGGGTTGCCGTTATCGGCAAACACGAAACAGCGCAATGCGCGCCCAGGAAACTCGCTCGCCGCCCGTAATGCAATGCACCGCAGAGACGCAGAGAGCGCAGAGAAAACCCTTCAATGTCCGCTTGCAATGGACGTATCATTTGTTAAGACCGTCTTTGGACATCTATCCCACGCTCTCGCCGGAGCACTCAAAAGGAGGGCGGGTTTTCAACCCGCCAAAAGACAGCCGCTCCGTTATCGATTGACGAAAACTGAACCACCGAACCCAGCAATGGACTTCTCTACGGAAAGCGTCAAAAGGAGCAACGACAATGATCAGTGCTGACAACACAAAGAAGCCGCCATGGTCCATCCGATCTCCTTCGTTCACTTTTGTCTCTCTTCTCTTCACGGTTATGCTGGTTTTCCCAATTCCGGCCGCCCCTGAAATCAAGCTCTTGAAGGGACAAACGGTTTACGTTCCCGCCTATTCGCACATCTATCACGGCGACCGCGAACAGCCCTTCTATCTGGCCGTTACCCTCAGCATCCGGAATACTGATCTGGTCCATCCCATCACCATCGTCTCAATCGACTATTTTGATTCCGACGGCAAACGGCTCAAAAAATTCGTCGACAAAGAGGTTAAGCTCAGCGCCATGGCAACGGCAGAGTACGTGGTAAAGGAATCGGATAAAGCCGGCGGTTCCGGAGGCCAACTTCATCGTTGTGTGGAAGGCGGAAGAAAAGGTCACGGAACCGATCATTGAAACCGTTATGATCGGGACTTCCACGCAGCAGGGCATATCATTTACTTCTCGAGGCCGGGTCATCGACGAGAACTGAAGACCGGACTCCTCACCCTTTGCTGGGGCGCGCAGCTATCGGCTTCTTCAGATATACCCACCGTCGCAGACGATTCATCAATCTCCACACTGTTCTCATCGTCTCTTCATATTTTCCTCACAATTGCCCGCTATGATCCGCCGCAAAGGTTGGAGCAATGCTGACCACGAACGAATGCTGCAAAGGAGAAGAAACGATGAGAGTCAAGGGAATGCTCGGGGCTGAGGTGGCGGCTCTTGTCACTGGCATGAGGCCGCTCTGCATGGGTGCGGGCCGCGCGGGTTCGGGGGCTTCCGGTGAAGAGCCAATCAGCGGCGGCCAGGACCGAAAAAAGAGCGCCACAAGGAAGGTATTGAGAGAGGAGTCCATTGTTTTCGCCGCGGTTGCCTTGGCCTACGTGCTGGCCTGGGCAGCTTCCCGAGTCTTTCAGCAATGAACTGTTCTCACCCATGATTTAATTATGGAGACTCGATTCATTAGACAATCGAACAAGGAGAAGAAGAGATGAAAATCAAGGCCCTATCAACAGGTGGTTTCGCGGTCCTGGTATCCGCGATGATTCTTGCCTTCACCGGCACCGGCATGGCGCAGTGGGGCGCCTCGAGTGATCCGGGCAGCCGGTTTATCCAGTACTTCGACAAGGACGGTGACGGCATGGTCTCGAAAGCCGAATTTCCGGGACCCGCAGATCACTTCACCCAGCTTGACACCAACAGCGACGGCTTCATCGACGCCGGCGAAGCTCCCAAAGGACCGCCTCATCACGGCATGATGGGCGGGGGCTTCATCAAGAAATTCGACAAGGACGGCGACGGCAAGGTCTCGCAGGCGGAGTTCCCCGGTCCCGCGGATCACTTCACCCAGCTTGACGCCAACGGCGACGGCTATATCGACGAAAGCGAAGCTCCCAAAGGACCGCCTCATCACGGCATGATGGGCGGGGGCTGCATCAAGAAATTCGACAAGGACGGTGACGGCAAGGTTCGCAGGCGGAGTTCCCGGTCCCGCGGAGCGCTTCACCCAGCTTGACGCCAACAGCGACGGCTTCATCGACGACACCGAAGCTCCCAAAGGACCGCCTCATCACGGCATGATGGGCGGGGGCTGCATCAAGAAATTCGACAAGGACGGTGACGGCAAGGTCTCGCAGGCGGAGTCCCGGTCCAGCGGAGCACTTCACCCAGCTTGACGCCAACGGCGACGGCTATATCGACGAAAGCGAAGCTCCCAAAGGACCGCCTCATCACGGCATGATGGGCGGGGGCTGCATCAAGAAATTCGACAAGGACGGCGACGGCAAGGTCTCGCAGGCGGAGTTCCCCGGCCCCGCGGACCACTTCACCCAGCTTGACGCCAACGGCGACGGCTATATCGACGAAAGCGAAGCTCCCAAAGGACCGCCTCATCACGGCATGATGGGCGGGGGCTGATCAAGAAATTCGACAAGGACGGCGACGGCAAGGTCTCGCAGGCGGAGTTCCCCGGCCCCGCGGACCACTTCACCCAGCTTGACGCCAACGGCGACGGCTATATCGACGAAAGCGAAACTCCCAAAGGACCGCCGCCGATGCGGGGAGCTGGAAGAATTAGGAGCGCGATACGGATACACTGTCGCGCTCGCATGGTCATCTGCTCGTTCTGCTCGTTCTGCTCGTTCTGCTGTTCTGCTCGTTCTGCTCGTTCTGCTCGTTCCCAAGCTCCAGCTTGGGAACGCAGGCCGGAAGCTCCAGCTTCCCGTGCCACTTCCTTAGGGGGTGGCACTCACATGTCTTACGAAGCTGGAGCTTCCACCACGTGGGTTCCCAAGCTGGAGCTTGGGAACCAGCGTAGCGACAGCGACCGGCTTTCGGTGGGTTACGGCGCTACCGGACGCGCCTGACCCACCCTGCAATATCGGGTGCCGCCCTCATTTCCTCACATCCCCGCTAACCGCCTCCTTGCTATCCGCATCTCCTCCCTATCTCCTCCTCACCCTATCTCCCCCTCTCCGTGTCTCCTCTCCCTATCTCCCCCCTCTCCCCCTCTCCGTGTCTCCTCTCCCTATCTCCCCCCTCTCCCCCTCTCCGTGTCTCCTCTCCCTATCTCCCCCTCTCCCTGTCTCCGTGTCTCCTCTCCCTATCTCCCCCCTCTCCCTGTCTCCCTGTTTCCGTGTCTCCTCTCCCTATCTCCCCCCTCTCCCTCTCCCTGTCTCCGTGTCTCCTCTCCCTATCTCCCCCCTCTCCCTCTCCCTGTCTCCGTCTCTCCTCTCCCTATCTCCCCCTCTCCCTGTCTCCCCCTCTCCGCGTCTCCGCATCACCGCGTCTCGGCGCCTCCGTGTCTGCCCATAGGCATCAAGCCGAAGTTTCCCAGATGCAGACCTATACTGCGAATGGTGGCCGGCCCGACCATAAGGAATGGTTACCGTCAGGACGAAAATAGTGTGTGGTAGGTTCTTCATACCTTCATGCCCTGAAAGGGCTTCATAAAACAGCCCAGGGTCAGCTCAGCGCCACCCTGGGAATATCAGGTAGCCAACACGCATTTCCTTACCCTGAAAGGGTTGCATAGAGCGATGTGTGAGCATGATTTATGTAACCCCTTCAGGGTAATTATTCTTGTTGTGCCCGACTTCCCAGGGTGGCGCTGTCGCTGACCCTGGGCTGATTTATGCAGCCCTTTCAGGGCGAAAAAATCAGCTTGATGCATTTGCCGTGTCTCTCGGTCTCCGCGTCCACGCGCCTCACCTCACCGTGTCCTCGCGTCTCACCTCACCATGTCTCCGCGTCTCACCTCACCATGTCTCCGCGTCTCCCTTCACCATGTCTCCGCGTCTCAGCATCTGGACGTCTCCCTCTCTCCCCCCGGGCGCCTTCCTGCCAGTCAAACAATTGGTCGGTGGAGAGCTTGAGGAACAGGCGCTCGGCTGCCATGAACTCCTGGAACGACAGGTGATAGAACGACGCCCGCGCAATTCGCCGGGAAGCTTCTCCTGGTAGGGCTCGGGCACCGCCAGGTCAGGGAGGTCGGGAGGCGGCATGGCGCCGTTGCAGGTGAGCCAGGTCACCCAGCGGCAGAAGGTGGATTTCCCCGAACCCGGATCGCCGAAAACATAGAGTGACCTTTCGGCGAGCAGAGCCAGCAGCAACTGGAGCGCTTCCCGCGAGGCCGCCGGCTCCGCCGGGACTTCGTCATCGCGCTTGCGGCGAGGAGGACCCTCCTTTTCGAACCGAGCCGAAGTTATCAACGGCGTGTAGACCTGGTTCAGCCGCACGCCCAGGCCCTCTTTGAGCTGCAGCCCCATCAGTTCCACGTCACCACACTGATGGAGGAGCCAGGTGAGATATTCGGGCGGGACGACAGGCTTCGGTGGACTCTTTTGTTTTGCGGGCGCTTGCCGAAGTTTGGCTGAGGGCGCCTTCATCTTGGGAAGCTCACTGATGACGTTGCGCAGGTGCTCGGAGACTTTCTCGAAGAATGCATCCTCCCTGCCGCGAACTTCCTTGTAGCTGCCCACCAGACCCAAGGTTTCCAGCCTCTTGCGAAATTGGCACACCTTGAGATACTGTTCCACGTCGGCAGGATCACTGGAGAGTAGCGGTTGGTCCCGGAAGTAAAACATGATCCACGGCGCCCTGGCTTTTTTCCACTTCTTCAAGGCATCGTTGAACTCCTGCTCCGTACCGCTCTCGTATCTTCCTGACGGCATGCCGAAGCGAGTGGACATGATGCCGAGGTAGATGTCATAAAACGGAGTCTGCTCATCGACGACCCGCTGCGGCTTGGGGCCGATCTTCGGTGTTACATCAACTTCCCAGCGAAAGACTTCAAAGCGGAATCCCTGTGCCTGCCCTTCCGTGCGATTGATGGAAGCACAGATTTCGTCCAGTATCTAACGCTCGGCGGTTACGTCGTTTGGTGAGGAGACAAACACCCGGACGATCCGGACGGTCTCCCCGCCGCCGCAGGTGCTGGACCGGGCGCTCCCGTTTGCTGCCTTGCCACGCTTCGCCATTGGTCTGTCCCCTCCTGTGAGTGAGGTCCCTGGTCAACACCGTTGCAGCCTACGCCGCTGGAATCCTGCACAGGGAATACTCTCTCCGGTAGCCTGGGTGGGCAATGAATCATGATATTCCGCGATGATGATGGACTGACGCCCAATGCGTTGTGAGAAACCGAATCCCACAGATCCGGATAGCACACATCACCTCTACCGTCAACAGGTGAACCCTTTGATAACTCAGAGGATTCACGGACAGGCAAGGCCGCATGCTCCTAACGGAGGGCGGGTTTTCCAACCCGCCCATAAATGACCCGGGGGATTTACCAGCAGGCAAGCACCGGCACTCGCAACGGAGGGCGGATCTTCCAACCCGTTACCCGACACATCAGGCCTGGTGGCCCGCTTCAATGACTGCTTGTCCGTCAACTGGAGGGAGGTGCGGCGGGGCAGTAGGGTGGGCACCGCTTCATCGTGCCCATTAGAACCAAATGATTACTTCCCCCGACAATGAACCTGGTATTGGCAAAGCTCGGTTTGGCGGGTTGGAAAACCCGCCCTCCTTTTGCCGTGATTTGCATAGGGTTAATGTGAAGTTCTTAATTTCGCCTAACGTTGCGTAGGACAAGCTATCCGTCTTTTTCTGTGGTTCCGATGGGCAGTTGGAGGTTGTTAAAGCTGTCCAGATCCTGATAGAATGTCCAAGATAAGCGGCAAGGAACTTGAAGGAGGCTCGACATGGCGGAGCTGGCAAGAAAGCAAGCGACATACGACGACCTTCACAGCGTTCCTGAGAACATGACCGGCGAGCTCATCGATGGGGAGTTGATCGTCACCCCCAGACCGTCCAGGAAGCATATTTATGCGGCATCTGCGCTGCAAATTGAAGCAGGATCGGCATATCAATTTGGACGCGGTGGTGGACCTGGTGGATGGATTATTCTGCTTGAGCCGGAAATCATGCTTGGAGGAAATATCCTTGTTCCCGATCTGGCGGGATGGAGGCGCGAACGTTTTCCGGTGGCGGAAGAAACCAATTGGATCGCTGTTCCTCCGGACTGGGTGTGTGAGGTGATTTCGCCCGGCACCATTCGCCTCGACAAGATCAGGAAGATGTCCCTGTATGGGCAGCACCGAGTGCAATATTTGTGGCTCATTGATCCTGTCGCCAGGACCCTCGACGTATTTCGACTCGAAACAGAGAAGTGGGTTGTGGCCGGATTCTTCGCCCACGATGATAAGGTCCGGGCCGAACCTTTTCAGGAAGTCGAGTTCGAGCTCAGCAACCTTTGGTTGGAGGGTTAGATTTCTGGCGCCCCCCCATGCGCACCTCATGCTCAAAAGGTGCAGAAACCTTGCACCCGGTTCTCATCGAGCGTTTCGAGAAGGATCAGCACCAGCCCGAGGGCGCCCAGATAGTCATCGAGATGGATCATGCTGTTGTGGGTGTGGATGTAGCGGGCGGGCACCCCCAGGACGATTGTCGGCACCCCTTTTTGGTGTAGATGAAGGGCGCGGGCATCGGTGGCCCCACTCCGGCGGACCGCCACCTGGTGGGGGATTCCCTGCGCTTCCGCAAGCCCTCTGGCGTACTGAACGAATTTCCGGTTCATGATCGCAGACGGGTCCATCAGCCTGATTTGCACGCCTCGCCCCACCGCCCCCTGACGCTCCTCTTCGGCAATGCCCGGCAGATCGTCCGCCGGAGGTCCCTCGAGAACGATGGCCGCATCGGGGTCCGCCGTAAAACCGGCCGTCTGAGCGCCCCGCACCCCAACCTCTTCCTGGACCGTGCCCACTCCCCAGACGGTGTTGGGATGGGCGTCATCGCGCAGCGTTTGGAGCGCTTGAATGACCAGCGCCATCCCCACGCGGTTGTCAAACCCCTTGCAGAGGAGAAAGTCCGGGTTGTGCATGGACACAAACGGGCTGTCCGGGACGATGCTGTCGCCCAGGCGAATGCCAAAGCGGTCGCGCACCTCATCGGCATTCACCGCCCCGACATCGATGAACATGTCCTCGATCTTGACAAGCTTCTCCCGCTCCGCCTCACCCAGCAGGTGGGGCGGTCTGGCGCCGATCACGCCAAGGACCTCATGTCCTGCCTGAGTGAGGACCCTCACCCGCTGAGCCAGAAGCGTATGCGACCACCAGCCCCCGAGCGGGACCACCTTGATCAGCCCGCTTCCGGTTATGGCCTGGACCGCGAACCCGACTTCATCCATGTGCCCGGAAAGCAAGATCCTGGGGCTTTCCGCACGGCCCCTCCGGGCGCAGAAAATGTTTCCCGTCCGGTCGGTAAAGACCTCTTTCCCCAGTTCCTCCCGAAAGATGGAGCGGACACTGTCTTCATAGCCCGGCGCCCCATGAGCCTCGCCAAGCCTCTTCAGCAATTCACAAGCTCTCTTCTTGCGTTTCTCGTCCATCATAAACCTTTTTTTAGGAGAAGAAGTCAGGAGACAGAAGTCAGGAGACAGGAGACAGGAGTCAGGAGACAGGAGGTGGGAGGTGGGAGACAGAAGTCGGAGGTCGGGAGATAGAAGGCAGGAGGTAGGAGACAGGGGTCGAAATGATAGCAGTCTTTTATGCAGACGGTATCCGGTCTGGCCTCTTCCCATGATTTTTCGTGACTCACCAGAGCAAAGTGCTGCATCAATACCTTGGGGAAGGTCCAAGCCTTGTGGGGCAAACTTTCCAGGTTGCCATGCCGAACTGGTCAAAAGGCAGGCTGGAAAGCCTGCCCCACACCTCAAGGCTCGCTACGGAAACCACGTTGTACTGATGGAGCTGCGACAAAACAACCCAACTCCCTGTTTGAATCCGACTCCTGTCTCCTGATTTCTGGCCTCCATCTTCCGACCCCTGACTCCCACCCTTCATCTGCCGGCTTTTGACTTCTCTCCTCTGTCTTCCACCTTCTGACTCCCGACTCCTGACTTCGGTCTCCTGACTCCTGCTCTTTCTGTCTTCTGTCTCCTGTCTCCTGTCTTCTGTCTTCTGTCTCCTGTCTCCTGTCTTCTGTCTCCTGTCTCCTGTCTTCTGTCTCCTGTCTCCTGTCTTCTGTCTCCTGTCTCCTGCACTCTCAGGCGTTCCCTCTCTGGAACATCATGATTTCCTCCACTCTGGCCTCTACGAGATTGCCGAACCCATGCTCTTCCGCTTCCTCCAGGGTGAACTCACGGCTGGTGCTGCTGTGGACGGAGAGGAGCCCGAGTCCGGTGGCAAGGGCCTCGCGGACCCACCCGGACCACGGCGCAAGAGCTCTGCGGTCGCCTTCGAGCAGCGCTTCCTTCGAAACCCGGACCGATTCGCCCATCAATTCCAGATCGCGGTTGATCTCATCAACGAGACCCTGGTCCAGGCGCGGGCGCCTGACCTTGACCGACTCGGCCGCCACCCTGAGGTAAATGACGAAAGGATCAATCGGAAATATCTCGGGATGGCAGATCAGGCAACGCCCGGTTTCATGGGGAACCGTGCTGTTCTCGGCAAAACGATTCTGCCGGGCGATTTCTTTGAAATGTTCGATTGTATAAGCGAGCTGTGACCTCTGTTCCGGCGCCATGGGCTCAAGCTCCTCGAAGGCGGGGTCTCCTGCCGTCAAAACTTACCCGTATCTTTAAAAAAGTCGCTGATGAGCCTGATCTTCCCATGCTCGAATTCGAACCATGTGACTCCTTCGTTTTCGTAGGGTTCGCGCTTTCGGCTGACCCCCTGATTGCTCCAGTGAACGGCAACGCTCTCTCCCTCGGCGATAATCCCCCGGACCTCGAAGTGCAGTTGCGGATACTGCCGGAAGAGGACCTGAAAGAACTTGACGATCCGTTCCTTGCCGTAAAGGGGCTGCGTTTTGGGAAAAAGGAAGCTTGTATCTTCTTTGAGAAGATCCACCATGTCATCAATCACGCGGCTGTTCATGCGTTTGAAAAACTCGGCGGCCAACCTGCCGTTCGACATCGCAGTCATCCATCCTCCTGCGCGCAGTAAGGCCTCATCCAAAAATAACTTGCTCTCATTGCAATCTTTTTCCAAACCAACAAGGACACGAAGCGCAAGGAGAAATCACTCTCTGTCCTTCATCATCTTCGTGCTCTTCGTGCTCTTCGTGGTAAAGGAAAATACTATTTCCGGACAGTTCCTAACAGCCTTTCAATGCAGCTAAAGGACATCAGAAATCCATCAGTCCCTTCCTTCGAACCATCAGCGGCTGATAGCCAAAGATGGCATTCAGGTGATGAAGAAAGGCATGCTCGCCTTCCTCCTGCCACATCCGCTCGATTTCGCTGTTGACTCGTTCGTACAACGCAAGCGCATCGTCAAGGCCGGAGGGGGCCTTGTCACCTCCGGTGCGGCTTGCGACTTCTCTGATCAGGTTGAGCCACATTTCGCTGACCCCCATGATGTAAAAGGGCCAGGACTTCTGAATCGGCAGCGACCAATGACGATCGCTGGTATCTTCGAGGTGCGGGCGGCTGATCGTGCTGGTGTCGTCGCAGGTATCCCGAATAACGAGGCCGCGATCCTTCATCGCCTTCAGCCAGGCATCCCCCTGGAGCGTCGCAAAGACCTTGCGGGCCGTTTCCGGGGGCGCATAGAAAATAAAGCTGAACTGATGCCCGGCCTCGTCGCGAGCCGCCCTTCGATGGAAGCGCCAGAGCACGATCTCATCCCCGTATCGATCCAGGACCGGCGAGACCACCAAATGAGCCAGAAGGGGATCGAGGTACCAGGATGGCGCCTTGTCCTCCGGCCAGTTCATGACCAGGCGGGCATACCACCAACCGTTTTCGGAAGGCTTGATTCGCTCTCCCGCAGGCGCCGATACCGGCGTCATGCGAGGACCCACCGAAGCGCATCCCACAACCACCAAGAGGGCTAAGACAGCCAGGGCTGCGGTGAGAGTGGTCCTAAGCTCTTGGTTCCTGGCTGTTGGCTCCTGGCTCCTGGCTCTCAGAGGCTGCTCTGAAAATCCCCCTGAATCCCCCTTTATGAAAGGGGGACTTTTGACTCCCCCCTTTAGTAAAGGGGGGGCGGGGGGGATTTTTAAACCGATGGCTGCGCCAAAATTGAATTTTCAGATACGCTCTTGGGGAGCGGAGCAAGGTCGAGGCGATCAGGGCAAAGCCAGAGGTGGCTCCCGGCGCTTGGCCCCCGGCTCCTGCAGTGCCGGACGGCGAAAAGGCTTTCCTGGCCAACCCACATCTGAATAGAATTTTGCTGCTCAAGGCTGCTTTCCTCTCCGTGATGGGCGTGCGTGCCTTGCGCCCTGAACCGGCGATGAATAAATATTGATTGTGCGAACGCTTTTTCGTATGGTGTGGTACATCGTTTCATTTTCGGCAGAGTAAGACGCCCCGCTTTGAACAGAAGAGGTCCCGACGATGGCAAGCTCCAATGATACCTCGATTACTTCTGTAGACAAGCGTTCCGGTCATGACCGCCGGGCCAAACAGACTTCACCCTTCAGCCTCGTCAGTTTTCGCGGTCGCAGGAAAATCATTCGCCGCAGTGGAGACCTTCCTGTCCATTATTACGTCGACCTCTACGGCATCGATGAGGGCCTGCTGTTCATCCTCATCCTGTTGCTTTCAGTGGCCGATGGATTTCTCACCCTGGTGCTCGTCGGCAACTGCCGCATCATGGAACTGAACTCTGTCATGTCTTACTATATGCAGCTCGGCCCCTGGCCTTTCGTGTTAGTCAAGTATTTCCTGACAGCAGGGGGGCTGCTCTTCCTGCTCATTCACAAGAATTACATCTGTTTTCGTGGGAGAGTCAGGGTAAAGGCGATTATGGCTGTACTGGCAATCATGTATTCTGCCCTGATCACCTACGAGCTGTTTCTATTTCGTCAATGCGGCTATTTCTCGACCTTGGCACTCTCGATGACAACGGGTTTCACCGGAACATTCTGATGAGGTCCCGCGTTGGCGGTCGGCACTTTGGCGATTTTATCCACAACATCCATGCCTTCAATCACTTTGCCAAAAACCGCATAGCCGAAACCCATGGGTGAAGCGTCCCGGTGATTCAAGAAATCGTTGTCTTTGAGATTGATAAAGAACTGTGAAGTCGCGCTGTCAACCACGTTGGTCCTGGCCATGGCAATGGTCCCGCGGTCATTCTTCAAGGTCCCGGCAGCTTCGTTCTTGATGGGCTCATGGGTCTTCTTCTGGTTCATATCGGCGGTAAACCCTCCGCCCTGAATCATGAAATTATCGATCACACGGTGAAAGATCGTCCCGTCATAGAGGCCTTCCTCCACATAGCGCAGGAAGTTCTTCACGGTTTCGGGGGCCTTGTCCGCCCACAGCTCAATGCGGATCTTCCCTTCGGATGTTTTCATTTCGACAATTCGGGTCTCTGGCTGCTTCATCTTCTCTTCGGCTCCCATGGCAGGGTTAACAAATGAAATGACCAAAATGGACAATACCAACAACGCCAGGCTCTTCATAAACGACATAACGGGCACTCCCTGGTTAGTGAAAAAGTGAAAAGTGAAAAGCAAAAGTGGTCAGTGATCAGTGATCAGTGGTCAGTGGTCAGTGGTTACTTATCAGTTATCTGTAGCCAGTGGTCAAAAAATGAGGCGCTCCTGACTTCGATACGCCATTTTCCATGCTTTGCGATGCTGACGCCGGGATCAATGTTATTTCATGAAAGGGCATTTCGGCACGCATGCGCCCTGAAAATACCAGTGCGCCCGACACTTGTCAAATACCTGGAAATGGGTATGGACATGGAAAGGAGTGGACGTGAGGGGATGAGGGGCGGAGAATAGTGGGTAGTGGCTGGTGGCTAGTGGTTAGTGGCTGCTGACTGGTGGATAGTGGCTGGTGGTCAGTTGGTGATGGCCGGCAGGCAGAGGGGTGGAAGCCGGATTGATTGTGGGCCCCGATTTTCCTCATACACGGTCACCGTATGGGGGGATGGCTATTTGTCGGAAAGAAGTTTGTTATGCTTCGTGTGACTTCGTAAGACTTCGTGTGACTTCGTGGACGCTTTTGGAAACCATGGAGGCGATGACAATCTACCGGAAAGGAGAGCAACGATGAGGCGGTCCTTGATTGCGGTCCTCTGTGCAGCAGGGCTCACCATGCTGGCAGGGGAGATCAGAGTGGCGTTATTTCCAGAGTCCTTCCTGGCGGCCCAGGACGCGCCCGCTCAAGGGGCAGGCCCGACGGGCACCGGAGTTGCATCCGAGAGTGCCGGCAAGGTCTCCACCTACACCGACGTCGCAACGGTCGTTGCCAAATACCATTGTGCCGTGTGCCACGGTGGCGCCGAGCCTCGCGCCGGATTGTCGCTCGATGACTATAAGAGCATGATGAAGGGCGGCAAGCACGGCCCTGTCATTGTGCCGGGCAGTCCGGAAAAGAGTGAGCTCATCCGTCGCCTGCAGGGCATGAGCGAGCCCCGGATGCCCTACACCGGACCGCCCTGGCTCTCCGACGCCGAAGTGGCGACGATCGAACAATGGATCGCGGCAGGGGCGAGGGAATAGTGGATGGTGGATGGTGGATGGTGGATGGTGGTCAATTGCCGCGCAACAATAATGTCATACCTCAGGCCCCGCATCGCGGGATCGACACAATAATGTAACTCAGCCGGCAGCAGACCGCGGGCGGGTTGGAAAACCCGCCCTCCTTTTGCCGAATTCCTTTGGCCACTGACTACGGGACAATGCCCACCTTTCAATTTCCTGCTCCCCAGTGTCCACTCGGCACGTACCAGCAGCCACCAGCAACTATGCTGATTAAGGTAGAGTTCTTTCGGTTTGCCAGAAGCACCACCTTCCTGTAGGAGCGCCTTCTAGGCGCGATCTCACCAGGGTCGCGGCATGATACCGCTCCTACAAAATGGGAATTTCTAGCCTCAACGAGTATATCAACCATCAACTATCAACCATCAACTATCAATACTATCAACCATCAACCATCAACCACTCCTCATCGTCATGCGATGGAACAGATAGGCTTCGATAAATTCATCGAGGTCGCCGTCCATCACTGCGTCCACATTGCCCTTTTCACAACCGGTGCGATGGTCCTTCACCAGGCGGTAGGGTTGCATGACGTAGGAACGGATCTGATTGCCCCAGGCGATGTCGTCGAGATTGTCATGGATTTCCTGAAGTTTTTCCTGCTGCGCCCGCCGCTCGCGTTCGTAGAGCCTGGCGCGCAGGATCTTCATGGCGATATCGCGATTGCGGTGCTGCGACTTCTCATTCTGACACTGCACCACAATCCCGGTGGGCAGGTGCGTGATGCGGACCGCCGAGCTGGTCTTGTTCACATGCTGGCCGCCCGCCCCACTGGCTCGAAAGGTATCAACCCTGAGGTCCGCCTGCTTGACGTCCACCTCGATGTGGTCGTCGACTTCGGGAAAAACCAGGACTGCGGCAAACGACGTATGGCGCCGCCCGCTGGCATCGAAGGGAGAGATCCTCACCAGGCGATGGATCCCCGATTCGGCCTTGAGCAATCCGTAGGCATTGGGGCCCGCCACGGTCAGGGTGACACTCTTGATGCCGGCTTCGTCCCCGCCCTGAAGATCAACCATCTGCACCTTGAAGCGCTTGTTTTCGCACCATCGCAAATACATGCGGAGGAGCATTTCGGCCCAGTCCTGGGCTTCGGTCCCGCCGGCCCCGGCATTGACGCTCACGATGGCATCCCGATGGTCATTTTCTTCGCTCAGCAATTCCTGCAGTTCGAGACTGCGCAGACTGGACTGCAGCGTCCGGACCTGCTTCAAGGCATCCTTCAGCGCCTCCTCGTCCTGCTCCTCGATGGCCATGTCAAGGAACAGGCCGCTCTCTTCCACTTCCGCCGCAAGCTGCTGCCACCGCCGGACGTTTTCGTTCAGGTCCGCCCGCTCCTTGAGCACGTGTTTGCTCTCTTCCGGTTTCTCCCAGAAATCGGGCTTCAGACATGATCTTTTCGAGTTCCGCCAGACGCGTTTGCTTCCCGTGGATGTCAAAGATGACCTCCGAGATTTTCAACGCGTTGGGAAATCTCTTTAAGGACGCTCTTTACTTCAGCAATGTCAACAGTCGTCATGTGAATAGCCTCCATGCCGGTTTGGAAGCGGAGGACCCCTGCCTGAGGCGGGCGTAAATCAGCCCCCCGGCGGTCGTCAAAAGACAGAGCCAGGCAAAGAGATCGCCCCACTTCGCGTAGAAAGTCAAGGTGCGAAAAGGGTGCACCGAACCAACCAGAAACCCTTGCTGGTTGAGGGGAATGGTGCCGCAGGACTTCCCGGTCGCATCAAAAATAGCACTTATCCCCGTATTGGCGGCCCGGATCAGCGGGACGCGAAATTCAACGGCACGCCACCGGGCCAGTTCGAGGTGCTGATAGGGAGCGCTGCTCGTGCCGTACCACGCATCGTTGGTGATGTTGATGAGCGACGTTGCCCCCCGTTCCACGGCCGCCCGCGCCAGTTCCGGGAAGATGTCCTCGTAGCAGATGAGGACCCCGAACGGGTGGCGCCCCAAAATCAGGGGCGAAGGATCGTCACCCGGCACAAAGTCCCCCGCCGCCTGCACCAGGCGACCCGACGAAGAAGAGGAGCTTCTTCAAGGGCACGTATTCACCAAACGGCACGAGATGCTGCTTGGCATATACCCCTTCGACAATGGCCGAACCATTGACGAGATAGGCGCGGTTCTGCAGACGGGGTTCCCCCTCGATCAGGGTCACCCCCGGGCTGCCGAAAAGCAGCGGGATGCCCGGTATCCTTCACCATCTCATTGAGCTGCGTGGTGAGCTTCTCCTCGAGCCGATAAAAAAAGGGGGCCGAGGTTTCCGGCCAAACCAGCAGATCCGGGGCCGGATTTGCTCGGCGGCCTGCAGGGAAAGCTCCCGATAGCGTTTCAGGGTCTCCTGCTGAAACGCCGGGTCCCACTTCTGACTCTGGTCGATGTTTCCCTGGACCACGCCCACGGTCCATGGCGTCGCCGCCGTCTGCAGGTCATCAATGGTCGCCGTACGCCAGGCCCATAGAGGATCGCCGCGAGCAAGCAGATCCCCCCACCAGCAGTCCGCTGAATGCCACCCCGGGAGCGGTTCAGCAGGGCGGTCAAAACGTGCTGCTCAGGACCACCAGCCAACTGACTCCATAGACCCCGGTGATGTCGGCAACCTGAATGAGCGAATGCAGGGGAGTCTGCGTGTACCCCAGGTTGACCCAGGGGAAACCGGTGACAACCAGGCCCGGACCAACTCGAGGGCCACCCACACGCCGGGCAGCCCCAGGACCCAGAGCAGCGGATAGTCCTGCCAGCGGCGCGCGACGAGGGCAAAACAGCCCACGTAGAGGGCCAGGTAGGCACAGGGCAGGAACACCACCACCATTGACACCGGCGCCGGGATGCCGCCATAAAGATGGAGCGCATAGTACATCCAGTAAAGGGTGCCGAGATAATGCACCACCCCGCAGACGCAGCCCAGGGCAAAGGCTTCTTTCAGGGTCCGGTCGCGCAGCGCCAGGAACAGAGGCACGAACGCCACCCAGGACAAGGCGTACCACCCGACCTTCGGAAACCCGAGCGTCAAAAAAACCCCGCTCAAGACACTCAGGAAAACACCAGACCACATATTGTTCAACCACCTGTCCTCATCTAAAGGCGGATTCTCTGCCGCGAAAAGTCTCATCGGCACCCTCCCCAGCCGACAGCTTTTCATGGCTTACAAGGTGGCGAAGCGTCATGAATGACTGCGTTATGGACCAGGGGCCGGAGCGGCAAAAAACCCGGGGGAGTCAGTAAGAGACGCCTTCCGGAAGGGGCGAGTCAGGACCTTCGGGGCTGGTTTTGCGAATGCGTATTTTTTCTATCTTACGACTGTTTGCGGCTTCAATCACCATCTCGAGATCTTTGAAAGGTGAGCCGTTCATTGATGTCGGCACTTTCCCCAGAAGACTGATCACCAAGCCCCCAACCGACTCGAACTTCCCATCCGGCAGTTCCACGTTCAAATGGTCTTCCGAGTTCTTCCACGTCGAGCCTGGCATTTACCGAGATTGATCCATCCTCATGCTCGACGATGAGCTTTTCCTCGGCATCGTATTCATCCATGACGTCCCCGATGATTTCTTCGATGATGTCCTCGAGGGTCAGGATCCCGGCCGTGCCGCCATATTCGTCGATGACGATCGCCATGTGCGACTTGTTGTCCCGCAAATCCTTCAGCACCTCGCTGATTTTTTTGGTCTCGGGGATGAAATAAGGCGGCCTGACGAGGATATCGCACTTCGCGTTCGGCAATCTCGCAAAGCCCCAAAAGGTCTTTGGCGTGCAACGGTCCCGATGATATTATCGATATTATCCTGATAGATGGGAATGCGCGAATGCCCGCTCTGAATGATGAGCTGCACAATGTCCGCGATATTGGTCGTCAGCACGGGCGAAAACGGCATCGGTTCGCGGCACCATGATCTCACGCGCAATCGTGTCCCGAAACGAGAAGATGCCCTGGATCATCTCCCCTTCATCTTCGGAAATCAGTCCCTGCTGCTCACCCTCGTCGATCAGCTGCTGGATTTCTTTTTCGATGTTTTCGGTTTCCTCGACCTTGGCAAGCCGACGGAGGCACATCTTGAGCCAATGCTGAAAACCCTTAGCTGACTCCCTCTTCCAATCCCGTTTCTTTCCTTCCCGTATGTCCGACAAGCGTCATCCGGTGAATGCCTGCGGATCCCGAGAGCTTTCCGCAGATTCCAGGGAAGCAGCGGAATGACAACACGGCTATCGGTTACCTTATTCTGTGAAGCTGCACTTAGTCGCTTATTTTACAATATCGGTGCGGATTGTCCATAAAAATGTAGCAGAGGAGCTTGTAGACAAGCCTGGCGGCAAGAAAGTCCGGGGCAATGATCTGGGGGATCGGCAGCAGCTCCATGACGTCGAAGCCGACAATCCGGCATTTCCGGGTCACCCGCCTGAGCAGCGCCAGCACCTCGTACCACCCAGTCCCCCCGGTTCCGGGCGTCCCACCGGCGGCATGATCGACGGGATCGAACACATCCAGGTCGATGCTGATATAGACCGGGCCGTCCAAGACAGGAAAGCGACTCGTCCCAAAGCCTCGGGTCCTGCTGAAGCCGATGGGCAAAAAAGCAGGGAATCTTCTGTTCTTCGATGAAGCGAATTCCTCCTTGTGAGCGCTCGGATGCCCACCTGCACAATCGGCGCATGCCGGAAGACATGGCGCATGACACAGGCATTGCTGTAGCTGCTTCCCTGGTACTCCTCCCGCAGATCGGCATGGGCGTCGAGATGCAGGACCTTCATGCCGGGAAAGCGCATCGCGGCAGCTTCAATCATCCCCAGGGAAAGCAGGTGTTCCCCCCCAGAAGCACCGGCATCTTGCCCGCATCGAAGACGAGTTCCCCCACCTCGCGGACCAGGTCCACCATGTCTTTGGGAGATGATACCGTCACGGGAAGCTCGTCGAGAGTGACAATCCCTGCCTCGTAGGCTTCGGTGCCCGTTTCCTCATCAAAAGCTCGAGCTCTCGCGAAGCCTGCAAGGATCGCTCTCGGTCCTTCCCGCGTCCCGGCACGGTAAGTCGTCGTGCCATCATAGGGCGCGGGCACGATCACCGCACGAGCTTCGGCGAAGGTCTCTTCGGTCGAGCGAACCCCAGAAAAGAAGAATGGGGTCCCAGGTTCACGAGGAGCCTGGACCCCATCTGTTTGAGATGACTCATAACATCACTTTATCTTGAACGCTGCATGCAGCATCCGATCCATGCGGACAACCTGGGCGGACGCCCGAATATTGTTCGGGAACTCCTGCCCCCGGTCCAAGACTTTCATTTCATACTTCTGGATGCTGAAATACTGTCTTAATGGTTTGCACCGCCTTTTGCGTATCGAACGGCTTGCAGGAAAACATGTCAAGACTCAAATACTGTTTTTCCGGAAAGGTATGGATACTGATATGGCTTTCGGCGATGAGAACAAACCCCGAAATCCCCCAATCCTCCGGCACGGAACCATTGTAGCGAAAAACATAGGGGGGCATGATCTTGGTCATGTCCATCTGAGTAGGATAGTCATCAAGGAAATTGTAAATCAGATTCATGTCCTCCAGTGCAGCCCGCTCACAGCCATAGCCATCCACCATCAGATGAACCCCAAAGCCGAACTCAGGTTTACCCGTGCCCATGGCAGCCACCTCCTTCCTTTTGAAGACCTGTACCGTGCAAGCCATAAATCAGTCACTCAATGCCGCTCCAATAGCTTGGAGTACCGGTGGAACCTAAAAAGCGCCGCAGGGTTCGAGTGCTTTCTTCCTATTTTTTGGAGAGTTCTCCATCGCTTAGCAGCGGCATACCGGAGCCTCCAAAAGGGTGAGCCTTATATAAAGGAGAGGTCAGGGAGTGTCAAGAAGAAACACAAAAAAGATTGGGAAAGAAATACGGCAATTCAGAGGATGAAAAAGGTGGAATTTTGACCTAAAGAAGTGATTAATGCGGATTCTTCATCCAAATGGGCGTGATTTCCGCCCAAATCGTGTTTCGCATAATACAGGGCCCGGTCGGAGCGCTGCACCATATCCTCGATATCCTGGTCAGCGTCTCCGGTCTTCTGGAAAAAATAGAGCGATGCCGATGGACAGATACGTTGGCTTCAACCCCAGCAGGTTATAGGCCTCGAGGATGCGATCGGCGACCTTGATCGCGCATCGCTGGACAAGTGAGGCAGAAGCAGCGTGAATTCATCCCCACCAAACCGGTAAGCGGTGTCGACGTTCTGTCTGACCGAAGTGGTCAGCACCTCGGCAAACTGCAATGAGCACATCGTCACCCAGCCTGATGGCCATGAATATCGTTGTATTCTTTAAAGTTATCGATATCGAAAAAGAAAAGACAGAGGGGATGATAATACCGCAGGGACTCGGATAGCTTCTTTCCGCGCAATTCTCTGAAAGAAGCGGCGATTGTATAAGCCCGTCAGCGGGTCTTTCACAGCCAACCGTTCCAATTCGTCGACGAGGTGCCGTTCGCGAAGGATGCGATCCAATTTGGCTTCCAGTTCATTGACGGTGAAAGGCTTCGCGATAAAATCGGAAGCCCCGGCAGCAATAACATCTGTGTATTGATAGCTCATGGTATGTCCGGTGATGGCGATGATATTGATATCTTTCTTGGTTCTCCGCCAGGTATTTTATAAGCTCCATGCCATCCATTCTGGGCATAATAATATCGGTAATGACAATATTAAAGTTCCCTTCCTCTATTTTCGATGGCTTCAACGCCATCGTTAGCCGTTTCCGCCCCATACCCCAAATGCTTGACGGCTTCCGAAAGGAACTCGCGGATGGTCTTGTTCATCATCCACCACCAGGACTTGTCGGGGAGAAATTTTTTTGGCCCTTATTCATGGGGTCTGGCTCGTGATATATGGTTGTCGTGGTAAGAGAATCAGTTCTTAAATAATTTAGAGGGCTCAATTAGGCAACCAAAAAACAGCGACATCAAGAAAAACAGGGACATCAAGAAGTGGAGGCAAGGCAGGCGAGCAGTTTTTCGCGAATGTTTTCATGTGCTTCCGCATCAATCAGTTTATTCCCACTCAGGTCCGTTACATAAAAGATATCCGCAACCTGTGCCCCGGGAGTCGAGATCTTGGCCAACTGGATGGAGATACTCAATTCGAAGAGGGTATTGGTTATGGCATGGAGGACTCCCGGGCCGGTCCCAGGTATACACTTCGATAATGGTGTAAAAGTCCGACGCCTCTTCATCGACGACCACTTGTCTTCTTTGCGCGGCAAGCCTTTCTGTTGCAGCAGGGAAGGCTTCCGCTTGTCGGCAAGGAGCTCATCCAGGTAAGCGCGCATCCGTCGAGAGACCGGACCAGGTCATGCTCGACTTTTCCCATAATTCTTCGGGATGCAGTGGATCGGGCAAACGCTCGACCAGCAGCACGTCGAGGGCGATTCCGGACTCCCGGGTAAAGATGTCTGCAGAAAGGATATTCAAGCCCGCGAAGCCAGAGCACCCCCGTGATGACGGCAAAGAGTCCCGGGCGATCCCGCGTCGCCACCGTAAGCTGCCACATTTCTCCTTCCATCTCCCGGCGTCATGAGCACCAGGGAGGACGCGCGGCCAGTTCCTGCTCCATCCCGTAGTGCTGCAGGATTGCCTCGGGAGATTGCGACAGGAGGTAGCGAAAAGACAACCCGTCCAGCCAGCGGACCAGCCTTTCCCGGTCAAGGGCCGTACCCGCCAGCGCGAGCACCTTCTTCTGGATTTCTTCCGAACGTTGCTGCAGGTCCTCTCCCTGCCAATCTCCCCGGACCAGCATGCGGTCGACCTTGTCGTAGAGCTCCCTCAGCAGCGATGCCTTCCAGGCGCTCCAGGCCCCCGGCCCGGTGGCCCGGGAATCCGCTATGGTCAGCAGGAAGAGCATTCGCAGCCGTTCCCGGTCTCGCGATGGTGACCGCACATTGCAAAATGGGCTTCTCATCCATGAGGTCGCGCTTTAAGGCGGTTTCGGCAAGAAGGAGATGGTGTTCCACCAGAAAGCAGAGCAGTTCCGTTTCCTCGGGATCGAGGCCGAAGCGTTCCGCGATGTTCCGGACCATGGGGCACACCCCGAATGGCGTGATTCTTGCCCTGGCCCTTGCCGATATCGTGAAGCAGTCCGGCCAGGTAAAGGATGCGCCGATGTTCGAGCCCCGACAAAGAGTTCGGCAGCCGAGCGTCGGCAAGGCCTTGATCCTGATTCTGTTCCATGCGATGCAGTTCGCGGACCGTTCGCAACAAGGTGCTCATCGACCGTATAGAGGTGATAGACATCGTGCTGCACCCGGAAGCGCACCGCCACAAATTCCGGCAGGAAGGCATCCAGAAAGCCGGTCTCCAGCATGACCTTGAGCACGGGAAAGGCCTGTCGCGGATGGGGCAGGATGTCAAAGAACTGCTTCACCACCTGCGGGTCTCTCCTGGCGTGCATCGGTGAAGGCCCCCAGGTTTTCGCGAATGACGCCGCCGGTCTGATGGTGGAAATGGGCATCGGTTTGAGCGGCCTGCCAGAAGAACTGCATGAGCAGCCGGGGTCTTTTCTGATCCAGTCGGGCTCCAGGAAATGAAGATGCGCGCCGTCGAGGAGAAAAGGGCCGGGCAGGATGCGGCGGCTGCAAGCGCAGGCGGGGAAATTTCTCTGCCGTTTTCCTCGAGGCGTTCGAGAAAGAAGGTCGTGGTGCGCCGGATGCGCGCCGTGTGGCGGTAGTAGAGGCGCATGAAGGCTTCGACGGCCAGACCCTGCTGACTATCTGAATATCCCAGGCGGGCGGCAACCAGTTCCTGTTCCGGGAACAGCAACTGGTCCTGACGCCGCCCCGTCAACTGGTGGAGCTGCAGCCGCACGCGCCAAAGGAAATCATAGGCCTGCTCCAGCCAGAGGACCTCCTGTCGCGCCAGCCACTCGCGCTCCATCATGGCGTCGAGGTCCGTGTCATGCAAAAAGACCATGCCGGCCCAGCGGATGATGTGCAGGTCCCGCAGCCCGCCGACTCCTTCTTTAACGTGGGGTTCCAGCAGATAGGAGGTTTCCCCGTATTGCTGAAGCCTCGCTTCACGATATTTATGAGACTCTGCAGGAATCGCCGCCGCCGCTGCGCGCCAAAGCTCTTCAAAAACGCCTGGCGCCAGCCGTTGTAAAAGCTCCTCATCGCCGGCGACGAAGCCTGATTCCAGGTAACTGGTAAGGATCGAGAAGTCTTCCTGGACCAGCCGCTTGGCCTCGGAAACCGACGCCGTGGCATGCCCCACCTCAAAGCCTTCATCCCAGAAGCCGTAGGTGAGCTCGCGGATGATATCCTGGAGCGAGGGCAGAGCCGGTTGTGATAGAGGAAAAGAAGGTCCAGGTCGGAGGCAAAACTGAGCTCACCCCGGCCAAACCCGCCCACCGCCGCCAGGCACCAGCCATCATGGGGAATCGCCGCCCCCTGCAAAGCAGCCCGAGCTGCGCCAGGAAAGCTCTCCGCATAGGTGCGCGCCGCGAGCAAACCGGGAACATCGTTCCGAGACGTCTCCAGAAACGCCTGGCGAAGGTCCTTCAGTTTCCGGAGCAGGTGCGAGAAGCTCTTTTGCACCATGTATTGGCTCTTGGTTGATGGTTGATGGTTGATGGTTGATGGTTGATGGTGGTTAGTTCTTGGCACCGGGTTCTTGGTTCTTGGCTCTCAGTTTCAGTTCCTGGTTGATGGATGGTTAGCTCCTGGCTGTTGGCCCTTGCTTCTCGCTTGCCGCGCCTCAGCCACCATCACTGCCACCGTTCCCCCACCAGTTTTCACCGACAGCTGCTCACTCGCCACTCCTCACGGGCCATTTACTCACTGACCACTGATAACTGACCACTCGCCACTTTCACTTTTCACTCTTCGCCACCTTAAAGCGCCTGTTCGCCCATCTCCCCGGTGCGGATACGGACCACTTCTTCAATGGGAAAGACAAAAATCTTTCCGTCTCCTATCTTTCCCGTGTGGGCTGCCTTGCGAATGGCGTCGACCACTTCTCTCAACTGATTGTCCGCCACAACCACTTCAATCTTGATTTTTGGCAGAAAGTCCACAACATATTCGGCCCCCCGGTAGATTTCCGTGTGCCCTTTCTGCCGGCCGAATCCCCGCACCTCGGTGACGGTCATGCCCTTGATGCCCAGTTCGGCAAGCTTCTCCTTCACATCATCCAATTTAAACGGCTTGATAACCGCCTCGACTTTCTTCATCGCAACTCCCCCCGTGGCTCTTGGCTCTTGGCTCTTGGCTCTTGGCTCTTGGTTATTCGTTATTGGCTATTGGTTCTTGGCTCTTGGCTCTTGGCTCTTCGTTCAGTTCGCAGTCCTCGGCTTTCAGCAGCACTTCGCACGTCTGTCGTCAAGACCCTCGTCAAGCAGCCAAACACCACGCCCATGCACCCTCACTCAGCACTCGCCACTCATCACCCAGCACTAGCCACTAGCCACTAATCACTCGTCACTATTCACTGACCACTGCTCACCCCTCCCTATACCCATGGGCAATCGGGTTGCGCCGGCCGATGCCGAAGGCCTTGGTGGTCACTCGGAGGATCGGCGGGGCCTGCCACCGCTTGTATTCGTTGCGGTCGACGTGCTTGATCACCCAGCGGACCAGTTCGGCATCCCAGCCCTGAGCGATGATTTCTTCAGCCGGCAGGCGCTTTTCCACGTAGGCCGCCAGGATGGCATCGAGCACTTCATAGGGAGGCAGAGTGTCCTGGTCGGTCTGATTGGGGCGCAGTTCCGCCGAAGGGGCCCTGGTGAGAATGCGCTTCGGGAATCCATTGATGTTGTTCATTCAGCTTGCGGGCCAGTTCATAGACCATCGTCTTCGGCACGTCACCGATGACCGCCAGACCGCCGTTCATGTCCCCATAGAGGGTGCAGTAACCTACGGCCATCTCCGACTTGTTGCCGGTGCTCAGGAGCAGCCGATTGAATTTGTTGGAGAGGGACATCAGGATCAGACCGCGGAGGCGGGCCTGGAGGTTTTCTTCCGTGACATCCGGAGGCACATTGGCGAACACGGGGGCAAGCGTCCTGAGGGCTGCCTCGAACAGGTCGCCGATGGGCACCACCTCAAAGGCAATCCCCAGGCGCATCGCCAGTTCCCGAGCATCGTCGAGGCTTTCCGGAGCATTGTAGGGACCCGGCATTCCCACTCCCAGCACATTCTCTGCACCCAGCGCCAGGGCCGCAAGGCAGACGACGAGGGCCGAATCCACGCCCCCGCTCAAGCCCACGACGGCTTTTTGAAAGCCGTTTTTGCGCGCATAGTCCCGCAGCCCCAGCACCAGGGCTTCGATCACTTCGGTCGGCGGGACCCAGGTCCGAATGGTGGAAATCGCCCTGGCGAGTTTTGGTGTCGTATACGATGAGGTCTTCTTTAAAATCAGCCCCGCAGGCAACGAGTTTTCCCGTCTGATCATAGACCATGCTGTGGCCATGGAAGATCAATTCGTCATTGCCGCCGACCTGGTTCACATAAATCACCTGCATCTTCAAGTGCGCCGCCTGGGTTCGCAGGAGCTCGCTCGCCCAGGACGCCTTGCCCACATGATAGGGAGATGCGGAGATATTGATCAGGACCTCGACCCCGGCCTTCCGCAGTTCGCTCATGGGATCGCAATGGTAGAGCGGCCGCGGGCAGGTAATCGGCAACGTTCCAGATATCTTCACAGACCGTCAAGCCCAGGCGCTCTCCCCTGAAGTCGATCCACCCGGTGCAATCTCCCGGTTCAAAATAGCGCTCTTCGTCAAAGACATCGTAGGACGGAAGGAGGCGCTTATGAAAATGGGTAACCAGCTTGCCGTCGGCAAAAAAGAGGGCGGTATTGTGAAAAGGCTTGCCGGGCACGCTCTCGTTTTCCGACACCGCGCCGCAAACCACGCCGATGCCCGAACTCGCTTCCCGGATCTGCGGCCAGTATTCCTTGCTCGCCCGCATAAAGCTGGGTTTGTCGAGGAGGTCCCGCGGGGGATACCCGATAAGCGCCATTTCGGGAAATACCGCCAGATCGCAGCGTTCACTCCTGGCCCGCGCAATGAAATCGCAGATCTTCTTCGCGTTTCCGGAAAAATCTCCGATATAGGGATCGATCTGTACTAACGCTACTCGCATCCTTCATGTCCCGTATTTACAGCAGTGGCGGCCGGTTCTGCGCTCGCCGCGCCATGAGCATAACCGCTGCCCCTCGCCGGACCACCGGTCAGTACCATTAAGCAAAATCCGTTCCACCATCTTTAGACGCACCCACGGAATCCCATGAAGAGGTCACCAGCAGCACCACGCCCAGCAGAAAGGGAGCACCGGTTTCCCTCTTCCCTCAAAACACCCCGGCACAAAAACGTCCCCCCTCCATCCGAAATCTTTCATGTGTATTTCGTGGTCAAAAGAAATCTCCCCTCCCCCCATCCACAATCCACATCCCGCATCCAAATCCGAAATCCGAATCCAGTCTCCTATAAGCCTCCCACCAATTCACACGAAGACCATCGAAGATCACACGAATCCACTACACAATTCCGAAATCAGAAATCTGCTCCTGTCTCCGCCTCCCGCCTCCTAACTCCTACACTCCTGACTCCTACTCCTATCTCCTGCACTCCTGCCTACTCCTCCTACTCTCCTGCTCTCCTACTCCTGCCTCCTGTCTCCTGTCCCTCCTCTCAAGATGGCACCTTAGCCCGAAACCGCCGCGGGTCGACGCCATACTTGCCGACTTTATACTGAATGATCCGCTTGGTGGTGCCGAGCAGGCGCGCCGCCTGGGACTGGTTCCCGCGCACGTCCTTGAGGGCGTCGGTAATGAGGTCCCGCTCGAACGCGCCGACGAGGGCTTCCAGCTTGCCGCGACTGACTTTTTGCATCTCTTCCGGCTTCATTTGCAGCGTCGGCGGAAGCTGGCGGGCTTCGATGGACTCCCCGGTGGCGAGCAGCACCGCGCGTTCGATGCAGTTTTCGAGCTCCCGGACATTGCCGGGCCAATGGTAGGACATGAGGAGATCAATCGCGCTCGTCGCGATGCGTTTCACATCCTTGCCGAATTCCTGGGCGTACTTGAGCACGAAGAAATCGGCCAGCAGCAGGATATCGGGCCCGCGTTCGCGCAGAGGCGGGAGGAAGATCGGGAACACATTGAGGCGGTAAAAGAGGTCGGAACGGAAGTTGACGGCGGCCACTTCCTTTTCGAGGTCCTTATTGGTGGCGGCGATGACGCGGACATCCACCTTCACCATGCGGGACGATCCCAGGGGCTGAAACTCGCGGTCCTGGAGGACGCGGAGCAGCTTGGCCTGGGCGATGGGGGAGAGCTCCCCCACTTCATCCAGAAAGATGGTCCCGCCCTGGGCTTCCTCGAAGCGGCCCCGCCTCCTCATGATGGCGCCGGTGAAGGCCCCCTTCTCGTGCCCGAAGAGCTCGCTTTCGAGCAGCGTGTCGGGCATGGCCGCGCAATTGACCTGGATGAGCGGGCCGTCATGGCGCCGGCTGTTGTCGTGGATCGCCCGGGCCACCAATTCCTTGCCCGTCCCGGTTTCGCCATGGATGAGGACGGTGGTGTTGGTGTCGGCCACCTGGTCGATCAGGCGCAGCACTTCCTGGATGACTTTGGAGCGGCCGATGATGCTCGTCTTGGGGCGTTTCGCCTGGGCCAGCATGCGGCGCAGGCGGCGGTTTTCCTCTTCGATGACCCGAAAATGGACGACCTTCCCGAGCAATTCGGCAACGGCGCTGAGAATCTCGACCTCGCGGTCCAGGTCGTCGACCTGGTGCGCCAGTTTGTCGGCCGAGAGCACCCCCACGGCCCGTTGCTGGTAGAAGATGGGCACGCAGAGAAAGGCCAGTTCGTCGCGATTGAGCGTGCGCCGCGCCCCGGTGCGATCCAGGAAGAGCGTCTCGTCCCGGAGGTTGGCAATGGCCAGAGGACGCCCCGTCTGGGCCACCTTGCCGGTGATGCCTTCGCCCGGCTGATAGGAGATCTTCCCGGCCTCGACATCCACCCCGCTGGCGACATCCAGCGAGGCCTTGCCGGTTTGCAGGTCAAGGATGGAAATCATCCCCCGTTCCATGCCCAGCCACGTGCTGAGGATGTCCAGCGTCTGCTGGAGCTGGTCCTTCAGCTCGTCCGGCCGCGCCAGCACCCGGGCAATTTCATGCAGCGCCCGCAATTCCAGGTAACCAAAATGTGCACTCGTCGTCGTTGTCAAGTTCTCCATTCCCTTCAGTTGTCCACGGCGTTGATACCGCATTATGACAAAAATGTCACGAATTAGTTGTGATGCTGAAGTTACCGGGTGGCTCTCCTGTCCCAGAGTATCGCGGCAGGCTCTGCCCTCTGTGAAATAGTTGTGTTGCGACAGCATCTCTGATATAGGTAAGACCAAACAAGAGGCCGAGGCTCTATCTGCCGCGCTGGTTTGCTGGGGTGCAGTTCATCTTCCTTCACTTTTGGACTCAGCCATGCCGTTGAATCTGCTCAGAGCTCCTCAAAAACGCAATGTTCTTATTGCCGTAGCCGGTCAAACCCCAGCCATTATCATGGAGACCCTATGGGCTTTCGAACAGCAGCGAGGCACTCCCATCGATGAAATCCGGGTGATCACCACTGCCGTGGGCCATCGCAGAGTTGTCAGTGATCTCTTGGGTGAAGGGGGCCAGTTTGCCCGGTATTGCCTGGATTACCGCATTCCCGCCGGGCGCATCGCCTTCTCCGAGAAACACGTTCACCTCCTCAAAGATGGAAAAGGTCGCGCGCTCGAGGACATCAGGAACAGCGCTGACAACGATGCGGCTGCTAATCAGATTTTTGCACTGGTTCAGGAATGGTGCCGGAGGAGTGATGAAGCCCTGTTCTGCTCAATCGCCGGAGGCCGCAAGACGATGGGCGTTTACCTGGCCATGTCTCTCATGCTCTGCGGCCGCTCCTGGGACTCACTTTCCCATGTTCTGGTGGCGCCGGAATTCGAGACGGGTGTTCCCGACTTTTTCTACCCTCCCCCACAGCGGTGCTCGTATCAGCGCCTTGCAGGTTACGATTCAGAGCGCAAAGCAATCCATGAAACCATCTCTTCCGAGCAAGCCAGAGTAGAACTGGCCGATATTCGCTTTCCCGCCCTCTCCGAGTTGATTGGCGGTGGACTCCCCCTCGAACTGGGGTTCACCAATGCCGTATCACGATCTCAGCTCATTCTCGCCTGTCTGCAGTCGCCCCCTCTGCTCATTTTGTACCTGCAAACGGGCCAGGTCACGCTGGGCGGGCTCACTTTCCGCCTCAGCCGGCAGTTGCTGGCCGTGTATGCCTTTTTCCTGCTTGCATTCAACACCGGAAGCTCGGGATATCGACTCGAAGAATTGTTTGACCGAAGACTGCTCCTTGCCGACCTTGAACGCCGGATCGATCAGCTCAAAGCAGGAGAACAGGAAACGTATGCCTGGGAAAAGATGCCGGAGCTCGAAGACTTCCGCGCACGCCTCGGCCCCTGCATCAGCAAGGTTAACCGTGCCATTGACGGCGCTCTCGGGAAGAATCGACTATCTGCTCGCTATCGAATCAGTACGGGAAAAACTCATCGAGTCGACGTTTCAGAATTTGAGATCCAGGAACCGGATGGCCACCTCTGGCAGCGTCATCAACTGAAATTATAGCAAGTTTTCCGGCAACATTTCCGGTAACCTTATTTTTTCCACATCCGACGAGAGGGAGGTTAAAAGAATCCCAGATGCCCCGCAGAGTCCTGTGGCGACAGGCTCTCTTCCCGTCGGCTGCGGCTGAAGGCCAACATGCCTGCAGCCGCGGCGGGGCAGGAGAAGTGCGAGAAACTACAAACCAATGAGCGAGCCAATGTTTGAACACTTCAGGGTTGGAAAATTCACTTTTAGATTGCGGGCCCTCTCTGACCTCCATCTTCCCGCATACAAGGGCTCGACCCTTCGAGGCGGCTTCGGCCATGCCCTCAAGCAGGTGACGTGCGCTCTCAAAAGGCAGGAATGCAGCCAATGCCTGCTCCGCGACCGCTGCGTCTACCTCTACCTCTTCGAAACCCCACCGCCGGCCGACACCCAAATGATGCGCCTCTATCCCGCCGCTCCGCATCCGTTTGTGATCGAACCACCGCTGAACGACGCCCGCGTTGTGCCGCAAGGGGAAACGCTGGAGTTCGGGCTGGTGCTGGTGGGGCGGGCGCTGGATCACTTGGCGTACTTTGTATACGCCTTCATTGCCCTCGGAGAGAAGGGCCTCGGCCGAGATCGCGGGAAGTTCGCCCTGGAACAAATCATCGCAGAAAGCGCTGATGGCCCTGTTACCATCTATCAGGGAGCGCGACGCCTACTCTCTCACACACCAGCATTCCCGACAAGGGAAGTCATGCAGGGACGTTGCGATGAATTGGCGGAAATCGACGGCCTATCTCTGAACTTCCTCACACCGACCCGCATCAGGTCCGACGAACGCCTGGTCGAACAACCAGAGTTTCACCACCTTATCAGGGCACTACTGCGCCGCATCTCGATGCTTTCCTATTTCCATTGCAAAAAGAAACTGGATCTGAACTTCCGTGGCATCCTGGAAGCTGCACAAGCCATCAAGCGCGTATCCTCTGAATTAAGGTGGTTTGATTGGGATCGCTACTCAAATCGGCAACGACAGCGGATGAGCCTTGGAGGATTTATTGGGTCGGTCAGTTACTCTGGCAACTTTGGGGAGCTGCTGCCCTTCATGGTCTGGGGTGAAGTTCTTCATGTTGGGAAGGCGGCAAGTTTCGGACTGGGTCGTTTTAGGATGCAGGCTTCCGGCCACAACATGAGAACGTTTTCGGAGTCATAAGGGACTTGAGTTGTCGTACTGGAGAGATGACGAGCGAAGATGAGCAAATAGAGGGGATGCACCCACAAATAATCGACGAAGAGTCTGTCTTTCAGTTCATCCCTTTTGAAGGATAGGAGGGGAAAGTGCGAAATGTATTGATCTGCACAGTGGGCACAAGTCTTAAGGGGAATCTCGAGCGTTCGGTATCGAACGAGCACAAAGAGCTTCTCGCCGACAAGAACATAAAGGGGTTAGTGATCGAATTGGCCAGGCTCGATCCACATAATCGCATCCTCGGTGCAGAGATCAATTCGATCGCGAGCATACTCCAGAAAAGAATGCTTGCTCACTGTGAAACCCTGTACCTCCTGATCTCTGATACCGAAGATGGTACATTGATTGGCAAGATCCTCAATGAGTATTACCGACGCACCGAGCATCCATGGCAATTCCGGTCAGTGATCATCCAAGAAATCAAAGGGCTCACTGACAGCTCAGCTCAGCGTTTTCGGACAGAAGGACTGCGCAACCTTGTCAAAGCGATTGCAAGCGTAGTGACAAAACATGGCTCCAACACCATCCTCATTAATGCCACCGGCGGCTATAAAGCTCAGATTTCCTTTGCCGGAATGATTGGACAAGCTCTGGAAATTCCTGTGTGCTACCTCTTTGAAAGGTTTTCTGAAGTCATCGAGCTCCCCCCGCAACCCATTTCCATGGACCTGAGTTTTTGGTTGGGTCATGTTGACATCTTTTTTGATTTGGCAGCGGATGAGGTTATTGGCAATCCTGTCGTTAAAGATGAACGCTTTGCAAGCCTCATTGACGAGATAGAAGTGGACAATCAAAAACTTATCGGACTTTCAGCCGTTGGGCAGCTCTTTCACGAGACCTTTCGGCATCGCTTTTGGCAACAGCGGCAGCGCCTCTTGCCGCCTGATGCCGGCTTGAGGTCAGAAGAGAAAGTCATCAAGTATGAGGACGACAATCCCACAAAGCATCATGGCTTGACGACATGGTTAAAGAAGCTATGCGATATTCCCTATGTCGTACGGATATACACGCATTACTTCAATCCGGATCTTCCGGGGCGCAACTACTTCAGACCGTCACGACTCGGCGATGTGTCGCAGATGGAAGGCGGCTACAGTGACGGAAAGGCCACTACGAAGTTCGATATCGTTACCACTGCAAAAACCAAGGCGCAAAGGGATGCGGCTCTTGCTGACTTGCATGAGCTTTGCCGGTAGCGAACTCCAAGCTGGGAGGGTAGGTGATGAGTTTTTCAATGGCGAGGTTCTACAAACGAGAAAGACTTGAACTTGACTGCGAGGTCGTGACCCCGATGTTTTTGGGTGATGCTCGCCAGCAGGCAGACTGGCGCACCGCACCTTTCAAGGGGTTGATCAGATACTGGTGGCGAATAGCCCAGCACGACCAAAAAGATAGGAATTCATTGGCCGAGGCAGAGTCTAAGCTGTTTGGCTCCGCGGGCGATCAAAACGAGGAAGGGTGTGGGAAGAGTATGGTTGAAGTAATGATACGAAGCCATTCAAAACCGGAGGAACGGTGGGAGCCAATAAAGCTGAATGGGATAAGACATCCTGAAAAGGGCACGATAGATCCTCTGCTTTATTTGGCAGGCATGGGTCTAATGGAGAAAGGACGCCCAAACATAGGTTCTTTCCTGTTCAGGCCCGGTTTCTGTTAACCATCGTTTACCCTGTCAGCCATGAGAGCGAGCTGGAGCCAGTATTGCATTCTTCCAAAGCTTCTGGAGCTATAGGAAGTCGCTGTAGAAACGGATGGGGTAGCTTTCAGGTAGTAACCGGTGGCCTAAGGGTTGAGCAGACTTCTGCCTGCTTAAAGAAACATACCAGGGACTGGAGGAAGGGCTTTGTCGTGGACTATCCGAACTGCCTTGGAGGTGATGAAAAGGGTTCGCTCTTGTGGAAGACCAAGCCCAAAGCTTCATGGGCTGAATCGATGGGCGAGCTGGCATACGCGTATGCAAATCTAAGAGCTGGAACGGTTGGAGATATTGCCAAGTTGAATCCAGGATCAAACAACGGGGCCGACGAACGGCATCTTTTAGGTGTCCCTCTTTTTCACCACCCCGCCTGGGGGAGCTCAGCCAGGCATGCGTCGCCGCTTCGTTTTGTTGTTCATCGAAAGGAAGGGGAAGCATCACGGCTTTGTCCTCCATTCCTCACAAACATAGTCTTCAGATGCGGCTTCCTAAACATATTGACCAAATCAAAGTATGGGAAAAGGTCCATAGGAAATTGGACCTTCTGTTAGAGCGCACCACGTATGAGGAGTGCCTATGAAAACCTATAATTTCCGAACCGATCCGAATTACTGGGACCAGAAGTTGGCTAATTATCTCCATGATCCACCCGACAAGGCCCTTCGTATTCCAGGGCACGAAGAAAGAAGCATTGCCCTGCTCGATATTCTGGGTAACCTGCCCACTCCAACCAAGGATAGCTACCAACGAGCTGATGTCATTGCGGCCGGCATGGATCGTACACAACTGCCAGGATACAGCCAGGATATCTTCAAAAATGGCGCAATCGACTTCGGCAGTTCACCCTACCTCACTCATCCGACCGGCGAACAATCAGCGCTACAACTTGGCCCATGGACGGCCACGGAGAATGACATTGCTGAAGTGATGCGTAAAATTGTTGAAGATGATATCGACGGTTGTGCAGGTGCTCAAAGGCCTATCGGACTATTTTGAGAAGGACCCGATATCGTTTGCTCCGGCAAGATTTCATTATGTTCATCATGTTCTGCGTGAACGCCTGGCTGATGAGAATGTTGGTGGACTGGGGGGCGTCTGGCATAGAATGCCGGCTGATACCCGCATCCCCGACCATAGCATCTGGCAACACTGCGCTCTCGTATCCTCTCTGGCTTCCTGTTTCGAGTTGTCGCCCGAAAAACGCGCCAGTATTTTGGTTTTTAATATCACCCCTGTGCAGGATTTCATCGCACGGGCCAGAAAACTGCGCGATTTCTGGACGGGGTCGCTCATTTTTTCCTGGTTGGCGTTCGAAGGAATTCGCAAACTGATCTATTTGCTCGGCTCCGACCACATTCTGTATCCAAGCCTTATTGGCCAACCTATGGTTAATTGGCTGCTGGCAAAAGAGTGCGGTTTAGGGATGCTTGCGCGTGCGGAGAACACCGCTGGTCTGGCCGGTGTAGCTTCGTTTCCAAACAAATTCGTATGTCTCGTTCCCACGGGTCAAGAAGATTCTATTCGCCGAAGCAATCAAGCAGAGCATTTTGGGCGCTTGGCTTCACCTTGGTCAAAAGACATTGGAGATGGTGGAAAAAGTGGTTGAACGAAAAGATACCTACCTGGCCGAACAGTTTCAACGGCAAATGGAAGGCTACTGGAATTTCCACTGGGCTGCTTGCCCACTCCTCGATGAGACAGCCCGGGATTCTTTTGAACAGCTGCTCCACAAGACTGTTTGGCAAGAACCTGTTGGGTTTTTCGACGACTCCAAAGGTTTACCCCACGTAACAAGAGGTGAAGGTGCGTTTTACGGTGTCTCCCACGCACTCGCTGCAAGGCTTTCTGGCAGCAGGCAAAACCTATCGAGTCGCTCCTTGCAATGCAGAGCCAGGGATCAAGTGTAATCTTCATGGTGAGCTCGAAACACTGCGGTTTAAATGGAAGAACGGGGAAGACCGCAATCCTCGGCCTCGCAACGACCCTTTCTGGTCCACATTCAAGACAGCATGGAAGCCGCAATCCGATTTCAAGCCGACAGAAAGGCTCTCGGCGGTAGCTCTGATCAAACGGATTGCTTATCAGTTTGTCAGGAGTTGCCTGGACACTCTCTCGAGCCATTTTTTAAGATGTCAGTGGGCTTTCCCTCGACTACCGAGATGGCCCTTTCAGATTGGCTGGACAGGGTCGAACAGAAAGGGATGACTGATGGACTTGGGCAGAATTGGCGCAAAAAAATCGCTCAGTTGCTGCATGAAAGCGACGCCGACCGTAGCGAAAGGGACCCTGGTCCTGAAGTGGCAGAACTGGAGATAGCAGAACGTCTGCGTTGCCACCGGGTAATCTCCGGCATGGAAAAAGCGGGTGACCCGGTGCAAGATGATGACAAATACTATGCCTTACTGCTTATGGATGGCGATCACATGGGACGACTGGTGAATGGAGAGACTCTGGCCTCCTCATGGCGTACAGTGCTCCATCCTGAACTTGTAACGCGGCTCGAGGATCCAAAATTCGATGAACGCTACCGATCTTTCTGGATAAAGAAATTGGATCGTTCACGTCTTCTCGCACCCGCAGTGCACGCGGCTATTTCAGAAGCCCTGGGAGATTTTGCTCTCCGTTCCGTGCCCTCAATAATCAATAAACATCGGGGCCAACTCATTTATGCGGGTGGCGACGATGTGTGCGCCGTACTCCCGGTTTCTACGGTACTCGAAGCTGCGCGACAAATCGCTCATGTTTACCGCCTGGGGTTCGTCTTTTTTCCGGGAGACACGAAAAGCAAGGCTATCAGGCCGATTGGAGAATACTGGCAGCCGGAATCAGGGCGTTTGGCCGTTCATCTGGGCACGGGGAAAGAAATCTCTATCTCTGCCGGGATACTCCTGGCCCATCACAAGAAACCCCTTTCTACCGCCATGCACAGAGCCCACCAACTTCTCGACCGTGCCAAAAAGGCAGGAGGACGCAATGGCTTTGCCCTCGAGCTTGAAAAGCGTTCAGGTGGAGGGCGGGTTTTTATGGCGCGTTGGGACGAAGAACCGTTCGCGGGATTGCGACCTCGGGAGGCCCCATCTTTGCCCCCTTCTGCTTGCTTGGCCGATCATTTTCTTGCAGTCGGGCAGACCATGGGGGATCCCGGAATGCGAAGCATGAGCGTTTCCCTGGCTTATCGGCTGGAGCAGTTTCGACCAGGATTGGAGGCAATAATTGAACACTCTCCTCACGAACTGGTGAAATTCTTGGCCAAACAACTGGAACGTTCCAGCGTGAAGCATGTGGGAGAAGATAATAGGATTGCTGACAGTCTGGCCTCACTGCTCGCCAGGCAGAGTCATGGAAGCACATCCGTACACCTGGAGACAGAATCCCTGATTATCGCAAAATTTATCGGGGGACGAACGATCAGAACAGGCACCAGGCAAGGAGGTTGACCGTGAAGCAGGTGAGACAATGGATTCTCATCGATCCTTTGGATACTCTCTTTTTCAAGGGCTCTGAACCAATGATCGCGGGGGAGAGTCATGAAGTCCGATCAGTCTTCCCTCCCATGCCATCAACCCTTTTGGGTGCTCTGTGCACAGCCATCCTCCAACAGAGGGGGATAGACCCCAAAGCCTTTGTTTCAAAGACCGGACCTGATCCCTCGATTGTGCGAGATTATCCATTTCTTGGAAACCCTGGTTCCTCTGGTTTTCATGTCACCGGCCCTTTGTTCCATGTTCGACCGGCAGGCGGCAGGGGTGAATGGCTTTTCCCATCACCCGCCCACTGGTTTGGGGCATTACCCGAGCATCTTCAAGATGGGCAGGAAGTGCAAGTGGCTGTCGCGGAGGAGCTCCCAGATCGTCTCAGACCACCCGGTCTTTGTGGCAGTGTGTCCAGTCCCCTTTGGGTGCTGCAACCAGAGCAGTCTGACACCAAGAGTCTGGGTGGATATTGGACGAATATGGCCGCCCTTGTGGCTCTGAAACAGGGCAAACATTCTGTAAAGGTCCTTCATTCAACGGGAAGCAAGATATCGGATAAGCCTGCGCTTGTGAGTCTGGAAACCCTGTATGGCAACGAAGTCAGGGTTGGCATTGCGCTCGAAACCGGAACCCGCAGAGTTCGTCCCGGCCATCTCTACTCTGCCACGCAAGTCCGCCTGCGCGCTGGCGTCAACCTGGCCGTCGGGCTTTCAGAGGAGCTCATACCGAGCCATCTGGATGCTGCAGGGATTCTTCAATTGGGTGGAGAACAGAGGCTTGTAAGCTATCAACTGCTTTCCAACGGGCCGCCTGTGGCGGATGGTAGTAGTCCATGGATTCTGTCTCTCTCAGCATTTCCAGCCGAAAAACTTTATCTACACAAATGGGAAACTCTGCCCCGCGTTTCCGGCCATCTCATCCGCATGGGTGGATGGGACATGAAGGAACGTTTTCATAAGCCAATGAAAGCTTACTTCCCAGCAGGTGCGGTAATTAAGGTGGGACAAGACATCGTGCTGCCGTTTGGTTTTATGCGTCTTTAACTCTCGGAGGTTGATCATGTTTTCTAAAGACTTGGCGCAAATTTGTGTGTTTTATGCAATCTCCCCACTCCATGCCGGCTCTGGGCAAGCGGTTGGAGCCGTACATCTCCCATCCAGCGGGAAAGGCACACGGCATGGCCCCATGTGCAGGCATCCGGAGTCAAGGGGGCCTTCAGAGACTGGTTTTACCGCTATTATGAGGCGAATGGGGCGGCCAGTCTGGACAAGAAGCAACAGGCGAAGGAACTGACTGAACGGATTTTTGGCAAGGAAGAAGGAGGTGAAGCGGGCGATGGTCAGGCTGGTGCTATCTCAATCACAGACGCGCGATTGCTAGCCTTTCCCGTAAGGTCCAACGTTTCCCCGTTCGTCTGGGTGACGTGCCCGGCAGTGCTCACCCGTCTTAACCGTGACCTCGGTTTATGCTCCTATGGCAAGACCGTGCCTGACATCAGACCAACGAATGTTGATAGTTACATTACCGTGATTGGACAGATACAGGACAAGGCGGTGGTGATGGAGGACCTTGCGGTGTCAATCGAAGCGCCGCCTGAAGGAATTGCCATTCTCAAGGAGATCATTACTGACCTGGTCCCCCAAATAAGCAGGCTGCTTCTTATCTCTGATCAGAATTTTTCCTTTTTGGTGCAATCAGCCACCGAAGTTCAGCCACAGATCAAAATCAATATCGAGACCGGAACTGCCAAGGATGGGTCTCTGCGCTACCAGGAACTACTGCCGTCTGATTCTGTTCTCTATAGCCTGGTGTTTTATGCAAAAGAGAGAATCCAAGAGGAAGGTTTATTGCCTGAAGCGATAAGGGATCTTGTCGTCTCCGCCGTCTCCACCCACATCCAAATGGGAGGAGACATTACCTTGGGCAGGGGGCTCATGGAAATCAACTGGTTCCCCCCCGCGAAGAAAGGAGACAATCAATGAATACCACGTTAGCCCAACAGCGTTCTGCCTTTGCGCTTGAGAGGATCGAGCAACCGATTAAGGACCGGCTCAAGTTTGGCAAGCTCGTCGCTGGCCTCCCAGCCATGATCCTGCAAAATGGCTTTGGACAAACACTTGCTTTCCTCCTTTCAAAGGCAACAGACAAGAATCTTGATATCGATAAACTGGATAAGCATTTCCTGGCGTTCGACATGATTGCTCGTTGGTTGAAGCAAGACGGGATTCTAAACGATGCTGAGCCGATCGACGTGATGAAAGCGTTATCCGAAATGCCACAAGATCAATATCTCCGAGCCCAAGAAGAAGCCATGAGCGTTTTGGAGTGGGTGAAGAGATATGCCAACGCTGGATTGTTTAGTGGTTAAGGAGCCTTCATGGATACTTCATTTCCAAACGCGTTCAGGCCGGTGTCGAAAGCCGTTAATCAAACTATTGGATCCATTCTCTTCAGGATCTATTTAATTTTGGACTGTTTTTTCAGAAATGGTTTTATGTTGTGTCACAGACATGGAAATGCCCTACAGACATGGTCAAACGACGTGGTCTCGACGGACTCTCCTTATCAGACAACTTGGAGTCTCTATCAGGTTATTTAACGGACAAGCGATAGCGATAGGGGGGAAAGAAGCTCAGTGGAACTCAACAGAGTATACGTGCAAGACTTAAAGAAAAACACATCGTTCTCGAAAACTTGGTCATCAGTTTTCACAATCTAGGTTATGAGTATCTCAAGTGCGAAATGCCTCTATTAACACCGCTGGTTATTGGTCTTGGCAACGAGCACCCGACGGAAAAAGGATTCCGTTTTGACTGGACCCTCGGGGTCCCATCGATCCCCGCGAGCAGCATAAAGGGGGTGGTGCGCTTGGCAGCAATTGTGAACGAGTTCAACCATTATCCCAGCCTTGATGAAGCGGAAAATTTCGTTGCCGAAATTGAAAAGGGGAAGTGTCCTGAAGGTCTTATGAAGATCTTTGGAACAGGCGGTGAGGCGGATGCAGCCAGGGGGCGGGTGATTTTTATGGATGCCTACCCCTCTGCATTGCCGAGACTCAAAGCTGAGATCATGAACTGCCATTATCCGGACTACTTCCAAGGCAAACGTGGCCCCACCGAAGACCAACAGCTCAATCCTCAGAAGTTTTGGGCTATAGATCCCTATCTGGATGACAAGGGGACTCCCTTGAAATTTGTTTTCCGGCTTCTGGTGCACAAAGACATCGCTGGCAATCAAGAATATCAAGCCATACTCGAGAATGCTCTGAGAGCAGCCCTGGAAGACCACGGACTGGGGGCAAAAACAGCCATCGGTCACGGTCGATTCTCGATGAAGGCGAGTGGGCAGAACAGACTATCAGAAGAACCGGAAGCTGACCCCAGACCAGGTTTAGCCGAACAACCTGTTATTCCTGCTATCCCAAAACCTAGAAAATCTGTTCTGCGCGAAATCTGGAACAATGCAACCGTCCTGTGGAAACCTAACGACAACAGCATTACGGCAACCTTTCAAGATAGGAAAGCTTCCTGCAAAGGCAAAGAGCTCGTTCCGGATGTCTTTCACGAGAAGCTCTTCATGAAAAAGAAGTCCGTCCTCGCCAGGGTTGAAGTGGAGGCCATCGGCAACGCTTTTAAGATCGTCAAGATCGAAGCTTCGGCATGACCCTGACCGACGGAACGACCGGCTTGGAAAGAACGGGTGGTTGGACGAGGAGCATATCGTCGGATGCAAAGGCCTCTTCCAGGCGCTCGTGCGACAGTTTCTTGAACCTCCTGTCGAAGCTTGGTTTAAACTCGTAGCACACAGCTGCTTCATCATCTTCTTCAGGTGGTCGCCAGCGGCATTGGAATCGGAAAAAGTCTGCCCTTCTTCCGCTTCCAAGTTGGCGAGTTCGTCCGCTGGCTTGTCGTGCTTCTCCGGCGAAAATTCTGTACCGTTGGCGCGTTTGATGAGAATGAAGGCAACGGCATATTCAAGGTCTACATAGTCGCCCTCGCAGAGCTGCAGGCGGGCGAGCATCGTTTGGGGAATTGACAGTTGGCCGCTCCTGTTAATTTGTTTTAACATGCCCAGACTCCTGACGTTATCGTGTGATAGCAACAGTACGTCAGGTGATGAAGAACATCAAGTCATGTGCTCAGCCATCGAAGGAATAAACCATGATTACGCGCCATGATGTTGCGCAAAAATTAATCGCTCACGTTCAGCACCGTCTTAGCCTCGACGAACTGGTGGCGTGGGCCGAAAACGCTATGATGGAAGAGGAGCTCGACCCGCCGGATTTGGAGCTGTTGAGGAATCTCCTCAGCCGTCTTGGTCTTGCCGACGTCAGGGAGTTCGGGTTGAATTGGGAGGACATTAACGAGTTCCTGTCGCTCCTGGGGTACCTGGTTAAGGTTGATGTAGCAAAAGTCGCGTGAGGAGGCTTTCGTCACCCAGCGAGAAGGAAGTCTCGATCTTCGACTCGACAACTAGGTGGGTGAGAAATGAGCGTGAGAGAAAGACCGGACATGGACTCGTTGAAGGAAATCGTTGCAGGGCTGAGGATGGCTGCTAAAGTCCTCATTGCGATTGTTTATGGCTCTTATGCCAAAGGAACGCCTCATGTCCGCTCCGATATCGATCTTGCGCTTTATCTCAACGCGCAGAATACCGAAGAGGAAATCGAGATCATTGATAAGGTTCTCATGGCCGTTGAGACCGATGTCTCGATCCTTCGACTGGACGATGAGGATGAATCGCCTTTTGTCATCCAGGAAGCTCTCAGCGGGATTCACCTGGTAGAACCCGATGTCGAAACCCTCTATGCCGTCAGCCACAGAGTGCTTCACGAGTGTGAAAACATCCGATTCAGAAGGGAGTTAAACCATGGACAAGGTTAATCGGCTTCTCAGTTTTGCGGGAGAAACGGTCAGATATTTCCTGACCAAGGTCGAGAATGTCAAGAGGGACCGCTACCTTGCCGATCGCGACCTGCGCAGTATTCTCGACAAAACGATCAACGATCTGATTCTTTGTCTTGTTGATCTCGCCGAGGAATGCCTCAAAAAACACCGCCGAACCATACCCGACACCTATAAGGACACCATTCTCGCCTGCTACGATATTCTCGGAGAGGGTGTGCTAAGCGTTGCTCCTCTTGTTAAACATCGTAACGAGACTATTCATCAATACTTGAAGGTCAATTGGCAAAACATCCTGGTGGTCAAGAACAGAATCACGGCTATCGAGGAGTTCATCGAGACAGTTCGGAAGGCGCTCTCAGATGTCTGAGGCTCTCTTTCTCCTCCGCAACCAATTCACCTCAAAGATGGAGGCTGGCTGGGAGAACGTCCATTCCGTGCTGTTTCAAGGGCAATCGCCGGCTCAAGGCAGGTCATAATGGAGTCTCAGGGCACGATCTATTTGCGTCAGGAGGTGCTCGGAGAGATGGCCCAGTTTCTTGATGAGGCGGATTTTGTCAACCGCCCTGGTCTGATTCACCATCGCTTTCGATCGCGTTCGCAAGCCGCCGCTACCGGACGGGAGTTCCACCTCGAAGGAGTAAACTTTGGTAACATTCGAGGTAATGGGGGCGATGGAAACTATAGGGGAGTGAGCATTGTTGATGTTATTGGAAACCACCACCGCCGGACGCGTCTTCTTCGCCTCTGCTCCGACCGTCGGGTCGAAGTTGACCAGGAATACATCCCCGCGCTCAATCGAGGCCATCGGCTATGACCCCTTCAAGCTCCCCGTTGACTCGCCGAATCTCCGCAGCCGCTTCCCGGTATTCGGCCGCAAGCCTTCGAGCACGTTTCTCCTGAAGCGCATGGGCGATAGCTTCGGCGATGAAGCGACTCCGCTTGCGCGACTCAATTTCCTGCGCAAGCTCTGCCAATACCTCTTCTGGAAGGCTGATGTTGATGCGTACGAAGCTCATTGTGGCGCCTCATTCACTCGTTTTATTATGTCATGTCAGTCACTATTTGTGAGGTAGAATACATTGCACCAAGGGTTTTGTCAATCCATGGCTGCGGCTTTACAGTTCGCTCCAGCATGAAATCAGAGGCTCCGGTGAGCACCAGGAAAACGATTATGTCCGGCACTCTTTTTCTTATTTTCAATCACCAGTTTACCGAAAAGCAGGAAGGACACGCTCGCATGACGCTCGGCGTTGAACGGATTGTGACCCTCCCCGAAGACTTGCTGGAGTTGTGGAGTCAGATCCCTCCGGACCTTCCGGCACTATCAGGTTATCTCGAGCCCCTTCAAACCTGGCTCCTGGCCAACACCGGCAGGGGCGACTTCGTCCTCATTCAGGGCGATTTCGGCGCCTGTCATCTGATGGTTGAATTTGCCATGCAATATGGTTTAGTCCCCATTTATTCGACTACCAGAAGGGAAGCGCAAGAAGAGCAGCAGGCTGACGGAACGGTCAAGCTCACTCATCACTTCGAGCATCGCAGATTCAGAAAATATGGACAGTAATGGATCAGCTAACGACAAACATTACACAAGGGTTGAGTTGATGAAGACATGCCTGGTATCTTTGATTGGCGACCAAACCATCCCGAACATCCTCGTCGCCGCCCATTTCCAGCCTGATTTCCAGCTGTTCATCAGTACTCGGCGGATGGAAGAAAAGGGCAAATCGAAGGCCATTCTCGACACGCTGAAACTGCGCGGCCTCGACTATGAAGAGAGGCATCAGGTCCTTGAGGTTTCCGAAGACTCCATCCTGGATCTACAGAACCAGGTCGCGGGATGGCTCTCTGAGACTGGTGAGGAATTCCAGTTTATTGTCAACCTCACAGGAGGCAATAAACTCATGTCCATAGCCACCTTTGATCTCTTCACCGATTTTGGCAGTGAGATGGTTTATGTACCCATTCCCAAGAACGAATACCTCAAACCCTTCCCCAAACGACGCCCAAAGCATCCCACTCGGCTCACCGAGCGGCTGTCCGTCGAAGAGTATTTGTGCGGTTATGGGTTCAAGGTCAAGAACCACGCGCAGCTTCAACAGAACAAAGAGATGGCCTTATTACGCCGCAGCACTACCTGTCATGTCTTTGATCACTATCTTGAAACCCGAAGCCTGCTCAGGTGGTTTCGCGCTTCAATGGCTCCTCTTAAGCGCCGCGCCTTGAAAAAGGGACATGATTTTTCAGGCCACTTTGAAGTCCAAAATCCTGCCCAGTCCCATCTGCTGACGGCGCTGGGATTCAGTCGCTCGGGTACGGAGATCAGGAAGACCATTTTCGAGGCAGACTGGAACTATCTGCGCGGTGGCTGGCTGGAGGAGCGCCTCTATCTTGCGGTCCGAGAGGTCTTGCCATCTCCAACGGACATCCAGTTGGGGCTTCAATGTGAAGATCCGAAAGGCAATCGCAACGAATTCGATGTTATCCTGGTTCACGCCAACGTCCTTTCACTGATTGAGTGTAAGTCCCTGGATGCCGCGGAAGGGTCTGATGATATCGTCGGTGCTAATATCAATGACTTCTTGTATAAACTGGGAGCATTGCGTCAAAACTTCGGTCTGACTCCAGAGGCGTTTCTGGCCACGACGTCGGAGAGCACTCTCGGAGACGATGGCAGAGTGAAACCTCGCCTCGCGGAACGGGGCAGGCAGTTCCGAACCGAGATTGTGCCGCTCCTGAAAATCGACAACCTGGAAGGGTTTTTCAGAGACCGGTTCAGCAAGAGCACTTGATTTGCCACACGACATCAACCGCAGTGCCTGCTCATGATTCATGGCAGAAGGTCATGCAAAAACGGGGGAAGAGGGAAGAACACGTGCAGTGGTGCTCAGGCGACTGCACTGAGCGCGGCAAGCCCGACAACGGAGGGTTCGAAGAATGACTGAACAGCATGAAATCCTGGATGCATGCACCACCGCATGGCGCGAGGGGCGTCGCGAAGAATGCCACACATTGATCGCCGGCAGAGCAACGCGGGAGGTGAGCGACAGTGTGCTTCACCTGGCCTGGGCGGAGCTCCTCGAGGAGATGGGGCGAACGGATGACCAGCTTCAGGAGCTCCACCTCGCCCTCCGTGATGATCCGGCCAACCGTGCGCTGTATGCCCGGCTCGCGGAAGTTTACCTCGACCTGGGGCGAGCGGACCGGGCGGCCCGCTGTTGGGCGGCGTGCATCAAGCAGCACCCGGCTGACGCGAGAGCTTACCGGCAGCTTGCCCAGCTCTTCAAGGAGAGCGGCGACTACCCGAAGGCCTTGCAGGTTTTGCAGGAGGGCCAGGCGCAGACGAAGGACCCCGCCTTTGCGGCCCTCATGCGCGAACTTCAGACCGCCCCCGCTGACCGACCTGCACCGGAACCTGCCGCCGCCGGTGAGCAAATCGTCCCGAGCCAACACCACCTGGTCACCTTTACCTCGCTTTTTTCCGGTCGTGAAGGAGTCTATGCACGACAGTGGCTCAGCCCCACCGGAGAAGGCGGCTATACCCCGGTCCACGAACCATTGACCCTCAAGGTTGCCGAAAACCACCTGCTCGGCAACCACACCGTCGGCGTCTATCCGGTGCGCATGGACAATACGGTAAACTTCATCGCCTTTGATCTCGATCTCGCCAAGTTTGCGGTAAACAAGTACATCACCAACCAGAAGGCGTGGAAGCAGGCGATGCAGCGGCTTCACGGGGTCGCCTGCCGCCTGCTGGATGTTGGCGCCGCCCACGAGCTCCCCGGCTGCCTCGAAGACTCGGGCTTTAAGGGCCGCCATGTATGGTTTTTTCTGGAGACGCCGGTCCCGGCAGGAATCGCCAAGAAGTGCGGCGATCTGCTGTGCAGCCAACTGGGGGCCATCCCGCCCGAGGTCGTGATCGAGGTTTTCCCCAAACAGTCGCGGGTCAACCCGGGGGGCCTCGGCAACCTGATCAAGCTGCCGCTCGGCTATCATAAGCGCACCGGACGTCGCGCCTGTTTTCTCCTGGCGAGCGGTGAGCCGGTCCCGGACCAACTCGAGTTTCTCCAGTCCATTCCCCGGGTCAAGCGGCGCGCCGTCTATGCCGTCATCCAACGCCTGGTGGAGGCGGGCCGCGCTGCTGCGCCAACCCCGCCGCAGCAGGTCCCCCAACCGGTCGAGGATGAGGAGCCGCCTTGGGAAACCGCTCCTCAAGAACCCGCCCGGCTCACTCCCGCCGTACCCGCGGAAGACTACGACCTCGAGCGCGACCTGGAGGTGCAGGTGCTCCTTTCGCGTTGTCCCACCATCCGTTCGCTCGTCGAGAAGGTGAGCCACACGGCATCGCTCACTAAAGAAGAAACCCTGGTGCTGATCCACACTCTCGGCCACCTGACGAAGGGACCCCTCGCCGTCAATCAGGTGCTCCAGCGCTGCCGCTATGTTGAGCCGTCGCTTTTCCTCAAATCACCCCTGCGCGGCAATCCGGTGAGTTGCCCGAAGATTCGCAGCCGGGTCCCGGATATCACTTCAACGGTGGCCTGCAACTGCACCTTTGACCCGGAGATCAACCTCTATCCAACACCGCTCATTCACGTCTACAGCATGCGCCGCGAACCGCCGGCCCACCCGCTCGGGCTCGCGCTGAATACGCTGCAGTTTCAAAACCTGCTGCAGGAGTACCTGCGCGTGCGCCGCCAGGTCGATGAAGCGCTGCTGGCGTTGAAACGCCTCGAAGGGCAATTGCGGCAGGTGTTCACCGAGGCCGGCGTGACCTCCCTGCGCACCCCTCTTGGCGAACTGCAGCTGATTAAGCGGGAGGATGGCCAGGAAGCTTTTGTGTTAAATTTTTGATGGACGACGCTCCTTTCAAGATGGACGACGCTCCTTTCAAATGGCAGGGCGGGGTTGCGTCCCCGCTTGGCTTGTGCCCCGAGCGATCGTTATGAGGCCAACGAATTCGATTCACGTGTGGCTTCAAAAGAGCCGCATCCAATTCAATTGAGGACCATAGAGCCATGAACCGATGAACATCCTGTTGAGAACGCGCAGGCTGAATGA
>CAWEHK010000014.1:0-25263 GCA_963808625.1 uncultured delta proteobacterium
ACTCCAGATAGCTCTCCTCATCCTTGAAAAACCGAGCATCGAAATCTTCAAGGGTTCCGAATCATATTGTCTATATGCAGTCGCACCGGTCAAATTCATAAGGCAAGGAAGGTTGAGAGTCGGCCGCTCACCGTTTGGGCATGTGATTCACGGGCAACTCTCACATTCTGTCGGGGCGTCCTGAGTAACGGATGTCTTCGAGTCGGACTCCTGGCTTGCATCCGGCTCGCGTGAAATTTTGTTGACTTTCCCGGTTTTTCTGGCAGTTTGACCGGGGAGATGTTCATCTTTATGCATCTGTCCGAGGAATGAATGAGAGCGTCGCCGGGACCCTTACCGTCTGCGCACTTCGCGCGGAGAACCCGGCTTTCTGGTTTCTGGCCCGGTGTTTCGATCACGACGTTTGTGTTTCAAGGCCAGAATTCCTATCCGGGGCATCATACTGTAGGTTCTTAAAATAAGTTATCAAAATGTCGGTGCTGGATAGCGGTGGTGATACCAACATCCTCCCTGGAATGGCATTTGGCTTGCCGCGTCCAATGCTGACAATCGGCGATGACCCGCAAGTTTTAGGCAAAAGGTGAGCCACACAAGATTGACACAATGGCATGGAGGAGCAGGTAGCGGAGAACGTCTCCTCATGAATGATTCGAGAGCAACTGAAACGTTGTGAATACGGTCTTTTTATTTCTTTGTTGGAGCTCATATCATTATCATCAGCATGAAAAAGGAGAAAAGAGATGAGACGCAGTACTATCGCTGTTGTACTTCTGGCACTGATGGCGATGCCTTACGGGGCGACGGCATGGGCCGCAAACGAGATCGAACAGGGCAACTCCTCCCAATCCGACAATACTCCACAACCTGTTGTGGTGTGCTCGGGTTGGCATGCGCTATGCGACTTTGCCACCAATTGCGAAGTTGTGGGTGACCAGGCCAACTGCGCTTGCTGGAAGGTCAAGGAGATCTACATGGTTGAAAGTAGTAAAATCCAGGATAAGGCCGTTAAGAAAGTGACCCAGGCCATCTGTACTAAGTCCCATCATTGCGATATAGACGAGGCCCCCGTCTGCAAGGCCATTCGTTTTGGGCAGTTCGAAGTGGAAAAGGTCAAGTATCGATGGGTGTCCACTTATTCGTACCGGGGGTGGTGCGAGAATTGGAACCCGGTCCCATGCGGTTTAAAAGACGACGAATGGAAGACCTGGGCGGACTGCATGTCTGCCCCATGCACGGTCGATGATAACCCTGCCGACCCCGAGCGCCCATTGAGCTGCCAGTGTCGCATCCAGGAGGGACCGTTCATTGGTACGCAGGGTAGCTGTGATGAAGGACATGTGATGTCCACCGAGCCATTGGGGAACTGGAATTTCCAAAAGAACACCTTCAGGGTTCCTTTTCCCGGCTACGAATATGTGAAGGGGGCATGTGCATCGTTGAATTCGGACAATACCGCGCCTTGATAGACCTCGAAGGTAATAAAATGCAAACCAAAATCACAATCAAACGCGGTGACATTACAAAGGAAAAAGTCGATGCAATAGTCAACGCCGCCAACCGTTCCTTGCTCGGTGGCGGAGGAGTCGACGGTGCGATCCACGATGCGGCAGGGCCAGAGCTTTTGAAGGAGTGCCGGGGTCTTGGGGGCTGCGAAACCGGCGAAGCAAAGATTACCGCGGGCTATAGATTGCCGGCCAAATTCATCATCCATACGGTAGGGCCGGTGTATGGGCACGCAAGAGGCAGGGAAAAAGACCTCTTGTCCAATTGCTATCTCAATAGCTTAAAGCTGGCCAGGGCAAAAGATCTAAAAACAATCGCCTTTCCTTGCATCTCTACCGGTGTCTATGGATATCCGCAAGAGGAAGCGGCCAAGATTGCGGTCGGAACAGTCAAAGGCTATATCAAGGAAAGTCCTGATGCTTTTGAAGAGATAATTTTTGTTACGTTCAGGGAGTCGGATTATAGGATCTATGAGAGCCTGATTGCGGGTTCATAAGTCAGATTTGGAGGCGCCCCATGCACCATTGCTCCAGGCTTGGGAGGCTGGTCTACCTTGTGACAGCCCTTTTCTTCGCAACCGGCGTATTTGGCTGTGCAACCACTCATAGCACTGCCCCCACAAGTCCGTCCACACAGGCGGCGGCTCAGGCAGAAAAGACGGTCGCACCCGGACCGTTCCAGCGTCCGGTGTATCAGGGCCCAGAGATGACCCCCTATTATCCTCCGCCCGCCAGGATCGATTTCTGCGGGGAGTCCGTTCCCCTGGAAAACCAGGAGGTCCAGGAGCGATTCGACAAAGAGTTCACTCTCGTTGTGTACAACCATGCGCAGGTTTACCGGTGGCTAAAACGCAAGGAACGCTATTTTCCGTGGATTGAGGAGCGCCTCCGGCGCCTCAACATGCCCGAAGACCTGAAGTATGTCGCCATTGCGGAAAGCGAGCCCCCCCTAAACGCCCCGGAGAAGAGAAAATCGGTAGATATGCGCTATGACTTCGAGCTCTCTCCCGATAGCGCTTTCCAATATTTGGGGGACCTTTACCGCAATTTCAGGAGCTGGACTCTCGCCATAGCGGCATACAGCTACGGTGAGAAACGCCTTATGGACCAATCCCTCGCGCAGGGCGAGAGGGACTTCTACCAACTGATGCTGCCACAGGAGACTGAGCGTTACGTTTTCAGGATCTTGGCAATCAAGGCGGTCCTGAGCGACCCGAAGCGGTACGGGTATGAACTGCCAAAGGGCGCTGGATACCCTTAGTACAGCGCTGCATAAATATGTGTCCGAAGTCGGTTCGTCATACCGGCGGAAGCCGGTATCCAGGCAACTTTTCTGGATTCCGGTTTTCACTGGAATGACGCGTCAGATATATGGTCACTCTAATGTGCGAGTCTGTACTTAGGTCCAGCAGGCCCATCAGGAGGTAGACATTTTCTCTGCTATCCTTAAAAACGGGGACACCGAAATCTTCAAGGGTTCCCAATCTTATGTTCAGAATTGCGTTGCACGGGAGAAGGGCTTGGGACCGGAAGAAGGCTTGGTCTTTTACCAACTGGAGAACGGTCCCGTCATGGACGAGCTCAAAACCTGCTGCCACGGCCACATCTCGGGAAAAATGGCCAAACTCCACTTGTGTCCGGGAAGGACTATTCGGTATCTTAAGAACCAGGGGGAGAGGCCCACGCACTTCCTGCATGCGCCCAAGTCATAATGACAACCGAAAAATCACCCACCTCTCAGCGGCGCTCAAGCATGCCGGACACGGAGTCAGTCTTTTCGATCTGAGGCTGATTTCCGGATGCGAAGAATATACTCAAGTCTTGAGATCTGGGAGACCGGACATCTCGTATGAACGTCGTCTTCTTCGCCATAGTCCTGATCGCCTTTGGTACCGCTGCGTGTAACCAGCTCACCTGGATTCCCGAAGCGGGGATGGAATCGCCCATGGAGCGCCTCACGAAGGCCATGGTGGATTCGGCTGGAAGTGCCGTGGAGTTGGCCCTTGGGCTTGTGGGGATAATGACCCTCTTTCTCGGGCTCATGAAAGTTGCGGAGGCCGGTGGCCTTCTCAGGGTCATCGCGCGCCTCATCCGTCCCCTGATGGTTCGGCTCTTCCCCGACGTGCCTCCCGAGCATCCCGCAATGGGAGCGATGATCCTCAATCTTTCCGCCAACGTCATGGGCCTTGGGAATGCAGCGACTCCTTTCGGCATCCGCGCCATGCAGGAACTCAACACGCTCAACCCGCACCCGGGGACGGCCACGAACGCCATGGTGCTCTTTCTCGCAATCAACACCGCGAGCGTCACCCTGCTTCCGACTGGAGTCATTGCTCTGAGAGCTTCCGCAGGCTCTGCAGACCCGGCGGGAATTCTTCCCACGACCCTCTTCGCTTCGATCGTTGCCACCGTCTCCGCCATCTTCGTGGCCAGGGCACTGCAAGACCTCTTCCCGGTCCGTGATCCGGATGAACCTGACGGAGGAGAAGAGGATGCAGGGAATTCTACCGTCACGACCGCCGGGCAAGCACCCGCGCAGGAGGAGGCAGGGGAAGGCTACCCGCTCTGGGTCAGCGCACTGGCGCTCGGGGCTGTGGTTGCGGTCGTTCCTCTCACGATTTTCTTTGGCAAAGCGATCTCGCCGTGGATTATTCCCGGGCTCATGGTCGGCTTCCTCGCCTTCGGCATGGCACGCCGAGTGCGCATATACGAGGTCCTCGTGGACGGGGCCCGGGAGGGTTTTCAGGTCGCTGTAAGGATCATCCCTTACCTGGTGGCAATTCTTGTGGCAATCGGTATGTTCCGTGCCAGCGGGGCCATGGAAGTCATGGTGAAGGGGCTTGGCGGGTGGACCGGCATGCTGGGGCTCCCCCCGGAGGGGCTCACGATGGCAATCCTTCGCTCTCTTTCCGGCTCCGGGGCATTCGCCGTCCTGGCTTCCTTTATCAAAGACCCCGTCATTGGCCCGGACAGCTACACGGGCTACCTGGTCTCAACCATTCAGGGGTCCTCGGAGACGACCTTCTACGTGCTTGCAATCTACTTCGGGGCCGTGCAGATAAAGCGCATCCGGCACGCTCTGGCCGCCGGGATCATTGCGGACCTGGTGGCGGTGATCGCCTCCGTCCTTATCTGCAAGCTCCTTCACGGCTGAGAGAAGAGACGGCAAGCATCCATGAACTGCTCTACGGATTAAGGATGGGATATAGCATTTTGACTCGCGGGCAGGAATGCCCGCGCTCCCAAAAAGCAAATCCCCAGGAACGAAACTTTTCGTCCTCAACGAGTATAGATCGCCAGTACCTTCGCGTCCCGAGCCACTCGAAAAATCTGGGAGGCCCCTTTCAAGAGATCTTCCCGGTTGGTCCCTGCCAAGGACCGTAAGAAGTTTATGAAGACGCTTTGCAGAAAGGCGGGAGTGAGGTATTTTCGTTTCCGCGCCCTGAGACGTGCCGGCGCATCACTGAAGGGTAACTGCAATGTTCCGATTGGCGCGATCCGGAGCGATCTTGGGCCAAGAATGAAAACGGGGTTACCCTCTATTGAGCATAACCCCTTGAATTTTCTGGTGCGCCCAGTAGGATTCGAACCTACGGCCTACGGATTCGTAGTCCGGCACTCTATCCAGCTGAGCTATGGGCGCACTTGATTATGACGCTCCATCATGTAACAAACTTTGCTCCCCTAAGCAAGGACAAAAGACCTGCGAGGACGACCGGATAACATGACGAAGGATAGCAACGCCAGCCCGGCGCCAAGAGGCAAGCTCCTCTCCTTTCTGAGTCGTCGCCAGCAGATGGGATGGGCCGCCCTGATCATGGGCGTCAGCGTGCTCCTTTCCCGGTTCATGGGTTTGATCCGGGACAAGGTCATTTCCTACCTCTTCGGAGCGACGACGGAGTCGGACCTGTACTTTGCGGCGTTCGTCATCCCGGACTTCATCAACTACCTCCTGGCCGGCGCCTATTTTTCCATCACGCTCATTCCCCTCTTGAGCGTAGCTTTTGAAAAGGATGAGGCAGACGGATGGCGCTTCTTCTCGACGGTCTTCACCTGGATCGCCCTTCTCATCGGTGCCCTCACCGCCCTGGCCATGGTGTTTGCGCCCAGGCTTGCTTACCTCGCCGCTCCCGGGCTTAACGCGGAGGCCCTGGAGCGGCTGGCGTTGTTCTTGAGGATCGTCCTCCCGGCGCAGATCTGCTTCCTCCTGGGGGCGTGCATCACGGCCATCCTCTATCTTCGCAAGCAGTTCCTGGTCCCGGCCCTTATGCCGCTGATCTACAACTTCATGATCATTCTGGGCGGGGTTCTCCTGCGCAACCGAGGCATGGAAGGGTTCTGCTGGGGTGTGCTGGCCGGGGCCTTTGTCGGCGCCCTTTGCCTGCCTTATCTGGCGGCCAGGTCCGGAGCCGGCCTCAAGCTCGGTTTTTCTCTTTATCATCCTGGTTTGAAGAAATTTTTCCTGCTGGCACTGCCGCTCATGGTGGGTCAGTCCGTCGTGGTTCTGGATGAACAACTGGTTCGGATCTTTGGGTCGTTGGCCGGCACCGGCGCGATCAGTTGGTTGAACTATGCACGCCGCATCATGCTCGTTCCCGTCGGGGTCGTGGCTCAGGCCGCCGGTGTCGCCTCGTACCCCTTTCTCGCCGAGCTCGTGGCAAAGCAAGAATTCCCCAAATTCCATCAGACCCTGAACACGGCGCTGCGGGGCACCCTCACCCTTCTGGTTCCCCTGACGGTCTGGATGATGGTCGTCTCCGAGCCAACCATCAGGCTGATCTTTCAGCAGGGCCATTTCGGGGCTTCGGATACGCTCCGGACATCGCAATTGCTCCTGATCCTGCTCATTGCGGTTTCCTGCTGGGGGTTCCAGCAGGTCCTGGGGCGGGGCTATTACGCCCAACAGGATACGATTACGCCAGCGGTCATCGGCACGGCCACGACCCTCCTTTCGGTCCCGGTCTATTATTTCGTCACGCCTCACCTGCAGGCCGTCGGCGTGGCCCTGGCCAGCTCCGTTTCGGTCGGCCTCTACACCGGATTGTTGAGCCTCTGGTGGTATCACCGCTTCGGAGGGGAGGCCTTTCTCGGCCTGGGTAAAGATTTCATGAAAGTGGCCGCGATCTCGCTGCTGGCGGGATTTCCTGCGATGCTCGTGGTCAAATTCAGGTTTGTCGATGTCGACGTCCATCCCTATTGGGAAGCGCTCTACGCGATCGGGATCAGCGGCATGTGTTTTGCCGTGGTCTTTGTGATGCTGTCGCGGTATTTTATTCCGGACCTTGTTAGACCGGTGCTGCAAAAAGCTGGTCCTCTTGGTCGGCGGCTGCTCCGCTGAGGTTCTGGGAGGGCATAATCCCCTCTTCGCTTACGCTGAAAGGTTTAGATAAATCGTCGGGTCGGAATGTTCCAGGTAACCCCTTCAGGGTAAGGATTTCTGTTGTACTTGGCTCCCCAGGGTGGCGCTGTCGCTGACCCTGGGCTGGTTTGTTGAGCCCTTTCAGGGCAGAAAAGTTAGCTTGAGGTACCGGGGATTAACCCAGCCGCTACCGCATTAGGGCAATGCCCATTTCTCACAAGGCATTCTGTCTGGATTTCGAGATGACTGATCCGTGGCTTGTTACAACCCTGCGCAGGGTCCTTTTCCTGATTGTTTTGACGGGACTGTTGGTGACCTTCGGGGTTTCGGGATACATTCTTGTTGAGCACTTCACGTTTCTTGAAGCACTGTACATGACCGTCATTACTCTGGCGACTGTCGGCTTCGCTGAGGTGAGGCCGCTCAATGATGCGGGACGGATCTTCACTATCGTTCTGATTCTGACGGGGGCGGGGTTTCTCACTTACAGCCTGATTTACTTCAGTCAGGTTATTGTTGATCAGAATCTGATTGAACTCTATCGGAGGCGCAGATTGAAAAAGCAGCTCGGCCAACTGGAAGACCATTACATCGTCTGCGGCTATGGACAGATGGGGCAGATCATTGTCCAGGAATTAATGACCCACAACATTCCTGTCGTGGTGCTTGATACCGATGAGTCCCTCGTTATCCGCTTCCGGGAGAAAGGAATTCTGCACCTTACCGCCGATGCGACGGAAGAGGAAAATCTCGTTGCCGCCGGTATCCAGAGAGCCAAAGGCCTGGTGGCGGTGGTGAACCGGGACACCGACAATGTCTTCATCGTGCTCACTGCAAGAGACCTCAAGAAAGATCTGCTCATTTTTGCCCGCGCGGGCAGCCCCAGCACCCATAAAAGGTTGCTGAAAGCAGGCGCCAACCGCGTCGTGTCACCGTTTGCCACCGGAGCACGTCACATCGCTCAGAATGTCCTGCGACCGACCGTGACCGACTTCCTGGAACTGGCCTTATCGGCTGAAGGTCTGGAACTGAGCCTGGAGGAGATCGTCATTCCTGATGATGCCGAACTCGTCGGGAAGGAGCTTATGCACTCCGGCATCCGCTACCAGTACAACTTGATCGTGGTGGCCATCAAGCGCCGCGACGGCACCATGATCTATAATCCATCCCCACAGGAGCTTTTCGAAGCAGGTGATATTCTGATAGCAATTGGTCCCCAGGAAAACCTCCTGAGCTTTCAGCCGGGAGATCAGGGGTACTCTCCAGTCCGCTTCTTGAGTCTTCCGCATCATGCGAATGCTTTGGGAAATGAATTTGACAAAGCCGAAGTGATCTCCTATAAGCAGGCGTATACAACAAAGAAGTGACGTCGGGTTTCATCTTTCTCTTTCGGGTTCCGTTCCATCGACTGCGGTTCAAACCCTCGTTTTTCGCCCATTGCGTCGGCGTCAGGGATGCAAAGGGCGGTCAATGTTGGTGCGGCAGGGGCTCCGGATGCGCTAAGAGTGTTTCGGCCGTTATTGCTGCCAGAGAAGCTTTGCGGCGGATCGGGCTTCCTGCCGAGCGGATTGTCGAATGTCGGGAACAAGTGGTTCTTAGCCCTTGGCTCTTGTTTTGGAGGGGCGGCGGGTTAGAAAACCCGCCCTCCTTGTTGGCAACAAGTGGCCTTTAGCTCTTGGTTCTTAGTTTGTAGTATTAGGCGTTTAACGTTTGGTGCTTCGAGGTTCGGTATCATCGAGTGGTGGGGAACGAGCGGCCATAATGGTAATGCGTTATGGACCAACAAGGGACAGGGAGGGTGCTTGCCATGGCTTATGAAAACATTCTGTTCGAAGTTCAAGACGGGGTTGGGGTACTCACATTCAACCGGCCAAAGGCCTTGAATGCCCTTAATCCGAAGACCCTGGAAGAAGTGAACGATGTGATCGACAAGGTGCAGCAGGATGAGAGCGTTCACGTGCTCGTGCTGACCGGCGCCGGGGACAGGGCCTTTGTGGCCGGGGCCGATATCACCGAATTTCCCAAGATGAATCCCCTCCAGGCAAGGCATTTCGGGGAAGTGGGACAGGGCATATTCTTCAAGCTCGAACACCTGCCCAAACCGGTGATCGCCTGTGTGAACGGTTTTGCTCTGGGGGGCGGGTGTGAAATTGCCATGAGTTGTGATTTCATCTACGCCTCCGATAAATCAAGGTTTGGTCAGCCCGAAGTCAACCTCGGCCTGATCCCGGGTTTTGGCGGGACCCAGAGGCTGTCGCGGATGATCGGGCGTGCGAAAGCCAAGGAACTCTGCATGACCGGCGAAATGATCGACGCTCAGCAGGCCAAGGAGCTGGGTCTGGTCGCCAAGGTATTTCCCGCCGAGCAGCTCATGGAAGAGACCATGAAGGCAGCCAGGCTGCTGGCAACGCGGGCCCAGGGTGTGCTTCGGTCGCTCAAACAGGTGATCAATCGGGGCATGGACGTGGATCTTAAGAGTGGCTGTGCCCTCGAAGTCGAAGCCTTCGGGCTCTGTTTTGCCAGCGAGGATGCCAGGGAGGGAGTTACGGCATTTCTTGAAAAGCGCAAACCGGAGTTTAAGGGTTCGCTTACGAGCTAGCGTCCATCCGGAAACCCGATTTTGCAGGAGCGGCTTCCCAGCCGAGATCGGGGCTGGAAGCCCCTCCTACAGAGCAAGGTACCACTTTCCGGATGAGAACGAGCTGGATCGGGACTGCAGATTTCGACCTCTATCGATTTGGATCGAACAGGAACAGGCTCGTCACCGCTTTAGGTGATCTCAGCAGGCAGTCTCACGCGAAGACGCGAAGGCGCGAAGAGAGGCTCGAATGCCTTTGCGTCCTTGCGGCTTCGCGTGAGGAAATGGTGAACCATAAAAAAGCGTGTGTTCACCGTAATCCGCGATGATCGGGGAAACATTTCATGAGAGGGGGGACCTGTTATGAATTTTGAGCTGACCGAAGAACAAAAGATGATCCAGGATATGGCGCGAAAGTTTGCCGAAAGGGAAATCAAGCCGATTGCGATGGAACTGGATCGCTCTCATCGCCATCCGGCCGAGATTTGCGCAAAAATGGGGGAGTTGGGACTGATGGGGATTACCATTCCGGAACAGTACGGGGGCGCCGGAATGGACTATATCTGCTATGCCCTGGCCATGATCGAGATTTCCAAGGCGTGCGCTTCCTGTGGCGTCATCATGAGCGTCTGTAACAGCTTGTACAATTTTCCCGTCTATGCCTACGGCACTGAGGAGCAGAAGAAGCAGTACCTGCCCCCGGTCGCCAGTGGCAAAGTGCTGGGATGCTACGGTCTGACCGAGGCCGGCGCCGGGTCGGACCCTGCCAATATGAAGACGACGGCGGTGCTCGATGGCAACCAGTGGGTCATTAACGGCAGCAAGAGATTTATCACCAACGGCAATGTCGCCAGGTATTGTGTCCTGGCTGCAATCACCGACAAGGCAGCGGGGTACAAGGGAATCAGCTCCTTTATCATTGATTTTGAAAATACCCCCGGTTTCAAGGTGGGCAAGGTCGAGGATAAACTCGGGATCAACGCCTCGGGAACGGCGGAGCTGTTTTTCGAGGATGCCAGAATCCCCAAGGAAAACCTCCTGGGAAAACCGGGTGAAGGTTTCCGGCAAATGCTTACCACTCTGGATGGCGGGCGCATCGGCATTGCTTCTCAGGCGCTCGGGATCGGACGCGCGGCCCTCGATGAAGCCATCGAATACAGCAAGGCTCGAGAACAGTTCGGCAAGCCGATTTCCTCATTCCAGGCCATCCAATGGAAACTCGCCGACATGGCCACGCAGCTCGACGCCGCCGAACTGCTGATCCTGCGGGCGGCGTGGTTGGAACAGAATGGCAAGCACTATGAGAAGGAGTCGGCGATGGCCAAACTACTGGCCTCGGATGTAGCGATGGCGTGCGGTATCGAGGGCGTCCAGGTGCTCGGAGGCTACGGTTACTGCAAGGAATACCCGATGGAACGCCACCTGCGCGATGCCAAGATTACCCAGATTTACGAAGGCACCAACGAAATCATGCGCCTGGTGATTGCGCGGAATATTTTAAAGCAGCGCTAGACGAGAGAGAGTGTCCCGGTAGAAAAAGTGAAGCCCTGGGTGATGCGTCACACCCAGGGCTTTTTCATGCAGCAAACAAGAAGACGATGCAGGCCGAGGAGGGTTACTCCCGAGCGACGCTGACTATACCGCGCCTCTTGCTGTTTTTAAATCATCTGTCCACATCACGGCCCCCTGCTGTCGTCGTGGAAAGCTTACGCAGACCGCATCAGGCGGCGTTCCCGCCGTTGAATTCGCTTGATAGCCTTTTTCTTCTTGATGCGACGGCGCTCCCCCTTGGACAGGTAATAGTTATGGCGACGCAGCACAGGTTGAACGTTCTTTTGAAAGTCTTTGCGGAGCTTGCGTATTTTCTTTTCTATACTTTCTTTTGTCTCGGCCTCCGGCATCCAGTTTTCACCTACCTTTCAAAAAAGACTTGCCTAAGGTCTGAAACCCTTTGCTAAAAAAGCACGCCGATTGACGCTACGTAATGATCGGAGCAACCTGCCGTGCTGCGGGTATTTTTGCTGAACTGCCTGCATAAACCCCAGAATTTCGGAACCATAAAGCAAGATCTTGTTTATGGCAAGTTAATAAGAAGATTTTTTTCAAAAGCCGAAAAAATTCCGGTCAGCCTTGAGAGGACACATCATAGTGGGAAAAATGCATGGTGAAGAGGGCCCGCCCCTGAGTTGCCGACCTCAGCGCGGTCGAATATCCAAACATCCGGGAAAGCGGCACCACTCCCCGCACCACCTGGATGGCTTTGCGCGCGGTGATGCTTTCCACACGCCCTTTGCGGAGATTCACATCACCGAGGACTTCTCCCAGAAACTCATCCGGCACCAGGACCTCTACCGCCATGTACGGCTCAAGCAGGACGGGCGATGCCAGCTCGAAAGCCTTCTTGAAAGCCATGGTCGCGGCCACCCTGAACGCCAGTTCACTGGAAAACGATTCATGGAAGGTGCCCCCAAGGATCAATGCCTCGACATCGACGACCGGGTATCCCATGAGCGGGCCGCTGCTGAAGCCGTCCCGAACCCCTTCTTCCAGGGCTGGGAAGAACAGCTCGGGGATGGAAGCGTCTCTGACCTTATTGACCACCACATTACCGCTTCCCCGAACCAGGGGTGCCAGGTGGAGCTCGACCATGGCATAGTGCCGGGCGCCGCCGATTTCACGGTCAAAAGTACCCTCCGCCAAAGCATCCCGGGCAATGGTTTCACGATAGACGACCTGGGGTTTGCCGGCGTTGACGCCGGCGTTGTAGTCCCGTTCGAGGCGGGCAACAACGATCTCCAGGTGCAGCTCGCCCATGCCGCTGATGATCGTCTGGCCGGTGTCGGCATCTTCAATGAAGCGAAAGGTGGGGTCCTCCTCGGAGAGTTTGCTCAAGGCGTCCATGAGCTTTTCCTGGTCATCGCGGGTCTTGGCCTCTACGGCGATGGACATAACGGGTTCGTAGGTATCGATGGGCTCGAGCAGGATCGGATGGTTTGCCTCGCATAGGGAATCTCCCGTTGTCGCTGATTTCAAACCCATCAAGGCAACAATGTTGCCCGCTCCGGTCTGCTCCAGGCGATCGCGCTTGTTGGCATGCATCTGAAAAATGCGGGAAACCTTTTCTCGGGTCCCCTTGGAAACATTCAAAACGTCATCTCCCACCTTCAGTGTTCCGGAATAGAGCCGCGCATAGGTCAGTTTCCGTCCCTGGTCCATAACGATTTTGAAGGCCAGGGCCGCGAATGGCTCCTGCTCGCTGCTGAGGCGGTGCTCCCTGGCTTTTGTCTGAGGATTCACCCCATCGATAGGGGGGACATCCAGGGGGGAAGGGAGGAAATCGACAATGGCATCAAGCAGGGGTTGAATGCCCTTGTTGCGCAGTGCCGTGCCGCACAGAATCGGGACCACTTTGAGCTGCAGGGTGAGCTTGCGAATGATCGGGATGAGGTCGGAGGCGGCGATGTCTTCTCCTTCCAGGTAGCGTTCCATGAGTGGTTCATCCCATTCGGCAACCATGGCGACCAGCCGGTCACGCGCTTCCAAAGCTTCGGGCATAAGGGAAGGATCGATTTCCTGAGTGACGTACTGCGCTCCGAGGGTCTCCTCCAGCCAGACAATCTGCCGGAGGTGCAGCAGGTCGACCACACCGCGAAAATCCGACTCCTGACCGAGAGGCAATTGCAGGGGGAGAGGATGGGTCTTGAATTTATCCTCGATTTGCCGCACCACATTGTGAAAGTCGGACCCGATGCGGTCCATCTTGTTGACAAAGGCAATTTTGGGAACGAGGTACTTGTCCGCCTGGTGCCACACGGTCTCCGATTGAGGCTCCACGCCCCCCACCGCGCAAAACACGGCAATCGCGCCATCGAGCACCCGCAGGGAGCGTTCCACTTCGATCGTAAAGTCAACATGCCCGGGGGTGTCGATGAGATGCAGCTCATGGCCTCGCCAGTGGCAGGTGGTCACGGCAGAAGTGATGGTAATCCCTCGTTCCTGCTCCTGCTCCATCCAATCCATGACGGCGGTGCCGTCGTGCACCTCGCCCATCTTGTGGGAGCGGCCGGTATAGAACAGGATGCGCTCGGTCACGGTGGTTTTTCCGGCATCGATGTGGGCGATTATGCCGATATTGCGGAAGGTCTTAAGCGGTGATCTTTCAGCCATGATCTTTCCCTGCTTGCAGTGGGGCCGGACAAATTAACGGATCGCTTCGTTAGGCCCATCTCATCTGGATGCCAAACTCTGCCCTGACGGCGTGCCCTTATTCTATAGGGGATTCGTTGGAAGGTGTCAAGGTGAGGGGGATGGGCAGGGCGCCGATGGAAATAAAATCGCAAGGAGATCGCAGGTATTTCGGCTCCGATTAAGAAAAGCGATGATTGGATGATATTTAACGATTAATAAAGAGATTGGTTGCAATATTACGCGTAAAAATGATCGACATCCGACCAAAATCATCCGGCACTGCTCAGAGTTATTCAAGTGGTGTCATCAGCTTCCGGATACCTCGCCGGTAGGGGCCGGAAGCAACGATTTCCGGGCTATTCCGCCATAATCCCTGAAAAACCCGATTTACGGCGGTTGCCAGGAGCCTTCCTTATGTGCTAAAAAGCGCTCCTTCCTAACACTCTTACGGTTGATCCGCGAGGGCGATATTGGGTTTCTTTGAGAAACGAGGAGAACCAGTATGGCGCCTGATTCCAGATTCTGGAGGCACCAGCTGGGGGACGCAAGAACCAGTCTTCAGCGAAGCTTGCTGAGGACCAGCTTAACGGTATTTTTGATGGTTAGTTTGTCTACAGTAGAAATTCAGGCAAGGACCGAACCCGGTCAGGAACCTTCAGGCGCGGCGTCGCATTCGCTTTCCGTCTACGACGAGCCGTTCCCGGGGTTGCCTGCGCGGTTGACGTCTTTGTTCCCGCCAAACCCAAATCCTCATATTCCCCCTGCTGGTCGACGGAGTAATGGGACGCAGATCCATATTCCGAATCAACCGGCTATTAAACAATACATCTGCTTCTTCACGGGAGAAGGCCGACCAACCTTTGAGGACGCCCTGGAGCGATCCCGGCCGTATGTCCCGATCATGACAGAGATTCTAACATCCCATGGTGTCCCGCCTGATATGGTTTCCGTGGTTTTTGTGGAAAGCTGTTTCAGACGATACGCATCATACGGAGGAGCAGTTGGTTACTGGCAACTGTTGGCGGCGACGGCCCGATCTATGGGACTGAGAGTTGACCGCTGGGTGGATGAGCGACACGATCCGATCAAGTCCACCCAAGCCGCCGCCAAATACTTACGCTCGTTGTATGACCAATTTGAGTCCTGGCCCTTGGCGCTGGCTGCTTACAATGCAGGAGATACTTATGTGGCAAGCGTGATGAGAAGGAGCTCGAACGAGCGATTTCTGGGAACTCTCCAGACGGAGAACTTTGCCAGGCATTACCCGGGCATATGTCCCCAAGGTCCTGGCTGCTATCCAGATCATGCGTGATCTGGAAGCCCACGGGTTCAAGTACCCTCAATTTTCTCGTGGTTATGACTTCGAATCCATTTCGATTAAATCGCCTCTGCGACTTGAGCAGGTGGCCAAATGGATCAAAGTCCCGGTAAGCGATTTACAGGTCTTGAACCCTTCTCTGCGTCTGGACCGACTACCCCCTGATTGTGGGGTCAACTTAAACTTGCCTTCCGGAGCCAGAGGCAAATTCGATCTGGCCTATGAGAGTTATCTCCGGAACTAGCAAAGAGAACGTGCCGCCCCGCAGATCAACCTGTGGAGTACCGGAAGATGGGTGCTCACGATGAGTATTAGGATTTTGGCCAGGGAATTGTACCGAGTAATGAAGGAAGTGGAGCGCCTGGAGAAGGAACTTGAAGGCCCGGCCTCCGGAGCACTGAAAAGGAATGAGTTGGAACGTCAACTCGCTGCTGGTCGTGCTGAGGAAAGGCGCATCAAGGCCCTGTTGGAAGGCGCAAAAGCGGACTGACAAAAGCGGGAGGGTGGTTTTCCAGCCCTCCCGCAATCCCTCATTTAAAAGTATTGCTCGTGTCGCACTGGCAGATGAGCGTTTTGTCCCAAATCACTACGCCACTAATACCCCTCAGAATTCGATGCCGGGTTGGGCCTTGATCCCCTGGTCGTGATAGGGATGTTTGATCCGGCGCATCTCGGTGACGAGGTCAGCCGCACGCACCAGCTCGTCGGGAGCATTTCTTCCCGTGACCACGACGTGGAGCTTTGCCGGGCGCTTGCTGATCGCCTCCAGCACCGGTTCGAGCGGGAGCAGGCCATAGGAGAGAACATAGTTCAGCTCATCGAGGATGATCATATCGTAAGAGGACCCTGTTATTGCAGTTGCAGCCCGCTCCCAGCCCGATCGGGCGAGCCGGGCGTCTTCCTCGAGTGTCTCTTTCTTCCAGGTGAAACCTGATCCCAACGGTTCGATCGTGATCTCCTCGAAAGCGTTTCAAGGTTTCCAGTTCGCCATACGACCAGGCGCCCTTAATGAACTGCAGAATCAAGACTTTCAGGCCGTGCCCGGCAGCACGAAGGGCCATCCCCAGTGCTGCGGTCGTCTTGCCCTTGCCGTTCCCGGTGAATACAATGAGTAAACCCTTGCTCACAAAAGTCTCCCCGGCCTTCCCTCAGATATTAAAATGCCCTTCAAAATAAGAAAAGCGGGCTGATAATGGCCCGCTTCAGTGGAATGCTATTGAATGCCTCTCACCAAATTTTTATGCTGACTTACTCCGAGGTTCGGACCAGCATGATGCTCAGCCCGATGGTGCTAAAAAGAAAAACAATTCAACCCGGACGTCACTCGGTTGTCGTAGTCTCGCTCTTTTTCTCGGTGGTTTCGGTTTTCACCGCCTCGGTATTCTTGGTTGCACAGGTGCTCGCGTTCTTGCCTGCATAATCCGTTACATACCAACCCGAACCTTTGAGGTGGAAAGTGCTCATCGAGATGAGCTTATGCAATTCTCCGCTGCAGTGAGAACACGATGCCAGAGGTGGATCGGAAAATCTCTGAATTGCTTCGGTCATCTTCCCACATTTGGTGCATTCATATTCGTAGATTGGCATTTTTAAACCCTCCGGATAACATTCTTTCTGATCTCGTTGAACAGGTGTTCCACTCGTCTAAGCCCAGACGCATTATAAGCTCACTTGTCGTCTTGTCAAGACCGCGCTGCATGTTCTCAAAAATTCAACTGCACCAACCAACCATACCAACCATCAACCATCATACCATCAACTATCAACCATCAACCAAGTACCGATTGCTCTCAAGGATTAAGTTGCACCAGCTGTCCGTTCACCACCTGAAAAAGCATGTATTCCCGGTCCAGTTGCCCCTGCTGATTAAATGAATAGGTCCCGGCAACCCCTTCGAAGTCTCGAATCTGCTGGAGGTTGCGCAGCAATGCGGCGCGGTCTTTCACCTCACCACTGAGCCCACTGCGCGCCTCGAGGAAGAGCATCAGAGCATCGTAAGCCTGGGCCTCCAGATACGAGGGAGAAGCGTTATATTTTGTCTCGAACCTTTCCCGAAAGGCCTTAACGTTGCGATTCTGGCTGTCCGCCATGAATGGCGTAGCAAATACGGCCCGCTCGACGTATACCCCGCCGGCCTGCACCAGGGGTGCCTCGCCCCAGAGGTTGGTCCCGAGCAGCGTGACGCCGACAACATTGTTGTAAGGCAGTTGCGGGGCGATCAGTGCCACCGTTTGCACCTGATCGGGCACGAACAGGATGTCAAAGGGAGTGGTCTCGACGCCGGTGGGTGGGCTGTTCTTTTTGGCAATGGTGAGCAATTTCTCGATGGGCTCTCGAAAATCGGTGGTCTTGTCCTTGTAGGAAACGCTCGCCAGAAGGTTCCCACCAGATTCCTTCACCGTCTCGGAGAAGATTTTGGACAGATTTTGCCCATAGCGATCGTCCGGGTAGAGTACCGCAAAACGGGTGGCGCCCAGCTTATCCTTGCAGTAACCGACCAGCGTTCGAACCAGTTCGCGATTATCAAGGAAAACATGGACGACATAAGGATTGCGTTCCGTCTCCTCATCCTGTTGGGTCAGGGTCAGGAGGGGTATGCCCCACCTGTTGGCCGTGGGGGCGACAGCTCTTGGCAGTCTGGGTGCCCAGGGGACCGATCACGGCCATGACCCCATCTTCCTTGACCAGGTCCTCGAGGGATTTAACGGCCAGCGCGGGATCGCTTTGAGCCTCCTTGACAACGACGGTAACCCGTTGATCCGGATGCGCCTCATTCCAATGTTCCGACGCCAGGTTCAAGCCCTTCAAAACCATGTCGCCATACTTGGCGTAAGGTCCATTGAGCGGGACGAGGCATCCGACCCGCTCGGGGTTGACCTTAGTGGCAACCTCGGGGGGGCCGGGTGCGGACGCCGGCACAGGCATGGGAGCAGAAGTAGACGGTTGCTTCCCCGCTCCCTGCATTTCGGTAACGAGCGGGTGTGATGGGTTTCGACTCAAAAGTTCGCGGAGACTCTGGCTGGCCGCATCGGACTGAGCTTTCTGCGCGTCGGACTGGGTTAACCGATAATAAAGGAAGACCCTCATGAAGTCGGGCGGGTTTTTCTTCAATAATCGTTGCGCGGTACTCGCGTCCGTACTGTTAAGGAGATTAACCGTAGCCTGGGTGAGCGTCTTCTTGTCCTCCGGCGTTCGGGCAACCCCAAACCCGGCGGTGAGCCAATCGAATCCAGTGCTGATGTCGCCTTCGCTGCCATAGATGCCGGCCATCAGGCTGCTGAGCCCGACCTGGACACCGGGATGGCCGCTGGAAGCTTCCCAGAGAGGCACCGCTTCTTTCGTGACCTGTTTTTTCTTCCCCGTCATGGACCAGGCCCGCATCCTGTCCAGCTTTGCCGGGCCAATGCTTTCCCAGCCGGGATAGGCGTATATAAGGTAATCATAGTACTGCAAGGCTTTCTCCGGCTGCCCCTGGCCCAGATAAATCCCGCCGAGGGTGTAGTAGGATTTTGCCGCAATGGCATAATTGGGATAGGTCTGGATGATGCGTTCCCAGGAAGCAATCGCCGCGGGAAGATTACCCGCCTTTTGGGCCTTTTCACCTTGTTGCCATAAGGCTTCGGCTTGAGCCGGGGTGGTCGTGGTAAGTTTCGGTGTGGGCGTCGTTTCGGCAGGTTGCTGGGGGGCAGTCGCACAATTCGCGAGAAACCCCAAAGCGAAGAAAACCATAGCCCACATTTTCATTTTGTTCATCGTGCGCCTCTCGTAGACTTGCATCAGTTAATGCCACAACGAGGTTTCCGCGGGGGGCCTTAATCTGTGAAACAGGCTTTCCTGCCTGCCTTTCGGCCAGTTCGGCATGGCAGGCTGGAAAGCCTGCCCCACACGGCTTGGACCTTCATCAAAGTACCCTTGTATATCAGGGCATCCCGAGCCAAAGTTCGGGATTATGTATACCCTAAAACAGCAACAAGGGCACACCAAAACTGGTGTGCCCCTAAAATCCGGAACCCCTCACCCAAATTCGATTAGGGAACCGAGTTCATCCTCCTGACGGCCCCGTAGGCAAGGCAATGTTACATATTACTTGTCCTTTACTTCTTGAAAATCAGCATCGACCACATCGTCGTCCGGTTTCTTATGAGGGCCTGCCGCTTCCTCATGGCCTCCTCCCGCACCGGCGCCGGCAGCCTGCTGTTCGGCCGCTTTTTTATAAGCCTCCTCAGCAAGCTTGTGGGAGACCGCGGTGAGTTGCTCCATTTCCTGCTGAATCGCATCTTTGTCAGCGCCGTCCATGACCTGTTTCAGTTTTTCAATTTGCGCCTCGATGTCCTGCCGGGTCTTGGCGTCAATTTTATCGCCCATATCGCGCAGGGTTTTTTCGGTGCTGTAGATGAGAGCGTCCGCATGATTCCTGGTCTCCACCAGTTCGCGCTTCTTTTTGTCCTCCTCGGCATGCAGCTCGCCTTCCTTGATGAACTGATTGATCTCCGCTTCCGAAAGACCGCTGGAGGCGGTGATCTGAATCGACTGTTCTTTCTGGGTGGCAAGGTCTTTTGCGGAAACGTGCACAATGCCGTTGGCATCGATATCGAAGGTCACCTCGATCTGGGGAATTCCTCGCGGGGCCGACGGAATCCCGACCAGTTCAAAGCGGCCTAGGGTCTTGTTGTTCGCTGCCATTTCCCGTTCACCCTGAAGCACGTGGATGGAAACCGCCGTTTGACTGTCGGTTGCCGTGGAAAAGATCTGGCTCTTGCGCGTCGGGATGGTGGTATTGCGCTCGATGAGGCGGGTCATGACGCCGCCGAGGGTTTCGATCCCGAGGGAAAGCGGTGTCACATCGAGGAGCAGGACGTCCTTGACCTCGCCTTTGAGCACGCCGGCCTGAATGGCGGCGCCAATTGCCACCACCTCATCGGGGTTGACCCCCTTGTGGGGCTCCTTGCCAAAAAATTCCTGCACCTTCTGCTGTACGCGCGGCATTCTGGTCATGCCGCCTACGAGAATCACTTCGTCAATGGCGCCCCGATTCAGCCCGGCATCGCGCAGTGCCTGCTCCATGGGGGGGCCGAGGCGATCGATGAGGCCCTCGACGAGGGATTCCAGCTTGGCCCGCGTCAATTTGATGTTCATGTGCTTGGGGCCTGACGCATCAGCAGTGATAAAGGGGAGGTTGATTTCGGTCTCCATGGTCGAGGAAAGTTCGATTTTCGCTTTTTCGGCGCCTTCTTTCAGACGCTGGAGAGCCATCTTGTCACTGCGAAGGTCAATTCCGTAATCCTTCTTGAATTCCGCAGCCAGCCAGTCAATGATGCGCTGGTCGAAATCCTCTCCTCCCAGATGGGTGTCACCGTTGGTCGACTTGACTTCGAAAACGCCTTCCCCGATTTCCAGAATGGAGATGTCATAAGTGCCGCCACCCAGATCGAAGACGGCGATTTTCTCGTCCTTCTTCTTGTCCAGGCCGTAGGCCAGGGAGGCGGCCGTCGGTTCGTTGATGATGCGCAAGACCTCCAGCCCGGCAATTTTTCCGGCATCCTTGGTAGCCTGCCGCTGGCTGTCATTGAAGTAGGCTGGGGCGGTGATGACCGCTTCCGTCACCTTTTCTCCCAGGTAATCTTCCGCGGTCTGCTTCATCTTCATCAGCATAAACGCGGAAATCTCCGTGGGGCTGTAATCGCGGCCTCGAATCTGCAAGTGCGCATCAGCATTGGGGGCCTTTACGATTTTGTAGGGCAGGATCTTAACGTCCTGCTGCACTTCCCTGGAATCATACTTGCGACCAATCAGGCGCTTCACGGCAAATATGGTATTCTCCGGATTGGTTATCGCCTGGCGTTTGGCCACCTGACCAACCAGCCTCTCGCCATTTTCGGTGAAAGCGACCATGGAAGGGGTGGTGCGACCACCTTCAGCATTGGGGATTACTTTCGCTTCTTTTCCCTCCATGATGGCAACCACCGAATTGGTGGTACCGAGATCGATGCCTATAACTTTACTCATCGGGTTTGCCTCCTATAAGACATTATGCCGTTCTAAGAATTCATAATATCTTTTCGATAATCATTCCATGCGCCATGTGCCACTACCCTCTTAGCCGATTGGGCTCACTGCGAAGCCTTGGAAACAATCACCATCGCGGGGCGAAGAAGGCGATCACGCAGCGTATAGCCTTTCTGCAATTCCTGAAGGATGGTTTTTTCGGGATGTTCGGGTGATTCCTGCTGCATGACGGCTTCATGAAAATTGGGATCGAAGGTCTTCCCAATCGAATCGAAAGGGACGCAGCCGAATTTGCCAAGAACCTCCCCAAAACTCTTCAATGTCAGTCTCACGCCTTCGAGCAGGCCGCTGGCAGTTCGGATCTTCTTCGCCATGCTGGAGGGCGCGTTCCAAATTGTCGATGACCGGAAGGAGTCCCCGGATCAAGTCCTTCATTGGCGAAGCTGATGCTTTCGGACTTGTCTCGTTCCAGGCGCTTGCGCGTGTTTTCCATTTCCGCTGCCATGCGCAGAATGCGATCTTGGAGTTGCTTTATTTCTTCGTCTTTTTTCGCCAGGATATCTTGGCCTTCTTCTGGTGAAATCTCACTCGGAACAGGAAGCTCTGCGTCATCTCCCCGACGAGGCCCTGCGCCGGGATTGAGGCTTTCATCCTGGTCATCTTGCGTAATCATCGATGCTAATCCTCCATATAAAAATAGATGAGGGGCCTTCAGGGTCCCTCTGGCTCCTCAAGGAGTTGACTTAACAAGCAGGCGGTAAATTCGACCACGGGAATAATGCGTGAGTAGTCCATCCGCAAGGGGCCGATGACCCCAAGGACCCCCAGTTCGGTATCGCCACGACGATACGGAGAGGAAATTAAGCTGATTTCTCCAAGCTCTTCCAGTTCACTCTCGGGGCCCAGGATGATGCTTACCCCCATGGTCGTTCTGAGCGTCATGTCGAGCAGGCGGATGATTCTTGATTTTTCCTCGAAAGCGTCCAAAATGCGCCGCATCCGCTCGACATCGGCGAACTCGGGATTGTTGAGCAGCTTCGTCTGTCCCTCGATGTATACCTCGGCGTTCTCGAAGGTCGTTTGAAACGCGCGCTCAGTGATGGCAAGGGCCCGCGAATAGAGTTGATCAAAGAGGATCTTCTCGTTCCGCATCTCCTCCAGGATGCGCTGTTTGATCTCGCCGAGGGGAACATCCTGCAGGAGTTCGTTTACATAGCGTGCATAGCGGTCCAATTCTTCCTGCCTGATATCCTCGTCCACATCCAGGAAACTGTGGTGCACCAATCCCGATTTCGAAATCAGGATGACCGCCACATGGTTGGGGCGCAGCCGGATGAACTCGATGTGTTTCAGGCGCGTCATGGTCAGTTTCGGCCAGAGCACGACGCCGGCCTGTCCGCAAAACTTGGAGAGGATTCGGGACGTCCGGCGCAGCAGTTCGGTGATATCTCCCTGCGATTCCCTGAAGGCGCGGCGAATGAGGGCCCGTTCCTCCTTCTCCAATTCTTTAAATTTCATGATGGAGTCAAGATAAAGGCGCAGCCCGCGATCGGTTGGAACGCGTCCCGCCGAGGTGTGGGGCTGGTAGAGCAGTCCCAGATCTTCGAGGTCGGCCATAACATTACGAATAGTGGCCGAGCTGACCTTCAATCCATAGCGTTTGGAAACGGCACGGGACCCAACCGGTTCCCCGCTTTGGATATAATCGTTGATCACCGCTTCAAGCACCTGCTGATCACGCTTTGGAAGATCAATCACTGGTATGCTCCAGGGAACAATTTAGCACTCGACCATTCCGAGTGCCAGCCTAACCTAGTAATGAACGCGTCTCTTTGTCAATATGTCAAAGCTATTGCCTGCAAGATTTCGGGCGGGTGCATAGGAAAGAAGGGGAAGGGCGGCGATAACGCTGGGCCTTGAGCGCCGCTTCGGATAGGCTGCGTGGGGAGGGTGTTTCAGGGACAAAAAAGCCGAAAGAGAGGCTTTGCCGCGATCTCTTCCGGCTTTCGGTGGACCCATTACCGGGCAATCACCCGATTAGTAGCTCTTCAGGAAGTCGTCCAGAATGTCGATGCTCTTCTTTTGGAGGATGAGGTTGAAGATCTCGTCTTTAACCTTTCTGGGCAGGAGTTCGATGCTCTTGGTCGTGGCCGAGTCGAATTGGGCGGTCGGGAAAACCTTGAGGATCTTGTCCCTTTGAGCGTCATTGGCATAGACGTAAATAACCTTGAGCCCCGCCATGGCTTCCTGGGTCATGCCCGCAAGCCCAGCCGCGTTAAGCTTTTCGAAGCGCTCCTCATTTACCCAGAGATTGATGGGACATTTGCCTTCAGCCATCGTTGCTTACTCCTTCCTTTTGCCTAGAGGGGAAGAATAGAGAAAACGGGGATGCGCTCTGAGGTGTTCATCCGGTCGACGAACGGGGAGCCGAACCCGTGCTTCTCCGCACATTCCATCGTCAGATCAAACACCTCGGTGCGGAAGATGAGCCGCGGGGGCTTGACGCCGTCACACTCCTCACTTATCTGCTGAAGGAGAACCTGCCCGTCGAAGTCCGCCCTCACCCGATTCGTTAGACTCTCGTTGGAAAGTGTCCGGGTGGTGAGTCGTCATTATTAGTTGTTATTAAAAGTCAAGAAGGTATTATCTGGAGGTCATCTTTAGCCCGGAAAAGCTTTATGGTTTTACTTAGATTGAATCTTTTATAAAATAATTGGATTTTATCATGACATCCTCAGATTTTTCTCAAGAATCACTACAAGAACTCACTTCTAAATGGTTATCTCAAAAGCCGGGTCAGCGCTTTAAAGTGTACAAAGATACAACCGATTTTTTCCGTATCGAATATGGTGATATTGTTATCCTTGATGGAAATCCTTTTCTGATTCGCCATAATGCGAAAGAAGGGCGTTTTGGACTTGATGAGGAAGAGAAGTTTTGGGTTAAGCGTTCAATTGATTTACGTTCAGGAATGACAAAAATCATTAAACTTGTGTTTTTCGAAAAGTTTAATGCACGTATTGGCGAAATAGAATTTGAATGCTTCCGAAGCCCTCGAAAAGAAGCTCGTATCCTCAATCTAGTAAAAGATCTTCCCAATTTCATGCAAGGTTATTCTGTACAAGATGATCATGAAAACATTGTTCGCATTCTTGAATTTATCTATGGGATATCATTAGCAGAACACATCAGAGAAATCGCAATGACCATGAATCATGAGACGTATTTTTATCAATATTTTCCAAAAGTATTAGATAATTATATTCTTTGTGTCGAAGGTATTCGTTTCCTTCATGATCATGGTGAAAAACATGGAGACATCCGAAGAGATCATATTCTGATTGACCGAGAAAGTGGACAATACCGATGGATTGATTATGATTACAATGTCCGTCATAGAGAAAATATGTATGGCTATGATCTGTTTGGTCTTGGAAATGTTTTGATGTATTTAGTAGGTATGGGAGATATTGTATATCAGGATTTGAAAAGGTCGAATCACCCTTCACTTGATCAGTTAATAGAAGATGATGTTAACATTGTCTTCAACAACCGAATTGCCAACCTTAAAAAAGTATATTCTTATATTCCAGATAGTTTAAACCGAATCCTGATGCACTTCTCAAAAGGAGCTAACGTATTTTATGATCATACGAATCAATTAATTGATGATCTCCGCGAGGTTCAATCAACCTTTCCAAAACCAGCATAAGAAGAAGCATAAGAACAAGCAATGGATTTTTCTTATGAAATTTGCCTGATATGCTGACATAGAATATTGAACAAGTAAGATATGTTGTTTCATTGTATTGTTATAAAAGGAATTGAAAGAAATGAGCTTTGAAGTAAATCGAAACATTCTAATCGCTGTGGATGAATCTGAAAATGCACAGCGCGCAGTAACGTATGTTGGGAAACTCTTAGGAGGAATTAAAGGGTTTAAAGTTACAGTGTTGCATGTTATTAGTGAGCCTGAAGAAGACTATTTTCAAATAGAATGCTGATAAAGACCAATGGTACAATGAATATCGTCAGAAGGTTGATCAGATGCTTGATAAGTATCGCAATATTTTAATTGATGCAGGATTTCACCCTGAAGATGTATCAACCCATTCAACTATCCGATATTGCCCTTCAATGGCAGAATGTATTCTTGCAGAAAAAGATAATACCGAATATAGTACCTTAGTCGTCGGAAGAAAAGGACTTACTTATACAGAAGAATTTGTATTCGGAAGCGTTTCAGGAAAAATCGTCAGAACTGCAAAAAACTGTACGGTATGGGTGGTTCAATAGCTCTGGTAGCTGCAGA
>CAWEHK010000015.1:0-78193 GCA_963808625.1 uncultured delta proteobacterium
AAATATCAACGGGTATCCGTGCTTTATACCATCTTCCTGCGGCGTCGACCGTCGGCAACAGCTCGACCCGCCGAATGCCGTAAATCGCGCGCGCTCTTTCGACATTCAAGGCGGCAAGCCGTAGGTCGAGGTTGTTGTTCAAAGCTGTCTCGATTATTTTTTGAAGCCGCTCGTCGACAAAGAATTCTCGCCAGCCTGTCTCGGCTGCTGTCGGCGCGCCGGCCGCGGCTTGGAGGCCCTGGTATGCAGGCCCACTCGGCCACCCGGCGGGGATCGGGGCTTCCGGCCTGGTGTATTTCGGAATCAGCGTGCAACCGCCTAAACCGCCCACCACGATGATGAGGACACCCAGCAGAAGAAACCGGTTTCTATTCATCTCCTTGCCCCCCTGATGGATTAGCATCCGCGATCTTAGCCGCTTCCCGCTTCCTGTGTTTCCGGGATCGTTGATAGATCAGCACATAAAAGAGCGGAGCAAACAAAGTCACCAGAAAGGTGGCGGTAACCACCCCCCCCAGCACGCCGATGCCGATGGCCTTTTGCGCTCCCGCTCCGGCCCCGCTGGCAAGCGCCAGGGGCAGGACGCCAAAGCCGAAGGCCAGTGAGGTCATCACGATGGGACGGAGTCTCAATTTTGCCCCTTCCAGCGTAGCGTCGATCAGCCCCATCCCTTCTTCGACTCTGGCCTTGGCGAATTGCACGATCAGGATGGCATTCTTGGTGGTCAAACCCAGGGTGGTGAGCAGCCCAATCTGGAAGTAGACGTCATTGGGCAGTCCCTTCCAGCTCGATCCGATGACACCGCCGATGGCCCCAAGGGGCAGGGCGAGCAGAATCGAGATGGGGATGGGCCAGCTCTCGTAGAGGGCTGCCAGGCAAAGGAAGATCACGAGGATGGAAAAGGCGTACAGCAGAGGCGCCTGGGACCCCGCCATGCGTTCCTGGTAGGAAAGCCCGGTCCAGTCATAGCCGATCCCCTGGGGCAACTTCGACGCGATCTCTTCCATGGCCTTCATCGCATCCCCGGAACTCCTTCCCGGTGCCGCCTCGCCCCACATGTTGATGGACGGAAAGGCGTTGTAGCGCTCCAGCTTGGGAGAACCGGAAGTCCAGTGTCCGGAGGCAAAAGAAGAAAAGGGGACCATCTTCGCCGCGGCATTGCGAACATAAAGTTTTTCCAGGTCCCTCGGCAGCATGCGGTAGGGGGCATCCGCCTGCACGTATACCCGCTTGACCCGTCCGGCTTGAATAAAGTCGTTGACATAGGCGCTGCCGAAGGCTGAGACGATGGTGTCGTGGATGGAGGTAATGGGAACCCCCAGAGCTCCCGCCTTTTCCCAATCCACGTCGATCCGGTACTCAGGCACATCTTCCATACTGTTGGGCCGAACGCCGACCAGTCTCGGGTCCTTCGCCGCCATGCCGAGGAGCTGATTGCGGGCCGCCATCAGGGCCTCGTGGCCCACGCCTCCACGATCCTGCAACTGAAAGTCAAACCCCTTGGCATTCCCCAGTTCGGTAACGGCCGGCGGTGGAAAGGCGAAAACGATGGCATTGCGGATCTGTGAAAAGGCCTTCATGGCTCTTCCTGCGACCGGGCCGACTTTCAGGTCTGGCCGGTCACGGAGTTTCCAGTCCCGGAGCTTGACAAAGGCCAGGGCCATGTTCTGTCCCCTGCCGGCAAAGCTGATGCCGGCAACCGTCAAAACGGATTCCACCGCGTCCTTTTCCCCCACCAGAAAGTGTTCCCTGACCCCATCCAGGACCTGTCTGGTCTGCTCGAGGGATGAATTTGCCGGAAGCATTGCCTGGACAAACAGAATCCCCTGGTCCTCATCCGGCAGGTAAGCAGTGGGCATCCGCTGAAACAGGACTCCAAAAGCCACCGCAATCAGAACGAAAATAAGGAGATAACGGAGTTTCCTGGAAAGGGCGTGGCCAACCACTCGCAAATACAGGTCCCTAACGCGAAAAAAGGTGTGATCAAACCAGGTGAAAAACGGGCGCAGGAAAAAGATCGCATTTTCTGCCGGTTCATGCCCCTTGGGCACCGGCTTGAGGAGCGATGCGCACAGGACCGGCGTCAGGATCAGAGCCACCAGCACCGAAAGGAGCATGGAGGCAATGATGGTCACGGAAAACTGGCGGTAGATGACCCCGGTAGAACCGCCAAAAAACGCCATGGGACCAAACACCGCCGACAGCACCAACCCGATGCCGATGAGGGCGCTGGTGATCTGGTCCATGGACTTTTGGGTGGCTTCCCTGGGCGGGAGCCCTTCCTCGCTCATGATCCGTTCCACGTTTTCCACCACCACAATGGCATCATCCACCAGAAGACCGATGGCCAGCACCATAGCGAACATGGTCAGCATGTTGATGGAGAACCCAAAAAACCCCAAAACCGCGAAGGTCCCCAGAATCACCACCGGCACCGCGATGGTTGGGATCAGGGTGGCACGGAGGTTCCCCATGAAAAGATACATGACCAGGAAGACCAGAAGGATCGCCTCGAACAGGGTCTTGACCACCTCGTCGATGGCCACTCTGATAAAAGGAGTAGTATCAAACGGATAGACGACCTTCATGCCCGGGGGAAAGTACCGGCTCATCTCCGTCAGTTTCGCCTTGACGGCATCGGCGGTATCCAGGGCATTGGCCCCGGCAGCCTGTCGGATGGCCAGAGCGGCGGCAGGTTTGCCGTTGTATGCTGCCACGATGTCGTAGACTTCGGTCCCCAATTCCGTCCGGCCCACATCCTTGACCCGAACAGTCGAGCCGTCCGGATTCAGGCGGATGGGAATGGCGGCAAACTCATCGGGGGTTTTGAGCAGGTTCTGGACGATGATGGAGGCGTTCAAACGCTGGCCCTCCAATGCCGGCGCCCCGCCGAACTGGCCGGCGGAGACCTCCACGTTATAGGCTCGAAGCGCCGCGATGACGTCTTCAATCGTCAGGTGGTAGTCCGTCAGCTTGTCGGGGTTGAGCCAGACCCGCATGGCATACTGAGAACCGAAGTTTTCCACTTCGCCCACCCCCGGCACCCGCGCCAGCACCTTCTCCAGGTTCGATTGAGCATAGTCTCTCAGGTCATTGCCGTCCATACTCCCATCTTCCGAGATCAGGCCAACGATCATCAGCCAGTTCCGAGTGGATTTGCTGACCTTGACACCCTGGCGCTGAATCACGTCCGGCAGGTTCGCCATGGCGAGCTGGAGTTTGTTCTGCACCTGGGCCCAGGCGAGGTCCGGGTCGGTCCCCGGGGTAAAGGTGAGCTGGGTGCGGGAGGCGCCTGCGGAGTCACTGGTGGCGGACAGGTACAGCATCTTGTCGAAGCCGGTCATCTTCTGCTCGATGATCTGCGTCACGCTGTTTTCGACGGTTTCCGCCGAAGCCCCGGGATAGAAAGCGTCAATGGCGATAGACGGCGGAGCAATGGGAGGATACTGGGAGATGGGCAGATTGTAGATCGCCAGGCCGCCCGCCACCATCATGATGATGGCAATAACCCAGGCGAAGACCGGGCGATCCAGAAAGAATCTTGATAGCATCATGCGCCTCCGTCAATTCGATTTTCGCAGCCGGTTGGGGCGTATTCCCCGGTGCCGCACCCTCTTTCCGACCGGCATCAACCGGGACGACCTTAACGGAAGCGCCGGGCCGTGCTTTTTGCATCCCCTCGACGATCACCCGCTCGCCGGATGCAAGACCTGATGAGACGAGCCATTGGTCGCCGATGGCACGGTCGAGCGTGAGCATCCGCTGCTGGACCTTCTCTTCGGTGTCCACAACCAGCACCGCGGGGTTCCCCTTGGGATCGCGTGACACGGCTTGCTGCGGAATGAGGATGGCCTGCTCGTTGGTGCCTTCCTTCACCACCGTCCGGACGAACATGCCCGGCAAAAGAACTCCTTCCGGATTGGGAAAGACAACCCGCAGGATGACCGACCCCGTAGTCGGGTCCACCGTGATGTCGCGGAACTGAAGCGTCCCTTCCGATGAATACACGTTATTGTCTTCCAGGATGAGCCTGACCTTCTGCTGGTTCCGTCCGTTCTGACTGAGGCTGCCTCCCTCCAGGCGGCGCCGCAAGCGCAGCAGTTCGGTGGTGGATTGGGGCACATCCGCGTAGATGGGGTCCAGTTGTTGAATCGTTGCCAGGGCTAAGGGTTGGTGCGCGGTCACGAGGGCGCCATCCGTCACGCTGGACCTGCCGATGCGCCCGGAAATGGGCGCGGTGACCCGGGTATAACCCAGATTGATCCGGGCGGATTCCACCGCCGCCTTCCCATACTCAACCTCCGCCTCGGCCTGTTTCAGGGCGGCGGAGGCGTCGTCGTAGTCCTGCCGGCTCACCGCTTTGTCGGCCAGCAATTCCTGGTAGCGCTGCATCCTCAACCGGATTGACGGCACATTGGCTTCGGCTTTGGAAAGGGCTGCTTTAGCATAGTCGAGGGCTGCCTGAAAGGGGGCGGGATCGATTTGATAGAGGGTCTGGCCGGCCCTGACATCGGAACCTTCCTTGAACAGGCGTTTCTGGATGAGGCCATTGACCTGGGGGCGGATTTCCGCGACGAGGTAGGCTGAGGTGCGACCGGGCAACTCCGTGGTCAGCTCGACCTGCTGCGGCTGGACTGTCACCACCGCTACTTCCGGGACCGGGGGCGGTGGTGCAGCTTGCTTTTGGCGGTCGCAACCACCCAGCAGCAGGCCGCCCGACAGAATTACCGAAATCAAAATGAGTCTATGCAGGTCATTAACGACGTCCTTCAAGTGCATCCGAGACCTCCAGTAAATCAGATTGAGACTGACGCATTCGGTTGGCAGAAACTCGATCCGGCTGACTGAGCAAGCAACCCTTTAAAGAGAATATCGAGAACAACATCAGGGTCTTCCGGGTAGGGATGTCGTTCAGGCTCGTCAAGCCACAGGAAGAGAAAGGCGTTGGTAATGCTATCGAGGGCAACGGCGAGGTGGTAAGGATCGGCGATCCTCCTGAAACGCTTGCTTTGCATCGCGCTCTCAAAGATCGAGGCAAAGGTTTGCATGAACTCGCCACGCCGTTTCCGGATCTCTGCATCGAAGCCGGCCATAACGTTGTAGCGCGCCCCGTGGGTCTCTGCGAAATAGAGACGGATCATGGAGACATTGGCACAAAAGACCTCGCCCTTGGCCCTGACGTAATTTCGCAGTTTTTGAATCTCATCATCCGGTTCTTCAATGGCCTTCGTGAGCGCCTCATGGAACTTGTAGAATTTCTCCAGGATGAGGGCCTTGTAGAGGTCCTCCTTGTTCTTGAAGAATTTGTAAAGCGTTCCTATGGCAAATTCCGCCTTCTCCGCGATCTCGTGCATGGAAACATTTCGGTATCCCTTCTTCGAAAAGAGCTCGAGCGCGGCAGCAAGAATCTCTTGACGTTGCGCCAATTTCTGCCTTTCCCGCCTGGGGAGCCTTTCCTCTTCCATCCCTTGCCTCCCGAACTATAATTCAAAGCCACAATGTGAACATGACGTCACATTATAGAACAATACATCTACTTGTAAAGAGAATTTCGAAATAATTTTCGGCCGGCGACCATGGCCTTTTGGCAGGCACTTCACCCACCATTGGAAAGGTGGCCTTCAAGGAAACAAAAGGGGCGACACGGGCGGGCTCATCAACCGAGCATCGGCGCCATGGAGACGCAGTGTGATGATTGGAAGATGAGAGCAAATTGTTTTGCGCAGAAGGTGCGGGATTTGCTAATTCCGCGCTATTTCAACCTCACTCATAAAGGTCCACTGGACATTGAAAAGGGCAACTAAAACCGACTTGCACTCTTTGAATTGGAATGGCGTCGAGTTGGATATCACGTATTCCGTATTGTCTTCGAGGGAGAGGCCCGTCCCCTTGATCGCTGGAGTAACGACCTTGGCGGGACCGAAGTTGGTGCCATCGGTGGAACAACGCACTTGAAGTTTCCCTGGAGAGGTGATCCCTGAGCTCGGTTGGATCAAAATATGAACACCCAGCCAATCTACGTTGGTCGGTGACGGGAAGTCAAAGATGAAGCGAGCATTTCCTGGAACACCAACCCAGCCGGTACTGAAGGGGTCCTTAGGATCTGCCGTGCGGGCATCATTGAGCTCTCCGGATGAATCCGGGTACTCTAATGAAGGAGGAGTAATCCAGCGATAGGAAGCCTCGTTACTCAAATAAGCACCCTTCAACCCATACCGAGCCCGGTATGATTCAAAAAGTCGACGAGCTTCTTTAAAACCGGCATTTGGCCCCCAGGATGGGCTCATGTGGCTTTGAAACAACCATGATATTCGCTTGCCAGGCAACTGGGCGGCTGCCAGCTGATTGTTGACTCTGGCAACAGAACTACTGCTGTAGCTCTTGAAATTGAAAAGCTCGATGTCCGCCCAGACAGCTTCTCGACCAAGGTGGTTTACCAATTCGAGGTAATAGTCTTGAGTGGAATATTCATTTTGCGAATCTGACCGAGGTGAGTTGGCAAAGGCACCCGTTCCATCCTGCCATGCGAAAATATCGATTCCCGTTGCATCTCTAAAGAAGGCTGCCACATGAGCCAGATTTGACGGACTCAGGGCTCCCGGCTGCAGATAAGGGGCCAGTATTACCGGCTTTTCCGGAGTCAGTTGTTTCAGCTGATCAGCGACCCCGCGATAGTACGAAATCTTCTTATAGAGTGATAAATCTGATCCTGTTTCATCTGGTATATACCATCCGGCAAAAGCTGGGTGGTCCTTGTAATTATCAGCAATAATCTTCAGATTTGTATTAATATCGTGATACACTAACTCCCGGTTTGGAGTTTTATAAAAATCACCACAGCTTACAAATGACATGACTCCACCGACGTATACAACCATTCCTCTTTTATAGGCTTCATCCAGAACTCTTTTTAGCTTATCGGGAAATCCGGCAACCCAATAGAAATCGTTTTCCCCGCCTCCACAGGCAGCTTCGCTCCTTTTCATGCGAACTGCATCCAGAACAATCATGTTCATTCCCAAGGAGTGCATTTCATTCAGTAGCTGTTTCAGTTGGTTGATTGTCATGACCCCGATGGTATCGCTATATCCAAAGTGAACAAAGCCACCATCTAATAATTCCATAGGTTGGTCCCCATGCCCCGACACCGGGTTCATGAACAGCGGTACCAGTATGGCGATGGCAATACACGTAATCTTCTTCATTTCAGTTTCCCATTTATGTGAAGCAGCCACGAACAAACACCATAAAATCCCTTGCCCTTCGGCAGTCTCAGCCGCCAGCCCCCAATCCCCAATTTCCTCCCTCTAATTTCCTCCCTCTGGTTGTCTATGATAACAAACTTCCTTCAAAGGAAAAGGGCGCCCGAATAAGTTGCATGCGGACCGCAGCAATGGAGAGTCCTCCGGCAGCACGAGCCCTGCTGGGTGCGGTAGCTCTTGGGAGTCGGATGGACAAAGAGGCATGCCGCGATCTTGTGATCGCTCCCTGATCTTCCGATTTCTGCTTTTTCACCATGAACACCTCAAGCTGCGTCTCACATTGTAGATCGACTCTGAACTCCTACCTGACCCTCAGACGGCCCATCCTCCGTGTTCTTACTCCTCGCGGTCCATCTTATGTCGAATATCCGGCGCCGCCTCGAACGATGAGAGACCGGGACGCCCCCTGCTTGATCAATAGCATTTGCTGGATTAGTATAGGGGCGAGAATCCATTGCGCAGCCAGGGGCCGCAATCACAATTGAGTGGGAATTTCAACGATACCAATAGGTTCCAAAGAAAATCTTGTCAAGAAAACAAGAAACCCGGCGTTGGTATCATCGGGGTGAGTGCGAATGAAAACATTTCAGATGACAATCGATGAGGCTCTGCTGGAAGTGGTGAATCGTGTCTCTCTCGATTTAAGGACCAGCCGGTCTGCATTGATCCGCGCAGCCTGGCAGCTTGCACCTCGCCGGTACGCCATTGAGAAACTTGAAAAACGGCATGCTGAAGGCTCTGCAAAACATTCTGTGCGGCCCGGTGGGTTCGATGCATGGCAGGCAGAACAGGCATGAGAAGTTGGAAGACGGAATGCTGATTCTTGGTATTGAAACCTCCTGTGATGAAACCGCGGCGGCGGTTGTGGAAGACGGTCGGTCGATTCGCTCCGATGTGATTGCGAGTCAGATCGCCGTGCACAGCCCTTACGGTGGGGTGGTGCCGGAGCTGGCCTCGCGAAAACACGTGGAAGCGGTTCTCCCGGTTATTGTTCAGGCTTTGGATGAAGCGGGTCTAACCGCCCGCGACCTCGATGCCATCGCCGTGACCCAGGGGCCCGGCCTGGTGGGCGCTCTCCTGGTGGGTTTGAGTGCGGCCAAGGCCCTGGCTTACGCTCTCGACCGGCCGTTGCTTGCGGTGAACCACCTCGAGGGGCACATGCATGCCGCATTCCTGGGGCGCGAACCACCGGCTGAGCCCTTTGTCTGTCTGGTGGTTTCCGGCGGTCACACGGCCCTTTACCGGGTCGAGCCGGATAAAGAGACTCACTTTCTCGGTTCGACACGGGACGATGCTGCCGGCGAAGCCTTTGACAAAGTCGCGAAGCTCCTCGATCTGGGATATCCCGGCGGGGTCGTGATCGATCGCCTGGCCGCCCAGGGGAACCCCCAGGCCATTCAGTTTCCCAAAGCCTACCTCGACCAGGACTCCCTGGAATTCAGCTTCAGCGGCATCAAGACCGCCGTGGCAAACTTCGTGCGTCGCTTTGGGGGGCCCGTGACCTGCGGCGGGACCGGTCCCTTCCGCCTGGAAGACTTGGTGGCAAGCTTTCAGGAGGCAATCGTCGAGGTCCTCGTCAGGAAAACAGTGAAGGCAGCAAACCTCTGCGTTGTGAAGCACGTGGCCGCGGTGGGCGGCGTGGCGGCGAACAGTCGCCTGCGCCGGCGCCTGCATGAGGAAGCCGCCTACCATCGCTTTGCACTGCACCTGCCGGAGCTTCGTTTCTGCACCGATAACGCGGTGATGATTGCCGCCGCTGCGCATTCGATCTGGAAACGTTCCGGGTTTTGCCGGAACTTATTGGAACTGGATGCGCTTTCGCGTTGGTTTTGACGGGCCGACGGACAGAAGGGCCAAGGGACACGAGGGACATACGAGACACAAGGGACCGGCAAGAAGCAACCAACAACAGATAACCAATAACCAACAACTTCTTGCCAAAAAACGAGAACCGATTACTGATCGCCAAGAGCCAAGAGCTAACAAGAGCGCAAGAGCTAACTGCTAACAGCCAACAGCCAAGAGCTAAGAGCTAAGAGCTAAGAGCCAATCAACATGTTCGTCTCTCCCCAGGAATATTTTCGTGGTCATGGCGTAAGCCCCAGGAAGCGGTTCGGGCAGCATTTCCTGATCCAGCCGAAAACCGCTGAACGGATCGTTGAGAGCGCGGAGCTTGGCCCATCGGATGTGGTGGTCGAAGTGGGGCCCGGTCTGGGAGCCCTGACTCGATTCATCCTGCCCCGGGTCGGGCGGTTGCACCTGGTGGAACTGGACCGCGACCTGGCGGTCTTCCTGGAAAGGAACCTGCCCGCTGCGGATTGCCGGGTTTCCATACATCAACAGGACATTCTGAAGGTGGATTTCTGCGCTCTCGACCAACCGCCAGAGGAGCGCCTGGTGGTGCTGGGAAATCTTCCCTACAACATCAGTTCGCCGCTCATCTTCCGGCTGCTGGAGTCGCGATGCTGCATCAAGCGGGCCGTGCTCATGGTGCAAAAGGAGGTGGGCGAGCGGCTGACAGCCGCCCCGGGAGGCAGGGATTACGGGGTCCTCTCAGTGCTTCTCGGCGTTTACGCACGCGCGAAGTCCCTTTTTACCGTTGGGCCGGGGCAATTCTATCCGTCCCCCGCGGTGGATTCACTGGTGGTAGTGATCGATTTTGTTGAGGATACGTCCTACAGCACTCCTTCCTTTGCATTGTTGAGGGGCCTCGTAAACACCTGCTTCCAGCAGCGACGAAAAACGCTGTCAAACAGCTTGAAAGGGCTTGCCGGTGCAAACGCGACGCTTCTCCAGAGAGCTTTAAGCGCATGCGGCATCGACCCCCGAAGGCGCCCTGAAACCCTCAGTGCTGAAGAATTTGTCGATCTGGCTAAGGCACTTGAAATGGGGTGACGCGGTGACCCGGAGATTGTGACACGGAGATGGGGGGACGAGGAGATTGGGTGACACGGGGACAGGGAGATGGGGAGATGTGGGGCAGGCTTTCCAGCCTGCCGAATTTCCGGACACACTCTTTCTGAAAAATCTCCAGGCTACCCGATAGACCATAAGGGAATCGCACTTGGCATCCCTCTCTCCCCCTCTCTCCGTCTCGCCCTCACCCTATCTCCCCCTCTCCGTGTCTCCCCGTCTCCCGATCCCCGCGTCCGGCGTCTCCGAGAAGGTGTTTCAGGAAAGCGAGGCAAAGCGGAGAAGATTGACGGTTCTTCCTTTGCACCAGGTAAAAGGAGCGGTTGATTGAGACGCCCCTGATCGCTATCCTGGAGATGGTTCCCCGCTGGATATCTTCAGCCACGGCATGGGATGACAGAATGGAGATGCCGATACGGGCCTTGATCCCCTGGCGGACGGCCTCGGTCGAGCCCATCTCCGCCACCACGTGCAGTCGCGAGGGGTTGAAGCCGCACGCTTCGAGAGCCTGGGCCATGACCCTGCGAGTCCCGGAACCGCGCTCCCGGAGGATGAACGGCTGGTTTGCCAGTTCCTCCAAGGCAATCCCTTCCCCACTTGCCCAGGGATGTTCCGGGTACACCGCAAGGACGAGCTCATCGGAGAAGACCTGGTCGAGGATGAGGCGGCGGTCGTCCCATTTGGCGCCGATCAGCCCGGCCTCGAGGCTGCCGTCGATGATTCGTGAGACCACTTCGGCACTGTCAGAGATATGAAGCGTAATCTGAATGCCCGGGTACCTGGTCTTAAAGGACCCGATGAGCCCCGGCAGGATGTAAGTGCCCTGGAATGGTGCTTGCCCCGATGGTCAGATGACCGGAGAGGGTGCCCTTATACCTGGCGATGGCCTGGAGCGCCTCATTGCGCAGCCGAATAATGTCGCGGGCATACTGATAGAGGATTTTTCCTGCCGGCGTGGGCAACACCTCGCGACCGAGCCGATCCACCAGTTTTTCCCCCACCATTTCTTCGAGGGCTCGAAGATGCTCGCTGACCGTGGGCTGGGTCAAGAAGACGGCATCGGCGGCCTTGGTGAAACTTCGCATTTCGTAGACCTTGCAGAATACTTCCAGGCGGTGAATGTCCATGGCTCTATTCCTTGTGCGGACTTTGTCCGCAATCAAAAAAGGTCACCGCAGAGACGCAGAGGGCGCAGAGAAACCAAGACTTAGATATAACCTTGAATATATAAACCCGGATGTTCGCAGAAGAAGCAGATTCTATCGATTGCAACCTCTCTTAAGCTTCCAAGATCTGTTTCTTTTCTCTGCGCTCTCTGCGTCTCTGCGGTGGATAAGAAAACCCAACTCATTGCAGGTTGGCGGCAAAGCGTTGCTCGAGCTCTTCGAGCTGCGAAGCCAAATCCTCCCACTCCCGGGTCAGTTCCTGGATCTTTTGTTGGCCCTGCTGATATGATTTCTGCAGGTCCTGCACGGTGTTCCCATTCTGGTAGGTGGCCGGGTCGGCCATGCGCGCCGTGAGCGAATCGATGATCCCATGGGCCGCTTCCAGGGCGGCTTCGAGCTCCTCCAGACGCTCCTGGATGGGCTTCTTTAGCCGGAAGAGCTGATTTCTCCGTTCGGCTTCCAGGCGTTTTTGGCCCTGGTCCCTTCTGGTCGCAATGGGCTCGGCTTGGCCCTCTTCTCCGCTTGCTTCGGATCGATCGGGCAGTGGCGGCTCCAGCCGTTTCTTCCAGATTTCCTGGTAATCCGTGTAGTTTCCTGGGAAGAGATGAATCTGTCCGGCGTCGACGACCAGGATCTTGTTGGCAATGCGGTTGATGAAATGCCGGTCGTGACTGATGAAGCAAATGGTGCCGGGAAATTCATCCAGGGCCCTTTCCAGCACCTCGCGGGAAGGAATGTCGAGATGATTGGTGGGTTCGTCGAGGAGCAGGAAGTTGGGGCGCTGGAGGAGCAGCTTGCACAAAATCAGGCGGGCCTTTTCGCCGCCGCTCAGGACCGAAACCTTCTTCTGAACATCGTCGCCGCCAAAAAGAAAGGCGCCGAGCATTCCGCGCAGTTGCGTCTGAGTCATTTCCCCGGCCACGGATGATGCCTCTTCCAGCACGGTCCATTCTGTTCGGAGCTGTTCCCATTGATATTGCGCGTAGTAGCCCAGGATCGTCTGGTGCCCCGGCAGGCGTACGCCACCGGAAATGTTTTCGGCCCCGGCAAGCATTTTCAGGAGCGTACTCTTCCCTGCGCCGTTCTTTCCCAGAAAGGCGATGCGATCTCCGCGCTCGATCACGAGGTCAATGCCGGCGTAGATGACTTGTTCTCCATACGCTTTTCGCACCTGCTGAAGTTCCATGGTCCGCTTGCCTGACCGGGGCGGCTCGGGAAAGGTGAAATGGATATTGGCATCCTGGAGCGGGGCCTCAATCCGTTCGATCTTTTCCAGTTGCCGCAACCGACTCTGAGCCTGCCGGGCGCGATCTTTGCGGACGCGGTTGCGCTCGATAAAGCGCTCCATTTGCCGGATGCGCTCCTGCTGGTTCTTGAAGGACGCCTCGTGGATCTGGCGCCGCAAGGCCTTTTCTCTGAGGTAGTCGTCGTAATTCCCGGTGTACTCCTGCAAATGGCCCTGTTCGATCTCCAGGACCCGCATGACCACACGGTTAAGAAAGGCGCGGTCGTGAGAAACCAGGATCACCGCAGATGATGTGCTCAGCAGGTAATTCTCAAGCCACAGCAACGAGTCCAGATCGAGGTGATTGGTAGGTTCGTCAAGGAGCAGGAGGTCGGGTTCCGAGAGCAAGAGACGGGCCAGTTCGAGGCGCATGGCCCAGCCGCCGCTGAGGGATGACGCGGGACGGTCCAGGTGTACCATTTCGAAGCCAAGGCCGGCCAAAACGCGGCACGCTCGCGCCTCGAGATCATAGCCCCCGAGGTGCTCGAGTTTTTCCAACAGGCCGGACTGGCGCAGCGCCATCTCCCTGCTGGTTTCCCGGTCTTGTTCGTGGCTGAGCGATTCCTGGAGGAGGATGAGTTCGGCCTGCACCACTTGTCGGTCCTTATGGACGTCCATGGCCGAAGCAAGTACCGTCTTATCGTCCAAAGGGTGCCCACTGCTGCGGCAAATACCCCAGGCGCAGCGATCGGGGTCTGGTGACCGTGCCGCTATCCGGCTCCATCTCCCCGAGAATGATGTGAAAAAGGGTCGTCTTGCCGGCGCCATTGGGTCCGATCAGACCAATCCTCTCGGCGGGACGGACATGGAAAGAAACATTGACGAACAACTCCTTCTTTCCGAGAAGCTTGCTTACCCCTTGAAGCGCGATCACGAAACGGGTTCTCCTTCAATCAACTCACCTAGGAGCCATCCAAAAGTTACTTGCTATCGTTTTGAACCGATTTCAAACCACGAAACACACGGACTAACGAATAAGATCAGCACTGTTATTCGTGTCTTCGTGTTTTCCGTGTTTTCCGTGGTGAAAGATGATCTTTTATTCTTGGACAACCCCTTAATCGGTATCCCTGCAACCCGACATTTGCCTCCGCCACCACTCCGCATAGCTGCCTCCAAGGGCGAGGAGCTGTTCGTGATTGCCGGATTCCACAATGCTTCCTTCCTCCATCACGTGAATGATATCGGCCCGCATCGCCGTGGTGAAGCGGTGGGTGATCAGGATCACCGTGCTCCCGGCCGCGCGAGCGCGGAACCGATCGAACCAGTCCACCTCCGCCCACGGGTCCATGGCGCTGGTGGGCTCATCCAGAATAATGATCGGCGCGCGCCGCAGGAACGCTCGCGCCAGCGCAATGCGTTGCCATTCACCGACACTCAACTCAGTGCCGCCGGGAAACCATCTTCCCAGGAGCGTATCATAACCGAGCGGCAGGCGACGAACGAGTTCATCCGCACCGGCGGCCCGCACGGCACCCTCGATTTCCGATGCGAGGTCGCTCCCCTTCAGATCCTCGACTCCGGTCGTGATATTGTCCCGAACGGAAGCACTGTAGTGGACGGGTTCCTGAAACAGGACCGTGATTCGCTGCCGCAGGTCCTTAATTGGCATCTCGCGCAGGTCAATGCCATCGATTTCGATGGTCCCGCACTGGGGATCGTAAAACCGGCACAAAAGCTTGAGCAGCGTGGTTTTTCCTGCGCCGTTTCGGCCTACAATGGCGACCATTTGGCCGGCGGAGATCATTACATTGAAATTCTGGAGAGTCCAGCGATCATTTTCCGGATAGCGGAAGGCAATCTCCCTGAAAGAGATCCCCTCTTTGATGTCCTGGGGCGCGGGATGGGGCGCGGCGGGGTCTTGCAGGGTCGGTTCGAGGCTCAGGAATTCGAAAAGGTTTTCGAGGAAGAGGGCATTGCTGTATATTTGTCCAACATTTTCCAGGAGTGATCTCATCATTTGCTGACCCTGATTGAATGCCTGGTAGAAAAGGGCGAGCTCACCCAGGGTTATGGACTTCAGCAGCGTCCTCCATACCATCCATGCCATGCACGCACCGGTGACCAGAAGGGCCAACAGGCGTGCTCCCAGTTCGTTCAGAGCCAAACTCCGAGCCAATTGCACCCGTTCCCGGCGCAGGCGGCTGCGCACCGTCCGAAAAGCTTCCCGGAAATGCTGCCCCAAGCCAAAAATCCGCAGCTCGGGGGCAGTCTCCTTGGCGGTCAGGACCCAGTCGTAGTACCAGGTGCGGCGTTCATCAGCCGTCCTCCTGACCCACATCTTGTGCTCGCGCAACTTCTGGCGCAAGACCACGAACAGGGCCGGGGCCGTACTTGCGATCAGGGCAACGGGAAGCCAGGGCCCAAAGCTGAGCAGCACGGCAGCCATGGCCAGGAGGGTGGTGCTGCTTTGGAAGAGGTTGCCAAGGTTTTCCATTAAGGCCAGGGGCCGGTACGAGGCTTCAGAACGGGCGCGGTGGAGGTGGTCATAGAACTCCGGAGAATCATAAAAAGCGAGATCGAGCGCGATCGACTTCTCGTGGATGAGACCCGTGATGTAGTCCCGGAAAAGCTCTGTCTGGGCGGTTCGGACCCAGCCGCTGAGGCCCTTCAGGGAATCCGCCACAAGCAACACCGCCGCCATCAGAAGCACCAGAATCAAGGATGGCATAACGTCATCCCAGGATCGTGCCGTTTGAACCGCGGTGGTCAGGCTGTCAACGAGCAGTTTGGTTAGGTACACCGTGGCCACGGGGAGCAATCCCTGTAAGAGCAGGAGTGTCCCCCAGGCGAGTGCCCAGGAGCGGGTCGCATGCCAGACGAGAACGAGAGCCCGCGACAGGTAGGGAAGTTGGGTCATGGCTTTGTGGAACTTGGCGGTCAAAGTGGATGGACCTGTGGACATACTGAATCCGGTCGTAGCTGTTAGTAATATGGCTCTTGGCTCTTAGCTGTTAGCTCTTAGCTGTTAGCTCTTAGCTCTTAGCTCTGAGCTGCCTGGCTCTTAGCTCATAGCTCTTAGCGCTTAGGCTTGGTTCTGGCTCTTAGTCCTCAATTCTTGGCTTTTACCTTTTAACTGGTAGGTCTTGATTCTTAGCTCTTACCACTCGGCTGTTGGCTGTTGGGACTTGGCTTTTTCGCTTTTGGTAAAGCTCCCCTTAATAAAGTGGGCATTATCCCCGGTCGTCATTCCCGCAGGTTCTTGCCGGGAATCCAGAAAGAAAAACCTGGATTCCCGTTGGAAGCATACGGAAAGAATGGCGTTTGGATGCCTTTGAGGTTGTGCAAGCATTCGCTGCCATTCTTAGTTCCGGGGTTTGGATTGCAAAGTCAAGGAAAATCTGATGTTTGGTTTTTGGTGAACAGGGGGGTAACACCTTCGAGACGAAAGGTCCGGCACCCGGTGAAAGTGTTTCCGAATTGGCTGGAAAAATGCTAAACAAAAGCGCGATTAAATCAGATGAAATCATGCAGAAAGCGAGGTCGCCCGTGGTTGCCGCATCCCCGTTAAAGGCCCTGATCTTCGACTGTGACGGCGTTCTCGTCGACACGGAACCGCTCCATTACCGGGCCTTCCAGGAGGTCCTCGGGCCGCTCGGACTGGGCTTCACGTTCGACCATTATCTTGGGCGCTACATCGGCTTCGACGACCGCGATGCCTTCCTCGAGGCGTTCAGGGAAGGAGGCCGTGCGCTTGACGATGTGACTCTGGCTGAACTGATTCGCGCGAAAGAGAAGACCCTGCAAGGCATGATCAGGCAGGGGATCCCAAGCTTTCCCGGCGTCGTGACGCTGGTTCATGAACTGGCTGCTCACCAGGTCCCGCTGGCGGTAGCATCGGGGGCGCTGCGTCAGGAAGTAGAGGCGTTCCTTGATGCTCTTGGCCTCGCCGAATATTTCCCGGTGATTGTTGCGGCCAGCGACGTCAACCGGAGCAAGCCCGACCCGGAAACCTACCTCAAAGTGCTGAGCCGGCTGCAGGAGATGATGCCGGGGGAGGCCCTTAAACCCGGGTGCTGCATTGCCATTGAAGATACGCCGACGGGAATTCAGTCGGCCAAAGAGGCCGGTCTGTTCGTGATTGGCGTGACCAACTCCTTTGCCGCTGACCAGCTCGATGCTGCGGACCATAAGGTAGCGAGCCTCGAAGAGCTCAATGTTTTCAGGTTGGCCCAGTTGATTAATCAAAAGAAATCTTCGTAGATAATTCTCCGGATTACTTTAATGAAATTTGACAAAAGAACAGCGTTTATCTCTTTTTTGCTGATGCTGCTGAGCTGGCAAGGACTGTCCTGCGGGGGAGAGGTGCCTTCGGGCCTTCCGTCTCAGCCGCTGACGCTGAAAGAGGCGGTATCCTATGCGCTGAACTACAATCGAGGCTATCTTGCCGCCAAACGGGAGGTGGACTCGGTAAGTCAACAGGTGAAGCAGGCGCGCGCCGATTTTTATCCCAAAGTGGACGCCAGTTACGCCTTCACGAACTGGAAGGATCAACCCTACGCTATTTTTAATGACCTGCAATTCGATACTGCTCCTCAAATGACAATCGCTGGGAACTCGCGCTTACCCAGCCCATCTTTACCGGTTTTGCGCTCAGCTCTCAGCTGAACATTGCGAAGATGAACTTGAAGATTTCGGAATATCGCCTGGATGAGACGAGGCTAAATACGGTGCGCGATGTTGAGCGGGGCTTCTGGAATGTGCTGCTTGGCCAGAAATTGTTGCAGGTGACAAGAGACAATGTCAGCAGCCTCGAAGTGCAGCGCCGGAATGCTCAGGCCAATTTCGATCAGGGACTCGTTGCGCAAAATGATGTGCTCAAAGCTGACGTAGCCCTGGCTCATGCCCGGCAGCGGGAAAGGTCGGCAACCAAGCAGCTCACCATCCTGAGATCGCGGCTGAACCAACTCCTCGACGTTGACCTTCAGATGATCATCACCCTGCACGAGGAAGAAATTTTCATGGTCGATGCTCCTCCGCTGGAACGTCTTTATACTTTGGCTGATGAGCGGCGTCCGGAGTATCTCTCCATCGAGACCTCCATCCGGCAGGCCCAGGAGGGCGTCATTGCGGCCCGCAGTCGCTATTACCCGCGGCTTTCGGGCTTCGCTCAGTACTATCGGGATGGTGATAACTTCCTGGCTTCAAACAACCCCTTCGCCAATAACGAGAATGCCGCCGTGGGATTGCGTGTCGACTGGAACTGGTTTGAAGGGGGAAAGACGGATGCCGCGGAGAAGGAGTATAAATATCGCAAAAAGGCGCTCGAAGAAAGACGCAGCGAGTTGAAACAGCAGATTCACCTCCAGGTGGAGGATGCCTACGAACAGCTCGGAGTGGCCAGGGAGAACCTCATCACGGCTGAAGCAGCGCGCCGGCAGGCTGAGGAAAATGAGCGCATGACCACGCTCCAATACCGGGAACAGTTGGTGATTTTCCTGGAAGTGTTGAACGCTCAGGTGCTGCTGTCCCAGTCACGCGTGGACTACTATGATGCTCTTTACGGTTTCAAGATTGCCTGGGCGGACCTGGAGAGGGCCGTCGGCGGGCCTTTCGTGGAAGATGCCGCATCGCCGAATGCACCGAGAAAGCAAAAATGACAGAAAACGGCATGCCGGCCGCAGGGCCGATCGAAAACAGGCGCATCCAAGGCCATCATTTGCGCTGGTTTGCCCTCGGGGTGATCACCTTTTTCCTGCTTGGCTTCGGCTACTGGTGGGTATTTACGCGGAACCGGGTCAGCACTGACAATGCCTACGTCAAGGCTGACAGCGCGCAAGTGAGCAGCCGGACGCCGGGAACCGTCCTTCGGGTGTTTGTGGAAAACGACTTTCCGGTGGAACGAGGGCAGGTGCTGGTAGAACTCGATCCAGCGGACTACAAAGTCGCATTGGACAAGGCCCAGGCGCAACTGGCTCAGGACGAAGCGGAAGTCCTGGGGGCGGAGGTGGCGGTAGCGCAGATCGATCAGCAGACGATGGCCCAGGTCCTGGCTGCGGAGGCTTCTTTGCAGGCTGCGCGGGACAACGAGCTGGAAGCACGCCACCGGATTGACGAGTTGGAGAACCGGCAAGTCGCTGCTTCCGCAGATTTGTCGCTGACCAAAAAAGATTTTGAACGCTTCGAAAACCTCTACCGCCAGGGGGCTGTTCCAGAACGTCAGCAGGATCAGGCGCGAAACGCTTTCAGCAAAGCGAAAGCGCAGTCAGGGGCAACGGAGGCGCAACGGGCGGCGGCGCGCGCGGCGCTGGCGGCGGCCACCGAGAGCGTCGGCCGCGCCCGGGCACAACGGGACGCGGCTCAGAGCGAGCGCGCTAACGTTGAAATTCAGCGCTACCGGGTTGCCGGTCTCAAGGGCAAGCGCGATAAATCCAGGGCCGAAGTGGAAGCAGCCCGACTGAATCTCTCCTATTGCACTGTCAACGCGCCGATTGCCGGGGTGATTGCCCAGAAGAACATCCAGGTGGGCGACCGTGTCCAGCCCGGGCAGGCGCTCATGGCCGTGGTCCCCCTGCAGGAAATTTATGTGGAAGCGAATTTCAAAGAGACGCAACTGACTGGCGTCCGTTTGGGGCAACCGGCAAGAATTAAGGCCGATGTCTATCCCGGGTATTCCTATCAAGGCCGGGTGATCGGAGTGCGCGCTGGAACCGGGGCGGCTTTCTCGCTGCTTCCTGCGGAGAATGCCACCGGCAATTGGATCAAGGTGGTGCAGCGCGTACCCGTCAAAATTCAGTTTGACGATCCGGTGCCCCCGAATCATCCCTTGGTTGTGGGGATGTCCCTGGAGGTGACCATTGATACCTCGGACAAAAGGGGCAGCATGCTTATGAGCCAGTCGCGAGCAGGAAGTAAGCAGTAGGAAGTAAGCAGCATGGAATAAGGAGCGGGAGCAACGGCATTTTATGAAAAGCAGCAGCAGGCGATCGGAACGCCCTGTGCGAGCGAATTATGTGCAGTAACCAAGATTCGTTCTGACAGTTGATCGAACGGAGCTAAAACCAGTCCGGACAGTGGCTGTGGTTTTGACTGAATCGGTTTATACAACTGAAACGCAAAGAAAATGCAGATAGAGAATTTGAATCTTGAACTTTTAGCGATTTGGTTTTTGGCTCTTCAAGGCAGGCATAGGCAATTTTCAAAGATGATGCTTCTCATCACTTGGTAAGAAATCGGCACGTAAATCTCCTTGACCGCATCTCCTTGACAGCATCCGGGACAGGTGCTACCCAAAAGCCACCAAAAAGCAATTTGCTATCACCGAATGGCTGAAAGCCGAAGGCGATGAAGCATACATTGGTGTTAACGATTTTGCCCAGAGCGAATTAGGCGACATTGTATTTATTGAAATGAAAACCGTAGATGAGGAATTGTCCTAAGGCGAATCGTTCGCCACGATTGAAGCTGTCAAGACTGTATCCGATTTGTTTCTGCCAGTTTCCGGGGAAGTGTTGGAGTTTGGCCGGTATCTTAACACCAATTCTGAACTTTAACCATGATCCCTACGGAAAAGGTTGGATTGTGAAGATCGGGATGGCGGATAAGGCCGAAATGGCTGAGCTTTTCACGCCCGCAAGGTACACTGAACTCCTTGGTGGATAGAACCAGACAGGTAAATGCATCCCGCATGATTATTTTCAAGCATTTCTGGCCTGCAGTGTTATGGGCACTTTTGGTGCTTATTTTAACGGGTTTGCCCGGTAATTATTTCCCAGAGGTGCCTACGTTCTGGGACCTTCTGGAGCCCGATAAAATAGTCCATATTTTTATTTTTGGTGTTTTTACGGTGTTGATGGCATTAGGGTTAACCCGGCACTACGGAAAGCTTCGTTCTGCTTCTGCAATAACCACTCAGGCCATTGGAACAGGGATAGCCTATGGCGCTATCACGGAATTATTACAAGGTTATGTCTTTATCGGACGGACGGCCAGTATCTACGATTTCATTGCTAACAGCGTGGGTTGTCTTGCAGGTTATCTGCTTTTCAAGCTAGTTCTTTTAAAATATTTTCCGAATAGTGCTAAACTTCAGCCAGGCGAAGCCAAGGCTCATTGATGTTAAGTAAAACCCCTTAATCTATTATTCTCGCACGGTTTTAAGCGGGAATCCAGCTTGTAAAAGGTCAAAACCTGGATTCCCGACAGAACCTTTCGGGAATGACGGTTGATTATGTGCACCGCTGAAGACTGACGCTAATCGGAAAATTTGATATAGCTTGCCATACCCTGCAATAATTCAATATACCGTTCGGCTATCTGTAGGTTTCCCAATATTTTCGGATTTAACGGCTTGGATGACCAACAGGTGTCGGATGAAGTGGGAATGCAGACAAAATGCCTGGTTGATCAAGTCTCAGCCACTGCAAATTATGACAAGATGCCTCGCCTTCGCTTTTCGAAGTGTAATCACGCTCTCATAAGGATGATCGTGTTGGCAATCAGGGATGAGATCCTGCATTCTCGAACGCGGGCAAGAATGCCCGCGCTCCCAAAACGCAAAGGCTCAGGAACGAAGTTTCTCATCCTCAAGAAGCATAGCATCGCAACCTCGCCAGATTCCCCTCTTCCCCCTTCCAAATCCTTACTCCCTACCCCCTACTCCCTACTCCTTACTCCCTACTCCCTACTCCTTACTCCTTACTCCTTACTCCCTACTCCTTACTCCCTACCCTCTTCTCTTCCCGCTTCCCTCATGACGGCATCGAGCCGTGCTTCCGTCCGCGCGAGCTCGGCTTCCACCTTCGTCCACAGTGCGCTGCTTGTTTCGGGAGGAGATGCCGCCAGCAATCCTTGCAGCGCCTTGGCTTTCTGCGCCAACCGGGAGAGCAGTTCTTCCGCTTGGGACCCTGCCTGGGCAGCAGGGACAGGCGCCACCTGTCCGGGGCGGAGCGCGATGACTTCGCCGAGGGCCGGGACATGCGCGGAAAGCCCCAAACGATCATTTACCAGTACGGCAAAGCTTTCACTGACGTCCGGCTCCCCGTGAATGACATAAACCTGCATCTTCGGATTTTCAAAATGAGCGAGCCAGTCGAGCAACACCGCCTGGTCCGCATGGGCGGAAAAACCGCCAATGGTGAAAACCCTCGCGCGCACGGAAATTTTTTCACCATAAATCTTGACCGTCCGGTCGCCCTCGACAAGCCTTCGGCCAAGGCTTCCAGCCGCCTGAAAACCGACAATCACCAGGGATACCCCCTGGCGCCACAGATTGTGTTTCAGGTGATGTTTGATGCGTCCCGCCGTGCACATGCCGTTGCCGGCAATGACAATGGCCGGCCCCGCAGTCTCGTTGATTGCTATTGATTCTTCCGCCGTCCGGGACAGAACCAGTTGCGGAAAGGTGAACGGATCACGCCCCTTCTGTACCATCTCCGTGGCCGCTTCATCGTAGTAATCCTGCATGCGCCGGAAGATTTCGGTTGCGGCAATGGCCAGGGGGCTGTCCAGGTAAACCGGCATCGATGGGATCAGACCGTCCCGGAAAAACTCGCCGATGACATAGAGCAGCTCCTGCGTCCGTTCGACGGCAAAAGCGGGAATAATCACCTTTTCCCGATGTTGATAGCTGAAGCGAATCGCTTCGAGGAGCTCCGCGCGGCTCTCCTCCAGGGACTTGTGATTGCGGTTTCCGTAGGTCGATTCGACCAGCACGGTATCGGCAGTGAGAATGGACTGCGGGTCCTGGACGATGAGCTGGTCTTTGCGGCCCAGGTCGCCCGAGAAGACGACCTTATGGGCGGTCGCCGGCGGGCCGCTCCACACTTCGAGAATTGACGACCCCAGGATATGGCCGGCATTGCGAAAGCACACGCCCAGCCCGGAATCAACCTGGATCAGCTCGTCTCTTGGGATGGCTTCAAAGAGCGGGAAACAGGCCTCGGCATCTTTCGTCGTGTACAGGGGCGTGACCTCGGGATTGCCCTGGCGGCGATTCTTCCGGGTCTGGAGCTCGGCTTCCATTTCCTGAATGTGGGCGGAATCCAGGAGCAGGATCTTGGTGAGCTCAGCGGTGGGCAGGGTGGTGTAGATTCTTCCGCGGAACCCGTCCCGAACCAGTTTTGGCAAACGGCCGCAGTGATCGATGTGGGCATGGGTAAGGAACACGGCGGAAATATCGCCGGGACGGAACCCCCATGGGTCGCGATTGCGCCTTTCCATTTCCTTCCCGCCTTGAAACATTCCGCAGTCAATCAAATACTTCCTGCCGTTATCCAGAAGAAAACAGGACCCCGTTACACAACGAGCGGCGCCAAGGCATGTGATTTCCATAAGGTACCCTTTCTTTTAAGGTGCAATGCAGTCAGGCAAGTAGCTATAATCTAGCAGATTCCCACGTATACTTGGGCGAAAATTCGTCGGGGTGTTGGTGGGCACTGATCAAGCTGCGCCCACCCTACACTGCTTGAGGTTCGGAGGCGTTCGCAGGGTGGGCACGTCACGTTGCCATCACCGCAACCGCGCAGGTACTCACGCCGAAGTGTACTTGTGCTTTCCCAAGGCGGTGGCGCCTCCTGCAAGGTTGACGATCAGCCTGTCCTGTTGTACGGTATGATTACACTTATCGATACGGACCTCAGGGAATTTTCTGGATGTGAGAGCTCAGTCCCGTGTCAACCATGTTGCTCGGGGATGGCCTTGGAGGACATCTTGGAAAGCTCGCACGCAAAGATACTTTCTCGTATATCAAAGGAAAGGGCTCAGCATGAAACTGCTTGTCGATGAGCGGGACGTAAAGTTTGTCCTTCACGAACAACTGCGCATTGAAGAGCTGTGCAAATATCCGAGGTACAGCAGCTTCTCTCAGGATCTCTTCGACATGGTGCTGGAAGAAGCCGGGAAACTGGCTGAGAAGGAATTCTACCCCGCCAACCGGGAGGGCGACCGGCAGGGGTGCCGCTTCGAGGACGGGCAGGTGCGAGTCCCGGAGGCGTTCCACCAGGCTTATGACCGGTATCGCGAGGGGGGATGGCTGCCCATAAGCGACCCGCCGGAAGTGGGAGGGCAGGGGTTTCCGGTGGTCCTGGGCCATTCCTGCATCGAGATTTTTGGGGCGGCCAACTGGGCGCTCTTGATGTATCCGGGGCTGACTCACGGCGCCGGGCGCCTGCTTGAGCAATACGGGACTCCCGAACAGCAGGAACAGTTCATGTTTAAACTCTTTTCCGGCGAATGGTCCGGGACCATGTGCCTCACCGAACCGCAGGCGGGAACCGATGTGGGGAATCTGCGCACGAGGGCCACGCGGCTCGATGATGGCACGTACAAGATATCCGGGCAAAAGATTTTCATTTCGGCGGGAATGCATGACCTGAGCGAAAATATCGTGCACATGGTGCTGGCGCGAATCGATGGGGCCCCGAAGGGAGTAAGGGGGATTTCCATCTTTATTGTGCCCCGGCTGCGCTACGGCGAGGATGGGGGGCTCGTGGACAATGACGTTGCCTGTGCCGGGATCGAGCACAAACTGGGCATTCACGGGTGCGCGACCTGCACCCTCAACTTTGGTGAGAAGGGCGCCTGCATCGGTTATCTGCTGGGGAAAGAAAATACCGGCATGCGCATCATGTTCGAGATGATGAACGAAGCGCGGCTCTTTGTCGGCATGCAGGGCCTGAGCCATGCCAGCACGGCCTATCTGCATGCGCTTGCAATATGCCAAGGAACGGCTGCAGGGAGCCTCGGCGGAACGGATGAAGGATCCGGAAGCGCCGCGGGTACCCATTATTCACCACCCCGATGTGCGGCGGATGCTGATGTTTATGAAGAGCAGCACCGAGGGCATGCGGGCGCTGCTCTACCTGCGGCCTACTGCGTCGATCGGGTGCGGGCTGCGCCATCGGAGGAAGAAAGAGAGCGCTTCCAGGGACATGTGGACCTCTTGATTCCCATCTGCAAGGCGGTCGGGAGCGATCTGGGGTTTCGCGTCTGCGAGACGGCGATCCAGGTCTACGGGGGATATGGATACATCAGCGACTATCCCGTCGAACAGTTCCTGAGGGATTGCAAGATTGCGTCCATCTACGAAGGAACCAACGGCATCCAGGCCCTCGATCTGGTCGGTAGAAAACTGACCTACAAGCGCGGCCAGCTCTTCAAGAACGGCCTTGCCGCGATGACCGAAATCCTTGAAAAAATCAAGAAGAACTTCAATCTGCGCGACCTGGTGCAAATCTATGAAGAGGCGCAGGAGAGCATCATTCAGGTGACCAAGTTTTTCGCCCTGAAAGGGATGACGGACGACTTCGAGGTGCCGTTGCTGTATGCGAAACCCTACCTGGATCTGTGCGGCGATGGGGCGATGGGATTTCTGCTCCTCTGGCAGGCGCACCTGGCCGACCGCAGGCTCCAGGAAATTTACCGCGATCATCGTGCCCAGGACGCGAAGGCCCAGGCTGAAATCCTGGCAACCAACCGGAGCGCCGCTTTCTATTTTGGCAAGATTGCGTCGGCGCGCTTCTTCATCAACCAGGTTTTGACCCTGACCCATGGCCGCGCCCGGGCCATCATGAACAACGACAAGTCGGCGTTGGAGATTCCTGAGCATGGATTTGCTTTGGGGTAGTTGATGGATGATGGTTGATGGATGATAGTTATAGTTTTGATGGTTGATGGTTGATGGTTGATGGATGATAGATGATAGTTGATGGTTGATAGTTGATGGATGATGGTTGCGCGCAGTCATATTGGTCGCCAAGAGCCAAGAGCTTCTTTGAGGAGAGTTTTCATGAAAGTAAGAGATGTGGTGGTTGTCGATGGGGTGCGCACGGCTTTTGGAAGGGCCGGGGAAAAGGGCTACTTCTGGCTGACGCGGGCCGACGACATGGTGGTGAAGGTGATCCGCGAATTGCTGCGGCGCAATCCCCAGGTGAATCCGGCAAGTGTTGAAGAAAATGTCTGGGGAGCAACCACGCAGGAAGGCGATCAGGGCTTGACCCTCGGGCGCACGACGGCGCTCCTGGCCGGATTGCCCGAAAGCTGTGCCGGTTTTTCCATCGATCGCATGTGTGCCGGGGGGTTGACGGCGGTGACGGCGGCGGCATCGGAAATTGCCCTGGGGGCCTGTGACGTGGCCATAGCCGGCGGCGTGGAACACATGAGCCACCATCCGATGGGCGCCACCGCCGATCCCAATCCGCGCTTCCTGGCCGAGAGGCTGGTTTCGGCGGACGCGCTGTCCATGGGGAAAACTGCGGAAAACCTCCACGACCTCTATCCCGAGATTTCCAAGGAGATGGCGGACGCCTACGCTTTGCACTCGCAGGAAAAGGCCGCTCGGGCCTATCGCGAAGGCAAGATTCAGCCGATGATCGTCCCCATGACCGTTTACACCAGGGAGGGCTGGGTGGTGGCGGACCGGGACCAGCAGCCCCGTCCCGAGACCACCATGGAAGGGCTGCAGGATCTCAAGACCCCGTTCCGGGCTCAAGGCCGGGTAACGGCGGGCAATTCTTCCGGGCTGAACGATGGTGCGTGCGGCCTGCTGCTGATGAGTGAGGAGCGCGCTCTGGAACTGGGTGTGGTCCCAAAGATGCGCCTGGTGGGATATGCCTACGCCGGGGTGCGGCCGGAAATCATGGGCTTTGGTCCGGTCCCTTCAACGAAGAAGCTCTTTGCCAAAACCGGGCTGTCCATGGAAGACATGGGCCTGATTGAGCTGAACGAAGCCTTTGCCGTACAGTGCCTCGTGTTCATGAAGGAATTTGGGTTGCAATTGCCCGAGGATGAGCGGCTGAATCAACTCGGGGGTGCGATTGCCTTCGGCCACCCGCTCGCGGCATCAGGGCCGCGCCTGGTGATGCACCTGATGCACCTTTTTGCCGCGCATCCCGAGGTGCGCTACGGCCTCACCGCACTCTGCGTCGGTCTGGGCCAGGGGGCATCAGCGATCTGGGAAAACCTGGCGGTTGGCTCTTAGCGGTTAGCTCTTGGCCCTTGGCTCTTAGCTCTTAGCTCATAGCCCTTGGCTTTTGGCTCTTGGTGGTTGGTGGTTGCCGATCAGGGTCCAGCCGTTGCGCCTTGGCACCTCATCGCCCGCACAAATCAACCATCAACCATCAACCATCAACGCTTTTTCTGACCACTGACCACTGCTTTTACAGGAGAAGGACCATGGCCGAACCGATTACTCATTTCTATTACCGATTTTATGACTCACCGGTGGGCAAGATCGCGATCGTGACCATGGACAATGGTCAGGACTACCGGCGTCCCAACACCTTCAGTGAAGCAGCCATGCATTCTCTCAGCGAAACCCTGGATGTGATCGTGCGGGAAGAGGATGTCCGGGGACTGATGCTTACGGGCAAGCCCTACATCTTTGCGGCGGGCGCCGATCTTACCGAGGTACCCTTCATCACCACCTTTGAACAGGGCTATCAGGTTGGGCGTCTCGGCCACGCCGTGATGAAAAGGATCATGGATCTACCCTATCCCACCCTGGCCGCGATCAACGGTGTGGCGCTGGGGGGAGGACTGGAAATTGCGCTTTACTGCAAGGTTCGGACAGTCCATCGGAGCGTCCAGGCCATCGGTTTCCCGGAATGTTTCCTGGGGCTCATCCCGGGCTGGGGTGGCTGCACCCTGGCGACGCGGCTGGTCGGGCCGGAGAAGGCGCTGCAGCTCATCATCTACAACGCCTTGAACCAGAACCGAATGATCAACGGTGCGGCGGCCTTCGAACTCGGGCTTGCCGACCGGCTCTTCGAAGGCGCCGAGTTTCTGGATGAATCCCTGCAGTTTCTGGTCGATATAATCGCGGGAAAGGTCGCTGTCGAGCGTGCTCCCGTGCAGAGTGCCGGGATCAAAAGCCTCATCGAGCAGGCGAAAGCCTTTGTCGAGAGTCGCATCCACGGCGCTGCCCCGGCCCCCTACCGGGCTCTGGAGCTCATTGCCGGGGCCTGTGACGGTGACCTCGATAAGGGTTTTGAAGCAGAGAACAGGGCCCTTGGCGACCTCATCAGATCGCGGCAATGCAAAGCGTCGATTTACTCCTTCGATCTAATCAATCGCTATGCCAAGAAATCGAAAGTTCCCAAGGAGGTCGCACGCAGACCCATCAACCGGGTTGGCATCATCGGCGCCGGGCTCATGGCGTCGCAGCTTGCCCAGCTTTTCATTTATCGCCTGGAAGTGCCGGTGGTGATGAAAGACATCAGCCGGGATTTGGTGGATAAAGGCTGCGCCTATGTTCGGCAGGAGCTCACGAAGCTGGTGGAAAAAGGGCGGGTGAGCGAAGGAAAGAGTCGCTATCTGGCAAGCCTTCTCAAGGGGACGCTCGACTATGAGGATTTTTCCGACTGCGATTTGGTCATCGAGGCGGTGTTTGAAAATATGGGTGTCAAGCAGCAGGTTTTTCGCGAGGCGGAGCAGTGCCTCAAGCCGGACGCCGTCCTTGCCACCAACACCTCATCCTTGAGCATCACCGAGATGGCCGGTGGCCTCGACCATCCGGAACGGGTGGTCGGCTTCCACTTCTTCAACCCGGTGGCGGTCATGCCGCTCGTCGAAGTCATCCGCGCCCAAAAGACCAATGAACCTACCTTGGCGACGGCCTTTGACCTGGCGGCCAAACTGCGCAAGACCGGCATTCTGGTGAAAGATTCTCCGGCCTTTCTGGTGAACCGGATTCTGGTCAGAATGTTGGTGGACTGCCTATCCGTGGTCGACGAAGGGGCTGCCTTCAGTCAGGTGGATGCGGCGCTCCTGGCCCTGGGGCTGCCCATGGCGCCCTTCGAGCTGCTCGACCTGGTTGGCCTGCCGGTCGCCTTCCACGTCACCGAGACTCTCAACCAGGCCTTTGGACCCGAGCGCTTTCCACTGAATGCAAACGTCAAAGAACTGGTGAAAACCAAAAAAACGGCCTTTTACCTCCGAGATGGCAAACAAAAGCGGATTGACCCCGAAATCGAGGCGGCCTGGGTGCGGAGTGGAACCAAAGAGTTCCATCTCGAAGAAATCCAGGAGCGCATTTTGAGCAACCTTGCCCGGGAAACCGACCTTATTTTGCACGAAAAAGTCGTCGAAAGCTCTCGGGATGTCGACCTGGCAATGATTCTCGGGGCCGGGTGGCCGTTCTTCATGGGTGGTCTCACCATGTACCTGGACCTCGTCGGAATCACCCCCAAAGTCCTGCAAAAGGTCTTCTTCAGCTTTTAGAGGAGGGTCCGGGAGGCTTCCGCCGGCATCGAACGCTTCTGTGCGATCCTGCGCAGTAAAGCGCCCGGAATGGATCAAGGTTTTGTGTGGATAATCAGTCTGATCGTTTGCTTAATCAATATTATCGGTCTAGAATCAATCATGTTTCTATATTGTGGCCGTTCTGAGTTAAAATAGCAGTTTTTGCAGGTGAAGCATGGAAAACAGCGTACCCCTGGAAGAGATTCTCAAATTGGCAAAACAGCTTTCTGCCAGAGATAAGCTCCGCCTGATTGAGCGAATTGCGCCCCAGATCGAAGGGGAACTTAAACCGTCTGCGCGTCTCCCTCGCAGGTCCTTATTGGGGCTATGGCGCGGTCTTGATCTAACCGATCAGGACATTGCCGATGTGCGTCGAGAAATGTGGGCTGATTTTCCTCGTGAGGACATCTGATGCCGGACTATGTGACAGATACACACGGGCTCATCTGGTCTGGAAGATAGTCCTCGCCTCGGAGCTCAGGCCAGAAAGTGCTTTGACGCATGTGATCGGGGAAAGTGCAATATTCACGTTGCCCACAATATGTCTGGTGGAGATCATCTATCTCCAGGAAAAAGGGCGGATTTCCCTTCGACATGAAAGCTCAATTGGAATGCTGAGCTGATGACTGGAGCAAGCGGATTAGTCCTGGCCGATCTGACACCCGATGTCGCCAATTTGATTTCAAGTATCCCTCGCACGAAAGTTCCGGATATGCCTGACCGTATCATTGCCGCAACCGCCTTGTACCTGGATCTCGCGTTGATCACTCGTGACCGCAAGATCAGGATCTCAGAAGTGAAGACGGTATGGTGATCTTCGCCTTCTGCTCAGCTTGGCCATTTTAACGTAACCTTTCACTGCCCCTTTCGGGTCATCTGTATTTTTGACAACCGTGAGTTATCTGTTAATGAGAAAGTCCAGCATCGTCTGAAGTGAACGTCTTCGCTAGGATCCACCATTCTGTGAGGACCTATGGACATCAGGAAGTCGAGCTCAGCTTAATAAGCAGCAAAGGCCTCGCACTTCACTTCCAGAGGGCACTGGTCAAAGCGGCCTGCCGCATCTCCCTGATTGCTTCTTCAATGCGGGAATCCGGCAGCGACGGCTCGAACAGGAGCAGAGTCGGGTCCAGCTTCGAGTTTGTGACGGCGGGGGCCAGTTGCTGCTGAATCATCGCTGCCAGGGACGTGAGCTGCCGGTAGCTGTCATCGATAACGCGGAACTTATCCGGATGGAACTCGGGGGGGTAGCGACGCACCAGTCGCTGGTAGGCTTTTTCGATGGCATCCTGATCGGCGTCGCCGGGGAGGTTCAGGTTTTGCAGTGCTTCTTCGCGGGTCATCATCGTTTCTTTCGAGTCTTGGCAGGTTTTCTGGCGGATTTCGCCGAAGACAGCAGCAGATTTCTCATCTTGTCGAGCAGCGGCTTGGTCCCTGTCTCGCCGGCCTCCAGCCTCTTGAGAAGCATGTTGTTAAGGTGGATCAGCAAACGCTGCTGACGGGTGAGAATCTGCGGGTATTGCAACAGCTCATCCAGGAGCGGGCCAAGCGCATCGAGGGGCGCCATCGGCAGCTCGTCACGGTGTTGTTCCATGAAAAGCAGCACCGCTTCGACCTTGTCATTCTTACTGATCCCGTATATTCCAAAGGGAAAATGGTTCCGGCTCCTCTGCTGCATCTTCTCATGGCGCCTGAGATCGTCAAGGATGTACTGCCAGAATCCCTCCGGATGAACGGAATGGAGGATATTGAACCAGGAGAGGTGTCCTTCCCTGGTCAGGCGATCTTCCGGATAGCAGCCAAGGAAAAGTCGGGCAAGATCCAACACATCGTAATCATCGAGTTCTGCCAACTCCCGGCGAAGGATGCCGGGGTTCTTAGGCTTTCCGGGGCCAAATCCCCCAAAAAAGCCGGATAGAATACCCGCAAATTGTGCTCTTCCAGTGGCTTCAAACAGCTCGAGCTCCACCTCGATGTACAAATGCATCACGAGGACCATCAACAGCTCTCTGCGGTGGGCATAGCGCTGCAGGAGCGGTCTGAGCGATCGCGCGTAGGGATAATAGAGCTGGACCCATTCCTTGGCGAGCCATCTCGTATCAGCAACGGTCGGCTCGGCAGCCTGGCCGAGGAACTTCTCGGCCCGACTGTGAAGGTCACGGTCGCGGTAACGTGCACCCGCCAGCATGCTCAGTAATCCCAGCCGCGTACCAACGCACCCGGCGTCGAGGATGGCTCGCAGGAAGCCCACAAAGTCCCCTGGTTCCGGCATCACATCGAAGACAAACTGCAGGTCGAAGCACAGATTGGGCTCCATCACCCGGACCAGCTCTCGTTGCTCCCTTGCAGAAAGCGTCGGGCTCCGCAGGGCAAGCTCCCCCAGAATGTTCCGATAGACCGTAAGCAGCGTCGTCGCCAGATGGGTGGTGTTCGCCTGCTGTTCCTGTTCCACCTTGTCCTCGTCATCATCATCAAAAAAATCTGGGGAGCCAGGTCCGCTCACATGGGAAGGGCCACCCTCAACGGTCATGCGCAGGCGGGCGAGAAGGGAGAACTTGGCTTCGAGATCGAGTCTTTTCAGCTCTTCCCGCAAGGCAGCGGGAGTGCGGTCCATCCCCCCGGACCAGTCATCAGAGTCGGACAAGAGCTTGCTCTTGATCTCCGCGGATCGTTCTCCAGCCAGGCGGGGAAAAGCGAAGGACATGGTGCGCACAAACGTCGCTCCCTGTTGACGGGTGGTCTCCGGAGCCAGTCGCCGGCACATAAGAGCAAGGTTGTGAACGAAAGGGTGCAGGACGATATCCCGGAGGGCCGGAGGCAGTTCCTTTGAAAGTGCGGACATGGTCCGATCCAGCCGCTTCAGGGTAGCCGCAGGGCAGCCGTCCCATCCCTGGGACACGGTGCCTTTCTGGTTGAGGCGGCGGGCATTCGGAATGATCTGCCCGAGACGACGCACGTACTCACTTGATGGCTCTCCGGGGAGGAGCTCGGCCAACTGCTCGTAGTAGCGGCGGGTGATTTTGTCCGGTTCCCGCACGAATTTCTCCAAGAGGACCTTCAGCTTGGCGTCCTTCGCGCCGGACTCGGAAGCAAACCAGGCGAAGTTGGACCTGAGCTTTTCCGCACCGGGAGACAGGCCCTTCAGCTGGAGGATCTCCTGCCCGGTATTCCGGTTTTCCACGAGACCTTTGAGGAGCATCAGGAGACGGAAGTCAGGATCAGCGGGAAGTTTCTTGAGGGATTCAACTTCCGTGCAGAACCGCTCGAAAGCCGAACATTGCTTCACGGCCTGCCTGGTCAGGGCCTGCCAGGCCTCCCGGTACTCTTTGCTATGATCCGAGACGGCGTTTTCCGACTCGAGCAGCCGGAGCAATTCCCAGTAGCGGCCAGTGCGGTGGAACTTCTCAATGTCCCTCCGAACGCGCTTCTTCTTACTCACCGGACGCCAGCTCCTCTTCCGCCCGTTCGATCACCTCCAGCAGTTGATCTTCGAGGTCGTCCAGCAGGCTTTCGGGTTCTCCGCCCCGGATGGCCTCCTCGTAGTTCCGTTTGAGCTTCCTGATTTCATTCCGCACGTTTTCAGACAGCCGCTGGTCATGGGCCAGGCGCCCGGCCTTTTCCGCCACGTAATTCACCGGGACTTCATCCGGTTCGCTTTCCTGGGCCTCCTCGATGGTTCTCCTTCTGATGTCAAGGGTCACCTCTTTGCGGTTGTCAAAACCCTTCTGATCGATACAGATGCGGACCAGGCCTTCACGATCGTAGGCAAATTCCACAATTACGGGGGAATTGGCCGGTGCCGGTTTGAGCGGGTAGGGAAACTCTCCGACCAGAGTATTTTCCGCACAGGAAAGGCTTTCCCCCTGGAACACCTCGACCTTGACCACCTCCTGCCGGTCGGCAATGGTCCAGTAGACTTGAGCGTGGCTGACGGGGATTCTCGTGTTCCTGCGGATAATGGTGGAGAAATGATCGGCCTCCCCGGTCTCAAAGTGTACCGAGTCCAGCGTCTTGACCCCCAGGGAATGAGCGGTGACATCAAGGAGGATTTGCCCCACGGCATCTCCGGTGATGAGCCCCCCTTGAATGGCGGCCCCCAGCGCGACGCAGAGATCAGGATCGACCGAATGTTCGACGGGTTGCTCGAAAAGCGCCGAGAGTGCTTCAAAGACGGCGGGCATCCGGGTGGCTCCACCCACCAGGATGAGCTTGCCGATTTCGCGGGGTTCGAGATGGGCCTCTCGGAGCACCTCCTCGACCTTGCTCATGGTGCGCTCGATCAGATCCGCCGTCATGGCCTCAAACTGCTCCCGGCTCATTTCGAGATCGAGGTTCAAAGGACGTCCCTCGAACATGGTCACGGCCACTTCGTTGATTTTCACATAGGGACGATCCGACAGCGCGATCTTGGTCCGTTCGGCAATATCGAGCAGCCGGACCTTGAGGCCGGGGTCCTCGTTCAGCTCTTTGCCGTCGAGCTGTGTTCGCAGCTCACCCAGCAGGTACTCCTTGAGGAGCTCGTCGAAGTCATCTCCTCCCAGGGAAGTGTCGCCGCTGGAAGCCAGCACTTCCTTGATATCGCCTTTGATTTCCAGGATGGAGACATCGAACGTGCCGCCGCCCAGGTCATAGACCAGCACATAAGGGGATTCGCCATCCGCCTCGGAAGCAATGTGGTCGTAGACGAGGGCCGCCGCCGTCGGTTCGTTCACGATGCGGACCACCTCGAGACCGGCGAGCTCTCCTGCCCGGATGGTGGCTCTCCTCTGAGCGTCATCGAAATAGGCGGGGACCGTGATCACAACCTTCTCGACCGGCTGGCCCAGGCGCTCCGCCGCACGCTCGGCCAAATGTTTGAGAATGTAGGAGGAGATGACCTCCGGGGATAAGCTTTGCCGGCCCACGGTGACCGCCGATTCCTTTCCCATAAGCCGCTTGATCGAGGTAACGGTCGCCTCGGGAAAGGCTGCCCTCCGGTTTCTTGCCTGCCGCCCGACCACATGGCTGCCGTTTTCAGCCTCGAAGCTGACCACCGACGGCAAAATGGCCAGCCCCTCCTCGACGGGAATGGCTTCGGGGCGGCCATCCTTGAGAAAGGCAATGACAGAATTGGTGGTTCCAAGATCGATACCGCATACAATGGGTTTCATGATGTTCATTTTCCTTCCGGGCTGACGAGGGGGACATCCTCCCTCTTGCCGACGATAACCCTCGCGGGTCTGAGGACTTTGCCATCCTGCAGATATCCGGGCTGAATGACTTCGAGAACGTCCAACAATGGGGCATCCGGGGATGGTATTGGTCACCACTTCGTGAATTCGCGCATCGAAGGGGATGCCTTCGGCGAGGACCATTTCGATGCCGAAGAAATGGCGAACCGGTGCATTCGTCTGGTTGACCATTTGCAGCACCTGGGCGTGCTGGCGCGACATCAGCCCGGGATTTCGGAAGGCTCGCTGGAGGTGGAAAAGCGCATCGCAAAGGTCGATCAGGGGACCCATGTCGCGCTTCTTTTCCCTGCGGCAGAGGCCTGCTGCTCCCGGTGAACCTCTTCGAGCAGCACGCCTTGCTTCCTGAAAAGCTTCTTCAGACTTTGCGTTTCTTCGAGAATGAGACGGTGAGGGTCTTCCTCCTCCTCTCCCTCTTCCTTCTTTGGACGCAACCATCCAAGATTTCTAAACCACCCCTTAACATTTTGATAAGACATAGAAAAGTTTGTCGCCTCCGCAAAAACAATCCTCATGTGTAGAGGGGAGCCAGGCCAAAAAGAGCACCCCTGTTGGGAAGAACGTTGATTATACTCCAGTCAGGAGAAGCACGAAACCCTTATCAGTCAGAGGAGGAAGTTCCTTTTCAAAAGCTTGCCATGCTTGACTCGGATGCACACAACTTTTGAGGTGAGGTGATAAGCTGAGAGGAAATCGATGAGAGTGATTTTTGATGTTTTTCGTCTGTTTCATCGTTTGAAATAGGCTTAAAATGAAAACATGTCCTTCTTGACCGGCTCCTTAATGGAAGTTGTGGACAGGGTCCGAGGCATCAATAAGTCATATGGAGGGGAAACGAGCCATGGTGAAGGATGCGAAGCTCCTGGCCCAGTTCGAGGAAGACCAGATAAGGACTGAAAGACTGAGCCATACAGAGGCCCTGGCCCTTTTTGAAGCCATGTGGCGGGAGGGCCTGGCGCTCGGCGTGCTGCGCTTGAAAGACCCTCTTGAAGGTATCGAAGTTGACATCCGTATTGCCAGGATTCTGAACCATAATTGAAGAATTGCTCGCCAGTATTGGCAGGCCATCAAAGCAGCGCATTCCCCATGCTGTTACATGGAAAGCTTCTGGGCGATCTTGCGCATCTGGATGCCGTGAATGAGAGCGGCACCGCCCCTCATGGCGGCAGCGACGTGGACGGCTTCGGTCATTTCTGCCAGATTTGACCCCTTTTCGAGGCACGTCTGGGTGTAGGCATCAATGCAATATGGGCATTGAATGGTGTGTGCGACAGCCAGCGCGATCAGCGCTTTTTCCCTTTCGGTGAGCTCTCCTTCCCTGAAAACAGCCTGGTAATAGTCGAAGAACTTAGCGCCGAGCTCCGGCGCTTCCTCTGAGATTTCCTGAAACTTTCCCAAATCTTTCGGGTCGTAATAGCTTTCCATCGTGATCAGCCTCCTCAACTGGAAGAGCGTGCTTGTTCCGGCAGAAAACCTTGCCCCGATCTGCTCGAACATCCTTGACACTCACCCCGGCGCATGCTATCGAAAATTCGTCTATTAGGGAACTTCTTTATCATCGCATTTCGCGGAGAGTTTTTCGTTGTTCTGCCACAGCTGAGAGAGTCTAAGGAAAAGATTTAAGTGGGTATGCACTTTACTCAACCGGCCGTGGAAGAACAAAGACATCCGATTTCCGGCATTGATTATCCTGGAACATTCCAAGAGTTTGAGGAATGGTTTCAGCGGCGAAGAGGCCTGCCTCGAATTACATTGTCAGGCTTCGATGGCCGGAAGCTTTCTGTTGCCCCAGTTGCGGGGATATCACGGAAAGGCCCTCTATGATGGGCCGTGGTCTCTTTCTTTGCAGGAAATGTAAGCGACAAACTTCCGTTACTTCTGGAACATTGTTTCATAAAACTCACAAGCCGCTTCGAACTTGGTTTTTTGCCATGTGGTTTGTGACAAGCCAGAAGCATGGGGCCAGCGCTCTTGGCTTGCAAAGGGTTCTCGGCCTTGGAAGTTACAATACAGCGTGGACTTGGCTTCATAAACTGCGCCGTGCGGTGGTACGCCCTGGCGGGATCAATTGACCGGAGCCATTGAAATTGATGAAACTTATGTTGGAGGCGTGGGACGTAAAAGTCCGTGGCCGAGGTGCTAAGCGGAAATCGATTGTTGCCATAGCAACAGAAGTTCGGGGACGCGGTCCTGGCAGAATTCGCATGTCGGTTGTTGCCAGATGTTTCCGCGATAAGCCTTCATAAATTCCTTTCGAATAACGTGGAAATGGGGCTGAAATCCGGACTGATGGATGGAACGGGTATAATGGCATCGAGAAATGGGTTTCAAGCATATTGTGACAAATATCTCCGCATAGTGGAGACCCTGCCCATATGGTTATGCCGCGTGTTCATCGTGTTGCATCCCTTTTAGATCGTTGGTGGCTTGGAATTCATCAAGGAGCTATAAGGCCAACATCTTGATTATTATCTTGATGAGTTCACATTTAGGTTCAATCGACGCACATCCAAAGCCCGTGGTTTACTCTTCTATCGACTGATGGAGCAAACAGTGGATTGGTCCCTGTGTCCCGCCAAATGATCGTCGGTGGATCCACACTAGTAGATGGTTGAGCTAACTGCATACCCACTAAGATTTATTTTGAAGGCAAATCTGTAGCGAATTCGACGGAAGCGAGATCGCTTTCAGGGAGTTGCGCAAACAATTAGGGACTGTGCAAGTGTTGATGGGGTACTATTCCCTGTGACTTTACCTCACGGAGACAGAGGTTAGAGTGCTTGGCAATCGACACTCTCACCACCGACGATCTTTTTCACCCGAAGCCTTAGCAGGAGTCATCCATGGAGAATCCCTCTGATCAGCAATCTGTGAACGAACAGCCCTCCGGCCTTGGGCCCTCACATGGCCGCTTCAATATCAAGGATCCAGCTATTTGGACGAAGATGGTTTACCTGCTCATTCTCGTAACTGGGGTTTATACAAGCACTCTCGTCCAGACCGACGAGGAGTTGCGAATATTATTTACCATTGGAGTTGTCATGGCTTGTGCCATTTCGATGTATTTTTGGTGGGTAGTGGTAAAGGATTTCCACAAAGCTATAGCATTCGCACAAGATCAGAAGTCAACTTCCACGGGCCTCATCGAAAACGGAGCAACATTGACCTCCGTAATGCAGGTCATGGAAATTCAAAGAAACATGCAGCTTGAAAGGTTTACCGAACGAGTGGTGCTGCGATCGAACACTTTGATTATGCTTGGCATGATCGCTACGGCTTTGACCATCATCCTCGGTCTGCCCGGTATCCTTAGTTGCCCCCCGCCCGCAGCAATCAGATTGGATCGCACGGCCATCGAAGCTCCTCTGGGCGCGACGCGCGTTGATTCTGCCAAGGTTCTTAATGAGGAGATCAATAATGCAGACAAGTTAGACAATGGCTCTTCGTTGTCTGCGCCCGATCCTGCTCTCGAACGTGTCCTTCGCTTGGCTCCCAAAGCGTTCGCATTTACGGCTCTTGCGCTTTTCTTCGCCGTTGTCATCTCTTTTTTAGGAAACTTGTTGCGAGAGGAGATTCGCGCGCGATTTTTCGACCCAATCGATCAATGGAAAACTTACCAGGATATATCCTCTGCGGTAGATGAGAATAATAAGCGTTTCGCAAAGACTTTTATTAAGGCCTTTGACAAACAGATCGGACCTAGCCTCCGCGAGATGACACTTGAATTGCAAAACCTGCCCAGTCAATTGACCGGGTCCGTGACTCTCATGCAAAAGGCCTCGGATTTGCTGGCTAAGTCAGCCCAGGGAGTAAAGGGGTCTTTCAGTGAGGTTGCTGCCGCTACCAAAGGTTATTTCGACAAGGCTTCGTCTTTCTCCGAATCCTTGGCATCAACCAATTCCACTATGAGCAATATGACAAGCCAGCTGTCCGAGTTGCAAAGCAGGATCGAAACTCGGATGGACGAGACGGTTGAGAAAACACTTGAACTCCAGACCCAAAACCTGGAGCTTTTGAAGCAGGAACAGGAGGCATATCGCAAGGAATTGGGCAAACTCCAGGCAACCAAGCTCGATATGATTAAACGCGAACTGGAGGAATATCGCAAGATGTTCGTTCAGGAGATCCCCAGCTTGTCCCAGGATGTCCTGGAAAAGCTTCATGCTGCAATGAAAGCGCCGTTGCAAGAAGTCGCTACAGCGGCGGCAAGAAAACTCTCCGAACTTGGTGACGACACGATCACGCGCGTAGTAACGCAATGGAATATACATCTAAGAAACACGCAGGACACGCTGGGCAGAATAGAGAGCAGTGTGGGGCTGGTCAACAAAACGTTACGCGAACTTGGTGGCGCACTAGAATGGGCTGCCGAGACTTGGCGGCCGCTGGCCGATACCACCGCCAACACGCTGGAGTCGCTGGCGCCCAGTTTGGAGGAGCTGACCAAAAGCGCCAATACGGCAAATAAGGCGCTTAACCCCCTTGTACTTGATCTGGAGAAGATGATCGGTCTGGCCGATGGCGGCGATGGGGAAGGGTCTTCTGCTTTCGAAAGGCTGGAGACAACAATTTTAGAAGTCAAGGCCGCGATCTACGATTTGAAAGTATTTTTGAACGAGACAGTGGCGGATGCGGCGCTGCTTGGCGAGATTACTGAGAAGCTCCGCACGATCGAACTCAACTAAGCACCTCCATTGTCCAACTTATAAAAAGGTAAGAGTACCATGTTCATAGGACGAAAAGAGGTCAATTTCTGGCCTGCATACGCTGATATGATGTTTGTGCTATTCATTCTGTCCTTTGTGATTGCGATAGGTGGCTACAGCCTGGGCAGGAAAGCTGAGGAATACCGGCAGAGGGCCTTCGCATCCGAGAAGAAAGCCATGGAGTTCAAAAAGCAACTCAAGGATAGAAACGAACCACTTACCAGAGCACAGAAGGCGGTTTCGTATTGGAAGAACAAGGTTTCAAAACAGGAGATCGAACTCGCGAATCTGCAAATAGAAGTCGACAAATTGAAAATACGAGTCGCCGAATTGGAGCGAGGACACGAACCACCAGGGACACCAGGAGCCGCCCACTGCGGTCTTGCCGAAGACTTCGTGACAAAAGTAATGAGCGACTTGGAGAAGGCCCAGCTCGGCACGGATGTTGCTGAGCGAACAGGCTGCGGTGTAGAGTTGAAGGAAGCGCTCTTATTTGATGTCGGAAAGGCTGAGCTAACAGACAGGGCGAAGGCCACAACGGTGGTTTCTATCCTGCTTCAAAACGCGCGAAAGCTTATTGCCGAGAACTCCGAGGCACTCGACTCCATAATCATTGAGGGGCATGCTGACTGCAAGGGCACGAAGGAGGCCAACTCCACGCTCGGTCTAGAGCGCTCTCAGGCGCTTTTCGCCATCGTCAAAGAGGTATTAAGTAGTTACGATAAGGAGACTCAATTCAAACTTGGTGCATACCTATCCAACCGTTCCTTTGGTGAGTTCCGGCCGCTTAAGGACGTGAAATGTTCGGCACAACATTACGACAAGGTAGAATGCCAGCGGAATCGTCGCGTGGAGATCACGGTCGTTGGTAGGGTGGGGACCCACAACAAACCCAATTGGGAGACTATGACCTTGACCGGCAATGACGATTGAAGCGCAAATTCAGGTAGCTTCTCGCCCCAAAGAACGTTCGATCAGCCGGTCATGACAGCATTGACAAGGAATGCGGCAATCCAGTTTCGTCGATGGTGGTTTCTTGATTACTTGGCTTTTGGGCCGATGATAACTTTTCCACACTTTGGGCAGGAGACTTTCTTCCATTCATCCATCCAGAACTCATGCTTGCAGTTGCTGCATTTCACTTTTATCTCTGCCATGTTTCCTAACCCCCTATTCTCGGTGAAAGAATATGACCCAACTAGGGCGACAAATATATACGGTTACCCAATCTCCCAGAAAATACCACCGCTCCACACAGTTCGACAATTAGCATGCCTGGTTGCCTAATCTCGCTATATTGTACAGGAAGTGCCAAATCTCGGGCACAATGCAGAAAAGCTTGTTACCCAAGGCGTTGGAGCCTATGGCAGTTAGCCTTGACTACCGATCGTTTACTCCGTCATAGCAGCTCTGTCTCTATATTTTATCGTATAGGTTGGATTCTCTAACATGATGTTTTGACGAAAGAAATGTTGCAGGTTGTTCAATAGCGAAACGATCTCCCGTTTTCTTGGAGCGGAATCCGGGATGAGATGTTCAAAAAACCCCTGAGAAACCCCTTCACCCCATTCATGAACAAGCCTTAATCGTGGAGAATCTAACTTCGGAAATTCCAGAGAGGTTTGGCAGGTGGTTCTCACCTCTATGGCCCGTCGCTCGCCATTATCAAGAAGCGGGATTTTCTTTTCTCCTCTTTCATCAACAACCGATGAAAGTCGTGGCAAAAGGGTGATCAACTGCGCGCCGGTAAATGGATCAGGTGGCGCACTCGCCTGAACCTCGATGTTCTGGCGAGCGCGAGCAAGCTCAGCCTCGGCATCGAAAAATGTGTGAGAGTTCTCGGATAGGGCACAAGTGATAGCGTGGGATGCCTCTTGTTGATCGCAAAAGAAGTCGCAATTTGAGTCCGCTGAAAGCTCCTGAAGCGACATGCGAGGGGGGGAAGTAAGAGCAAAGACGCCTTGGGCAGCTTGGTTGTAAGTACAGAAGTCGATCTTTGAAAACTCTTCAAGCTGGGTGTTCTGGGCCTTGAAAAAATATACGGGGACGGGATCGAAACGATGCAGATATCTTGTTAGATCGCTCACGACCTTTGTCCCAAGATCGCCTTCGCGAAACATCCAGAATATGAACAACGGGGAAATATTGACTGGTGCATTGTTCTGAAACACAGGCTTCCGCAGCACAATCACGCCTGCCGAGACGTCAGGCACGTGTTTTTTCGCTAGGGGCGCTGCCACGCAACGCCCGAAGAGGGATGGCGTAAGCGAGTGCATGGGTGCTCTGACATTATCGCAAATCACTTCCTGTTGATCGAGATGATATCTCCTCAAGACCTCTCTGGGTGGGGTCTCCAAAACCAGGTCGGAGATGAGAAGGACCCCAGCAATTTTTTCATCATTGGCGAAGCGCTCTCCCATTACTTGAGCACACAAGGCCAGGTTGCTAAAATCGTCAATCATCGCCAAGGGCACGGCTTTACCATTCTTACCCATCCGGTCCGGCAGATTGGCGACACTGTTGCCGATGCCTTGGTGCCTGTAGTTGTTCACGTGCGATACGTCGCGAAGCCAAAGGCGCTCAAGGAACTCCCAGAGGGCAAAGAGGGCGCTCGCATTCTGATCACCGTGCTTATAATAAGGAGGCATCGATCTGGAAGTGTCCCAGAAGATCTGAATTTCCCTCTCTGGGAGAGAACTCTGGGAGGTCGAAAGGTCAGGTCCTGTCTGCAACGGCCGGCAGTAGCATTGTTGATCAACCGAAGAGCTACAGGAGGCTACCGCGAAGAAAACCACAAGCATAAATGAAAGAATCGCCGTCTTAGATCCAGCTTTGCTGATCATATCCAAATTACCGAACATTTGAGAGTTTACGCTGTTTACGCCTCTGCTCCCTCTCCAGCAATAGCTCCTGCACCTCCTTGAGTTCTCCTAATACCTTTTCTGGAACTGCCTTCTGTGTCTGGAGTTCTTGGAGACGCTCATAGACTCTCTGGCTGGAGAAAAAGAACACCCCTGCAAGACCTAGAATCGCCCATAACAACCATGAAGAGCTAGAGGAGGTCCCTATTGAAAGCCAGGAGTGCCCAAAAAAGTCGAGAAGAATAACCGAGATGGGCACAAAGATCAAAAGCCAAGATGTGATCTCCCCAACAATAAATGCCCGTGCCTTGATGCTCAAGTCTCGCCTTGCAACCGTCACGTTGTTGAAAAATACCACACCTGCCAAACCCAAAATTGCCCAAACCAATAGCAAAGTAATAACAGTTTCCTCAAAAATAAAGCGTCCCCAAATCATTTCGATAACCGCAATAACAGATGGAAAAAACAGCAATAACCAACAGAGACTTTGGCCAAGAATAAAGATGAGGCGTATGCTCGGCGACCGTTCGTCTCGATCCGTCCTACCCGTGGTGAGAAGAAACACACCCAAAAGGCCCACGACTGCCGAAATCAGCAACAACGGCATGGGAATGCCTTTCAAAATCAGTGGCCCCCAAATTGTCTCAACGAGGGCAGCACCACAAGGAAAGAACAGCAGGAGCCAACACATGACATGCCCCAAAACCAAAAGCACAGACATGCCACCTGGTGCTGCCACCTTCCACGATGAATAGGCATCTCGCTTGTCCTGCATCATGGGCTTAACTCTTTAATATCTAAAGATTTACAATCAAAAGAGACCCAACTCCATGCTTTTTGGCATTCGCGTTTTGGTCGGTTGAACAAAAGGTGAGAACAACACACGTCTATTGAATTCTGACCCTTCCCTTCCGCAGCATAAGGCCGTTTTGGTCGGCAACTGCTGGGCTGACCAGGTCACTAATCGTTGCCACCGGCAGTTTCCTGTCGTCTTCATCATCAAAGAACTCACGGATATTGGCAAAAAAGTGATGCAACGGTACGAGTAGCACTTCGTTAGAGCCCTCTTGCCGAATTCTTGCCAGGTCGGCGTTCCCCGAGGCGGGCTCGATGGTGTACCTCGGCGGGATTCCAATGCCCTCGAAAAAGGCTCGCAGTTTGGCAATATCACCTTTGTGGTTTCCACCTTCGAAAGTCCAGAATGCTCGCCACTGCCTCACCACGATTTCTTCGAAGTTCAATTGCCGGTTACCCGATAACGGATGTGGAAATTGGGGCTTCAGTTCCGATTTCCGATGTTCTCGAACGGCCTCGGAAGCATTTTGCATCACGTTTCCGGGCAAATTGGCTTGCTTGCTAACCGAGGGGGCTGTTTCGTTTGCCGGAGGCTGCACTTCCTCTACCGTTGCAGCCCCAACAGGGAGGGGAAGCATTCGGTAGATGCGTGATAACTGCAAGGTAAGATTGTTTGTTCTGATTCGAATTTCCTTATAGCTTTCTTCCAGCGCCAGGGTTCGGGCCTCCATAGCCACTACCGTGTCCCAAGCCGTCCCAAGCTCGGGTTTCATAGGTTCTTTATTCCCGAGTTGTCGCCGTTGTCCAATTTTCTCTTTCGCGATCCAACCGAACGCCACCCCAAGCCCTAAAGCACACCCAAAGCGAGCAAGCGAAATAGGGAGGCTCTCTGGACTTGGGAACGGCAGCAGGATGGTGAATAACACAAGCATCAACATGGCGATGCCAATAACCCAAATCCGCGTGTTTTGCTTGTGAAAGAAACTCGAGTTCGTGCTCACGATTATCCCCTCGGCTGGCTTACTTTGTGATGCTTCGAGTCCCTTTTTCAAATGCGATTGGCCCGGGGTCGGTGCCTGAGGTATTCGACCAGGATCCTAAAGGGGCTCAACTGTAGGGACATCAAAACAGCGTCAGGCAATTCACGTAATTCTGACACCAGATCAAACTGGTCTCGGTCGTCAAACAAGTGGCGACACAGCCGCGGAGTGGGCTGGCCTTGGTCCAATAAGAATTCAAGAGACTTTGCCGTCTTGCTCTCAATTCTGAAGGGCAGCTTCTTCTTCCATCTGTAGACACTGCATCTCTGTCCCCGGTAAGTTTCTTCACCGTTGTCATGGTAATCGACAATATCCACAAGATTAAAAGTTTTCGGTTTTTTTCTGTAGCTGACCAAATCAGCCTCACCCATCTGATCTGCAAGGCGACGGGCAAGCTCTGTCTTACTATCTTCGCTGATCCTGGCCCCCTTTTCTCGTGACTCGATCATCACCCGGACCGACTGTTTGCCCTCCCTCAACAACTGATTGGCCCGGTCGTTAATGGTTGCCACATAAGGCTCTATGCTATCCTTAGTCGTTTCATTAAGCATCCAGCCCATGCCCAAGAGGTCGATCTTCACAGGATAAACGCTGTCGATCCCGTCTTTCCCGCTCTCGATCAATTCCCCCTCTACCGCAAATGAACCCACTGCGGCGGGGCTCAAGTCCCTCCTATGACATTTCACCGCGATCGCCGCGGCCCACCGGCTGATGATCTCCCGCGCCAAGTCGTATGCGCCTTGGATTGTCGGATAAGATTTGTCCTTGCCTGTGATAATATAGCGCATTGTCTCTTGCGGTTCATATCGAATACGATATAGGAGGGAATGCTCTGCCTTGTGGCCGAAGTCTCGATCCAGTTGACGCAACAGGTCGTCACCGCCAAACCTGAAACTCTCGGCCCACTGATGCCTTCCAAAACCTGGATAAAAACCACCCCACAGGTCGATAGAACCACCGCCAAGGTCAGCGACCACGTAAACGTTGCCGCTGTTAGCTCCGGACGTTAGTTTCCCGGCTAGCGACTCCCATTGAAAATGGTTATCGAACTGGATGCCGGTCATGGCAGTCAAAGTGGCCGTAATTCTGTCGACATCGTCTTTAAATTTGGGGAATTGGTCCCACATCCGCAAGGGAAGGCCAAAGGTGACGCGAATCCTTTCGGGGAGTCCATGCTGAAGATCATCCTGCTCCATACCGACCCGAAGGGCCAGGCAAATCTCGATCAAATGAAGCAAGTACGATCTACGAAGCTGCAGCTGGTGGTCTTCAGACAACCCTCCCTGCGTGGTATCGAACCACTTAAACGATGTGCTGCCGCGACGGCCGCCCCAAACATCCTCATTGATCACTGATTTTTCCAGCGCATTGATCGTAAAGTCCTTCTTGTATCTCATCCCACCCAATTTTCCTGCCAAGCTAACTACCGTCGGGTTGAGCGAAGTCATTAGAGAGGGGACGAGGGCAGATCCAGCCACATTAGGATTAGTGTTGAACGTTGGGAACCAAGTCCATGAGTCCATGGTAGTCCTCTCATCCTTGGTTACCACAAGCGTTTGATCAAGCTTGGCGGCGGTCGTGATGTTAACGCTTTTGGGACCGGCTTTTGCTGCTACCACTGTACTGTAGGTGCCAAAATCTACCCCCCACTGCTCAGGGCCAATGAGCCTGCTGACGTCTTTCATAAGTGCCACCCGAAACAAACCCACACCACGAGAGCGGTCAGTATCGTCTCGCAGCAACACTGTAAAAAACGTTGGTCTGCCGCCTCTCTGGAAAGAGAGCTCCGTTTCACTCAAATCAAACAGGGGCTGCCCAGAATAATGGTGGTGCAATAGTCTCCTTGACAACCCCTGACTATTGCTTCCGGTCATGAACACGGCGAGGATGCTGTCCGTAGCGCTGAAATTGGCAAACGCGTAGTAGGCGTTCCATCCGTCCAGCTCGAATTTTGGCCAGAAAGCAATGGTGCATGGCTGTGGCCTTTGCTCGATCCTTACAGGCCACCTTTCCTCGTCGGGCCTACCCTTCAACTTGAACATGTAGCTGATGGTGGCCGCTGGCCCACTTATATTCTTGCTGTGCCTGGCTTCGTAGTTGATTAGGTCGGCATAAGCCGCCTTCACTGGATAGTCCGGGTAGATGGGCTCCTCGCCTTGTTGTAGCGTTACCCTGCCAGCAAGTGGAGCCACGGCGTTGAGCAACACCGCGGTGGTAGCAGGGATAATGTCAAACTCATCGGGCGTATGGATACACCATGCCACGGTGCTCTCAGGGGTTCCCTTTTTTGTGTCAGCAAAGCAGAAACCGAATCGAAACCTTGCCACCAAATTCTTATAGAGGTCAGCCCAGACAGCGATCCTTTTCTCGTTCCCGTTCTTTGAGAAAAAGATGAATGGTGGACACTTTTTGCTGTCACGCAGAAAATCGACTATCTTTATCACCTCAGTGGGAGTGTCCTGGGTGCTACTATCCCCAAGAGAGATATCTTTCACCGTTTGAAACCCAAATCGTAGGATCTGTTGTTTCATCTTTTGGCGATTCCGTCTACCCACCACGGGCAAGGCCAGAGGCAGCGACGCTGAACCGTTGGACCAACGAATATTGAATAGTTGAGCCTCGTTATCGTCCAAGAGGTCGAACTCAAAGGATGGATCGTACACCCTTTCACTCGAAAGGTCGGGATGGTTCAGCAAGTATTGAAACCAGTAAGGCTTGTCACTTGAACCATGGAGGGTATCGTGCATGTCGCTCAGAAATAGGAGCCACCCTTTAAGGGTCTTCCTGCCCTCCTGAATCCTGCGATCCGTGTCCTGAAGGTGGTCTTCAACTTTCGGCCAGTCGACGCCCGCAGAGGGGCAAAGCAGAGTCTCTGGGTCGGATACAGCCAGGAGCCCAGGAAAATCCTGGCTGTCGAGGTACAATCCAACCTGTCGCTCAAGGCGATTTGCCTCGTTAGGGATGGTCTCATTGTAACAATCAGTCAGAGAGATTTGTCCTTGGCCAATGTCTGGGAGATAGCGGTGTATTATGATTCTGCCGGCGGCCACCCCCTTGAGGAGCATTAATACCCGCTCGGCAAGCACCTTGCCCTTATCGAACGGAGCCGCCGCATTCGGATCCTCGGAGAAGCGACGCAAGAAGGACTCCAATAGAAATCTGATGGAAGCGGTGCTTGGTACTGCGCGGGCATCGATGTGATCCAATCGGATCAGTGTTTCACTGGGCAGTTGATTAGTGATGTTCTCGATAGTGCCAATTGCGCTTTCGTTGTATCCCGCCACGTCTTGGGGAAGGGCGGGCATGCAGCGCTCCGCGCTTGTGCGATCTCCGTCTAGGTGATTCGAAAGTGATTTCAGAATCCAAGCCCTAGGTACACCACCTTCTTGACCCTCAACACTGACCTGCAGCCAATCACGGACATAATCCACACCCCCAAGGTTGCGCAAGGTCCCGCTTTTCGGTTCGAAATCCAACAGCTGCTTGATTTGCTCCTGGTTTTGGAAGATCGATGGCTGAAAGTCGTGAAGCCGTTTCAGTGCCATCATTTTCAGTTCGAAAACCTTCTGGACCCGAGCAGTACTTAACTGCATTCGATCCAGGGCAGCGATCACCAGTCTTCCAGGGAAGAGAGACCATCTAACCGATTTAGGCCAACGAGTGTAGGTCATGAAAACGGCCAACCGGTAACATAGAGAGACATTCCAGTTGATAAGGTTCGCGAATCGGAATGCCGGTCTAACCTCATCTTTGGCAACGGCCACGCCGTTAAAAGTCCAGGCACTGTCCGGAAGGATCAGGTCTCCATCTTGGAGTTGTGGACAGACCATGGTGAAGAGCCCTGTTTCCATGCTGCTATTTTGGGAAAAAAGATTTGAGGCTGCGATTGCGCCATAGTAGGGGACGGTCAGGATGTGATGGTAGCTCTGTCGTGTGTCGCTTTGCCAAGGGCGGGAACCTGCTCGTTCTATATTAGGATGGCCCAACACCAGCGTCATAGCGAGCTTCTGGAGCTGATCCCGGAAATAAAGAAAAGCGCTGGATGCCCGCGTTTTCATCTCCGAATTGCGCCTGTCGGCATCCTCGACGTGGCCTTGGACGGTGTCGCCCCCCAGTCGGAACCAAGGCAGGAACAGGCAGGCCGCAAGTAGCGATGAAGGATCGCGACGGCTTGCGAGGCTTTCGACGAGACGAGGCAGGCACCCTGCGCCTGTGCCTCCGACCGAGGACCCGGAAATCAAGAAACGGGAGCCCGGGTTCTTGATCTGATCTCGAATTCTGTAAAAAGGTGTCCCCTTTTCCGTGCTCCATTTGCTGTAGGTATGGTTGAACACTGTAGCGCCTACCGCTGCTTGTCCATAATACCCATTCCGATACCTGACCTTTCGTTGTTCCTCGTCAAAAAGCCACTGACGCTGTGGTTCAACGATGGTCTCATTGAACGTATTACCTGTAAGCGTGTCATCGAAGGGCGCAAGATAATGGAAGCCCTCAACGTTCATCTCCAGGGATTGCATCCGATCGAACATTTCGATGAATTTTTGCCAGGCTGACGTTCCTTCGTCATCAGATGCATCAGCGTCGAGCAGATAAAAAGTTGGTAGGTGCCATCCGTCCTGGATCAGATAAGACAAGGCGGCGAGATCGATGTATGCCAGCGCAACGTGCTGTCCCGTACCCCCCACGGCTATGAAATGATTGCTCACCGTCAAAGACCCCTTCTGTTTAATCAGTTTGTTTAGCGTTTTGATAGCCAAACATAAAAGATCGGCAAAAGCGCCAATGCTGTGCCGATAAGTAGGCTTATGATCTGATGGGACGACTGGATGGTCCAGGTGTAGCGAAAGAATGAGCCGCAACCCCACCAGATGAGACTCAGCACGAGCAGCCCCCCTATTGGAAACACCGTAACGGCCAAGAGCAATGGTTTTGTCCACAGGTTAGCCCAGCTATAATCAGGGGGACTGACTTTGGCCAATGCTCGACACTGGCCCATGTGAGCGAAAAGACAGACGAAGCATGCCACGATTCCGCAAAAAACAGGGACTCCGTAAACGATCCATCCCCAGAACAAAATCAGCCAGTTGCACGAGCTAGCTGAAGTCGATTGCGCGTGGCATACGTTCCCGATCCATGCCTCGGCGGCAATCAGAATCGGGACCCCTCTTATGGTCCAGCTAAAGCGTCTTTTCAATGGCTTACCTCTGCGACGTCAAAAGGTTACTCCTTTAGAAATGCACAAAAAGGGAACAGCGTATTCACCCTATAATTTAGGCTCGGTCAGCCTGTCAAGGGTAAATGGGTGTGATCAAGAGCTTTACCAGCATCCGGTGAAAAAAAAGACTTGAAGCAGGTTTTTAGGGAGTCTGAGAAAGGACATTTTGGGTGGAAATTGCATTGGGACAGCATGGGAGACCAACTGAGAGGGGGGCCGCGAGAAAACAAAGGAAGATCGAAAGAGGTTTTCAATGTTTATCCTGAGGTAAGGCAAAGAATCCGGGACTGTCTGCGATCTCCCCGGAGCCAAGAGCAAAATTTAGTAGTCCGGGAGAAAAAACCCTTGGAAATCTTCACCGATTTATTGTATTCGAAAGCCGAACCATCTACTCAGGAAGACTATAAACAAGAAGTTCCACCCGAGGGTAACTGTCGGACCATGTCGGCACCGAATCACTAAATAGGAACAACATGCGAAGAGTGGCCTATCAAGGATAGCTTCGGAATGTAGGTGCCATGCCGTTTGCGAGCCTGGAAGCCGGCATCGGAGCATATTCGCAAGGTTAAAACCCCGCTGGCAAAGAAGGCGAAGCAGAGCTCTGGTGCTTGAGTGCAGAAGTAGATCTAGGAATATCCCGCCAAAGTATGCTGTCATAATTCGCATGGAGCATATTGGAGCTGAAAAATATGGCGATTTATACACCATCTAATTCATCGCTAACGCAGCCTGCTGCGGTGCCAGCGAAGGGGAAGAAGGCCCAGGGAGAATGCGAACATGAGTAGATCACCACAGGAACTCGAAACCCAGTATCACAAGCTGGAGGGCACAGCGAACAGGTTTGCCTTATCGCTAATAGATCAGTTCGGGCACCTCTTGAAAGACCACGACATCCCACTCGGTATTCCCATCGAACACCGGGTGAAGTCATGGGACTCCATAGCCGAAAAAATCGAACGGAAAGAGATCGGCCTGAACGATCTCACCGAGCTCTCCGACTTCGTGGGGTTACGCCTCATACCACTATTCAAACGAGACGTGCTCAAAACCAGTGAGATTATCTGCAATAAATTTAGAGTTATCAAAGAGGAAGACCTTGTCAGCCGACTGAAGGAGGACCAATTCGGGTACCAATCCCGCCATCTCCTAATAACCATACCGGAAGTCTGGCTCGAAGTGCCGTCGCTCGAGGAGTTTGCGTCACTGAAAGCAGAAATCCAGATAAGGACTCTCGCACAGCACATGTGGGCTGCCGCCTCTCACTACCTACAGTACAAACGAGAGAGCGCTGTTCCGTTGCCTATACGACGCTCGATCCACCGCGTTTCGGCCCTCCTGGAGACCGCCGACCTCGAGTTTGATCGAGTGCTTGAAGAGAGGGATGCCTACCGAAATAAATTTGAACAGGTGCCGCAGCAAGCATCACTTGACGTCGATCTCCTCGCACGAGTTCTCGACGATTCTTTGCCAAAAGAGAACAAGGTGCCTCAAGAGCACTACAGCGAGCTTCTTGACGATCTGAAAGCTTTCGGTATTGAGACCGTGGACGCGTTCCGGGATTTGGTCGTGTCGATGCGTGAGAAGGTTCTTGCACACGAGAGAAAGCAAGTTCTAGACGCAAAGAGAAGAAACTACATCGGCACATCCAAAGAGCGCAATGACCGGGGTCTCTTCTTCAGCCACGTAGGCCTTGCTCGACAGGCTTTGATAGAGAAGTTTGGGAAAGATAGATGGGAGAAATACTTTTCGCAGATAAAGCAGAAGAAAGAAGGCTCGGATGATCACGAATCAGCACACCATTGACGGGGCAACAGACAGGCTTCCAGCAAGACGCCGGCCTGAATGACGAGGAGGGCGATCACGTCCTGGTTCCACTTTTCTAAAGAGCGAAAAGCGAGTCAGGTCAACGGGTCTACTTGTATTTTCCAGCCAGGGTTCTGAGCTTGGTTTTAAAGCTTCCGGGAAGGGCTTCACCGCTCTTACAGTTTGGGTTCAGCAGCATTTTGGCGAGCGCGCTTGCGATTGGAGCTTCTGCACCCAGCTCATCCGCGTCCTTGTCAAAATGTCACGGTTAGCCAAGCCAAGTGCCGCATCGCCATCATTGCATACAGCCGCATCAAGTTCGAGAGCAAGCCTTTCGGCGTACAAAGAAAACTCGGCTTCTGTGAGACAACTCTTACGGTGTTGTGATGCCTCATCACATAGTGGGAAAGGGTAATTTTGCTGAGAGTCTTGACTGTGCAAGATGTACCCCGTCGCCTTGGCCTGCCCTAGATTGTCAGGCTGTTCGTCGTGTGAGCCGATACATCCACCCCGTTACGGGTCGCAATCGCCCAAAGACGCTCCTTATCGTTCCAGCCCAATACCGTCCCAGATTACGGCATTGGTGGTTTCATGGATTCGAACACAACAGCCAGGGCGCCCTTCGCTGATTTGTCTGACGACTTTGTCAGCGATGATAATTCCGAGCGAGCCGGCGACGATGACTTCATTGGGAATTTTGATCTTTATCGTCACTTCTGAATCACGATCTGGCTGGGATTTTTCACAATTATTTCAGGCAGCCCTTCATAAATTTTGATGATTCCGGTCACCGTAACCTTCTTGTTCGAGTAGTACTCAGTGGGTTCGCCGATAGTATCGAAATCTTTCAAATCGCCCGTGAAAATAACGCACTTGAAAGCCGTCCGCCAATTCGCTCCAAGGTTTAGAAACCTGACCTTACCGCTCCTGGCAATGTGGGTGCTCAAGACTTCTCCAATGACGGTAACAAATTCGCCCTCATGTTGTTTGAGGACTTCGATATCGTCTGCCTTCAACTCGATGCTCCACGTTACGGTACTTAAGGTCATAGCCAAGAGCAGAACCATGCAAGCGCTCAGCAGTACTTTCTTCATTGGTGCCTCCTTACTGATCGTCGATAGTCGTTAGGGAATCAGCCACGGCCAATCCCCCACAAACCCTGGCATGCGACTTGATCGTGGAATCCTTTTCCCGACTCCTCAGGGGGACAGATTGAAACATCGATGGGGCTGAGGAGCTGAAACCAAGGTTCTCCGTTATGCTCCGGCTCAGCCCAAGAGCGTTCTGTTTGTCACCATGCACCACATAGACGTGTTTCGTTTTGGAAAAATGCGAGAGCCATTCCAATATTTGGCAGCCATCGGCATGCGACGAGAACATGCTGAATGTCTTTACTTTCATTTTCACGGGCCTCTCCACGTACCTGACCGTTTTCCTTCCGCCAATGTACTCCTCGATGGGAATACGGACCATTTTCGCGCCTTCCTGAAGCTTCCCACCCAGACTGCCGGGGGCTTGCCAACCAACGATCGCAAGGAGATTCTTCGGGTCCTCAATCATGCGCTCCAAATGCTTGGGCGCGTTGCCATGATCGAGCATTCCACTGGCCGATAGATAGATGGAGGGAGTGTGGCTGTCATGAGTTTGTAGTGATTTAGCGCTTGAGGTTTCCGAGATACCGGGGAATGACAACGGGTCACCGTGCAACGAGAGGTGCCCTAATGCTTCCCCATTGTAATACTTGGTATAGCGCCTGTAGACCACGTTGATACTTTGGGCCGTGGCACTGTCAAGAAATACCCGGGTTTCTTTTGGGATTACTCCATCTCGCTTCAATTGTCCGATTATATAGAGCAATTTTTGCGTCTTCTCCAGGACAAATGCCGGGATGAGAACGCTGCCGCCCTGACTGAGAGTATCTCGAACCGCTTTGCCAAATTCGACGAAATTCATTTCTCCGCGCCGGACAGTTCCATAGGTGGATTCCACAAGGATGTAATCGGCGCTGGTGATGACAGCGGGGTCTCGCAAGATGGGAGTGTTCCTGTTGCCGAAATCGCCGGTCGATACGAGTTTAATAGTTTCGCCCCCGTGCTTCACCCACAATTCAATCATGGCTGATCCCAACACATGTCCAGCATCTCTGAAAACTACAGACACATCGGGCGACAAGTTCACCATCTGATCGTACGAGACAGTCATAAACTGGTTCATGGCTTGAGCATAGTCGTCCCAGTCGTATACTGACATTCCATGCTCTTTGGCGATGTTCATGGTCATTTCAAGCATGATCGCCAGGAGACTCTTGGTCGCATCGGTCCCAACGACTTTGCCTTTGAACCCTTTCTTGTAAAGGAGGGGAATCCGCCCCGAATGGTCGATATGAGCATGGGTCAACAAAACGTAGTCGATGGTCGAAGGATCGAAATCAGTTTCCCGGTTATTTTCCTGATTTTCCGACCCATAGAAAAGGCCAAAATCGATAATGAGGCGAGTACTACCGGTGTCGACCAAATAGCAGGACCCTCCCACCATTTGTGCAGCTCCCAGGAACTGAAGATAAGGAGGATCAACTTTTGCGTAAGATTCTGGGGCAAGAAGAAAGATGAGGATCAACGCCGAATAGACTAATCGGAGTCTCGGTGCGCCATTCTTGATTGTCATGAATTTCATCGAATCCAACTCAATTTTCTTTCTTTCGATACCGTAACAACAAAATGGCGCCAAAAACTCCTCCACCAAATCATGGCGAACCGCCAAAGCCCGCCGAAGAATAATGGTTAATAAAATATCCAGTAAGCAACGACGCTGGCGAACCAGGTCCACTATATTGAAATGTGAACCAAATCACTAGAACTACTGATATTTAGTGGCCAACGCTTGGAGCTTCCTTCTGAAGTTGCCAGGAAGCGCTTCGCCGCTCTTGCAGTTTGGGTTGAGCAGCATTTTGGCGAGCGCGGCTGCGATTGGGCCTTCTGCACCTAGCTCATCCAAGTCTTTTTCGAAAATGTCACGGTTAGCCAAGCCAAGTACCGCGTCGCCATCATTGCACACAGCCGGCTCCAGTTCCAGGGCAAGCTTTTCAGCATACAAAGGAATCTCCAACTCTGTGAGGCAACATTTGTCAGGTTCTGGGGCGTAGCCACATAATGGAAAAGGAAAATTTTGGTCGGAGTCTTTGCTGCAGAGCACATACCTAGCCACGCCTGCCCTTCCCAAATGGTCAGGCTGGGCAGTGGTCTCGTCCATTCCACCAAAAATATGTTCCAGCAACTTTTTGTCGCTCACGTTCTTTTTGAGGTCTTCCTTCAAATTGTAAAGGTCCTCCTCGCACGACGGCCTATGATCAACGTCTCGGAGGTCACAGCAACTCACTGTGGTGCGATCAAATTTGCCTTTGGAGATGCATGCTTTCTTAATGTTTGCACCCTGCAGATATGCCTCTCGCATATCCGTGCCCTAGAGTTTCGTCCCCGACAGGTTCGCCCCTTGGAGCTGAGCCCTCCAAAGATCTGCGAACTGTAATTCCGCAGAACGTAAGTCTGCACCCTGCAACCGCGCCTGTCTCAATACTGCCCCCTGCAGATGAGTACGGTTTAGGTCCGCACCCTGGAGCTGTGCCTCCGTAAGCTGCGCCCCCTGGAGCTGTGCTGCATTCAAATTCGCACTCTGCAGCTGTGCCCGCGTCAAGATCGCCCCCTGCAATCTCGCTGCTCCCAGGTTTGCGGCCTGCAGCAGAGCCTGATGCAATATTGCCCCCTGCAGATGAGTACGATATAAGTCCGCACCCTGCAGCTGCGCAAGTGAGAAATCTACACCGTTAAGTTTTGCGTCGCGCAAAACGGCTTTAGGAAGAACGGCTTTGCTCAGATTTGCACAGCACAAGTCACGACCTTGGAGGTCCAGGCCGATTACACTCTTTAGCGCGTTCTCAACGGTTTTTGGATCCTTGCTTCGGAGTGTCTCCATGACCTCCGCCGACGGCTCGCCAGCAACAAGGATCTTTCCCGATAGTTCGAGGCATCGGTGAAATGGTGCCCCATCCTTCTCAAAAAGCCAAACAGTGAGGGCCAAAGATACGTTGTCAGATATCGCTCTACGGCTTGGCGCTTCAGAGCACCAACTCGCTGGAACAACGCGCAGCACGAAGTCTTCCATGCGTTCGCCGGGCAGAACGGCAACGAAAAAGGAGAATACAAGAACGATTAGACTCGTCAGCGTCAACGCAAGTAGCCCATGAACAGGTTGCTCCCGTTCTTTGGAGGTGGTCGCTTCCGGTTGATGCTTTGTTTGTCCATCGAAGGATATCCGAATGATCCGGACCTTTGCCAGGAGGTCTTTCATCAGCAGGCTGGGCCTGGTAATTAACTCTAACCACCAGCGGCGTGCCCTGCCATCTGGCGTCACAATCATTGGCCAGAACAGCCACAGCAATGCTAGGTCCAGCCCGACGGCCGCACGCTGGAGCCATGTTAACATTTCATCATGATAAGGTAGAAAGCGAGCCTGCGCCCAAATCAGCAGAACGAGAGGAAGGAGAATTACCGTTACCCAGACAACAAGCGCCAGTAGGGATCGCATGAACCTCCCATAGCGGCAAACCAGCATCTGACTTAAGGGAAAGGAGAAAAGGCGCGTACGCTGTTCCTCTTGGTATTCCTGATCCGCAAGCCTAGAGATGGCCGCATTAAGCAGGTGAAGCTTCCGCGATAACAAATATAATTGCAGCAGCAAATTGAAGTGGAGCAACACATAAAGCCAGGGAACGATAATGTAAAAGCCTACAATCGGAAGACCTACATTGAGAATCGGCAAGGTGACCAGGCTCAACTTGAGCAGTTGCACGTCCCTCGTTGAGCCGATGATAACCGCAATGTATAACCCAACCGAAAGGAAGGTGAGGTACACCTTCTGGACGTGATCTGCCGCAGTGTCAACCGCTTCCCGCAGGCGATTCGTCCGCTCCCATTGTGTGTCTTGCTCCGTAATCCTCACGCCAGCCTCGTATCCCTACAGATCCTTTGTATAAGAAACAAAAAGCCCTCAGTGGTCCGTGGGTGAGAGCATGTTTGCCTGTTTGAGAATGGTGTAACTCAAAAACAAACTTGGCCCCGCAGGTTGACCGATTTCTTTGCCCAGATTATCAGAGATTCAAGCGCTTTTCATTACATGGCTAGTTTGCACCGAATGACCTGACCCAAAACGCTTGAACCTCATACCACTCCCCTGATCTGTCTTGAAGCTCCAGAGTTACGGGGCGAATGAGGTTCTTACGGATCAATAGGCCGATGGCCTCGTTCGCTTCCACATAATTGAAAACGCCCAAGAGGCCTTTTTGAATCTGCAAGGTGGTTTTTTTCTCGTTGCCAATGATCTTAAGGATCTCAACCGAAATAGATTCGATTCGCCGTTCGTGTTGGTAGACTCGATAAAGGAGGACTCCGGTAAAAAGAATTACCAAGAAGAGCACAGCTAAAAGTAGTTCGATCTTTTTATGGGGGTCACCCTTCTTGGGGCCAGCACGGAAGAAGACTCCGACTATGAGTCCGCCAAACGCGATTGAAAAACTGGCAATGGACAGCAATGTCTCCAATGAGATACTCATCATCCTTCACATTCCAGTGTCTAAAAACCAACGCGTTCAGCCCCCAGCAGCGTTGCGGGCCCATTGTCACCCCCGAGTGGGTATTTCCCCCAAGGATTAGGTCCACCGTGAACTGATATTTGGACAACACGGCGGTGATCTTCTTTGAGGGTTACCTGCACGATTCTACTAGGTGGGACAAGAACTCTACTCCCTTCAATCCCTGCTGGGTCGTCTGGAGAGTCTCCTTTCGACAACAATCTGACAACGATATTCTCAGCAGCGCCACCAATTGTGAGCTTGAGCTTATCGCCCTGTTTGAAGTCAGTCGGCTTCTCCAGATCAATCCAGCCAGATCCCCATCGTGATGAAGCTCCCACGGCACCTGTGAGGGGTTCAGAGTATGCCACTTGCAGACCCATCAAAACCACTCCAAAGAACAAAATAACTGTTGCCAGAAGACGTTTCATTTCAAATCCTCCTTGATTCTAAGGGTACCTGTAAGCACTGATTCTAGTCGCACCAGACTGCCTGCGACTCTGCGGCCAACCGATTCGCCGCGATGGTAAAATCTTGCACCAAAAATATGATGCCACAAGATTGCCAGTTTCTGCAAATGTGAACTTTGACACACTTGAGCCTCCTACAAAAGTGTTCATGAGTATACAGTCAAAAGTGTCCGCCAGGTTCTGATATGACGATTTTCGCAGCAGCCCATTAGGCCTTCGCGGTCGCTACGGTCTCACCGATCCCTGTGGCCATTTGATTCAATGCGGATCGGATAGCGCGCTGCAAAACCTCCCCAGTCGCCATGTCGGTAGCCGATAACCGATTCATGGCGCAGATCGTACGGTAGTTCGGGGAGCATCTGGTCGCCTGCTGCAAACTCGCAAAGGAGGATCACCTGCTTGCCTTGTGCGTGCGAAAGTCCCAGTTCATACATCACATTGGCATTGTTACCGGTGATAACGGCAAGACCACACGTTGAGGTCCGGATCGCTCCATACAGTGCGCTGACCACATCACCCACCAGGTCGAGCTGATCGATCCTGACCGGCAAGAAGCCACAGGTTTCGATCTCGGGCTTGATTGCCTGGCAATAAAGGGGAAGGAATTCGGGACCAAATGGCATCATGACGAAGCACTTTCTTTTGAGCTGGTGGAGCAGGTGTTGCCTGACAGCGCGGGAGAGTGCGGCGATTTGTTCCCCGGCAAGATCCCTCAATGACAATGCCTCCCAAGCCAGCGCTGTTTCTGGATCAATCTCGAACCACTCACAAATGATCGCCTTGTTTTCATGCCAGCGAACACCAGCCACGCCGCCTGTGAACGGCAGGGGCAGGATTGGCTTTTCCAGTGCCAAAGCTAGGTCTATAACTTCTCTGGTTCCTTTAGCACCCTCAATCGCAACCATCACATCTACGGAGCCCACAAGTTTAAAGCGGCGTGACTGAAGGCTGCGGCCGTAAAGATGGGTGACGATGCCTTCCTTGAATCGCACAATGTTTGAGGAGTCCTTCTCCGGGTCCGCCAACAGGGTTTCAATGTGGTTTTCCATCGCGTCTCCGCGTGCCTTCAACGACGCGCAAGCCCCTTTCACAAAAGACCAGTCGCCGGATGGACTCCCAGCGTCGTGAACAAAGCCCTTGAAGCCTCCGGTTACCAGCATCAGGCCCTCTTCGAGCGCCAGTTGTGCCCCGAGACTCTCGGCAAAGAGGGCATTCTCAGGCCGAATACGGGTCCCTCCACATAATCCTATCCGTCGGCGCCGAACTGCCGAAGAAAAGTTTCATCCGAATCCATGATATTCGTCCACCTCTCGCTGCTGTTGCCTTGCAGGAATTGGCCATCGTTCCTGGAAATCCCATCTTGCATCTTGGTAGGGATTCAGCATTCAAAGAACTCCGTTATCAACTGGTCGTCCACATTGACAGGAATTCGGCTGGAGTTGTTGCTGATAAGGCCAGCGAAGGGCCTTTCCTCCATATCTTCAAGTGCTGGCGCGATGCGTGAAGCTCGTCCAGAGTTCCCCTGTAACCTGCATGTGCGTCAGATTCCAATCGGCATGCCAGATTTCCGCTATAATTACCTCCTTATACATGATTTTATGGTCTTCTGTGAAGGGTTCGAAAATGTTTATTGCTTGGGAGAGGACATGTCTGAATGTCCGAATAGTTGTCAGAAAATCTGTTGCCAGAAAACCGTGGCCAAATGTTCTCACCCCATGAGGCATGTGTTATGTTAGAAACCTTTCTTTGCCTGACTTGTCAAGCAAATCGAGGGGAGAAAGGTAAGCTCCATGGAATATCACCTTGGGTGTTTTGAGGAATGAAGGTCCTTGCTGTTTACGGAAGTCCGCGCCGCCGGGGCAACACCTCCCTGCTGCTGAAGAAGGCTGTGGAGGGGGCCAGTGAGGCTGGGGCGGAGGTCGAAGAGATCGTCCTTCGCGATCTCAAAATGGTCCCTTGCCTGGAGATTTATGGCTGCAAGAAAGCCGGCCGGTGCGTCATCCAGGACGACTTTCAGCGGGTCTACGATCAGTTGCTGGCATGCCGGGGACTGATGCTGGCGTCGCCGATTTTTTTCTACGCGGTGAGCGCTCATACCAAGGTCCTCATGGACCGGTGCCAGTCCCTGTGGGTAAAGAAGTACTGGATCGACAAGGTCCCCTTCGGTCAAGGGGAAATCAAGCGCAAGGGCCTGTTTATTTCCGCCGGGGCCACCAGCGGGAAGAGCTCTTTGACGGGGCACTCCTCAGCGTGCGCTATTTCTTTGATGTCCTCGATATGGAAGTCTGGCGAACCTTGCTTCATCGCGGCCTGGACCACGAAGGGGACGTCCTGCAGCACCCCGAGTATCTCGAAGAAGCTTATCGAGCGGGGAAGGAACTAGTGATCAGTGGTCAGTGGTCAGTGGACAGTGAACAGTAATGAGTGATGAGTGGACAGTAGAAAGTGATGTCTACGGTGTATCTCTATTTTTGGAGTTCGTGGTAAGTTGTTTGATCATGAGGGGCAGACGCGTAGGTTGGGTTTCGTTCCGTTGCGAAACACGCATATAATTGTGGAGGTCCCGGAGGAACGAAACCCAACAAAAGCCGACCAACGGAAGCGGAATGTTGGATTTCGTTCCTGATCGGTCAAGGCATCGGGAAACGCAATCATGGTGAGGAAAGAAACCCAACCTACGAAGCGCCTGGATCTTATCACTCATCACTCATCACTCACCACTGACTACTGACCACTGATCACTGATCACTGTCATGGAGGTAAGAAAAGATTCTTCAGAACAGCTCCTGGCGCGCAGTCGACCTCATTCGTCCCTATTTCAGGCGCTATGCCTTGCGGGTGTCGGCGGGTTTTTTCGCCCTTATGGCGGTGGATTTCCTGCAGCTCGTTATCCCGCGCGTGATCAAGACCGCAGTCGATGCGCTGCAGTTGGGATCAGCTACGCCGCGCAGCCTGCTGATATCCGGGGCATACATTATCCTTTTGGCCCTGGCCATCGCGGTTCTGCGCTTCTTTTGGCGCAATTTGCTTCTAGGCTTTTCCCGGTCTTTGGAGACCGATCTTCGAGGCCGTCTCTTCGCTCACGTTTTGACCCTCGACCGGGCCTTTTTCCAGCGGCGCACGGTCGGGGAAATCATGGCCCTGGCCACCAATGACCTGTCATCGGTCCAACTGGCGAGCGGTATGGGCCTGGTGGCTTTTGTGGATGCCGCCTTCATGGGCGTGGCGGCCATCGCCTTCATGGCTTATATCAATCCCGGATTGACGGCCATCGCCATCGCTCCCATGCCGCTCCTTGCCATCCTGACCCGCTATCTGTCCGCACGTCTGCACCGGCATTTCAAGAAAGTTCAAGAACAGTTTTCCTCGCTGACGGAGTTCGCCCGTTCGACGTTTTCCGGGATGAGGCTGATCAAGGCTTACAACCAGGAAAAACTCCAGAGTGAGCGCTTCGAACGCATGGGCAGGACCTACGTGCGCGACAATCTCCGACTTTCCTTTGTCTACGGCACCCTCTTTCCGGTTTCCGGATTCATTGGCAGTGCCAGTCTTCTCCTGGTCCTTATCTTTGGCGGCCGGATGGTGATCACGGGGGTGATCACGGCGGGTGATTTCGTCGCCTTCATCAACTATCTTCTGCTCATGACCTGGCCCATGATGGCAATCGGTTGGGTGGCGGACCTGTTTCAGCGCGGGATGACGTCGCTGGGAAGAATCCAGGCCCTGTTTGATGAAAGGCCGAGCCTGCAAGACCCGGCCAGCCCGGTGCCGGCGCCTGCCTTGAAAGGAGGGATAGAGGTCCGCAACCTTGCCTTTACCTATCCCCAACAAACCCGGGCAGCGCTTCACGACCTCAACCTGGAAGTCCGCGAGGGCCAATTCCTCGGCATTGTCGGGAGGACCGGTTCGGGGAAGACTACCCTGTGCCATCTCCTGACCAGACTCTACCCGGTTGCGGACGGCACGATTTTCTTCGATGGTCGGGATGTGAACGGGCTGCCCCTTGCTGCGATAAGAGAAGCGATTGCCTATGTTCCCCAGGAGGTGATCCTCTTTTCGGACACCATCGCCTTCAACATCACCATGGGTAAACCGGAAGCGGCACAGGAGGAGATTGAAGCGGCGGCAAAAGCTGCTGCCATCCACGATGAGATCATGGCGATGAAGGATGGGTATCAGACCCGGATTGGGGAGCGGGGCGTGAAGTTGTCGGGCGGCCAGCGACAGCGGGTGGCCATCGCCCGTGCCTTGCTGCTCGATCGGCCCATGATCATCATCGACGACGGCCTTTCCGCGGTGGACATGGAAACCGAGCATGCGATCATTCGCTCGATTGCCGGCTACCTCAAGGGCCACACCTGCATCATCGTGTCCCATCGCATCGCCCCCCTCGCCGATGCCGACGAGATCCTGGTCATGGAACGCGGGCGCATTGTCGCTCGGGGGAATCACGATGAGTTCCTTGAGGCGAGCCCCTTTTACGCGACCATTTATCGGCAGCAGAGTGTTGAAGGGTTGATGGTTGATGGTTGAGGGTTGATGGTTGAGGGTTGATAGTTGATGGATGAAGGGTTGATAGTTGGTGGTGACAGATGATGGTTGATGGCTGGAGGGTTGATCGTTGATGGTAGAAGTGAGGAAACGGTTGGTTGTTAAGTAGCCGCGTCGTCGCACCGAGAGATTTGTTGATTCCCCAGAGATGTTCATCTTGAAGGTTCCCCCCCCCATCTCCCAAACATCTCCGCCATGAACCATGTAACCATCACTACATCAACTATCAACCATCAACCATCAACCACAATCCCATCAACCATCACAAGGGTTCTTCATGCAGCATAATTACGGTTATTTTGAAGACGATCATATCGGTCAGATGGGTGACGTCAGGCTCTGGCGGCGTTTGTTCGGGTTCATCCTCCCCCAGTGGCGATGGGTGGCGGTTGCGGTTCTGCTGTCCTTCATTGTAACCGCGACCAGCCTGACATTGCCGCGTCTGATCCAGGTGGGAATGGATCGTTATATCATCGGCGCGGACCTTGGGCTGGAAGAACGCCTGTCGGGGTTGACGCAGCTCGGGCTGCTGTTTCTGGGGGTGATCGTAATCGGTTTCGTCACCAATTTCTTCCAGGTCATTGCCCTCGAATGGACCGGACAAAACATCATGCACGCCATTCGTCAGCACCTCTTCACTCACGTGCTGAGCCTGAATCTCGCTTTCTTCAACGCGCATCCGGTGGGAAGACTGGTCACGCGCCTCACCAACGACATCCAGAACATGTATGAAATGTTCACCTCGGTCATCATCACGCTCTTTAACGATGGCGTCCGCCTCCTGGGTATTCTCGCCATTCTCTACTGGATGAACTGGCGTCTGGCCTTGCTGCTCTGTGCCACCTTTCCGATCATGCTCGTCATCACCTTCTGGTTTGGCCGTTTGAGCCGCGACGCCTTTCGGCGAATTGCGCACCCATCTGGCGGCGATCAATGCGTTCCTCCAGGAAGCCGTCTCAGGAGTCTCCGTCATCCAGCTCTTTCTGAGGGAAAAGGACGCCCACCGGAGGTTCGCGAAGCTGAGCGACCGGTATTATCACTCAGCCTATTATCAAATCTGGATCTTCGGCATTTTCATCCCGTTGATCGAAGTGATGAGCTCCGTCTCGTTGGCCTTGATCATCTGGTACGGAGGCAAGGAAATCCTGCAGGAACACATGACCATAGGGGTGCTGGCAGCCTTCATCGCGTACATGAGGCTTTTTTTCCAGCCCGTGCGCGAGCTCTCCCAGAAATACTCCATCGTGCAGTCTGCCATGGCTTCGGCAGAGCGGATCTTCCACCTCCTGGAGACCAGGGATGTCCTGCCGACGGTGGAGCATCCGGTTGTTCCCGGGAGACGTCCGGGGCGAAATTGCGTTCACGCAGGTGGATTTTGCTTACGAGCCGGGCCAGCCCGGTAATCAGGGACCTTTCATTTCAGACGCGTGCGGGTGAAACACTGGCGATTGTGGGCGCTACGGGGTCCGGAAAGACAACGCTGATCAACCTTCTCGAGCGGTTTTACGATCCCTGCGAGGGGTCCATCAGTCTGGATGGTGTGGATCTGCGCCAGTTTGACCCGAACTGGCTGAGGGAACAAATCGGATTGGTCATGCAGGACGTGTTCATTGTGCCTGGCACGGTAAGAGAAAATATTGTGCTGGACCGGCGAGCTTTCTCGAGAGGAACTGGAAAGGATCGTCGAGCTCTCCCAGCTTTCGGCAATGGTCAGGAGGCTTCCCCAGGGACTGGAAACCAAAATCGGGGAAGGCGCCATGGACCTCTCGGCCGGTCAGAAACAACTCCTCGCTCTTGCCCGGGTGTTTGCCCGGAATCCCCGCATCCTGGTGCTGGACGAGGCCACGGCAAATGTGGACACGGAAACGGAAATGTTTGTGGAACAGGCCATCCAGGCCGCTCTGGCAAACCGCACGAGCATCGTCATCGCCCATCGCCTGTCCACCATCCGGAGGGCTGACCGCATTCTGGTCATGGACCATGGTCGGATCGTGGAACAGGGAACCCATGAAGCCCTGATGGAGCAACATGGGCTCTATTACCACCTGCAGACCTTGCAGAATGGAGAGCAGTGGTCAGTGAACAGTGGCAGGGTTAGTGATTAGTGGCTAGTGGTTAGTGACTGGTGATTAGAAGCTATCTCAATATCGTCAAGGCGCTACTCAATCGTCATTCCGGCGAAAGCCGGAATCCAGGTTTTCCGTGGCGTTCTGGACCCCGGCTTCCGCCGGGGTGACGATATGGGCCAGTTTTGGATAGCTTCTTAGTGGTTGGCTTCTCCAACGCACCGTGTTCCCGCAGCTTTCACCGCTCACTCATGGCTCCCAGCCCCGCTTTTTGTGCCCACTTAATCGGACACCCAGCACTGCTAGCACTCACGCCCTCGCCCACCTATCTCTAGCGCAAAAAAGCCCCGATCTTTCCTGCCGCCTCCAGTTGCTTGCGGGCATCAGCACCGCGGATCTCGTCGCTCCTTCCACCCATTTCCAGGACGCGCTCGGAAGTTAGCCAGAGCATGTCCTCGACGGTCTCCAGCAGCTTGGAGCAATAGGGGCAGTTTGCGTTCGAGGGGGCCTGATCTAACAGCACGTCGCAGCCGGGGCATCGATACCCGCCCAGTCTCACCCCGAAAGGATAAAGCAGGCGATGGACACGACCCTGGTTGACGGCGTCAAGGGTGGCATTGAGTCCCAGGACAGCCTTCTTGGCCGCGGGCTCGGTTTTTTGAGCCATGGTTACGAGGTCTTCCACCAACGCCAGTTCCTGACTACGTTCCAGCTTCTCGATGGAGGGAAAGGAAAGTTCGAGGACTTCGTTGGCTTTTGCCGACGACGCGATCCTCAGTCGGTCCACCACGCGAGGCGCCACCGCTTTGGGTAAGAGGCGCTGCAGTTCCGCCGTAACGTCTTCGGGACCTGCCAGGAGGATGCGGTCGATGTCATATTTCTTGATAAGATCGTACAGGATGTCGGAAACATCCTTTAAGAAACCACCCGCTCCAGGTCGCCGCCCGCCGCTGAAAGATCATCTGCGAGCGCATATGGTCGCTTCCCGCAGTGCTGCGGTGCTTGACCGGGGGTTCCTGGAAAACGTCGGATACTTCCTCGATAACGCCCATGGAAATGACAAAGAAGCGAGCTCGTTCGCGATCCACGAGCACCACTCCATAGCGTTCGTATTCACCCATGGTTTCGAGCAAAGGCCGAACATAAGGGGTGTTTCCAAACCAGGCTTGGGTCGCCATGCGAACCGGCAGGTCTTCCTCAAAGTAAAAAGATTCCGAAACATCGCAGAAGAGCATCAGGCTCTTTCCCTTTGCCAGATGAAAATCCACCTTCTGGCGAATCCAACCGGCATCTTCGCGGAAGTGTCGAAGTTTCGCTTCATCTTCGATCTGTGATTCAAGGTCCTTCAACATCGTTTCGAGGGCCACTTTGTGACCGCTGCGGCGATTCAGAGGGATCATTGACCTCCAGGTCCAAATAGACGCTCAAAACGGGAGAACCCTCTCGAACAGTCCGTCCTGCCAAATCGTGAATCATGTGCGGTTGCAGTACCTTCATGGCTTAACCCTCCCCTTGTTGAGATTGTTCATGCCCTTTGCTTCCGACGACTACTTGCTTGGTACTTGGCGTGTTGGCTATTGCTTGGCGGTTGGCTGCTTGGCTGTTGGTGCTTAGCTCTGGGGTCGCATGGCCAGAGTTGCGAGCACCATCGTGTAAGCGGACAATATAACCATTCCTCTAAGGATGAAGTGCTGCGCAGTCGACCAACCGCAACTCAGCTGACCAGACGCGGGACACGTGAAATGTCAGGTGTTGAGTCTCCAACTTCTTGCATAGGAATCGCGTGATCACTGTCCACGAGCGCAATGGTCACGAACCACTAAGCTCCACTGGACAATTGTCAGAAAAGAACCGAATGATCGGTGCAATCACTACGATGAGAGGGGCAATGGCCAGAGCGGGTAAGAAATTGGCGAGTCGAATGTCCTTCAGGTCCAGGAGCTTGAGGCTGATGCCGACAATGATCAATCCTCCCGTGGCGGTCATTTCCGCGATCATTGGGTCCGTGAGCAGCCTTGAGAGGGTGGATGCGAAGAAAGTTATGCCTCCCTGGTAAAGGAGGATGCTCAGGGCCGACAGGGACACCCCCCAGCCGAGACTTGCGGAAAAGGCTACAGCGGCAAATCCATCCAGGACCGACTTCACCGCCAGCAACCGATAGTCACCCGACATGCCATCCTGGATCGAGCCCAGAATGGCCATGGGGCCTACACAAAAGACCAGGCTGGCGGTGACAAATCCTTCACCGAAAAGCGGGTTCCCGCCCTTGGTCAAAGCTGACTGGAGCAAGGCCCCGAAGCGCTCGAGTCCGTCATGAATTCTCAAGAGCTCGCCCAGCAACCCACCCATGAGAACGGCCCCGAGAACGAACATGACGTTCCTTGTCCCGAGGGCCATCTGGAGCCCGACCAGCAGGTGAGCAGGCCAAGGCCGTTGAGCACGGTCTGGCGCATCCGTTCCGGCAGCCGCGAACCAATGGATACCCCGATGACACTCCCCGTAACGATAGACCCTACATTGATCGCGGTCCCTAGCATGATGTTGACTCCGTGTCAACTGGAACCGAAAACCGGGCTTTCGGATCCTGAAGCAAAGGTGTAAAATAATGGATAGCCGACACCTATGGAAGAAGAAATTATGCGAATACTTATAGCGTACCAAGTTGACCCGTGCAAGTTGATTCTTGACATGCACGACATTATATTGCTTATTATCTTAAAAGTCAAGAATTTGGAGAGGGTCGTCCCGAGTTTTACGTGACCATGGATTTTAGAAAGGAGCGAACGGATGGCAGTATTTAAATGCAATAAATGCGGCAATACGATTGATGTCGATGTCTCCGCCCGAAATTTGTCCTTCCTGCAAAGAGAAGTGTGAATTTGTTGACGTCAGTTGCTACATTCCCGAATGTGGAGGACCGGGATCGGGCAACATCAATCCTCAAGTTTTCCAGGAGAGCTACAAGTCGGACAAGAAGTAGTTGGTCCTGGAGCCTTTATCGACAATAGGTTTCTCCGATCCCGAGGCATCATCTTTTCCGCTTCCCCTCTGATTCGCCAAGGTCCCCGTCGATGCACCGCTTCCAAGTACTTTCCATCAGGCAATTTCTTCGGGATTTGTGAATGATAAACGGGCGGTGAAATCCCGCTCGAGCAACCCGCGCAGTCTTTGCCGATGCAATATCCGGTGGGGATTGTGTTGTAGCCAGGAAATGTTTTGCTGCACATGGTCTTTTGACGCGAAAGCGGGGGGTGCAAGCAATGGTTTTTCATGGGTTTCCGGCAGAGAAGGGGAGAATGGCAATGAAGGATAAGCGCAGCTTACATTTGAAGGTTTTAGAGCTCTGTAACTGTTACGCAACCACAGATTACCTGAAAGAGATGTCGGTGTTGCCCGGAGAAATGGATAAAGAGGAAGGGGCGCTCAAGTGGGTGGCGCTCACCGTGTTGCATGGGATCAATGGGAATGCCAAAAAAATCTACCCTGAGCAGGGAAAAGGATGGACAGATCAGGGTTGTTGCCAAATATCGCAAATCGGAGCTGCCTTCCCCCGGCGGTGAGGTTGGCGGGAAGGTGCTGGATGTATTGAAAGAGATTACCCACATCGAGGGCGAGGGAGGCAAAATCCCCCTGGCCATAGCGATTCGTGACAGCAGCTTTGAGGTGACGGTCAAGCTGGAGCAGGATGAGGAAAGCGAGACGGTCACCATCGAATTTCCAAAATAGGTTACAGTGACGCGTCGTTAATCGTTATCGGTTATTCGTTTTCGTGACGTCACCATCGAATTTCCAAAGCAGATGATAGTTGTTCCGCAACAGCGTCACCGCAAGGACCCTTGATTTGTGGGGCAGGCTTTCCAGCCTGCCTTTTGGCGGTCCCGGCATACCAGGACGGAAAGCCTGCCCTGCCCTGCTCTGCTCTGGGCTTGGCGCTTTGTCAAGGCAGTGTGGAAAGGTGGGTGCGTCTCTTTGTGCCCAATGGGACCGCGCGGAAGCTTAATCCGGCGTGTAACAAGTACAGCACAGCAGAATAAAGTGTCCCTTACCACCCGGTCGTCATTCCCGCATGCTCTTAGCGGGAATCCAGGGAATTTGCACAGCCTGGATTCCCGCCAGAAACGCGCGGGAATGACGAGTAGCATTCAGACACCCATTTATGCCTGGGTATACTAACTTACCGAAACGTTTGGAGTTTGATCTGCTTTTTGCAGGCTTCCCAGGACGTGGTCCAACACGCCGTTGATGAAGGCCCCGGAATCCTCGCTCCCGAATTTCTTGCCCAGGTCAATCGCTTCGTTTATGGACACCTTGGGGGGGACATCAGGGCAGTAGAGCATTTCGAACAGGGCAATGCGTAAAATGTTCCGGTCGACGATTGACATACGGTCGAGCCGCCAGTTATCGGACGCCGAGACAATGATCTGATCAATTTCCGCCTGATGCACGTAGACCCCACGGACCAGGTGCTCGGCAAAAGGACGCACCACGTCAGGCACTTGCACCTCTTGCTCTTCGCCAGCGGTCATGAGCTCATAATGCAGGAAGATGGCCTCATCGGGGGGAGATGCGGTCATATCGATGCGGTAGAGAATCTGGAGTGCGGTTTCTCGGGAACGCCTGCGTTGGCCCATTTAGGGTTTCTCGGTTACCTTTCTTCAACCACGAAGGACACGAAGTGCCCGAGGAAGAGCACCGAGATTGGTGAGGACGCATTCCTTGGTGTTCTTCGTGGTGAGTTCTTGTTTAAGGTGCACGGCAAGCAATAATCGTCCGGCCAAGGATTCCGATCGTCATTCCCGCATGTCCCTGGCAGGAACCCAGAAAAATCGCGCAGCCTGGATTCCCGCCAAAAGCACGCGGGAATGACGAACAGGGTTCAATCCCGGATCATGATTTATTGCTTTCCGCCTAAATGTTCATGAAAGGATGTTTCACCCCCAATGCTGAAAATTGATACCCCAAAAGTCCAATGATTTCATGGGGGTCATTGTCACGGTAAAAGCCTGCTCTTGCGGGGCTCCGGCTTGAGGCTCAAGAAGCGAGCTGCTTCATCAGGTTGGCCATCTCGATGGCGGCCATGGCCGCATCCCATCCCTTGTTGCCCGCCTTGGACCCGGCTCGCTCGATGGCCTGTTCGATGGTGTCGGTGGTAAGCACTCCGAAGGCAATCGGGGTGCCGGTTTCCAGGCTCACATTGGCAATCCCTTTGGAAACCTCACTGGCGACATAATCGAAATGAGGAGTGGCCCCCCGGATTACTGCTCCCAGACAGATCACCGCATCGTAGTGTCCGGAAACGGCGGCTTTCTTGGCCATGAGGGGGATTTCGAACGCTCCGGGCACTTTGAAGACCTCAATGTTATCGTCATCTGCCCCGTTCCGCCTGAGCGCATCCAGCGCTCCCCCCAGGAGGCGATCGCAAATAAAATCGTTAAACCGACTGACAATGATCCCAAAGCGAAGCTCCTGTGCCAGCAGTTTCCCTTCGTAAATCTTCATCCCTTTCCCCTCCACCTAAAAAATCCGACATCCGCCATCCCAAACCCGTCACATCCGCAATCCGACATCCGCAATCCACATCCAATCCGCAATCCGCCATCCGAAATCCGACATCCGACATCCGACATCCGCAATCCGACATCCGAAATCCGTCAAACACAGCTCAGCAGGTGCCCCATTTTGGTGCACTTGGCCGTGAGGTAATCGATGTTGCATTCATTGGGCGGGATTTCCAGCGGAACGCGCTCGACAATCCTGATCCCATAGCCCTGGAGGCCCACCAATTTTTTGGGGTTGTTAGTCATAAGGCGCATTTTTTTGATCCCCAAATCCACGAGCATCTGGGCGCCGATGCCGTAATCCCGCAGGTCCGCCTGAAGCCCCAGCGCCTGGTTCGCTTCCACCGTATCCATCGCCCTGTTCCTGCAGATTATAGGCCTTAATTTTGTTGAACAGTCCAATGCCTCGACCTTCGTGGTTGCGCATATAGAGGATCACGCCTTTGCCTTCTCTGCCGATGCGCAGCATGGCCGCCCGCAGTTGCCCGCCGCAGTCGCACCGGAGCGACCCGAAGACATCGCCGGTGAGGCATTCCGAATGCACGCGCACGAGGACCTCCTCATCCGGGTCAAATTCGCCCTTCACCAGGGCCAGGTGCGTGTAGTCATCGATGTCGTTGGTGTAGGCAATGACCTGGAATTCGCCGCCCGAAGCAGTGGGAAGTGTGGCCGTTGCGGCGCGATGAACAAAAATTTCGTTCTGCATCCGGTACTGGATGACATCGGCGATGGTGACGATTTTGAGGTCGTGTTCTTCCGCGAATTTTTCGAGATCGGGCATGCGCGCCATGGTGCCGTCGTCTTTCATGACTTCACAGATGACGCCCGCCGGTTTGAGCCCGGCCAGTCTGGACGAGGTCCACCGATCCTTCCGTCTGGCCGGTGCGAACCAGTACCCCACCCTTGCGGGCGCGGATGGGGAAAACATGTCCCGGGCTCACCAGGTCATCCGGTTTGACATTGTCGGCAATGGCGGTGAGGATCGTCCTGGCGCGGTCTGCGGCACTGATCCCGGTGGTGACCCCGACTCGTGCTTCAACCGAGACGGTGAAAGCGGTTTCGAACTTCGACCGATTCTGCGAGACCATCATCGGGAGCCGCAACCGCTCGACCCAGTCGTGGGTGAGCGAGAGACAAACCAGTCCCCGCCCATACCTGGCCATGAAATTGATTGCTTCGGGTGTCGCTTTTTCTGCGGCCATGTAAAGGTCGCCCTCATTTTCACGGTCCTCATCATCCACCAAAATGACCATCTTGCCCTGGCGAATGTCTTCCAAGGCCTCGGGAATAGATTGCCAAAGGCATGTTTTGTTGCTCCTTTTCAAAACTAAATTACGCAAGCAATTCCTGCGGACTGCATTTTACTAACTCGTTCTCATCCGGAAAGTGGCACTTGCATCCGAAGCAGGGGCTTCCAGCCCCGATCTCGCCTGGAAGCCCCTCCTACAAGACGGGCTTTCCGGATGGACACTAACTCAGTTTCTATAACATCAACCAGGCCTATACTCAATGGCGTCCCGAAAATAGTGACCGGCAGTCCGAAGGGGGGCAGGCTTTCGAGCCTGCTCTGGGTTCGATGACACCCAGCCTTAGGTGCCGGCCATCCTATGCTGTGGGGCAGGCTTTCCAGCCTGCCATGGCCAGTGCGTTTAGAGCGTTGAAGTTCTCCCAAATCACCTTGCGTCATTCGGACAAGCCGGAATCCAGCTTCGACTTCTGATTCGGCTTCGCGTTGACGATCGGGAATATTTTTCGATACGCTATTAGAGAAATCCATGCTTCTGCAAAAACGCGGCATCAATGCGGCTCGTTTCAACGGGGGTTTTGCTCGTGCTCAGGAAACCTTTCAGCATCTTCTCGACATATTTGCCCAGCAGGTCCGTTTCGAGATTGACGGCCTCCCCGATCTTCACCTCCCCGATGGTGGTTTCGGCAAAAGTATGAGGCACGACATTGACCTCGAAAGCCCCTTCGCTGCAGCCGTTGACGGTGAGACTGATGCCGTTGATCGCGATGGAGCCCTTTTCAATGACGTAGCGCTGCAAATCCGGCGGCGTCTCGAACACCAGCCGCCAGGAACGACCTTCCTGACGGCGGTCGCGAAGAGTCCCGAGGCCGTCGACGTGGCCGGTCACCAGGTGCCCGCCGAGGCGGTCCCCGAGGCGCAGGGCCTGCTCCAGGTTGAGGCGACTGCCGGGTGGCTTTCGCCCCAGCGTGGTCCGGCTCAGGGTCTCGGCCGAGACATCAACCGTGAAGACGTTTCCCTGAAAAGAAACGACGGTCAGGCAGGCCCCGTCCACGGCAATGCTTTCCCCCAAGGTCAGCGCTTCCATGGCGTAATGGGCCTGGACAACCATGGCGGCATCCTGGCCGTGGCGCTCAGTCCTCAGCAGAGTCCCCAGACCCTGGATCAATCCTGTGAACATAGTGGCTCCATCTCAATATACTCGTGATTCTCTTCGCGAAATCGTCCGGAAAGCATCACATCCTCCCCGAACCGCCTGACGCGAACATCATAGACCGGCAGCGCTTCGGACATGTGCTCCCTGGTGAGCCCTCGTACCATGGGAATGGCTTCCGAGTCTCCCAGGATCTTTGGGGCGTAAAAGAAGTAAAAATCGTCCGCCAGGTGCTGTTCGAGAAACGCCCCCACCACGCGGCTTCCGCCTTCCACCAGGAGGCTGGTGATCTGGCGCTTTCCGCATTCCTTCAGCAAACTCAAAAGATCAACGCGCCCCTTCTCCCCTGGCAATCTCACCACCACCACTCCCTTTGCCTCCAGCTCGCAGCTCTTTCTGCCGGGGCGCATCCTCCGTGCACACTGCCCACACCGGAACCTCCCTGGCCGTTCTCACGAGGTGACTGGTCGCAGTGAGCCGAAGTCGGCTATCCAGGACAATGCGCACGGGCTGGCGGCATGGCGGCCTTTTGCGAAGGCGCGCGGTAAGCTGCGGGTCATCGGCAAGGGCCGTATCGATGCCAACCAGAATGCCATCCGCCGCGCATCGCAACTGATGCACGAAGCGTCGCGAGCGTTCATTGCTGATCCAGCGGGAGTCTCCGGTCCGGGTGGCAATCCGCCCGTCGAGGGTGGCCGCAACCTTGACGGTCACCAACGGAAGCCCGGTCGAGCTGTGCTTGATGAAGGCCTGATTGAGCAAACGGCATTCCCGCTCGAGGACCCCGACCTCCACGGCAATGCCCCGCTCCCGGAGGGCCTCGGTGCCGCCGCCCGCAACATGAGGATTGGGGTCGGCCATCCCCACCACCACCCGTGAGACCCCGCTTTCAGCTACCGCCATGGTACAGGGTGGGGTTCGCCCGTAGTGGTTGCACGGTTCCAGAGTGACATACAGGGTAGCCCCAACCGCCTTCTCACCAGCTTCCCGAAGCGCATTGACTTCCGCGTGCGGTCCTCCCACCTGCTCATGGTAGCCCCGCCCAACGATCTCGCCACCCGCAACGACCACTGCCCCCACCATCGGGTTCGGGCTGGTCCGGCCCCGGCCTTTGGCGGCCAGGCGGAGGGCGGTTTTCATGTAAACATGGTCTTGATCCGACATCATAATTCGCCCATTTATGAACCCATCGGCGCATCCGGAAACATCACAAATCAAGAGGGCTCTTGGCCTCCTTGATCGTAACACTTTTCACGGTGTGCGTGTAAACCATGGTGGTTTTGAGATCGCTGTGCCCCAGCAATTCCTGAATCGTTCGGATATCGTAATTCGCCTGGAGCAAGATGACTGGCAAAGCTGTGACGAAAGGTATGAGCGGATGCCCGCTTGCAGATTCTCGCCTTCCCGACAGCCTGCTTGATCGCCTTTTGCACATGAGTCTCATGCAGATAATACCGCCGATACTCGCCGGTTTCAGGAACGAGAGTCAATTGTCTGGCCGGGAAAAACCATTGCCAGATGAACTCCTTTGCCGCCTTCGGGTACTTCTTCTCCAACGCATTTACCAGAAACACCCCCGCATAGCCTCGATCCAGATCGCGCTGGTGGAGTTCCTTCAAGGATTCAAGATGCTTTCGAAGTTCCGGGAGGATCCTTTCAGGAAGCGGCACCGTGCGGTCCTTTTGGCCTTTGCCGTCATGAACGGTCAAAATCCCGGCATCAAAATTAAAACAATGCACGCGCAGCCGCAGACATTCGAAAAGCCGCAGCCCGCAGCCATACAACAGCTTCACCACAAGGTTATACGGAGGCGCAAGATGCCTCAAGACCGCCTCGATCTCATCACGGGACAACACCACCGGGATGTAGGGTTTTCGTTTAGCCCTGACAACCCCCTCGACCTTGCCGAAGTCCTTGTTGAGGACATGTCGATAAAAAAACAACAGAGCATTAAACGCCTGGTTCTGGGTTGAAGCCGAGACCTTGCGGTCAACCGCCAAAAAGGTGAGGAACTGCCTTGACATGATCCGAAGCCAGCGATTTTGGGTCCACACTCCGCGTAAAGGTCTGGTAGTGTCGCACCCACTGCGTATAGGTCTTCAAGGTCTTCGGGGAATAGTGGCGAACCTGGATTTCTTGAGCCAACTTTGCATACTCGGCTTTCCAGGAGACTCCCGTCGTCACCTTACGGGCTGAAAAGGTGAGGAGGAGCGGGAGAGACGGTTCCTTGGGAACTTCCCTGGGAGGGCGATCTTCCTTGGGGTGTCAGCTTGGTTGAGAGACGAGATCGGGTAGTAAGGGGAGATTCATCGGGGAGCTTCCCGGAGAGAGGCTCTTCTGGGGCGAATGGAGCTCATCATGGTGATCCAGGGAGTGGATAAGTTCATAATAAAGCGATATGGCGCGTGACGCTTCCTGTTGTTGCACCGTTGTCTGACGTTTCTCCTGCAATTTATGGAGAAAATGAGCGAGACTGCTCACTATGTGTTTCAGGAGAGTGATACTTCCGCAAAAATCCAGTAAAAGCGCAGCCATTTCAAGTGAGACCCAAGTGCGCTTTGCGGAACGGCCTTCTGCAGCAAAGACGCCTCAAATTTTGCCTGCAACGCCGATGGGACCTTGAGCATCTGGAGTTCTCCGCATTTGGATATCCTTCAATTTTGCATGATATACTGAATTAATTACCTAAACGATGCGAAAAGGCTTGTCAAGAGTCTGTATGTAATATATTGAAAAAACTGAGTGAAGTGGGAAGTCAAGATTGGAGCAAGTGCCCGCAGCAAAGCCCAGGCGTTGTGGGGTTGCCCCCCACCTTCCCACCTCGTAGAGTTATACACAAACAGCAGAATCACTTGGGCTTTTCTCCCCCAACCGTGTTTGCGACGGAATCAGGGAGCATGGTAGAGCAAAGATAAGGAGTTCCCATGGATTCATTGATTGTTGGCTTACGGGCTCAAGATTGTCATGAGGGACTTAAGAATACATCTCCTTTTGGACCAAGAGATGTGCACTACAAGAAGACCTTATTGATTGGTAAAGCTGCGTCACTTGCAATGCACCTTCGAGGCTTATTATTCATCCAAGATTACAAAATCAGTTAGAATATGCCGCTGCATCATTGGGCATATCAAGTTTGGAGATTGACGCTGTTGTGCGGGAATCTAGAGGCGGTTGATTTCATTTCGGTAGTCCGTTCTGGCGATAAGGTGAGGCGTATTGATATTCGAGTCCCTGAGTTTCGATCAGGGTATACAGACTTGGGTGAGAGGTGGAAACAACTCAAGCCATCCGAAATCGAGCAGGCTAGCATCAATGTTTTAAACTTGCTATACAAAGGCCCAAATGACCAGTCCCATCTAATGCGATCATTAGGACTTGGTAGCACCGAAGAATCAATCATGTTCGATGTGATGGAGTCTGGGTTGCTAATAGCCAGCGAAACTGTTGATGGACAGCCTTTGATATACACACCACTCGCAGTAGATGGCAACCCTAGCGTCTATTTGCGATGGGCAGAGAAATTCCCTAGTGAGGTGGGCTCCGCTATCAATACCCTAAGAAACTACCAGGGAATGCCTATCACTGACCCCACTATCTTAAAAAGTGAAGTATTTAATGATGCAGTCATGACCGGGGTTCTAATGCCGGTTAAGGTAAGTGGTGCAACAGGCGACCAAAAGTTTCTCTTTGCTCCTCATGGTGGTCTATCACCGGAAGAGGCTGTGATCATGGATAAAGCACGTGCTCTTATCGGCTGCGTTCGGTATGGGCAAAAATTCGCTGAGGGACGCCGAATCAAATTCCCACGGCTTATTCTGGAACAATTGAGAAGCCATAAGCGATTCAAGAAAAGGGCATCCAGATCTATTTACTCAGTATGGACTCCTGACAGAGAAATTCATTGGGCATCCTATAGATGAAGGCGGTGGCCGTTGGAATTTCGAAGTAGATGATACTGATGAGAATATCAAGGCTCTGGACGTCGCGCTTGAAATGCTTCAGCATGGTGAGACACCATCAGCAAGAATTGACTTAGACGCCAAAAAGGCATTATTAAATTCCTCCGGCTATTCAGGACCGTTATCGACAAGGGTGCGCTTATCGAAAGAAATTCGCACTTCAAAGAAGACCAAAGCAGAAATCATCCGCCAAATGAGCAATCTAATGCGTGGAGTAACTTCTGATGACGAGCTAAGACAAAGATCTGCATCTCAAGCTTCGATTTCGCAAGATTCTTTTTTATCAAAGCTATTGGTGCCCTATTGAAGTCGAACTTAGCCAATATGAAACCTCTGAAAAAACGGTCAAGCGCGTCTCTTTGACAGATTTAGACGTTCTTGGGATTCGATACGATAATCTTTTCACACGCTCCGTGGTGGTAGGAGACTGCAAAAGCGGGAAAAACGTCCCTGATATAAGTAGGCTATTTTGGATAAAAGGTGTTAGCGATTATTTCGGAGCGGACCAAGCCTATTTCATTCCAGCTACGTATCTGTGATCATGCAAGAGGCATTGCACCCAAATTGGGTCTGCGAATCCTTGACGAATCGGCCCTTTTTTCATTGGAGGGCAACTTGAATATCGCCGAACAAGTTCTTCCGTGGAGTGATATACCGACATATCAATCTATTTCACAGTTTTGGGGGAATCGATATCCCCAAGGGCACTAAGCCTAACGAAGATCAGCTACGGTTCAAAAAAGTCTATTCCTATTTGTCCTATTCGTATTGGTACATTAGCCAACACCGCAATCTGCTTAGCACTATCGAGCAGTTCCGAGAAGTTGCCACATCGCTGGATGCCAGGAATCCCAAACATATCCTATTAGCGTACAGCGGGCTTGAGCGCTTTGCACATAGCATATTGGAAGCCATTACGTTTGTATTTGCCCAAGGTTCTAGAAATATTCCAGCTGATTCAAGGAAATATATTTACGGTGGCAATCTTGAACTCAAGGAGAAGGAACAGTTTTTTATGTTGCTACGTTCTCTCACCAAATCTAATGAACAGCTTGACCCACCGTACTTACAAGACATCATCGAGTTAATTGGTCGCATGCTTCGAAATCCCGTCGGTGCCTGCGATGTCCTTCGGCATATAAGTGCCATCTACTTATGGTGCGTTCATTTAGAAAACAAAAATCTAGTACCCTTAAAAGATAGTGAGGAGAATACAGCGGCTGTTGTTCTAGCGCGTGATGCTGCAAACACCTTTTGCAAGGCGAGTGGGATACCCTTAGAACTGTTCGGAAGCTTAACTTCTTTATAAAAGCATGCATTTGTCTCAGCATGATAGTGGACATGGGGACACAATTGACTTGTAAATTTGGCGAGTTTACACAAAAAGCCCCAACCAGGCGCTTGCAGCCGACGGAAGGGGCCGCGCAGCTGAAGCGCAGCGTTCACAGGAGGAGACAACGAAGATGAACATCCTATTGGAGAAGGATAAGTCCACGCCTGTTGATGTCCATCTGGCCATATCCGCCTTGCGAGTTCTCTGTAGAGACCTGTTCTTCACAGCGGCGGACGACCGCGACATCGGCAAGCATTCAACGGAGTACATTGATACCGACGGCGAATTCGCTCGAATCGGAAAGAGGATCGGCGGTGGGAAGTACGACATGTGCTTCTACCTCACCAATCGCGAGTTCGCAGACAACTACTTCGTGCATACCCATTCCGACATCGTGGTGCTGTCTCTTGCGCATTGGGAGTACTACTCGCCTGCCCCCTTCGAGAATGGTTTCCTGCACTACATTGCAAGGTACGTGGCCTTGACCCTTACGCCAGGACTCAAACACGATGACGTGACCGGCTGCGTCTATGATGTCCACTACTACAAACCCGGGGTTGACCTCTGCCTCAAGGAAGGTCGCGTCTGCTCGGCCTGCAACAAGCAGGTCCTGAAGGCTATCAATGGGGACAAGAGGAAGGAAGCGATCTACCGCGACGTCGTGTCAATCCTTCACGCCGTAGCGAACACCACACGGTCGGGTAGGAGTGTCTATTCAGTGATTGAGGACGCGGCAGCCAAGGATATGAACTGGCAGTCATTCGAGGACGCTGTCGCTCAGCATTATCGCAACCTCGGCGCGCAGGTGGAGCAGAACGTCAATCGTGCAGGGTTTCAGATTGACGCATTCGTCACCGAGAAGACACCATCGGGGCGGCCGGTTCGCACGATCATCGAATGCAAATTCACCAGAGACAAGGTCGGGAATCGAATTGTCAACGACTTCGCACGGGTTGCGGAGACAATCCGCAGCGCTGGTCTCGCAGACACGGCGATTCTCGTCTCATACAACGGATTCACGCAGGATGCGCACCTTGTGGCAAAGAACACGAAAGTCACCCTGCTCCATTTCAAAGACCTTGCGCCGTCCCAGCCCTCCGGCGGAGCGCCGGGTAGTGGGAAGCCAGAGAACAAGGCTGCCGCGGCGACCGCCCCTCAGCCGAAGGCAACACCCGACGTATTTGTGATCATGCCGTTCAGCCCAGACATGGACGACTTGTATTTCTTGGGATTCACCAGACCGTCAAGAATTGCGGCGGAGCCTGCATAAGGATGGATCAGGAGCAATTCACAGGGAGTATTCTTGAGCAGTTGTGCGGGCACATTGCGAATGCCAAGGTTATTGTTGCCGAAGTGTCGCGCCACAATCCGAACGTGTACTACGAAGTCGGCTACGCCCACGCCTTGAAACGTCCCGTCATCCTGGTGACGAATGACATCAAGAACTGCCCATTCGACCTTGCCGGTTTCAGCCACATCGCGTACACAAACATTAGGGACCTACAGACGAAACTGGGGGAACGATTGCAGGTCTTGCTCAGGTGACAAAGACAGGAGCGAACAACGGCGTGGTCCGTACGTCGCTCCGCGCCGCCGGACACGCCGGGCGTTCGGCAAACAAAGACCCACACCATGTCGGATCGTGAGAGTCATATTAAGCCCGTCGTCGGAGCTCGGAGCTCGGAGCTCGGAGGGGTCGGCTCGGAGGGGTCGTACCAACCCAAGTAGCTTAGATTACATATGATTCACCTCTCAAAAGGGTATTATTTCGAGCTTAGAAC
>CAWEHK010000016.1:0-41146 GCA_963808625.1 uncultured delta proteobacterium
CGGGGTCCTCGGGTTGGGGTTGGTCGATTTGTTCGATGAGGACTTTGTCCACGCGATGCCCGTCCATGTCGAGAATTTCAAAGCGCAGGCCGGAGCATTCGAAGCGATCGCCGACAGATGGGATGCGCTTAAGGTGCGTCATCGCAAATCCCCCCAAGGTCTGGTAATGGCCTGCCTTTTCTTCCGGCAGCAGCTTAATGTGGAACATTTCTTTCAACTCGTCCACCGGCAGCAAACCATCCACCAGCCATGAGCCGTCCTCACGCTGGACCACTTTCGGCTCTTCGCGCTGATCAACCGAGGGCAAATCCCCCACCACCGCCTCCAAAATGTCCTTCAGGGTCACCAAACCCTCGATGGTGCCGTATTCATCGATGACCATCGCCATATCGGTGCCGGATTCTTTGAACATCTCCAGCACCTTGGGAACATGTATGGTTTCCAGTACAAACAGGGGTTGTTGCAGGGCGGCTCTCAAATCAAAGGGCCGTCCGGTCAGGCTGCGAACGAGAAGGTCTCGCACATGCACAATGCCGAGGATATTGTTCAATCTGCCTTGGCAGACCGGAAAACGGGAGTGGATGCTCTTCGCGATGATGCGGCGATGCTTTTCGGGAGGGTCATTGAGATCCAGCCAGATAACCCTTTTGCGTGGCGACATCAGCACACCGACCCGGCGGTCACCCAAACGGAAAACACGCTCCACCATCTCCTGCTCGGCTTCCTCAAACACTCCGGCGACGGTGCCCTGGCTAATCAGCAGCTTGATTTCTTCCTCGGTGATCGGGGATTCGGGGAGGGTTTCATGCCCACGACGCGCAGCACCAGGTCCGTCGAAGCGCTAAGAAATCTGACGGCCGGTGAGGCGATTCGGCTAAAAACCCATTGCAGGAGAAACAAACGAGCAATGCGCTCGGGATTGTCCAAAGCCAGACGCTTCGGCACGAGCTCGCCGATGAGCAGAGACAGGAAGCTGATGGCAAGCACGACCGTGCCCAACGCGAGAGAGTGGCTATACGGTGCAAGCACTGGGATCAGACTCAGCCAGTCGGCCAGGTCGTTGGCGATCTTGAAGCCTCCGAAAACGCCGCTCAAGACCCCGATCAGCGTGATACCGACCTGCACGGTGGCGAGAAAAAGGTTCGGCGAATTAGCCAGTTTCAGCGCCGCTCTTGCCTTTTCATTTCCGGTTTCAGCCCACTGCTGGAGACGCTCTTTCCGTGCCGAAATGACTGCAATTTCAGACATGGAGAGGGCCCCATTGACCAGAATGAGCACCAAAATAACCAGGATGTCCAGGCCTTGCGATAACATACTACGGTTTCCTCTGCTCTGAATAACGATGAGGCAGTGCCCGCAGAGTTACTCTTTGAGTGTGGATTTGACGATGATTTCCGAGTGCAGCGTTCGGTGCACCGGGCACCGGTCGGCAATTTCCAGGAGTTTTTGACGCTGCTCCGGGTCAAGAGGACCCTCGAGCTCGATTTCACGCTCGATGGTGTCAATCTTGCCGCTCTTGGTTTCGCACTGCTGGCAGTCCTCAGCATGGATCTTCCGGTGTTTCAGCCGGACCACACCGGATTCCAGAGGCCAATCTTTGCGGTCTGCGTACATCCGCAGGGTCATTGAGGTGCATGCTCCGAGGGCGGCCAGCAGGTAATCATAGGGGGTGGGACCGGTATCCGCACCTCCGACCGCGATGGGTTCGTCAGCGATGAGTCGGTGGCCATCGGCGACAATTTCGGTCTGATAGCCCAGGCGGCCGGTACGCGTCATCACCCGGTTGTCCGCCGGATCTCTTCGAGGACTGGCGGGCAGCGGGAATTTCCAGGTATTTGCGCGCCCAGGCGGCCAGCACCGACCCCACGTAGAGTGAGTCCTCCCGGTTGGATAAGAGGTGGTCGGCGCGATCAAGGGAGATGAAGCTTTTCGGGTGCCGCGCCGCCTGGAAAATCTCCGCGGCATTCTCGATGCCGACGATGTTGTCCACTGGTGAATGAAAGAGGAGCAGGGCTTTGTTGAGGTCATGAATGGTTTCGTGCATGGAAACCAGTTCGAGGTCATTGAGGAATTGCTTCTTGACCCGGAAGGTCTTGCCGGCCAGGGTGATTTCCGCCTCTTCTCCGGTCGCGAGCGCATTTTGTTGCGGCTCAAGGTAACGCGCCAGGTGGGTGAGATTGGACGGGGCGCCAATGGTTGCAACGGCAATCGAGGAAGGAATGTATTTCGCCGCCTGCAGGACTGCCGCCCCGCCCAGGGAGTGGCCGATAAGCAGCTTGGGAGCGTCGAATTCCAGCTTGAGGAAATCCGCCGCGGCGATGAGGTCTGACACATTCGAGGAGAAACTGGTATGCGCGAAATCACCCTCACTTTCGCCCAGTCCCGTGAAATCGAACCTGAGGGTGGCAATTCCTTCCCTGGCGAGGGCCCGGTTAATATTGACCACGGCGTTGAGGTTCTTGGTACAGGTGAAGCAATGGGCAAAAACGGCGTAAGCCGAGGGCTTTTCATCGGTTGGCAAATCCAAACGAGCAGCCAGCTGTTCCCCCTTTTCATTCTTGAAAGACAGTTTCAAGAAATGCATTTCCTCCTCTCCCGTCGTTGTTCACACCGGTTTACGGTTCGTCGTTGCGCCGGAAAACGTGGTCCCCGGCAACCCAACTGTTGTGAGCTTTCCCTCAGGGCAGGCTAAAGGCCCTGCGCGGCCAGGTCTTCCGGCGACAAATTGAGAATAGTTCCACCTTCGAAATGATATCACACCGGCTGGGCTGGCGGATCAAAATAAGTGACCGGTGACAAATACTCTCTTGACAGATAAAGAAATTTTTCACTACAATGGCGCCACGTGGACTTGTTTGGAGTTGGTGAAGGGTTGTGTTGAACGGTCAGTGTTGAAAGGAGGTTAGGAGAAGCGATGAGAAGAGGAAAGTTGGTTTCATGTGGGATTTTAGTTGCCTTGGCAGTCTTTATGGCATCCTTTGTCGTGTTTGCCCAGCAAAAGGCGGCGGACACGATATCGATCAAGGCCTACCCCACCCCCACCAAAGCTGCGGTGGAATTGACTCACAAGAAGCATGCCGAAGATTACAAGATCGCATGCAGTGAATGCCATCACGTCTACAAGGATGGCAAGAACGTCTGGAAGGATTCGGACCCGGTAGACAAGTGCGGAAAGTGCCACACCAACATGGTGATCGACCAGGAGAAGAAGCTTCCCCCCGAAGAGCAGAAGCTGAATCTCAAATTGGCCTATCATAACAACTGTCAAGGCTGCCATGCGAAGCTGAAGAAGGAAAAGCCGGATACCAAGGCCCCGGTAACGTGCGCTCAATGCCATCCGGCGCAGAAGTAACACCGTTAGCTTATCAGGCCTGTTCACCGAACCCGCCACGTAAAACTGGCGGGTTTTCTTTCTCGAGGTCCGGGTGGTGATTGGGGTGAATCGGGATAAATGCGGTGGCCGGGGCCAAAAAGGAACGAGCCACCCATGCTGTGGGCACGAGCGGCTCGTCTGTAGACGGGAAAACTAAGCGCGAACTAGACTTCTTCTATGGTGATCGCATTCTGTTCGCAAACCTCGACGCAGCTTTCGCATCCGAGGCACTCTTCTTCGTTCACGGGGTCTGCCTTACCGTCGACCAGTTCATAAACATCCACGGGGCATACATCGACACATTCAGCATCGCCAGTGCACTTGTCCTTGTCTACCGTAACTTTCCACATCTTCTTTTTCCTCCATTCACTTGAAACTAAAATAGCTTTTCGAGCATGGCTCAACGAGGGGGATTTAGTCTCTTCGCCCAGCTAGTCTCGCTCGGGACCGATCCTTCCTATCCTCTTCTCAGATGAATGTCAAGTCGAATTCGGAAGGTTTTTTTTGCATTTTTTGAACACGGTGATCCGAATAGTTCGATGCTGAGCCCGTGCCGCGGTCCGCCGGTCTGATGGCCGGGAGTGCAGGGAGGGCGTTGGTGCGCAAAACGGCCCCAGGTAAAGGTGTTCCCTTGGCCTGAGGCCGCTTTTGTGGGAAGGGGGGTGACGACTAGACGCAACCGGTCGGCTTGGGAAGTCCTGCCATCTTGCAGGCGCCTTTCCCTGGTCCGGAGGGGAACAGCTCATAAATGTATTTGAGCTTGTAGCCCGTCACTTTGGTGAGAATGCGGACCATGGGAGCGATTCCATGCTTACGGTAGTAATCCTGAAGCACATTGATGATCTTCCAGTGCTCTTCGGTGAGCTCCTTGATGCCTTCGGAGGTCTTCACGTATTCAACCCACTCCGGAGCCCAGGTGTCAAAACTGGCGATGAAACCATCCTCATCCACTTCGAAACTCTTTCCCTGAAATTCAATTTGTGCCATGAATATTTCCTCCTTCTACATTGCTGTTGAATATTTGGTGGTTCCCACCATACTCCGAATGGGAACGACCCGACCATCCACAGGCTCACCCGACCGCTCCCGGCGGAACGACCGAGCCTTTCGGACCATCGCATCGGCCCAATCCGCGTTTCCTACTGCATGGATGTGAGAGTAATTTGCCAGGGTGTTTTTATAGCATATCCCGTCCCATCCGGCCACTATTCCGTGCCCCTTTCGCAAGCGAAAAACGAAGGGGAAAGCCGGATCACTGCCAACGATTCGTGAGTAATGGAATTCGTGCCCTTTCAGAGCGACGCCCTCGGCAAAAAAAGGGTTTTCACTCACGCATTCCATAAGGGTGTATCCGTGTCCTTGCGGCTTCTTCTCCAGCACCACATCAAACGGAAACAGACCCGTCATCGGAAAGAAACTCTCCGCTCGGTAGATTCCTCGACAGAGAAACATCAAGCCACCGCACTCGGCATAAACCGGTAAACCCCTCTCGATCTCATCTTTAAGGGATTCCCGAAAAACCGAATTCCCGGCCAACACTTCCAGGTGAGTTTCCGGGAAGCCTCCGCCAATATAAAGAGCATCAAGGGGAGGCAGAGGGCGCGAGGCAAAGCTCGAGATTTCCTTAATGATTGCCCCGCGTTCCTCCAGGGCCTCGAGGTTTTCCGGGTAATAGAACTGAAAAGCTGCGTCGCGGATAACGCCGATTACGACCGGTTCGGCCGCTTCCAGGCGCCGTTGCGTCGCTGCTTGAGCCCGTGGCCATCCCAGTGGTTTTGCGGTTTTCGCCACGCGCCAAAGCGCCTCGAGGTCCACGTGCCTGTTCATCTGCTCTGTCGCTAACGCGAGAGCTCCCGAAATGTTATCCGACTCCTGAGGCGGTACCAGCCCCAGATGACGTTCGGGGAAAAGGTTCCGCTCCTGTCGTGGAATGACCCCAAGTACAGGGACCTTGCAGTAATGCTCGATGGCTCCTTTAAGCACCTGCTCATGGCGCTTCCCTGAAACCGAGGTTGAGAAGCACCCCGGCGATTTCCACGTCGGGATCAAAGTGAATACACCCGAGGACCTGCGCGGCCGCAGTGCGAGTAACCTTCGTTGCATCGACAATGAGGATGACCGGTGCCCGGAGAAGCTTGGCAAGCTCGGCAGTGGAAAAGCTGCCTCGGATGTCAACGCCGTCGTAGAGACCCCGGTTGCCCTCAATCACGCTGACGTCACCGGTGTTCGAGCGCTGCACAAAGGAGCACAGCATCTCTTCGGCCGTCATGAGAAACGGGTCCAGGTTGTAGCACGGTTGATCGGCAGCCATTGCCAGCCAGCCTGAATCGATATAATCCGGTCCTTTCTTGAACGGGACCACTCGCAGCCCGTGATAACGCCGCCATGCTGCCAGCAGGCCAAGGGATATCAGGGTCTTGCCGGCGCCGCCACGCAATGCCGCAATCACGAGACGCGGTTTTTGAAACACCATGAAAGCTCTTCCGGAAAAGGCGCCGGAAAAATCCTGCTCCGGCGCCCGGGTTAACGCCTAGAATTTGAATTGAGTCGTGGTTCTCCACGTGGTCATAGCCAAGCGGTAGTCATCGATATGCTCATGCTTGAATTCCAGACCGGTTCTCTCGAAGAAACGCTCCCAGCCAATGCGGTTGATCCAGTCCCCGATCCGCTCATAGCGGCGGCCACCGGCAGCATAGGCCTCAACGATCTTCTTGATCGTGTCCACCGTCGTCGGCCAGCGCGGCGGCTCATTGGGAATGAACGGCACTGCCAGCTTGGAGAACATGGGCTGCGAGATCACATTGGAAACCTTGCCGCCCACCCACAGGGCAATTCCGTCCCCTTCGCCGTCGGCAAGGGGCAGGGCCGGGCACATGGTGTAGCAGTTTCCACAGAACATGCACCGGCTGTTGTTGATCTCAACACTCTTCAGCTCACCAACCTTTTTGGGCTTGATGGCGGCCGTCGGGCATGCGGCGATGACCAGCGGGATCTCACACACATTCTGCACACGGTCGTTTTCCACGAGCGGAGGCTTCCGGTGCACACCCAGAATAGCAATGTCCGAACAGTGCACGGCGCCGCACATGTTGAGGCAGCAGGCCAGGGCGATGCGGACCTGGGCGGGGAGTTTGTGCGACCCGAAGTAATCGAAAAGCTCATCCATTACTGCTTTTACGACGCCGGAGGCATCGATTGCAGGGGTGTGGCAGTGTGCCCAACCCTGGGTGTGGACGATGTTGGTAACACCGGTGCCCGTTCCGCCAACCGGAAACCAGTTGCCACGGCCCTTGAGGTCATTCAGGAGTGGCTGCAACTTGGCTTTGTCGCTCACCAGAAATTCGACGTTGTTGCGGGTGGTCCAGCGCAGATAGCCGTCACAATACTTATCGGCGATATCGCACATTTCCCTGATCAGCTCGACACTGATCAAGCGCGCCGATCCGATACGCACGGAATAGAGCTCCGCTCCGGTTTCCGAAACATGGACCAGGACTCCGGGTTGAAGAATTTCGTGGTACTTCCATTTCCCGTAGTTTTCCTTCACCACGGGGGGGAAGAACTTATCGTACTTCGGCGGACCGATATCGGTGATGCGATCTTTCATGAGTTCATTTGGATCAAAAGCCATCGTTTTATCTCCTAAGCTTGGTGTCGTTCACGGTAAGCTTTGCCGTCATGTTCCCAACCACCGGGGACTTCCGCGGGATCGTAGAAGATGTAGGGATTGTAGCGTGGAGTATTGACCATGCGTGGATCGGGAGTGAGCTCGCAGGCCTTCAGGAACTCACGGAGACCGATGCGTTGAATCATCTCACCCAGGCGCTCCCGGTTCTTTCCTTCTTCCATCCAGAGGTCCCACATTTTTTCCACAAATTCCTTGAACTCGGTATAGGGTGGTTCCATCTTCAGGAACGGAATGACCACGCTGGAAAGCTGCGCCCCTTCGAGGATAGGTGCCTTCGCGCCAACAAGAATGGTGGCCCCGGTGTCTAAGCCCGGTCGCAAAGCTCGTGGCATGACTCGGATACAATGCATACAGCGCGTGCAGTCCTCATCCCAGATCTTGAGGCTCTTACCATCCCATTCCATGCACTTAGTCGGGCACAAATCGATGACTTCAGCCTTGATGTCGAAAGCTTCTCTCTTGGCGCTCTGAGCCCCGGCGTGCGGGACGAACTCGCCGCCCACGTAGGCTCGCACCGCTTCCTGGTCGATGCGGACATTGTCTCGCCAGGTCCCGATGATAGAGCAGTCGGAACGTGCAATGGCCGCCACACAGTCGCACGGACAACCGGATGATTTGAACTTGAACTTATAAGGAAACATCGGGCGGTGGAGGGCATCTTGATACTCTTGGGTGAGATTATAAATGATATCTTGAGTATCAATACAGGACCATTCACAGCGTGCCTTGCCGATGCAACCCTCCGGAGTTCTTAGATTGGAGCCCGAACCGCCCAGATCCATCTCCAGTTCATGAGTCAGTTCATAGAAAATGGGTTCCAGTTGGTCCGTGGTGGTCCCTAAAAGGACGATGTCACCCGTGGACCCATGCATATTGGTGAGTCCGCTGCCTCGCGCTTCCCAGATGTCGCAGAGTTTGCGCAATACTTCAGAATTGTAGAACTTGCTCGCGGGCTGATTCACACGCATGGTATGGAAATGCGCCACATTGGGAAAAAGGTCCGGGCGGTCGCAGTAACGGCCGATAACGCCTCCACCATACCCGAAGACACCCACAATACCGCCATGCTTCCAATGTCCTTCCTTGTCCCGGAAGGACATTTCCATCAGACCCAGCCAGTCTTCGCACACGGTTTTCTTCTGTGCCATTCTCTTGACATCGGTCACAAAACTGGGCCAAGGCCCCTTTTCCAATTCATCAAGCATAGGAGTCGCATGCTTTTGTGTCATTCCATAAACCTCCATAGGCCAATTTCTTGCTTTTGGGTTACCAGGATTTACGCTGGTCTCTTAGACAGGGACTTGCACAAGCTTTTTGACTTCACCTCCTTTTTCCATGGTGTAAAAATCCAGCCCGGAATAATCCTCATTAAATGCGCATTGGTCGAAGTGCAGAATGATCAGAGATCAGACGGAGATCATGGCAGGGAGCAGGGAGCGGGAACCTCGGCAGGCTTGAATACTAGTTCATGCCTTTTTCTTCTTTGGTAACATCATCCTCTGAGGGGAGCATGTACATGGTCGTGCTACCACTCGACCAATACTTCAATTTGCCTTCGTTGACCAGTTCGTTGATGACCTTCTTCGCTTGCATCATCTTGATTTCAGGAACAGCCTTGCACAAGTCGTTGAAGTAGTGCTTGGTCTTCTTCTGCTGTTTAACCCATTCAATAATACGCTGTTTAGCCTCCTCACTCATGGTAACCTCCTCTGGAGAATTCACTATACGTTAAGGCAAAATGGTCTTGCACCTTGTAAAACCTTGAAAAATTTTACCTGCGGTAAGATTCAGAGACTTCCATTAAAGCCTTCTCAAATCTTTGTCAATAGAAAAGTCCCGTAATAATTCTTGAGAAAACGATCACATAACCCGGGCCATCAACCTTGCCCGGCCTTGACACCATTCCTTGGCATGGTTAAGAAGCACTGCTTTGATGTGGGTGTTGGGTGTTGGGTGTTGGGTGTTGAGTGTTGAGGGACGAGGACCGGGTAACGGCGGGTGAACAGGGCCGGTCGATGTCGCGAAGCCGCCGGCATCGCCTGCGGGCCTGTCAGGGCGGAGAAATCGTAACTTTTCAATAAACTCTGGTACACAAGGCACCCTGGCGGTCCCAGATCAACCCGCATGCTTCGGGCGGGAATTCAGAGTTTGCAGAAGGGGCCGCTTTCCCGCTTTTTTGAAAAGCTACGAAAAATCAGCTTAATTTTGCGAAAGGAGAGCAGAAATTGGTCACGAAAGCGGACGCCAATGTCGATCAGAAGTTAAACTTGTACATTAAGTTCCTCAAAGAGAGATTATTCTTTGAACCGCTCTCCGCTACGCTTCATTACAATCTCGCCCTGGCCTACAGTCAAAAAGGACAGGTTGACGAAGCGCTTTCCGAATTCAAGCAGGCCTTGGAGTGCGATCCAAACCTTGCGCAGGCCCATGTCAACATGGGTGGGCTTTTTTTCAAAAAAGGCGATTTGGATCAGTGCATTGAGGCCAATCTCAAGGCCCTTTCCCTCGACCCCAACCTGCCCATGGCCCATAGCAATCTCGGGCTTGCCTACCTGACCCGGGGAGACTGGCGGGAAGCGATCGCATGCAGCGAGAGGGCGATTGCAATGATGCCCAACCTGATTCAGGCCCATAACAACCTGGCTCTCGCTTACCTCCAGGCGGGTCGGGCCGAAGCAAGCATCGCCGCTTCCCTGAAGGTCCTGAGTCTCAATGAAAACTTCCCGTCAGCACACTATAACCTCTCGGTGGCCCTGCAGATGGCAGGCAGGATGGAAGAAGCCGGAGAGCATTTCGAACGAGCGAAGCTGCTGGGTTATCCCGTTGACGAAGCCGCCCAAAGCCGGCTTCGAGAGACGCCCGCACCCGAGTAGAGCGGATCAGGCAGCGCTTCCCATTCGGCCCCTCCAAAACCTTTTGCCTTCTTTTGTCTGCGCGCGTTTAAATAGGGCTTGAGAGCGTCACCTGACTCATCCGGTTTTGTTCTTTATTACGGAGGAGGAACCACCATGGTAAATGGCACAACCTCGGCGGCCCAGGCGCTTGTGGAGACCATCCACGATGTGCTGTCCGGTGTCGAACAACAGATTCGCCGGCACGCGTATCTGCAAGCCCTCGAGGAGGGCAGCATTGCGCCCGCCCGGCTGCGATGCTTTGTTGGCGAGCAGTGCCACATCATCCCCGGGGATTTGCGCAGCATTGCGCTTCTTATCTCGCGCTGTGAACAGCCGGCCGGTCAGCAGTTCTTTCGCGATGTGCTGCAAGGCGAAGCGGCGGCGCTGGACGGCCTGGAGGTGTTGGCCGCGGCGGTGGGGATGTCGCCGGCCGCTTGTGCGGAATACGAGCCGGCGCCCGGCGCCCAGGCTTACAGCGCCTACCTGGCCTATTTATGTCTCTACGGCACCGACGCCGAAGTTGCCGCCGCCTTGTCGGTAAACTTTGCTGCCTGGGGGGCCAATTGCGGCCGTATGGCGCAGGCCTTGCGCCAGCGCTATGACATGCAGGAGGCCGACTTGCGGTTCTTCACCCAGTTCGCCGCGGCGCCGCCCGAGGTCAGCCCGCAGGCCCTGGCACTGATCAGCGCCGGCCTGCAAAGGGGCGTTGAGCCCCACCGCATCGTGCGGGCTGCCAGGATGCTCCAGGGGTATGAACTGCTGTTTTGGGACACGGTCTATGCCCTGAGCACGGCCGCGGTGGAATGACCACCGTCGCCAAAGGAGGATCACCATGGCAGCATTTTCCGAGACACTCTGGCAGGGCGTTGCGGGTATCTATGACCGCATTCTGGCACATCCCTTTCTGACGGGGCTCACCGACGGCACCCTGGCGGAGGACGCCTTTCGGTTCTATGCCATTCAGGACGCACTATACCTTCGGGACTTCGCCCGTGGACTGGCGCTGCTGGCGGCCAAGTCGCCCACCGACGACGCCATGATCATGTTCAGCGACCACGCCAAAACCGCGATTGTCGTGGAGCGTGCGCTGCACGCAAGCTTCTTTGCCCAGTGGGGCCTTGCGCCCGAGGACGTTTATGCCACGCCACCGGCCCCGAACAACCTGCTCTACACCTCCTATTTGCTGCGCATTGCCTACGAGCGCCCGTTTCACGAAGGGCTGGGCGCCTTCCTGCCGTGCTATTGGATTTATTGGGAGGTGGGAAAGGAGCTTGAAAAGCGCGGCTCGCCGATATCCGTCTACCAGCGCTGGATCGACACCTATGCCAGCACCGAGTTTGGCGACACGGTGCAGCAGGTCATCGCCCTGGCAAACCGCGTCGCCGAGACGCTGACGCCGGAAGACAAGGCACAGGTGGCAGTCCACTTCGAGATGACTTCCCGGTTTGAATACCTCTTCTGGGACATGGGTTACCGTCGGCAGGCGTGGGAGGTATGAGTTGAGGAGCAGTTCGAGCTGGAACGCGACAAACGTTCGACTCATCCAAGGTGGTCAAGGTCCTCTCCTGGCTCTTTTGCCCGTTCCCGTCAGTGAGTCTGGCGCTGGGCTCAAGGTAGGAATCCGGGAAGAATGATCCGTGTTTCGGGTCAAGAGAGGCCGTTTTCGGGCGATGCTGAAACCAGTGATCAGAATGTCCTGTATGCCGATCTTCCCATGCGCATTCAAGCATTCGAATGCCCATCCGTCGAAGACATCAAGCGCTGATCCCAAGTTTAGAGGTCTTCAGGAGCAGCAGGCCTTGCCTGATCCTTTGACATTCCGCTCCCTGAGCCATTCATTGATGAGCCCGGAAGCACAGCCGACCCCGGCGTCAACGGTAATGACCGCAAGAGGGCAGTTCCTGGCGCAGGCGCCGCACTCCATACAGGCATCGCGGTCAACGATGCGGGCCCGCTTTGCTGCAAGCTCGAAGACCTGGTGCGGACAGACCTCCACGCACCGGCCGCACCCGGCGCAGCCGTCCGGGCGAGCTCAAGAGTCGTTACATCCTTGAGATAACGGAACCCTCTCATCGATTCTCCTTATACTTTAGTGTTCCTTAGTATGCTCGTTTAGGCTGAAAATCTTCAGTTTTACCAGCGGAGAGCGCAGAGTGCGCAGAGAGATTTTGCTCTGAAATGCTTTGATTCCTCTGCGATCTCAGCGTGCTCTGCGGTTAATTCCGGTCCACCAAGATGAACCTTTTCATCTTTAACGTTATAGCCAGCAGGTCGATAGGGTCACAGGAATTTTCCCACCACGACCAGCAGGAGGCTGACCACCAGAGCGCACCCCATGGCCGGAATGGCAACCCGCATCTCCTTCTTTACCCCGGAACGGGAGGTAAAGGTGGTGCAGCCGGTGAAGTTGAGCGTGTAGAAAGCGCTCACTGCCGGCAGCGCGAGGAAGGCGGCGATGGTTACCGGGATGCTCCAGGCGCTGCCGCCGGCAAGCAAGTACCAGGCGGTGCTCCAGACCAGCCCGGCGATGGCGCCCTTGACGGAAAAACTCCTTCCCGGAAGCCAGGGAAGGAGAAGCGGCCCGAGAACGATCCCGGTGAAGACCGCTCCAAGATAGGCGATACTCACCTTTATGCCGGTTGCGAAACTGCCCAGGAGGGCTCCCAGGATGAACAGGCAAAGCGTGATGACCGCCGTCGATTTCAGGGCCTGGACCATTTCCACCGGGAGCAATACCAGCCGTTCCCGAAAGGTAAAGGTCATTTCCCGCATTGCCGCAGTGGTCACCAGGCCGTTTTCGAGATATTGCGGCAGGTCTTCGGCCCTGATGGTTGCATAGCTCACCACAAAGCCGGTGCGCCGGGCCACCTCGTGGGCCGCCACGCCGGGCGCGCCGAGGATCGGCAGAAGCAGCCGCCGATGGTTTACAACCTTCGCCAGCCCGGTCGCACCGATCCGCCGAACCAGTTCCTCCGTGCCGAAGCTTCCCTTCCCGGCCGCGCACCAGACGTTGATGCCGAAGGTCTCCAGCACCAAAAGCCAGGCATTGCGCCCGGCCATGACTTTCCGGACGATGTCGTAGCTCATCTTGTAGTTGGCGGTGACCACCACCGGGTCGTCCGGCGTGGGATGGCCGAGGGCATAGAGACCAGGGGGGACAATGTAGCTCATGCGGCCGATCCCCCAGCGTGCCTTGCAGGCGCCCAGGCGGTCGTTCAGGTCGAGTTTCGTCGATACCCGCGGGACCGGTCCTGCTCCGGTCGTCAACCACTCCTGGAAACCGGGGACCTTTTCGTCTATTTTCCCGCCTCCGGTCGTGGCCGGCGGTCCGCAACAAGGGGGCTTGTCCGGGTTATCATGAGGAGGAGGGCCGCAACGTCCGGACAAGACCGCTTTCTTGTCCGCATCCGAGAGCTTTCTGATATCCATCAGTTCCATAGAATTTCTCCATCCCCATTTACTTGCAACACGCAATATTTTTGCCGGGACGTGTGCAACAGCCCGACCTGGCCGCCGCCTCGTTCAAAAGTCCCAGCGACTTGACGACGGTCTCCCGCTCGAAGGGAGTCATGGGCGCGAAGATCTGTTCCAGTTTTGCCGCCATATAGCGGTCGATCTGTTCCAACATCCGCAGTCCCTCGTCGGTCAGCCCCAACAGGCTCACGCGGCGATCATCCGGCCGCACCTGCCGCACGATAAGCCCCTTGCCCTCGAGGCTCTTGGCCTGCCGGCTGAAGGTGGTGACATCCATGCCCAATTCCTCCGCCACCCGCTGCATGGGGGGGTTGCCGTTTCTCCGGATTTCGTAGAGGATGTGGCTCTGGGCCATAGAAATTTGTTCTCCGCAACATTCGTCGCAGCACGATGCATTCAGCAGCCCAAAACGGCGCACGAATATCTGCAGCGCTTCCCTAACCGATTCCATGGCGTTCCTCCTTAGAGCCTTCGTATCATTTCTATTTGCATTATGCAAGTATCTCTCGAACGACTCCTGGTTCAAAGACCCTGGATATGCGATCAAGGTAAGGTTTGGTGAAGTCCCAACCAAGCCGGGAGAGGCCTCGTGGGAGTGGCGGAAAGGAAGCTGATGCTTATAAATAGAATACGCAAAGCAAATTTAGAGGAGGTGCCAGGAGATGAGATGGATTACCCGCGAACGTGTCAAAGTGGATCGCGTGGCCTGTCCATGGCTGATCAAGAGGTATGTGGACAAGGATGCGGAATTTTATTTCGTCGCTGCCGATCAGGTAATGCGCGAAGCAGAGCGGCTGGGGGCGATTCCTTTCGACGTGCCGGATGTGGAGCTGGGACATCACGGCAAGACCTGTTCCTTCGAAGCGATTCTTCAAAAGTACCAACTGGATAGTGACCCGGTGCTGCTCTTGCTGGGCAGGATTGTCAATGGGGCGGACACGGACAATTCTCTTTACCAGCAGCCCGAAGGACCGGGATTGAAGGCCATCGCCGAAGGTTTTCGTCATCTGGGATTCAAGGATGATCATGAAATCAATGCCGCAGAATGGATTGTCTATGACGCATTGCACGCATACTGCAGGGAAATGGTAAAAGAAGGAAAACTCGAAGCTTGGCATGAGCGGTTTAAAAAATAGGTTGACAAATGACACACGACTAGTAGGTCAATCCGGAATTGGGATTTTGGATTATCGTCCTGCTCTGTTCAATGAGTGCCTTGGTGATGGTCGGGTGAGCATGACCAAGGCATATCACTCCCCAACCTGAAGTGAAGACCGAGAACCTGTTTCCATCCTCATCCCAGGCGTAAACACCATCCTTCTCTCAGAGGACAGCCCGCGTCAACGAGACAGCACGCCACGATCCTGCCCGGATGGCTGGCGCACAAGATCTCCGGAGCGGCGCTGGTCGGCATGTTCAGGGTCCGTGGAAAGGCCGTCATGGACCGATCCGAACCGTCCTCGATAGGTGCAGACATAGGCCACATCGGCCTCAGCCTCGATATCAAAGGAGACCTCGGGTTGGACCACGATTTCCAGGCCCTTGGACAAGAGCTTCCAGTCCTCGCCGGGCAATCTCACGCGGAGGGTCCCTTCTATTAGAACGATGTGCTCTTCCATGGACCGGGATGGCTCCATTTGTTGTGGTCGTCCCCTTCAACTGGCCGGAAAGGAGACTGATGCGTTACTGCTGAAAGAGCATAACCGAAAGCTCATTCTGGGCAGCGGCGCCTCCGTGCTGGTGACTTCCTGCCCCATTTGTCTGCGTAGTTTCAAACAGCAGTACGGTCTGGATATGACCATTCTCCACCACACCGAGTATCTCGAGCAACTGGTGAAAGAGGGCCGCTTGAACCCAGGGCATCTGTCCGGAACCGCGGTCTATCATGATCCGTGTGAGCTTGGGCGGGGACTGAAAGAATACGATTCTTCCAGAGCGATCCTGGATACAGTCGTGTCGCTGCAAATCCCCAAGCAGGAACGCCACGAAGCGCTCTGCTGCGGAGGAAGCATCGCCGAGCTCGCCATCCGTCCGGCCGAACGGGTGAAAATCGCCGCCGCCGCCGCCCGCGAGCTCTGTGCCGGCAACCCGGATCATCTCATCACCTCCTGCCCCCTCTGCAAGAAGACCTTCGATGCCGTTTCTCCTGCCAAAGTGAAGGATATTGCCGAGGTGCTGGAGGAGGCGTGCAAAAGTTCAGCACCTTGATGGTCTTGATTTCCAGGGGGCCGGGTATAAACTTTCGCCTTTCAGACGGGGAAGTCTTCATTGCATGTTCTTTCGAGGACGGATGCTTTGGCAGTATATTCTCTTCCGACAATTAACCTTACCGGCCGTTCACGCCCATAACAATCTACAGGCTTTTGGCCGATAATCATTGAATTGCTTGAACATTTTGTTTCTCTCAGGGCCTTTAACCACCTCGGTAGTTGAGTGCAGACGGTAATGGGCTTCCGCTGAGCAAGATCTGCATTGTATTTATGTACCACATATGATACAGGATGAGGACGATGGACTGGACGATCGAATACTACAGTGAAGCAGTACAGCAAGAAATCATGTCCCTGCCTGCAGGGATTCAGGCCAGGTACATTCATTATACGAAACGGATGTTGATCCATGGCCCCAATCTTGGTATCCCCCATACGAATGCAATGGGTGACGGTCTTTTTGAGCTTCGAATGAAGGCAGCTGAAGGGATAGGCAGGGTCTTTTACTGTACTCTCATTGAGCAAAGAATCGTCATGCTTCACACTTTCGTTAAGAAGACTCAGAAGACACCGGCCAGAGAACTGGCTGTTGCGAGGAAAAGGATGAAGGAGGTAAAAGTCAATGCTCAGCCATGAGGAAATGGTAGGCAAGATGCTGCAACATCCTGAGGTTAAGGCCGAATACGATGCCCTTGAGCCGGAGTTTGAACTTCTGGATGAACTATTGAAAGCGAGGGATGAAGCAGGACTTACTCAAGAGGATGTCGCAAAACGCATGGGCACATCCAGACCTGCAGTAGCTCGGATAGAGGCAGGGGGAGGCAGCAAGAGGCACTCACCATCCATAGCCACACTTCGCAAATACGCAGAGGCGGTCGGATGCAAGTTACAGGTTAAGTTTGTTCGTAAATAGGCTGGAAGTGTGGAGTGGTCATCAATTGCATCGTTCTCGAAAAGATCTGTGGCCAATAAGGCCTACCGGGTAGCGCGGGCTAACGTATCGAGAACCCACGAGCAAGCGTAGCCACGGACTTGCGAAGAGAATGACAGGACATGTTTCGTGGTTGTTCGTCGAGTTGATTCGCTGGTTAGCCAATGCCTTGATATGGATAGGTGAGCAGGTCTAATCCCGCATAGAACCGATAGTCACCTGGGCCGGCATTGATCAGGATGTCTGCCGTCTGATTCATAAGGTCGCCCATTCACACTCGCGAATGCCTCTAACCCACCTGCTGCTATCCGCCATATCTTCACGGTTACCCCACATTCCAACAAACGGCTCATCCTCCGATTCTGTCCTCATCGACTCATCGCTTGGGCATGGGGGTTTGTATCGGGTTCGCAAGAAAGCGATAGAATCAATCTCTTCACGCTACGCTTCAGGAGGCAGCGATTTGATGTCGCGCCATAGTTCTTTCTGGTTCATCTCGCAACCCCATTTTCCTTGTCCTAACTGCGACACAATCTCTCGCCATCAGAGCTCTCCTTTGAAGGCGCGGTCGAGGATTGCGGGGAGGAGGGCGTTGAGCTCTGTGGCGGTCTCGGCTTGCAACTGTTTCAACGCGTCAACCTGCACCTGCAGCCCTTCCAGATACGCCACGATCCGGCGTTGCTCCGAAATTGGCGGCAGAGGAACCTGCCACCGAAGAAGGTCTCCCTCGCGAATGTAGGGATAGAAATTAGGGTCTGCGAGATGATCATCCAAATAACGAGTCACCTGTTGGCCTAGCCATGCGGAAAGAAAGCTCTGTTCAAGTCCATCCTTTGCTCGAAGCATCACGGCGTTCTGGTTCAAGACCGCTGGAGGACCGGCCCATTGACACATGGCACCAGTTGAGAAGGAAGTCTTCGCAAGGATAATGTCACCAGGCTCAAGCCACACATTTGCGTAGTTGCCAGGGTTTTGAAGATAGACGGTAGGTTGTTTCGTACCGATCTCCTTCAATCTGACCACGGGCACCTCGCCTGAATCGACAAAATCCTCCGCTTTATACGCAATCCCAGTCTTCTTCTCCGCCACCTCAGCAAGTGTTTTCCGGCGATAACCCATTGCCTCAAAGATATTTGTCATGGTTCTCGGGAGAATCTTTTCTGTCTCTTCGGTTGCTTGGCAGCGGAGGGCGCTGGCTTCGGAGATTTTGGCGGCCAGTTCGTCGATCCGCGCCACGATCCGCCGCTGCTCCTCCAATGGCGGCAGGGGGATTTCGAGGGCAAGGAACGTTGCAACCGAGACGGTTTCGCGTCGTGCTCCAATGCCGCGCGAGTTCTGCTGTAGCTCTGCCCACACGATTCCACGCCTGCAAAACCATTCGAGAAAAGTTGGCTCCAGTCGCGACCGGTTGGCACGAAGCGTTGGGAACACGGGAGAAAGATACCAGCCATCAAACTCTGCTGTGACTCGCGCTATGGCGCCTTCCCAAGCTTTCGGTTGGCTGATTACGTAGTCGTCAGCCACCAGCATGTTGTAGGTCTTGTAGATGGTCTCGGCGGGTGAAATCGGGCCTCGCGCGAACAATCCGCGTCCGAAGCTGTAAACCCCTGCCAAGTTGATCTCGGCCAATTGCTTACACGGCGTTGCCGTGCTCGACAGCGCCATCACCTCGCCCAACCGCACCCTAGGCCAATCCTTACTCATAGGTTCCTCTTGTTAATGAGGTTCACAATGCCCCCCGCCAGGATGTTTTTGTCCTGGGGACGGTCTTCGGCCATGAGCAACGTCACAGCCACCAACGCGTTGCCAACGGAATATCTGGTTCCGTCCGCAGATGTGGAGATGCTGGGACGCGGCCGTCGGTGCACCATTTGAAATCTCGAGAACGGTGTTGGGCGGGGATAAACCCCGCCCCTCCGCACTGGTGGAACTCAGGGTATCCCGCAATCGGAGTCAATGGGCGTGAAGCCTGACTTCGATAGTAAAGCTTCGATATCTGGACTGGTACGGATACGCTTTTGCGTTTGCCTTGAAAAGGTGTTTGGGAAATCGGCAGAATCCCCGTGAACAAATGTAGGGGAGGGGTTTATCCCCTCCCGCGACCCACGATGAGCAAACGCCGATTCGAATTGCTTCACGTCTCTACCCTCCCACCGACTGATCGACAAATTCCCTCCAATTGCCCCACACCAGAGAACCAGACCATGGATAGGCAGAAGCGCAATCGACTATTCCCGCGCGAACAGGGTTATGCCAGATGTAGCGCGCAACATCGCCCAATGCCTCTTCTTTTCGTAGCGCATGGTCATAAAAACTCCGCTGCCACAACGCCCGTCCTTTTTCCAGACGACGGGCCTCCGGTGTCAGCTTCCCTTTGAGCAGACGGACAAAATCAACAATATTATTGTCCTGCAAAAGCAGGTGAACGTGATTCGGCATGATGCACCATGCAAAAAGAAGGGTTTCGCATTCCCCAGCTATCTTACAGAGCAAATGAGTGGGCCCATCTGCGAGTTCAGGGTGCAATCGAAACCACGGATGTTTTTCATGTGTCGCGATGGTTATGGAGAAAGCATTACCCTTTTGGTAGCTGTCGGGTAATAAGCGAATTGCTTTTCGGGTCGGCAATTTTTCCGTCATGCGGGCTCCTTCGGGCGGGGATAAACCCCGCCCCTACGTGCTCTGATCTTCCCGCTGCTGACGGGAATGCCCCAGTTGCATTTCAGCAAGTAGCCAGTAGGAATGGAGACATGTGGGCCACAATAAAGTGACGGCATTATCCTGATTTGCAATGTGCAAATTATACACATTGCATTCATGAACTACCGAGCATTTCTCGGAGGTTGGGGCCTCAACCATTTTGGTTCCCTTGTAATTGTTGCGCAAGTGCAGGCAAAACTTTACCGTCCATGGCAAACTGTACATTAGTTACATGGGTGGAGAATGAACTCGCCCGCTACAAGCTGTGCATTTTTTGCACAGGTAGATAACGATCTCGCCGTCTGTCGCTTCATCCGTTCGCAGCGTCTTACCGTTCATGGCGTGTCCCTCAGCATGGCCTTAATTTCCGCCATCAACTCAACAATGCGCTGCTCTTTTTGCAGGATGTCGTCAGCAAGCCGTTCCGGAGGGAGATGTTCAAAATCCTCCCTGCCCCTTGGGTTCTTGCGGTCGAGATTGCAGCTGCCATCCAGCAATTCCAGAGCATTCACTTTCCAGGCGCGGTCGTTCTCCTCCCGCTTTTTCCACCATTCCATGCACGCGCGGAACTCCTCGAACTGAAGGGCCATGGTTTTTGTGTAGTTTTTCCGGCCTTCGGGGAGCGGGTGCTCGTAGTACCAGACGTCCCCAGTCGGCCCGGAGCGGTCGAAGAAGAGAACATTCGTTGGGATGCTGGTATACGGAGCGAAAACACCGTTCGGCAGGCGGACAATGGTGTGGAGGTTGAACTCCTTGAGCAGTTCCTCCTTGATGCGGGCGCAGATGCCGTCGCCGAAAAGCGCGCCGTTGGGCACGACGACGGCGGCGCGGCCCGGTTTGGGCGGCCGCCGCAGTTTGCGCATGATGAGCTGAAGGAAAAGCAGCGCAGTTTCCGCCGTTTTCTTGTCGTCCGGGAAATTGCCGAGAATGCCGCGTTCTTCCTCGCCGCCGAAGGGTGGGTTGGTGAGGATGATGTCCACGCGGTCCTTGTCGCCGATCTCGCGGAGCGGGAAGCGAAGGGCGTTGAGCGGGTCGATGTTGGGCGCCTCCGCCCCGTGGAGGAGGAGGTTCATCTGGCAGAGGAGATAAGGCAGCGACTTGGCTTCGACGCCGAAGAGGGTGTCGCGCTGGAGGCGGCGGTGATCTTCGGTGGTCTTGCACTGTTTCTTGAGGTGCTCGAAGGATTCCACGAGAAAGCCGCCGGTGCCGCAGGCGGGATCGAGCACGGTTTCACCGAGGCGCGGGTTGACCACGGCGACGATGAACTTCACCAGCGGGCGCGGGGTGTAGAACTCGCCGGAGTCGCCCGCCGCATCGCGCATCTCCTTGAGCATGGACTCGTAGAGGTGCCCGAGAGTGGAAATCTCTTCCGAGGATGTGAAGTGGATGGAGTGAATCTTGTTGACCACGTCGCGAAGCAGGTAGCCATTGAGCATCCGGTTAACGGTGCCGGTGAAGACGGCGCGGATAACATCGCGGCGGTCTCCGCCGTTGGTGCCGGTGAGGGACCGCAGATAGGCGAAGAGGCCCGGTCCTTTGGACCCGTCCGGGCGGGTGGCTTCGTCGTTCTGAATGAAGGCGACGAGGGCGTCGCCGGTGATGCCGTCGGCCTGGGCGGCCCAGTCGCGCCAGCGATAAGGCGGCTCGATGGCGGGTCGGAAGCGCTTTCCTCCCAACGCGGCCTCGGCCTCCCGTACCTGCTCCATGTCGTCGAGGAACTTGAGGAACATCACCCATGTGAGCATGGGCAGCCGGTCAAGGTCACCATTGAGGCCCTTGTCCTTCCGCATGATGTCGCGGCAGGACTTGACGAGGCTGCCGAGGGATTGAGCTGTGGTCGTCGGTGCAGGGGTTCTTTTCATTCTTGCCATAGGGTTCAAGCTGCCTCAGCGTAAAGGAGTGTTTGCATGTTCTCGATTGCGGCGCGGAGTTGGTCTACGCCACCGAATTTGTTTGCGATCTCCAGCACATTGCCGTGGCTGGAGAGCGGTGCGATCTTCAAAATATCCGGGACCTTGAATTGCGCGGTCCCGTGTTCGATGTACTTGTCGAGAATCTCGTTCAGGATCTCGCGGGACTCCGGCTTGAAACGCTCCCAAAAGTCCACGCGGCCTTTGCGCAGTCGTTCGGCCCGCTCGCGGCGGGTGCGCAGGGGTGCGTTGAAGGCGACGTAGCAGAGCAGGTCGAACGGGTCAGCTTCGGGTTGGCCGGTGTTTTCGGCGAGCTGCTCCAGGGTGATGCCGCGCTCTTCAAGGGCTTCGATAATGGCGGTGCGCTCCTGGGCGTTGCTCCAGCGGGCGCGAAGCTCGGCGGCGGAAGTCCACAGCTTGCGCACCTTCTCGGAGGCATAGTCAGTGTATTTGACAACGCTAAGTTGCTTGCCGTCGGAGTCGAGTTCGTAGACCACATGCGCAGCGATGGCGACCAAACCTCCGTCCACGTAGAACTTGCGGGGAGGCGGTTCAGAAGCTTCCAACGGCTCTCCGGAAGGATCGCCCACCTCGGGATAGACGATGCCTTCCGGGAGAACTTCCGGCTCGGGGATCGGCTCGTCAAGAGAGGTTTCCGTGGGCAGATCGATGGGGTCTCCGTCGAACTCCGGGTCGGCAAAGAGCCGTGTCGCACTACCGGTGTAGTCCAAAATGGAGAACCAGAGCTTACCATAGTCGGCGCGAACGCGGGTCCCGCGGCCGATGAGCTGTTTGAATTCCGTCATCGAGTTGATGATACGAACGATGGCAATGTTCTTACAGGTGGGAGCGTCAACGCCGGTCGTCAGCAGTTTCGAAGTGGTCAAAACGACTGGTGTCGCGCGTTCGAGTTCCTGAAAACGGCTCAGGTGGCCTCGCCCAATGTCGCCTTCGTCGGCAGTGACGCGGGCAACGTAATCGGGGTGTTTCTGCGCCAGATCGGAGGAGTAGTTGTTGATCGCCTGGCGCATTTCATCGGCGTGTTCCTGGTCTACACAGAAGACCATGGTTTTGGCGTAGGGGTCGGAGCGTTTCAAGAAATCAACGATGCTCTTGGCGATCGCCTGCGTGCGAGCCTTGAGCGCGACGAGGCGTTCGAAGTCCGGGGTCTGGTAATCCTCGTCAGGGATGGCGCGGCCATAGCGGTCCAGTTCGTCTTTGGACGGCCGCCAACCGGTCGCATCGACATCGGTGACGATGCGATGGACGCGGTAAGGCGCCAGGAAACCGTCGTCGATGCCCTGCCGCAGGCTGTAAGTGTAAACCGGGTTGCCAAAGTAGGCGTAGGTGTCACGGTTGTCTTGGCGGAGCGGGGTGGCCGTCATGCCGAACTGATAGGCGGGCTGGAAGTAGGTGAGGATTTCGCGCCAGTTGCTTTCCTCACGAGCACTGCCCCGGTGGCACTCATCGACAATGATCAGATCGAAGAACTCCGGGCTGTAGTCACGGTAAAGACCGGGCCGGTGTTCGTCTTTAGCAATGGCCTGGTAGGTGGCAAAGTACATTTCACGGCTCTTGACGGCTTCGCCCTGGATCTTCCAGCGGGCATCCCCGAAAGGCGCAAACTGCTTGTCCTTGGGGTCATCGACCAGGATCGAACGGTCGGACAGGAAAAGGATGCGGGGACGGCGCGGTTTGTCGGCGCGGTTCCAGCGGGTGCTCCAGAGTTTCCATCAAAGGTGAAAGGCAATGTCGGTTTTTCCCGTACCGGTTGCCATGTTGACCAGGACGCGGCGCTGCCCGCTGAGGATGGCGCGGATGATGCGGTTGATGGCAATTTCCTGGTAGTAGCGAAGCGGCTTTCCTGGTACGGGCAAGCTGGGTGAGAGGAACCGCTGTTCCTGCTCGTCACCCTTCAGCCCGATATCGGGTTGGAGACGTTTCCAGAGATCGTCGGGCGAAGGAAACGCATCGAGATTGGTTTCCTTACCGGTGAGGAAGTCGTGCTCCACAATACCATGCCCGTTCGTCGCGTAGGCAAACTTCAGGTCCAGAATCTGCGCGTATTCCTTAGCCTGCTGCAGACCATCGCCGGGATTCTTGTGTGAGGCCTTAGCTTCAATCACAGCGAGCATCAGGTTGGGCCGGTAGCGCAGGAGATAATCGGCTCGTTTTTGTGGACGTCGCCAGACCTTGGTACCCGCGACCATGATACGCCCATCGGTAAAGGTCCGCTGTTCGCTGATCTGGTCATCGTCCCAGCCAGCCTCGTAGAGCTTCGGCAAAACGTACTTTCGACAGGTATCAGCTTCAGTTGCCATGGTTAGGATTGGGATTTCCAGCTTTCAAGCATATTGGGCAACAGCCACTGGGCGCTTTGTAGCAAAATTCTGGCGATGAAGCTTGATTCGTTCGATCTCATGGAGGGTCTCTGCCGTGAGATAGCTCTCGCCACAATGGGGACAACTAACGACCGGGACATTCTCGATGACCAGCAGGCGGTCCCCTTTGCCGTAACTCCGCAAGATACGGGGACGGCTCTACCCGGGTGAGTTTGCTCGATCAGTTCCGAGATGAGATCTCTAAAAAGGCCTCACTCAATCCAGATCGATCAGGCTCACAGCAAGCGGTTACAACTTCCACGGCAAACGACGGGGCAAGAATAAGTCAAAAAAGGAAAGTCAGCAACATCTTTCAGTCAGGTTGTTGGTGATCCCGCCACCGATTGCCTTACAGAGCTTGCCCACTTCTGCGGCGTGATTATCCCCAGGAACTCTCACTCCGCCTCCACCTTGAATGGGCTCCAGAATCAGCGCCACCACATGATCGTCGTGCGCTCTTCGCAGTGCTGGGATATCATCATATGGGACGAACCTGTAGGCTGGCAGCAAAGGGCTGAACTTTCGCCAACAGATGGCTCCCATCGTCAAGGTTCTAAATCGGTTAAGCGGGATCCCTTTAGGTGGTGGCAGAGTCGCAAGGTTTCAACCGTCCTGTCCCTCTTCCCCGTCTTTTGCACCCCCTTCGGTCAGCGCCGGGAACGGTCAAAACCTAGACTTTTGTTGCGTCGAATGCTATTCTCATCCACTAACAGCGGCGACGAATTCTTCGATAAGGATAATTTTGCAGAAACAGAATATGCAAATCTCGAATTGTTTTTCCCACCGTCATGGGGGAACTTTTCTCTTCCTCATACTCTTTCTTCTTGCATCATTTTTGACGCGCGTCGTCCTCTTGTTTAAATCCTATGATTTGATCACCCGAGGGCTATCAAGCGTTATCGCCGTTTTCTTGTGGGGGTTTCTCTATGACCTGGCGGCAGCATTTTACGCTGCCATCCCCATCGTCCTCTATCTGACCCTTTTGCCTGAAAGGGTCTTCGCAACGCGTTTTCATCGAGGGCTCGCCGCAGTCTTTTTCTTCGTTGTCCTCTATGTCTTGCTCTTCACCGCGGCGATCGAGTGGTTTTTCTGGGAAGAATATGGAACTCGTTTCAACTTCATTGCCGTCGACTATCTCGTTTATACTAAAGAAGTCCTGGGCAACATCTATGAATCCTATCCCCTGGTCCCCATCATGGGCGGAATATTGCTTTTGGCCGGCCTCCTTTTCGGCGTCCTTCACCGGACCGGCTGGATGAAGCTATGGTTCCAGTCTTCCAGTTCGTGGAAAAGCCGTCTGGCCACGGGTGCAGGCATACTGTTCGTGCCGGTGCTTTTTACTATCGGGCTGGATAATCGCGCCGCAGGAGGGTTCGCCAACAATTACCATCAGGAGCTTGCAAAGAATGGCCTGTACTCATTTGTCGCCGCCTTTCGCGATAATGAACTCGATTACTCTAAATTTTATCGGACCGAGAGCGATCGGGAAGCCTTCCGGCGGGTGCGGGATCTTATCGGGACAGACAACTCAAGCTTCCTTTCGGATGACCCTTTCGACATCTCGAGATTCATCAACAACCAGGGTAAGGAAAAATTCTATAACGTCATTCAAATTACGGTTGAAAGTCTTAGCGCGGAATTCTTGTCAGCGCTCGGCAGTCAGGAAAACCTTACCCCAAATCTTGACCAGTTGGCCAAGCAGAGTATTTTCTTTACCAACTTCTTCGCAACCGGCACCCGAACCGATCGCGGCATGGAAGCCCTCACCCTTTCCGTACCCCCGACACCGGGACGATCCATCGTCAAGCGTCCTTATAACGAAAATCTTTTTTCCCTGGGTTCGGTCCTCCAATCGCGTGGTTATGACACGGCATTCATCTATAGTGGTTATGGCTATTTTGATAATATGAATTATTTTTTTGCCAACAATGGTTACAAAGTTATTGATCGAGCCACAGTACCAAAGGAGGCAATCACGTTCGCCAATATCTGGGGAGCCTGTGATGAAGATTTGTACAATTGGGTATTGGATGAGGCTGATCGCTCTTACAGCAACGGCAAATCGTTCTTTCATTTTGTCATGACCACATCAAACCATCGGCCTTTTACTTATCCGGCCGGGAAAATCGATATTCCTTCCGGCGCCGGTCGGCACGGTGCGGTGAAGTACACGGACTACGCCATTGGAGAATTGATCCGCAGGGCGAGGGAAAAGCCATGGTTTTCCAACACCGTATTTGTGATTGTGGCCGATCATTGCGCCGGGAGCGCAGGAAAGACCGATCTTCCCATCGACAATTACCGAATCCCTCTTATTGTCTACAATCCGGATCTGCTGCCCCCTCAAAGAGTTGACAAACTCTGCAGCCAGATAGATTTCGCACCCACCCTTCTGGGGTTGCTGCAATGGAGCTATGAGAGTCAATTTTATGGGAAAGACGTATTGCGGATGAGCCCCGAAGAGGAGCGCGCCCTCATGGGAACCTACCAGGTGCTGGGCTATATGAGACAGGGCCTTCTGACTGTTTTAAAGCCGATTTCTGCACTGGCGACCTATCGCTACGATCTCGCAAGTGGACGTCTCGATCCCGCAGGTGAAGATGCAGAACTGGTCAAGCAGACCATCTCTTATTATCAGACGGCCAGCTACCGGTTTCGCCATCATCAAACAGGACTGGTGGCCAACGCCGGTCATGACTGATTGTGTCTCTCCGCCGGTCATTTACTTTGAAGGACGCAGGTTACCCGGAGTTACGCACGCTGACGGAAACGGCAGAAGACATGGGGAACTCTTCATCAATCGAAGCCAGGCCCATCTGCACTCCACAGAAAGGTCGGAAGCGGTGGAAGGCATGGGGAACATTTTCATGCCGGGCGAGGGAGAACAATCCTCAAACGGTCGGCCAGAGGGGGGACTACGAGGCAGGGGCCGCGTCTCTGTGCGTGTTTGCTCCTAAAATTTCTTTTCAACCGCGAGGCCGAACTGCTTGTTTGACCCGGTACGAATCAGCGGTCTTAAGATGAGTTTGTCGGTGATGAGGCGTGCCCGCCGCCACACCCAAGAAATCGGCCAACAAATCGGCGCCCGAAAATCCGGCATCGCCCATGGAATCCAAGACTTCCACTGTGAGTCCGGGGACCATGCCGAAGATCATTCCAAAGGCGAACCGGTATTCAGGTACAATCTGGCTACCCACGACGGTGGCGATGCTTCCAGCCGCAAAGCCGCCCACAAAATGCGCCCTCTTGTCCGGCTCGATGCCTCCAGCGTGAACATCAATTACATTGGTCAACAGGAAGAAAGCAGCAAGCAGCAGAAATCGTCTCACGCAAGTTACTCCTCTCATCGCAATTCCGGCGAACACGTGCCCGAAGCCACCATCCGCAATTATCATGCCCGGGGTGTAAGGAAAAACCGATGGTCAGCACTACAAAGATGTTGAAGGATCGCTTTCAGGCGTTGTACGATACGAAAGCACAAAACACCTGTCAAGAATAGATTTTTTCCCAAAAGGAGATGGTTCGATGGTGAGGGGATTGAAGTGCTTATTCGCAGTATCGGTTCTCGTATTGGTTGGGTGTGCAAGCACCAGGCAATTTGTGCCCGAGGCAGGCGTACGTAATGTCAGTGCCGAAACAGCAGTCATTTCAGTCGAAAGAAAGCATTCTATCCTGGTGGGGACCGTCAGGGCTGTTACGGTCGAGGACAACGGAAAAGCGGTCGGGGAAATTGGGAGGTGTGGCAAACTTACGTGGGAGCGCCCGGCGGGAGATATGAAATTGACGCTTGCCAAATCTTTCGGGATGGTTAAGGGCGATGTTCAGCCCGTGGAAGCATCCGTGCAGGCTGGAAAAGTTTATAAATATTATGTGGAGTGGAGTGAGGAGAAACACAGCTTCATTCTCGTAGGGGAATGAGAGCCGTCATGATCGAGAATCCATGAAATTGGGCGTGCCGATTGAACCCGGGAATCTTCCTAAAAGGAGCAAGGCAGCGCCTGCAGCGGGAACCCGACCGGCATGGTCTCCTCCAGCAGCCCAGCGGTGCGCCCGACGCGGGTCGGGTTGCGCCCGGGCAGCACTTTGATGCGGTAACAGTGGACTCCACCACCATCGTCCCTCTTTCGTTCTCCGTCGTTCTCTGCGCCTCTGCGCGAGTTTATTTTCATCATGCAATACTGCAACGAGACTTCTCGCAGGGTGGGCAAAAGCGGAAGCGTTGCCCACCGAAAAAGGCTGCCACGCCTTTCCCGTGGGCAAGATAAACATCTGCTGGCACGGATGAAATGGGGAGGAATTGTGTTGAGAAGCCAATAGAGACCGTTTGCAACGTGCGATTTGCACTTGGAAACTATCTCAAAATCGTCAGGACGCTCTCAATCGTCATTCCGGCGAACGCCGGAATCCAGGTTTTCAGTGGGGTTCTGGACCCCGGCTTCCGCCGGGGTGACAATATGAACCAGTTTTGAGATGGTTTCTTACGGGCTTTTCTCCACAGGATAGTCAGCCTCAAGCCATGCCTTGATTCCGCCCGGTTGGCGATAGACATTGGTATAACCAAGCTTTACGGCCCACATGGCGGCATTGTGGCTGCGAGCGCACTTGGTGAAGCCGCAGTAGAATACGATCTTGCGGTCTCTTGTCGGGACCGAGGAGCTTTTCGAACTTCTCCCTGGCTCCGGCATCCATTTCCTTCATTTCCTCAAGGGGAAACTCCATCTGTACGGCACCGGGGATGTGGTTCTTCTTGTAGCTGTCCTCGAAAGGCATGGTATCGACAATCAGCATCGGCTCTTTCTTGTCGATCCACCCTTTGAGCTCTTCCGTCGAGACTATCTTGTATCCGCCTTTGGAGACCTGATTGGCGAACGCAATGGCGAGCTTTTCATTTTCCAGTTCCTTCGTTCCCCATTCGAGGGCAAATGCATTGCCGCAAAGACAAAGCATGAAAACGACTGCCATGATCCATAACCCAACTCCGCCTCTCTCTTCCTGCCATCTGAACGCCTCCCTTTGATCATCTTCGATTTATGATTGAACTCCGCACTCCATTCCAGAACGCTTCTGAAACCTGCGCCACATGAAAAGATAGCTCACTATTCCCAGCAGCCCCAGGTCCCGGTAAAAAGCGATCCAGAGGCTGTTCCGGGCATTGAGCTCTTCGGCCGAAAAGCACCCGCAGTCGACGTCCAGGTTGTTCATGATGCCGTATCCCAGGAGGGCAAGGAACATCACAAGCAGCCCCGAGATGACCTTGAGGCTTCCCCGAATGTCAAAGACGAGTCCCAGGCCTGCCAGGAGCTCGATGGCAGGAAGACCGATGGCCACAGGAACCAGCAGACTATCCGGAACGAGGCCCCACTCGGAAATCGTTCGGGCAAAAGCACGCGGGCTTATGAGCTTCGCTCCCCCGGCCCAGATGAAGACACTACCGAGGAGGACTCCACTTGCACGGTATAGCCAGGGCGAACAGAAAAAAACACGTTTTAGGGGCGACATAGGGAAATCCCTGCCTTATTCAAAGCAAGCACGATCCTCTTGACTACTGGACTCATGGCTCCTCGGTGAAGCCTGCAACGATTAAGATGTGAGGATTTGCTCCCCAAGTCAAATTGGTTGTGCAAATGGTTTCTGATGATATGGATTGAAATGGTCTATGGGGTTTGCAACCGAAAAACCGGATTCCGCCGGAATGAGGAAACGGTGCCCGGAAAATCGCGCTTATGATTGCGATCAAGCACTGGTACCGCTTAGGCGAGAGTCCGCAACCAGTTCCGGTGGGCACCAAAAGACGTGCCCACCCTACGTCAGATCCCTGCGAGGAACAGAGTATCGTAGGGTGGGCACAGCGCTTTATCGTGCCCACCAGGATTGGATGAGATTTCTGCCGTGCCGTACTAGCTGCCTACCAGGCGATAGATCAGGATTACGGGCTTATCGCCGCCGGGAAGAACATCTTCCCTGCCCTTGAAGCGTGAATTGGGAATGATGAAACGTTTTGCGGGCGAAATGTTCGGATACTCCGCATTGCTGGTAATGGCGACCCAGCAACTCTCCAGGCAGGTAAGACAGCCGGTGTGGTTCCCCTCGGCCGCCTTTCTGTTTCCTCCAAACCGGATTGCAAAACCTTTGCCACTTTCGTCGTAGAAAATGTCATCGACCTTCAACTCCTTTCCCAGACCGGGCCAGGTGGCGGTCAACTCGAGCAGGTCACCTTGCACGGGAACGTTCAGGACGTCTTTGGTAAGGTTGTTGCCGGGTTTGGCTCCAATCTCGAGGAGCGCATCGTGAAAGGCAAGATGGTTGACATATGCTTTCAAGATGGCCTTGTCGCCATACTCGCCGTCTTTGGAAACGACGCCCCAGTGGGGGTTGGTCTCATGGAGGCCCTTCTCGTTCACTTCGGTGTAGATGAGTACCCGCTTGCCTTCCTTGTCAACGATTAACGGATTGTCCCTGGTGGGCAGCTTGTCCTCAGCGGCAAACGCTGGAGAGATGGAAACCGTAAGTAAGACCACCAAGAAGAAAGCAGTCAGGAAATACGGGAACTTTTTCATTAGAAGCTCCTTCATTGATTTTGCCTTGAGGAAGGTCGTACCGGGTGTAGCGGCGAGATGTTCCGCGGCGCTCATAAGCGGAGGATTTCAGAATGCTCCGGATAATCCCCATCACCCCCGCGCACAGTCTTACGGCGCAGATCAAGGAACATCTCTGCAGGATCGATATCTTCCGGACAGACTTCCCGACACAGCCCGCAAAGGTAGCACTCAAAAGCTTTTGCCCGTGCTCTTTGAGGGAAGGATCGAAAATGGCCAAAGCCTTTGGACTTCCGGATTGCTGCAGGAACTCGCATTCCTTCCGGCAAAGATCGCACTCGATGCATTTTTCGGACACCATTTCCGCAACCATCTTCCGCTCCAGGGGATTGACGCGTCGCAACAGGAGCAGGCTAAGGCAGCCCGCTGGTTGTCACTTCCGGTCTTTTTGGCCTCGAGGAACGCAAAATTCCGCAGACCACAGCAGGGACATCCATCCCCCTTTTCCACGCGGAGGGAATTGAATGTCCCATTCCAGCAGTCGATTGAAACCAGGCGCGGTTCCGGCGGCGGTGAACCTACGATGAGGCGCAGCGCGGTCGTCACCTGCCATGAAGCGATGATCGCCACGGCAGCGTTCAATACCCCGCTGGTGTCACAGGTCGGCAAACTTCCCGGCGCCGGCGGAACCGGCATGAGACACCGCAGACAGGGGCCCTGGTCGGGAAGGACCGGCATGGTTACGCCTTCCGTGCCGATCACCCCGCCATAGATCCAGGGCTTGCCAAGCTTGACGCAGGCATCGTTGAGGAGATAGCGCGTCTCGAAATTGTCCGTGGCGTCGAGCACCACATCAACGTCTCCGATGAGCGCTTCGACATTGCGCGGGGTCACCTCGAGCGCTTCCGCCTCGACCACGATGGATGAGTTGATCGCCCGCAGCCGGCGCGCCGCAGCCTCGGCTTTCGGCGTCTGGGCGATGGCGTCATGCTCATCGAAGGCAATCTGGCGGTGGAGGTTGGGAAATTCCACCAGATCACGGTCGACGAGGCGGATATTCCCGACGCCGGCCCGGGCCAGGAGCTCACCATGGATGCAGCCAAGCCCACCGTAGCCGACAATAAGCACCGAGCTCTTCGCCAGCCTCTCCTGACCTTCCGCACCGATTTCCGGCAGGATTTGTTGCCGAGCGTACCTGTTTTCACCGAGGGTCATTTTGCTGTAATTCTCCTCTCCCTGCTCCTGGTACCAAGGATTCTTCGCAGGTCGGCGGGAGTGCCCTCCGTCCGCCCTGCGGATTGCTCAGGACTATTCGGATTAAGGCAGAGTGGTTTCGACTTTGCCGGAACCACCACCTCTCCGTAGGAGCGCCTCTTAGAGGGTGTCTTAGAGACTGTCCAAAAACAACTTGCACTCATTTCAGCCCTTTTTCAACCACGAGAACCACGAAGAAGCACGAAGAGCACGAAGAAATCACTTCGTGTCCTTCGTGTTCTTCGTGGTAAAAGAAGGCCTTTTATTTTTGGCCGCCCCCTTAGGCACGATTTTATCAAGGTCGCGGCAAAGTGCCGCTCCTACGGAAAGCGGATTTCTAACCTTAACGAGTACAATTCGAAATGGAATAGAACCCCTCCGCTAAATTGCCTTCTTCACTCTTAGTGGAACGTTCGATCCAGCCCCCTCCGAGCACCCGGTCCCCGTCATAGACCACCGCTGCCTGCCCGGGTGTGACGGCCCTGACCGGTTCCTCGAAGATTACCCGAAAGCTCTCCGCTCCCGACATGCTCCACCACCGCCCGCGCCGCTTCATGGCGATAGCGGACCTGCACCGCACAAGGGATTGGGGCGGACGAGTGAAGAGGGATGACGCCACCTGACGCCTGTGGCGATCAGGCCCTTCGACAACAACTCGTTCTCATCAAGGGCAACGACAACCCTGGCGCTTTCGGGATCGATTGCCTTGACCCAGGCCTTTTGGCCCAGGGCGATCCCCAGACCCCTTCGTTGCCCGACGGTAAACCGGTGAAAACCCTGGTGCAGCCCCAGGACTTTTCCCTCGACCGTCGACGATTTCTCCCGAGCGCGCCACCCCCTGGAAACGCTGTCGCAGGATTTCCGCATAAATCTGCTCCATCTGCCATGAAACAGGCGTCCTGGCTCTCTTCGAGGTCCGCATTCGGCAGCCCCAGGCGTCGCGCCTTTTCGCGCACTTCCGTCTTGGTGAGGGCTCCCAGAGGGAAAAAGCGCCGCCGCCAACTGATCGTCGTCGAGCGAGAAAAGGAAATAGGATTGGTCCTTGCTCCGATCCAATCCGCGCCTCAGGAAGGTCGCTCCGCTCTCGTCTTTCTCGATGCGCGCATAATGGCCCGTGGCGATTTTGTGAGCTCCCAAGGACCTCGCCGCATCGAGCAGAAAGCCGAATTTGATCCGTTCATTGCAGATGACGCAAGGATTGGGGGTGCGCCCGCGGGAATATTCCAGCCAGCTGTGGCGCAGCACGGCATCGTGAAATGGCCGGCGGCAGTCGAGCACGTAATGGGGAATGCCGAGAACACCCGCGACCGCTCTGGCCTGGGTCGGCCCGGCGGCGCTGCAGCAGGAGCGGCCATAAGCGGCATCCTCGCAGGATTGGAGCTGGAGGGTGGCGCCGATTACTTCGTAGCCGCGTTCAAGCAGCAACGCGGCCGCGACGCTCGAATCCACGCCTCCGCTCATGGCAACAAGGACTCGCGTCCTTATGAGAAGTCATGGCCTCTCAGCTCGGCAGCCACCTGCGCCACCATTTCGATGACGCGATCCACTTCGGCTGCGGTGTTTTCCGGTCCGAGGGAGAAGCGGATGCAGGTTCGATGCCTGATCATCGTCGCGACCCATTGCCCGAAGCACATAGGACGGTTCGCGGCTTTCCGCCTGGCAGGCCGATCCGGTAGAAACCGCCACGCCCATCAAATCGAGATTCATGGCGAGCAACTGGCTATCCACAGCGTGAACTGGTGTCGTCGCATGACGATCGAAATAGATCCGTTCCATATCCTGCCTGAAGTAAAGGTCGCTGCCGGGCTGTGTTCCGCGACGAGGCGCCGCCTTTTGCGTCCACAATCATCCTCCCCCCTATAACTTCTTATACACTGGAAAACAACGCTGAGCTCTGAGTCCCGACTGTTCAGTAAAGCTCCAAAGAACAAAGTAATCCTTATCCCCGGTCGTCATTCCGGCATGCTTCTGGCGGGAATCCAGAAAGAAAGCAGAATGCCCGCCCCGACCTTCGCTGGGGCAGGTGTTTCGAGGGCATGAAGTGTTGGAAACCTCCGGACTATTGAACTCGCGAAATTGGTTATCTTGTAGGCGCCGAAACCCCTGATGCCCAAGTGGTGATGGGAGGAGTACGGCACCCTTGTTGCGCCATCTCGAAAGAATGCGTATGTTTACCTTGCTATTCTACGATGCAGGGTGACGGCAATAAAGCGCTGAAGAGCGGCGGGCAAACGGCGCAATAGAAACGGGTTACCGATGACAACAAACAAGGTGGCTATCGCTGTCGGAGAGGGAGAAGAAGTCTCCGGAGTCTTGTGCGTTCCGGATGGCGATGCGAAGAAAGGCGTGATCCTGGCACATGGTGCCGGCAACGACATGAATCAACCGATGATCGTCTTTCTCGCTGATAAGATGGCTGAGGCTGGTTACCTCACGCTCCGTTTCAACTTTTTGTACCAGGAGCAGGGCAAGAGGGAACCGGGCAGTCAGGAAAGGCTCTATCTCGCATGGGAGGGTGCTTATCGATTTCTCCGAGAACATCCTCAGTGTCCAACGGAGCACCTCGTAGCAGCAGGAAAATCCATGGGCGGAAGAATTGCATCCCAAATGGTCGCCGAGGGCAGACTCCCGGCAGCGCAACTTATCTTCCTCGGCTACCCCCTCCATGCTCCGGGCAGGAAGGACAGAGTCCGCGACCGGCACCTCTATGGGATCAAAATTCCCATGCTCTTTTTCGCTGGAACAAGGGACCCGCTGTGTGATTTGGAATTACTCCGCGGGGTCCTGGCGCATCTCACGGCCCCATGGGATTTGGAACTCATCGAAGGCGGCGACCACTCCTTCAATGTGCCAAAATCGATGGGCTCCGATCCCCAAGAGGTCTATGGCCGAATCCTTAACAAGGCCCTGGTGTGGCTCGGCAAGTGAGGTCGCAGGATCACCCCGGAGAAAAACCTGAACGGTGGCAAGGGATGAGGGATGATGAAGAACTGGCGGACAGTAAGGCGGAATGATAGCGAACACCACTTCAAACTTGTCCAGGAGGAACGGAAATGAAAGTTTTGATCGTCTACTACTCAATGTACGGACACATTCATCGTCTGGCGCAGGCCATGGCCGAAGGCGTGCGGGAGCTTCCCGGAGCGGAAGTGATCCTGCGTCGAGTGCCGGAGACGCTCTCCGCGGAGGTGCTGAAAAACATGGGGGCGGTCGAGCCCCAAAAGGCCATGGGCGACGTGCCGGTCTGTACGGTGGATGAGTTGCCAACTGCGGACGCGATCATCTTTGGCACGCCCACACGGTTCGGCAACATGTGCGGACAGATGCGCCAATTCCTTGACGCTACGGGGCAGCTTTGGGCTCAAGGAGCATTGGTGGGCAAGGTAGGGAGTGTCTTTACCAGCTCCGCCACCCAGCATGGCGGACAGGAATCCACGATCCTCACCTTCCATGTCACGCTCCTCCATCAAGGAATGGTTATTGTGGGATTGCCCTACAGTTTCCAGGGCCAAATGAGAAATGACGAGATTACGGGTGGTTCCCCTTACGGCGCATCGACGATCGCCGGCACCGGGGGAGAACGGGTACCGACAGAGAACGAGCTTGCCGCCGCCAGGTTTCAAGGAAAGCACGTCGCTTCCATCGCCGCAAAGCTCTCGAAATGAGTTCTCGGGGGGACGGTCAAGCGTTCTGACGGCTGACTGGCAGTTGCACTGCCTCGAAGGAACATCCTCTTGACCGTCACTCCAGTTTTATCCTCGTCTAGGATGAGATCCCTCACGCTGAAGGACTTTTGAATACTCACCGCAGAGGCGCAGAGGTCGCGGAGAAAGACCGCCAAATAAAAGCCTCTGCCTCCTCTGCGCCTCTGCGGCAAGAAAGAAGGATGTCAACCTTCACGGGCATAGCGCGAGATTGGATCCTGGCATACCGTAAGTCGATTCAGAGAGGTGGTCGGCTATTGTTTCTTGGGTGCCGCTTTTTGCGGTTCGGCCTTGGCCGGTTCGGCTTTCTTTCCCGTCCGCCTTCACTTCAATGCTTGAAGCCTTCATGGTGTAATAGACCGTGACTTTGGAACCGACCTTGAGGTCTTCCCCCGTTACCTTGGTATCCTTGTCACGGGCAATCTCCCATTTATCTTTTCCTTTTTCCACGACCAGGACGTCGTCCTTCATCTCGATCACGGTACCCGTCCATTGGTACTCCTTGGGACCTGCGGCAAAAGCCATCGTTGAGAAAAAAACTGCCACAAACAGAAGGATCAGACATCGCTTCATAACCAAATCTCCTTTTCTAATGTGCTCTTTTTGAAGCAGGGATACGAAAGGGAAAGTCTCACAAAAGCACTATTCAGTGCCTCCAATACCGCACCATGCATCACTCAGCCATAGGCTTCACCCCCCTTCGAGACAATCAAAAGATGATCTTTTTGATGAACGGGGAGAGCAGAATTTATGCCAAAATCTACCGCGAGGTGGTGGTTCTTGCCACGAAGCTTACCGCCTTGGATTTTTCGCCAACAGGACCATGAGCAAGGGAAATCAGACGAAATACATATAGACTGGGCAGAAGCGTAATGCACCAAATTTTTCGCTTTGCCTGAGTCGTCGCGCAAAAATGGTTCATTTTCCAGCTGAACTGGATTCATTTCGAATATGACATGCTGACATGTTCTTGACCGCCTCCTGAAGACCTGTTAATCAAAAACCTCCAAAGAACAATCTCTCTTCACCCTATCACCTGAACCTGCAGGCAAAGGGAGTCGATGGTGATCAGGCGCATCGAGGTATTTCCCGAGCTGAAATTTCCGCAGTGGATGCCCGAGGGGGCCGCGTGGCGGATTGCGAACGAGAAGGACGGGACTCGGCTGCTGCTGGTGCCCGGCGGAACGTTTCTGGCGGGTGGGCCGGGAGCGGATGAAGGCGGTGGTGCGCCGTTCCCGGTGGAGCTGCCGCCGTATTACCTGGGGCTGCACCCGGTGACCAACAGGCAGTACCTGCGTTTTGTGGAAGCGACGGGGCACCGGACACCGGACCCGCCCTTTGGGGCGCCGGTGTGGAAAGGGCGGAGCTTTTCCGCCGGAGTTTTCTGACCACCCGGTGGTGTATGTGAGCTGGGAAGACGCGAAGGCCTATTGCTGCTGGGCGGGTTTGCGGCTGCCTTCCGAGCTGGAGTGGGAGAAGGCGGCGCGAGGCGTGGATGGACGGAAATATCCCTGGGGCGATGGATGGGATGAGACGAAATGCCGCAATGGTAAAAATCAAGGCGGTGAGACGACCTGCAGCGTCTTGAGCTACGCTGCGGGCTGCAGTGTGTGGGGCCACTACCAGATGGCGGGGAACGTCTGGGAATGGTGTGAAGACTGGTATGACAGCGAGGCTTATGAGCGATACCGGGCGGCTGACCTGCAGCCGCCCTCATCCGGGAAATTCCGCGTGGTTCGTGGGGGCTCGTGGGTGCTGGGCAACGAGGACTACTTCCGGTGCGCGTTCCGCAACCACAGGCCGGACCTCCGCAGTGTCAGTTACGGCTTTCGTGTGGCAAGAAGGCTTGCTCTTTGAAGTCTTACCTCCTTGCCCCCTGACTCCCGTTCCCCAGGTAGAGCGCCAAATGGGTGTCCAGTACCCAACCGTCATGCCCGCGAAGGCGGGCATCCAGACTTTCCTTCTGGATTCCCGCCAAAAGCGAGCGGGAATGACGACCCGTGATTATGGGCACTTTATTCAGTGGCGTTGTACTCAGACCGCTGGCAAGCCTACAAATCCTCGAATCTGCTGGGTCACCTGTGGTGCCAGTCCCAGACCGGAGGCCAATTGGTTAAGATATTCCTGTTCGGCGGGAGTGTCCACCTCGATGGCGAGCAATGAGGCCGCATAGACCTGCGCCGCGACGTCCGGACGACCCTGGGCGGCAGCGATCAACTGCGGTGTCTCCATCGGCTTCTGCATTTCCATGATGAGGAATTGCTGGTCACTCTCCTGGATGCCGTCTTCCTGCAATTTACCAACAATACGCTTCACTTCACCGGTATCAATCTTGCCATCTGCTTTGGCGGCATTGATCATGGCCTTGACGATCAGTTCGGCATGCTGCTCGAGTTCCTGCCGGTCAACGTCTGTCTTCGGCTCTGCCAACCCGATGGGCACCGTCTGGGGTTCCGCGCCGCTCCCCTGCAGAGCCTTGTAAGCCATGGCTGCAAGGAGCGCCATCACCCCACCCCCCAAAGCACCGCCCATGGACTTGCCGCCACCGCCAAGGAGCGCCCCGGCAAGCGCCCCAAGTCCGCCAAGGGCGAGATTGTCTTTACCGCCGACCGCCTGTTCCGCATTGCCCAGGACACTTCCCAGCAATCCCCCCAGTCCACCCAGACCGCTCTGACCGCCGCCACCGCTCCCGGAGCCGCCAAGCATTGAAGCGAGGCCCTCCAAGAGCCCGCCACCGGTTCCAGTACCACCACCAGTTCCAGTGCCACCACCGGTCCCGGTACCACCGAGCATCGAAGCCAGACCCTCCAGCAGCCCGCCCCCACTTCCCGTGCCTTCGCCAAGGGAGTTTTTCAACCGGTCGTTGGACGACGGCGTCATCCCTGCCTGGATGAGGGAACCTAAAATTTCATTGAGACCCATGACATTCTCCTATTCCTCAAGTAAATTCAGATTTATTCCCTACCGGCCCTCGCACTGGGAAAGGGCCGGAAAGCGATGCTTTCCAAACGGGTCATTTCAGAGGAATCCGGATTTTCTGGCCGACAAAGATCAGGTTCGGGTCCCGGATGACTTCCCGGTTGGCTTCAAAGATCTTGGGGTAGTCATTGGCATTACCCAGGAACTTCTTGGCGAGGGCCGAGAGGGTGTCTCCCTGCTTGATGACGTAGTATTCCACCTTTTCCTGGACCGGTGGGGCTTGAAGACCATCGACCTTGACTTCCGAGACGCCCGCCACATTCCCGGCCATGAGGACGGCTTTTTCCATGGCCTCGGGGCTGGATGCCTGTCCGGAAAGAGAAACGACACCGTTCTCGAAGGAAACATTCAGCCCCGCGATCCCGGGATTGGCTTCTTCAATGTGTTTCTTGATGTTCTCAGCCGCGTCGTCTTCGCGGCTGAAGAGCTTTTTCCCAATTTCTTTCACGAAATCAAAAAGTCCCATGGAGGTTCTCCTCGTTCTGAGATTTTTCATGCCAGTACTTCATGTCCCTTCCGGACACTCCGAACCATGAAAAGGCCTGGGAGTAAATCGCAACGTGCAACTCGCAACACGGAACTTCTCACCCCAGCGAACCAATTGACCAGACCTTCTCCAAAACTGCTCAAACTCCGTCTTGCTTCTCCTCATCACACCCGATCCGGCATTGGTCGGCCCTCCTTTCCCCAAGTCTCAAAATGCTTCGACCAGCCTTCCGGAATACCTGCAACCTGGATGATGACTCCCCGTTTGTCGGTAAGCCCGTCCGGATATCATTGCCAGCTAAGAGACTATCTCAAAACCGGCGTACCCCGTCACCCCGGCGGAAGCCAGGGTCCAGATTCCCCAGGAAAACCTGGATTCCGGCTTTCACCGGAATGACGATCAGCATCGTTTTGACCATTTTGAGATGGTCTCTAAGGGGTGAAGCACTCAAACGAAAACCATGATTTGTCGTCGTAGAAGCATTCGAAGTGCACGATGAGGGCGAACAAACGCTCTGAAACGGTCAGCTCGGGCATGATGCGATTGAAATTCAGCTTCTTATTGTAAACCATGTTGGACTGTTTATCGACAGAATTTTTCCAGCGTCATTAAAAAGACGTCCTGCAAGCTGGAAGACAGGGACCGTCGGACCTTGGCCCGGCAAGTGCAACAATGAGGGCTCGAACGAATGCATTCACCAGTTTTCCGTTGCTTCCAGGGGTTTATTTGGATAGTGTCCGTTCGAAAAGCCATTGTCTGATATTGCAGAATCGACCAGGTGCAGGCCCTTTGGGAGCCTCCTCGGGCAAACTGGTGAGGGCGAATGGAAAGATTGATTGGCAGGAACCTGGACATTACTGAGGATACCTGCTGGGGAGATTCGCTGAAATGAGACGAGAAATTCTCAGATATCTGTGGCCTTACCGCGTTCCTTTCACTATTGCACTCTTTCAGGTCTTTTTGATCAGTGCCTTTGAAATTCTGAAACCCTGGCCTCTCAAGGTCGTGATCGACAATGTGCTGACCGGAAAACCTGTGGCGTGGGAATTCCTAGCGTCCTACAACAGCGAGACGATCCTTTTTCTCTCGTGCTTCAGTCTTGTGCTGATCTATCTGCTCTCGGGTGGTTTGACGATCGTCAACAACTATACCACCATCAAGATTGGCCAGCGCATGGTGAACGATTTCAGAAGCGACCTCTACAGCCACCTCCAGCGCCTCTCTCTTGCCTTCCACAGCAGAAGGCAGGTCGGCGATCTCCTCTACCGCGTCACGGCGGATACTTACTCGATTCAAGCCATCACCATGAATGGCGTTTTTCCCGTCGTCACCGCTACCGCGCTGCTCGGGATGATGTTTTTCGTCATGATCAGAATGGACTGGCAACTGACCTTGCTGGCGCTCAGCATCTGCCCGGCGCTGGTTATTACCATATCCCTCATGAGCAGGAAGATCATCGATGCGGCGACCCATTACCGGGAGCGGGAGAGTGAAGTCTTTTCGGTGGTGCAGCGGGCCATGTCCGCCATGCGGATCATCCAGGCCTTCACCAAGGAGGAGGAAGAGCACAGGAAGTTCATGAGGGCCAGTGTCGAGAGTCTCGGCGCCAGCCTGCGCCTGTTCACCCTCGAGAATTTTTATTCCGGGGTCGTGAACGGGGTGATGGCCCTCGGCACGGCTTTTGTCATCTGGATCGGGGCCAAGCACGTGCTTTCCGGCACCCTCAGTGTTGGTGACATCGTCGTTTTCACGTCCTACCTGGCCTCCCTTTATGCCCCGATCAACACCCTCAGCCAGACCTGGGGGGTCATTCAGACGGCCAAGGTTGGAGTCCAGCGCGTGTTCGAAATTCTGGATGTCGAAAGGGACATGAAGGATGGCAGCCGTTTCTTTCTCCGACCAGGGAGCGAAAGGGGAGATCACGCTGGAAGATGTGTCCTTCCAGTACGTGGCGGATCAGCCCATCTTGAAAAAAATCTCCGTGCATATTCAACCCGGCCAGAAAGTGGCCATCGTGGGTCCCACGGGCGTTGGCAAATCGACCCTGGTGAGCCTCGTTCCCCGCTTTTATGATCCCATCGAGGGCCGGGTCCTGGTCGATGGGGTCGACGTCCGGGAATATCAGCTCAAGTCGCTGCGGCAGCCAGATCTCCATGGTGCTCCAGCCGCCCCTGGTTTTTCCCATCAGCATCAAGGAAAACATCGCCTATGGCCGCCCCAAGGCGAGCGATGACGAGATCATTGCGGCGGCGCGTCTCGCCCGGATTCACGATGCCATCATGAAGCTGCCCAAGGGTTACGATACCCTGGTGGGGGAACAGGGCGCCACCCTGTCCGAAGGGGAGAGGCAGAGGATCACCATCGCCCGTGCCATTCTGCGGGATTCGCCCATCCTCATCCTCGATGAACCCACCTCATCGGTGGATGCCGAAACGGAAGCCGCCATCATGGATGGGTTGAATCAGCTCATGGTGGGGCGCACGACCTTCATCATTGCCCATCGTCTGTCCACCGTCAGGGAAGCGGACAAGATCCTGGTGCTGCGCGCGGGGGAAATCGTCGAGCAGGGGAGCTTCAATGAACTGGTGCATGCGGGTGGGTTCTTCGCTTCCCTGTACCGCACTC
>CAWEHK010000017.1:0-110434 GCA_963808625.1 uncultured delta proteobacterium
ATCGACGAAACGGTCTACCTTGGCAATCAGGTTGAATCGTTCAACGTGGGGAAGGAGGATGGCGTTGCAGACACCGTGAGGCAGGTTGTAGAAACCACCCAACTGGTGAGCCATCGCATGAACATGTCCGAGGCTGGCATTGTTGAACGCCATGCCTGCCAGGTATTCGGCATACGCCATGTTGTCGCGGGCGAGCATATCGGCGCCGTTGGCCACGGCGGCCCGGAGGTTGCCGGCGATGAGCTGGATCGCCTTAAGCGCACAGGCATCGGTTACCGGGGTGGCAATGATCGAAACATAGGCTTCAACGGCGTGGGTCAGGGCGTCCATACCGGTGGCGGCGGTCAGTGCCGGGGGCATGCCGGCCATGAGCAGAGGGATCGTTGATCGCCAGGTTGGGGGTTACCCGCCAGTCAACGATGGCCATTTTCACGTGGTTGCTGGTGTTGGTGATGATGCAGAAGCGGGTCATTTCACTGGCCGTGCCGGCGGTGGTGTTGATGGCAATGAAAGGCGGCATGGGCTTGGTGGATTTGTCAACGCCTTCGTAGTCCCGGATATTGCCGCCGTTGGTGGAAACGATGCCGATCCCCTTGGCGCAGTCGTGGGAGCTGCCGCCACCGAGGGAGATGATCAGGTCGCACTTTTTGTCCTGGAAAACCTTGAGGCCGTCATGAACGTTCGTGTCGGTCGGGTTGGGCACGGTTTCATCAAAAACCACGCAATCAACGCCCGCGTCCTGCTTGACCAGGTCAACGATCTGCTGGGTCACGCCGAACTTGGTAAGGCCCTTGTCGGTACAGATAAAAGGCTTCTTGCCGCCAAGAACCTTCACCTGCTTGCCGATTTCTTTGTGAGCGCCTACGCCCATCAGGGTAACCGTAGGAATGAAAAATCCGTAAACTTGTTCGCCAACTGCCATGGTGTTTCTCCTTGTATGTTCTTGTGTGTTAGAGAGTATCTGCGTCGTTGTTTGAAGCCGGAAAATCATCTCCCGGGCCCGGGAGACGAGTTGCATCAGCTTCAGTGTCCTTTGGTGGCGTCGCCGCTTCTTCTTTAAGCAAAACTCGGGCCAAGATAGTTTTATTGTGTTTTTGGTATGTTATATTCTGTGTGATGATTGGGAGTGTACGGATGCAAGTCTTCATGACACACTGGCCACCGTTCCGTTTCACTGGTTGTCATTATTTTTGCATTGATGTTAGGGATTTAGACGAAATGCGTCAAATCGCCCCACATGCCGGGCATTTTGGGTCATTCTGATACATGGGCGGTTTGAGGTTGCATGGACAGCGATCCCTCTCAAAGATTTTTATTCGTTTTCCTGGGGAAAGCCGACTCGCCAGGTTTCGACTCCGGGAGAAGCGTTTCCTGGTGAAGGTCCAAGCCGAAGGGGAGGAGTTCTGGGTCCACTGCAACAATTCGGGCAGCATGCTGGGACTCCTGAGGCCGGGGAGCATGGTCCTGATCTCGCCGGCCCTGCGCCGGGACCGACGACTGCCCTACACCTTGGAGCTGGTCGCATTAGACCCCATCTGGGTGGGGGTGAATACGCTGGCGCCCAACCGCATTCTCCATCTGGCCTGGAAAGGAGGAGTGCTGCCCGAGGTGGCCGGCTACGAGCACTATAAGAGCGAAGCCAGGAGCGGGCTGAGCCGCCTCGATGCCATGCTCTCCGGTCCCGAAGGGTCCCTCTGGATCGAGACCAAAAATGTGACCCTCGTTGAAGATGGGGTGGCTTATTTTCCGGATGCCGTGACCAGCCGGGGCCAAAAGCACCTGCGGGAGTTGATCCATCTGGCTCGTGAGGGCGTGCGGGCAGCCTGCTTCTATCTGGTGCAAAGAGCCGATGCCCGCTGCTTCGGCCCGGCCGACTTCATTGATCCGGAATTTGCAGCGCTTTTTTGGGAGGCAATCGAAGCAGGGGTCGAGATGTGGCCCTACCGGGCGCTCGTCTCTCCGGAAGGAATCGGATTGGGGCCCCGTTTGCCTTTGCAGCATCCGGGGTAAGGTCCGGCCCCGGAAATGCCGGCCTGTCCGAAAAGCACCCTTTGAACCGTCAGCTTCCCTGCCGGATAGCTCCTTAGAACGTCCAATAGGGCCTGTAGTATAAGGAAGGATAGAAATAAGGGGGGGCAAACCCGTACCAGTAGGGGCCTGGATAAGGGCCATAAGGCATGGGATAGGATTTCCAGAGATAGGTCTCTCGAGCGTCAACGAGAGGGTATGCGTATTCCATTTCCCCCAGCGGTTCGACCCTCTTGCCGACGATCCTTCCCGCCACCGTAAGCATCCTTCCTTTGCGGTAAACCTCCGGGTCGGCATAGCCCTGCACTTGAGCCACGAATCTTCCCAGGCTCATTTCTTCATCTTCGGGCATCCCCGTATAATCAATGGGTATCTGCAGGACCTTGATCAGGGTCTGGCCTTTCTCATTGAGCGTGTCGATGATCCTTCCACCCCAGATTATGGTCTCTCCTGCGTAGGCTTCAGGATTCGCAAGCACGGCAGAGAAGGACAGATCGTTCCGCGCCTTCGCTCGCATCTCTGAGGAGATGACATGGGCACAGCCGCTAAGCCAGAAGATCAAGGCCGATAACGATGAGGGACCTCACCAGTCGGTTAGCGTTCATCGCTTCCTCCGAATGCAGCGGAAAATATTCAGGTCGTCCTTCAGGAGGACGAGTTCAGCGCACCGTGAATTTTAACTGACTCCGGCATTCGAGGAAATGCTCGTTGCCCTTCATGACGAAGCCGGCGTGCGAAAAGGGAATCAGTAGGCCGGGATGTGCAAGAGAGCACTTGCTCATGGCGCCCTTCCTGATAATCTGAGAAGAATCGCTGGCAGGTGGTTGCGCAGCGAAAATCAGTGCAAGGACGGTGAATATGTCGGAGAGGCTTCGCGTAACCTCAGGTGTCAGTCAGTTGGACCGTCTTCTCGGAGGTCTTTTTATCGGTGACAATGTCGTCTGGCTTGACGATTCGGGGAGTCTGGCATCGGTTTATTGTCTCAATTTCATGCAGGCTTCGCAGCTTCAGGATAAGCCGATCATCTATGTCACCTTTGACCGCTCCCCCAGGAATCTGTTGGAGAAGCTCGGACCTCTGGCCGAAGATCCGTCCCTGACCATCATGGACTGCTTCACGTGCGGCAAGGGAGCCAGTTCATCGATCTTCATGAAGTTCTACGATGAGCCCGATTCCGAATGGCCCTGCACCATCATCAAGGTGGACGAACCGCGGAACATGGAGCAGGTCATGAATGTCCTCTATGGCATCCATGAGACCATGAAGGGCGACGTCAGGCTGGTCTTCGAGAGTATCACCGGGATGCAGGAGATATGGGGAGGAGAGGATCAGTTGCTCAATTTCTACTCCCATTCGTGTCCGAGGCTGTACGAGCTTAACACCATCGCTTACTGGGTCATGGAAAAGCGGGCTCACTCCCCGCGTCTTCGAGCCAATATCAGTCAGGTCGCCCAGGTGGTCATCAGCCTGGACATCAAGAGAGGGACCACCTCCCTGACGGTCATCAAAGCGGAGAAACGGAACCTCGAGAACCTTCACAAGCCTCACAACTACTGGGTCAAGGACCTGACCATAACCTTTGATGAAGAAAAGCGCACTACGGGCGGGGTGGACCTCGGACTGCGCCTTAAGGAACTGCGCACGAAACGGGGACTCTCGCAGACGGAACTCGCAAAACTGGTGGGGGTGACGCCAAGCACCATCTCCCAGGTGGAAAGCAACCTCATCTACCCGTCGCTGCCTGCCCTCCTGAAAATGGCCGAGGTGCTTTCCATCGACGTAAGTTCTTTCTTCCAGGAGACCAGCGAAGTAAAGAAGCGGCTTGTCTTTCCCGGGACAGAGGCGGCAGAGGTGCGTTTTTCCGAGTTGCCGGAGGGAAGCATCTCGGCAAAACTGCTGACTCCGGTTGACTTTGATCCGAAGGCCGAACCTTATCTTATTGAGATTCCACCGAATAAGAGCATTTCGTCGCATTTTTTCATCCACAAGGGCGAAGAGATCGGCTATCTCCTTTCAGGAAAGCTCCACGTCAAGCTCGAGAAAGCCGCTTACACCCTGCGCTCGGGAGATGTCGTCTACCTCACGTCCGAGATGCCGACCGAATGGAGGAACCCCGGCCCCAGCCCAGCCAGGCTCCTCTGGATTAAGATCAAGTAGTGATTATGGGTTTGATGGTTTTCTGGTCCTTACCCTCCCTCAAAAGGCTGAAGGCATAAGCACCAACCTAGAGGATCTCGAATATCGAACAAGGAACCGAAGAATATCGAAGGAGAATTGGGATCTTGATCTTGACCGGACGTTGATTGGTTTTGCCGTTCGAGTTATTCGAACAACAGAAAACTTGATGGCCCGACAAAACTACAGAGAACTTCACAATTCGAAATTCCTTGTTCGATATTCGATATTCATCTTTTCCATTAAGCAGTGGGACCAGTTGGCTCGATGCATATGCCCCCTGCCACCCCTTCGAGAATTAGGGAGGCAGGGGGAGGAACGCAGGGATTTATTCCGGTCTGGTCTTAGCTGTTGAGGATGGCTTCCGCTTCGTCCCGGTAGGCATCCATAAGGTAGGGGATGCCGGTCACCTTGGTGCATTCTTCGGTAAGTGACATGAGGTCTTTGCGGCTGATGGTGCTGACGTTAAAGCTCCTCGCGCCCGCCATCAGCTGCTGCAGACCTACCTTGAGCTTGTCACAGTAGCTGTAGAGTCCAACCGCTCCCAGCGGAATATTTTCAATCTCATCGTTTCCGACGATGTCTTTTACCGTTTCATAGTTCAGGAAAATTTCCTCTTTCATGTTACCGTACTGGCTGACCGTCTTGGGGAGATCGCTCTTTTCGAGCCACTCGCCGATGTTCTTTCCGACCATACCCGGAATCATCAGGGCACGTCCCATGCAGACCGCTTTGACAAAGGGGGCGCCGAGCGCCAGGGCCTTGAAGACACCATCTTCACTGGAGAAGCCGCCGGCAAAGGCAATGTGGGGAGCGCGTTCGCCGCGGGCGGCCAGCTTCTGGCAGAACTCATAGGCTGCGGAATGCAAATAGATGGAGGGGACACCCCATTCGCTCATCATCCGCCATGGGCTCATCCCGGTCCCACCCGGAGCGCCATCGATCGTGAGCAAATCGATTTTAGCCTTGGAACCCCATTTGATGGCCATGGCCAGTTCCCGCAAACCGTAGGCGCCGGTTTTCAGCGTGACCCGCTTGAAGCCCAACTTACGCAGGCGTTCAACCTCGGCATAGAAACCTTCTTCATCGATAAAGCCAAGGCGACTATGGCGCTCGAATTCCTTGATCGCCCGGAACTTATAGGCGGTCTGCACGACCGGGCTCGAAGGATCGGGAGTGACGATGTAGCCTCTTCGCTGAAGTTCGAGCGCGCGGTCCAATTTGCGCACTTTGATTTCACCACCGATGCACTTGGCTCCCTGACCCCACTTGAGCTCGATGCTGTCGAACCCGTGCTTGTTGATGATATATTCGGCGACGCCCAGGCGGGTGTCTTCGACGTTCATCTGCACAAGCATTTCGCCAAAACCCTGATGATAGCGCTTGTAGACGGAAATACGGCGATCCATTTCCGGCGAGTTGACGATCTTCTTGTCGGTGTTGAGCTCCAGGTCTGGATCAATGCCGCAGACATTCTCGCCGCATACCAGCGTGATCCCGCCAAGCGCCGCCCCTACCGCAAAATGTTCCCAGTTATGCCGGGCAATGTCCGTGGACCCCAAGGCCCCGGTAAATACCGGCAAGCGCATCTTCACCTTGGAGTTCCAACCATATTCGGTTTCCGTGTTGACCGCAGGGAAAATTGCCGTATCGGGACCGCCCTCAACACCCGGAGGCAAGCCTTGTGCGCCCATGGCATAACCCTGAATGTTGAGATGGGAATAGTCAATCGGATAGTCCTTATCCGCCCCCGCCGTGATTTGACCGAACGGACCGGGATAGAGGACCTCCCGGCCGCGGAAGGTGGCCCTGAAAACCTCGCAATTACCCCTACAACCATCAATACAGCGGGAACAAATACCGCTCATGGGAACGACGTTTTTGGAACGGTTGAAGGTCAAAGTTGCATCATTGGAATTGGGTCTGCTCAAGTTCATGCTGCATTTCTCCCTTTTACTGTAGTTGATTGCTCCCTGGTCAATATTGACATCTGCAGGTGCGAACAAAGGGGTCCGCTTGGACCGCGCATCCTCCTTGCGCGCCGAGCAAGAAACAGTCTGAGGCCATTCCGAGATCGCAGACAGCGACGACCTGTTAGACACACTTACTGGCGCGGAAAATTCTATAAGCTGTGCTTAATGCCTTTGTCAAGAGGTTTTGCTTGCGAGTTGCCGGCTGAAGCAAGGCCCTCTCAAGAGGGCCCCGGGCTGCCCGTTTGGACTTGATATTTGGTCGAACCCTTACTTTTTCAGTTGCCGGACGCGGTTATCTGGCTTACAAAACACGGAGGCAACTCGCATCGCAAACGAAGTCGAACCGACACGAGGGGAGAAGCTTATGGCTGCGTGACATTGCCTGGCAGGAGAGGAATTTCCATTTCGGAGGGACGGAACGGCTTTTCATTCTGAAATCCGACATCCGACATCCGACACCCGAAATTAGCTTGAAGACTTCCCATGGAAACAACCATATCTGAGCTCACCGCCTGCACCCTGGATTGCCCTGACGGCTGTTCGCTGGTGATTACCCGCGACGCTCTGGGCAACGTCGGCATAAGAGGCAATCCGTCACATCCTTTTACGGCCGGCTTTACCTGCCGGAAGATCAGGGACTTTGTCGCACGCCTCCGCAGTCCCAATCGGATTACCAGTCCCATGCTCCGTCGAGGTGGCGGCTGGCAGCCTGTGAGCTGGGAGGAAGCGCTGGACCTTTGCGCCAAAAAGATCCAGCAGTACCGGGGGGAGCCGGCATCGATCCTGCACTTTCACGGGGAAGCGATAAAGGGGGCCCTCAAGCAATCGAGCAAGCTTTTTTTTGCGCGACTGGGCACCAGCCGAGTGCGGGGCTCACTCTGTGATGCGGCCGGATACGTCGCCTATGTCAACGATTTCGGTTCGCGGAAGAACCATGACCTTGCCGACCTGCTCAATTCGGGCCGAATTGTCAACTGGGGCAAGGACCTTTCGCGCAGCTCCATCCATACTGCGGCCATGGTCCGCAAAGCCCGACAGCACGGTGCAAAAATGCTGACCATCTCCCCCGGGGGCGACGGCAATGACCCTTTTACCGATGAATGGGTGCGGATTTCTCCGGGCTCGGACCGATTTCTGGCCGCTGCCGTGATTCACATGCTCATCAGCGACGGCCGAGTACCTGATGAGATTCTCTCTCATGCCAACAATTGGAAGACCTTTCGGGAAATCATCCGAAGTTACCCCTTGGAGCACCTGGCGGCGCTTTGCGATGTGACCTTCCTGGATATCCAGCGGGTTTATTCCTGGTACACCGAGGGCGGCCCTGCGGCGACCATTGTCGGTGCGGGCCTGCAGCGATACTCCTTCGGCGGGGAAACCGTCCGGTTGATCAATGCGCTTGCTCTCCTTTCAGGAAATATTGGTCGTTCCGGCGGCGGCAGCTATTATCACCTGCATTCGCTGAGGAACCTCAACCTTGATTGGACCAAAGACCCGGAAAACAAGCCGCGCCGCTCCTTCCTGATGCCCATTATCGGTCGCAGCATCCTCGAAGCCAATTACCCACCGGTCAGAATGATCTGGGTAAACGGTTCCAATGTCGTTAACCAGGCGCCCAACATGCATGAAACGCTCCGGGCGTTCAAAGCCATTCCGTTCAAGGTGGTGGTTGATGCCTTCATGACCGATACCGCGGAGTGCGCCGATGTGGTCCTGCCCTGCGCCCTGATGTTCGAGCAGGAAGACATTGGCGTCTCCTACCTGCACGACTTCGTCCACCACGTGCGGGAGATTTTCCCACCGCCGGGGGAGGCGAGGAGTGACCACTGGATTCTCTCCGAGCTTGGAAAGCGGCTCGACCCGCCCATTCGGCTTCCGGAGGCCGAAGCCTGCCTGAGAGCTTCCCTGAATTCGCCCGCTCTTTCAACTTCCCTTGAAGAGCTTCGCGAGAGGCACTTCGTTGAGGCGAAGCACTCGCCAGTGGCCTATGCCGGAATGCGGTTCGACCACCCGGACGGGAAGTATCGACTGCCAACCGAGCTCCACGAGGAGCCGCCACCGCCCGAAGACTACCCGCTTCGCCTGCTGACGTTGATTCGGGGCGATGCGATTCATTCGCAAATTCTTCCGGAACGCCACACGGCCCCTCCCACGGTCTGGATCGCACCCGACTGCCTGTCGCTGGGGCACCTGAATCTGCTGGAGGATGTCTACCTTGTATCCCCGCTCGGGCGGCTCAAAGTAGTGGTAGAGGTGACTCCCGGCCTGCACCCGCAGGTTGTGATTTACCGTCGTGGCGACTGGATGAAGCTCGGGGGAGGAGTGAATCAGCTCATTGCCGCCGCGTTGACCGACCTGGGGAACGGGTCTCCCTTCTACCAACAATACGTAAGGCTTGAAAACAGCAGAACGGATTAACTTAAGGAGCTTTTCAATCTCATGGCGCTTTCATCGCAAGTTGTACAAGCGGAAATTGTTGATTTCTGTGAGCAATGCGCTCGCGGTCTGGACGGACTGACCAGCCATAAAGCCCGAATCGAGTTTATCTCCATGGAGCTGCCCCGGTTACTCCTCAACAGGGAATTGATTGCCGGGCCTTCTGAACAATCTCGTTGATGGTGAAGGCTATCCTGACGCCCGCCGTCCGACCATGTTCGACAATGAAGTGCCGCTTTACCTGGACCCTCAAGGTCTTTTTTCCTTGCGCATGTATCTCTGGGGGCCCATGGAATACACCTATCCCCACGACCACAATTCATGGGGAGTGATCGGTACGGCATCGGAGGGCTATGAAGTGATCAACTATCGGCGTCTGGATGATGAGAGCCATGAGGGATATGCCCGCTTAGCGGAAGTGGAAAGGATGCGGTTGCAGGCCGGGGAGACCGCTTTCACGCTGCCCTTCAGCAAGGGTATCCACAAAACCGGCAATGGCACCAAGGGCAGTATCGCCACGCTCCACTTCTATGGAAAGACGCTGTCCCGGGGTTATCTGAACGGGTTCGATATTGCCAACAACCGCGTCTATCGGATTTTTCCTCCAAGACAGAAGAAACAGTTGCTGGCAAGGCAGGCTTTGGACTTCCTGGAAAGCAGAGTCGAGGAGCACACCCTGCCAGAGTAAGAACAACGGTCAAGGTCTCAATCGAGTGTTTCCAAGTAGGCACTTAAGGAATCGATATCCTGAGAGGGCTCAAGCTCATCCCCGGACCGCAAGTCAAAAATCCCCACCCGGACGGGCTCATCCAGTGAGCTGGGCAGGCCCTCCTCGCTAATGTCGGTGACCATCACAAAGGCGCGCTTCCCGTTGTGATTCACCCATTTTGTATAGGACGCCTTCCCCGCGCAACTTGCCGCAATACGAAACCCCTTCTTCTCCATTACCTCGTCTACGCCCATCAGTAGCCTCACCTTTTTGGGGGATTACCCTTATTTCAAACCACGAAGGACACGAAGAGCACGAAGGAATCAATCCTTCGTGCTCTTCGTGGTTAAGGACCAAGCCTGACTTGCAGACAACTCCTTACCGTTCACGCCACTCCGGCTTTCTCCTCTCCAGAAACGCCTTCACCCCTTCCCCGGCATCTTCCGTGGCGGCAAGAGCAGCAAAAAGCTCGCCGAGGTAATCCAGGGCCTGGTCGTAGGGAAGGTCCTGCATCGCGTAGATGCCGGTCTTGCCAATCTGCAGGGCCAGCGGGCTCTTGGCGGCCAGCTTGGTGGCCAGTTCCAGGGTGGCGGCTTCGAGTTGATCCTTTGGCACCACTTTGTTGACCAGCCCCAGCCTTTCCGCTTCGGCCGCGGTGATGATGTCGCCCGTGAGCACCATTTCCAGGGTCTTCTTGCGCCCGACGTTGCGGGCCAGCGGTGCCGCCGGTCCCAGACAGATGAGCCCGACATTGATGGCCGTCGTCCCGAATTTGGCATCGTCCGCCGCAATCGTCAGGTCACAGGCAAACGACAGGCCGGAGCCATTGGCGAGGGCATAGCCTTTGACCGAGGCAATCACCGGTTTCTTCATCTTGGCGATGGTGTGGTTGTGCTCGTCCATCAGGCGAATGAACTCACGGTACTCCTTGTGGCTCTTGTTCTTGAATTCGGCAAGGGAGATACCAGTGGAAAAATGTTTACCGGCCCCCCTGATCACCACAACTCGCACCTCCGGGTCCTTGTCCATTTCCCAGAGGGCGTCATTGAGTTCACGGGCAAAGGGCACGTTAAAGGTGTTCATCTCTTCCGGGCGATTCAGAGTGATAAATCCAATGAGGTCCTTCTTTTCCACAAGAACGTTGGTGTAAGCCATGATGCTTCTCCTTTGCTGATTGGGTCCCCAAATGAATCATGCCGTTTTCCTCGAGTGCTTCAGGACAAAGCAGAAGGGGCACGACGGCCTGTGTTCAGTTAGAGGAGTCCCAAAAAGGGGGTGGGCTGAGCCCACCCTGCGAGCCAAGCACTTCGAACATGCTTTCATATGGAACTGCGCTCAGCGCAGCCTCTGCCGGGGCCTTCCAAAATCGTAGCAAAACTGAACCACGGCAGCCGAAAAACCTACTTGATGGCTTCGTAAATGCGGATGGGAGGGATATTCCTGACTTCGAATCTGGTGCTGAACCACCGGAAAGAAACCGCTCCAGATGCACCTTGAGATGATGATCCGCCTGGAAACAAGTTTGATAGACCAGGAACTTGCCGCCCTTTTTCAGCGCTCGATGCGTATTGTAGAGGATCTTTTCTTTCAGCTGACAATTGAGCAGGAGGAAGGGAATACCCGAGACGATGTAATCCGCCTGGGACTCCTGCAGGAGCGCAGGGTTTCCAGGACGTTTTCGGCACTGTCATTGAAAATCACCACTCGCGGGTCCTGGATCGTCTGCTTGAGGATCGAATCGAAATTCTTATTGCGCTCGATCAGAATCAACCGTGAGTCGCTTTTCATGTTCTTCAGCAGATAGTTCGTAAAAACTCCGGTGCCCGGCCCGTATTCAACGATCAGATCACCAGAGTCAAAGTTGATATTCCCGCAAACCCTCTTCACGCCGAAAGGGGAAGTGGGAGTGATGGAGGCGACATTCTTGTCCCTAATAAAATTTCTCATGTAGGTCATCTGTATCAATCATAGCTGCTCCTGGTACAAAATCAATTCTTAAGTTAACCGGCTAATGCCCATCGGCATCTATGTGCTTCACCTCATACCCTGAAAAGCCAGGCTCCAGGAAAATCTCAGGCTATGCCAAGTCCCGACCATCCGGCTCTCAAAAGTTTCGTATCCCTTCTTTATTCCACCATTGCCTTCGAGGCAAGTTCAAAATAGCGTCCCATGAATCCGGACTCCTGCAATCGGCCTGCATTCAGGACGTCTCGAATACTATTTTTCAAAAATTTACATCCTTTATGTTAGAAAGATCGAGCGGTACTACATGATACTCGATGAAGGATAACGCTCTGTTGAGCAGGCTTTCAAGCCTGCTATGCCGAATGCCGGAAGGCAGGCTGGAAAGCGGGGCTCCCTCGGAGATCTTGATGATACGATGCAAATGGGAAATCACGGCAAATCGAAACCCGCATCAGTCGATGGCGTTATGGAGATTCTTCTTCGAGAATCGAAGCGTTGGAGCATCCTTCCTGAACGGCAGCCTCAAAGACCTGGAATCCCACCTGGCATAATAGGAATGAAGGAAGGGGCTGTGACTGATGGCGCAAGGCATCTTGCCGCCGGCAAAAAGGTGGTGCTCATTGGCGACTACGATTGCGACGGCATCACCTCGGTGGCTCAGATGGCCCATTTCTTGAGAGATATCGGCTACGATAATTATGCGATGGTCATCCCGCAGCGTGCCGAGGGCTACGGCGTGCCGGAGCGAGCGGTTCTCCTGCATCCTGACGCGAGCCTTTTTGTGGCAATGGACTGCGGCACTCACGATGGGCCGGCGGTGACTGCAGCTCAACCTGGGGGCTGATTTTCTGGTCATCGATCATCACGAGGTTTCCAGGAACTGGATTGGCCCCGGCAACAGTGCTGATCAATCCGAAACAGCCGTCATGTCCTTCTGCTTTTAAGGATTTCTGCGCCTCGGGACTTACCCTGCTCTTCCTTGCCAGATTCCGCAAGGCCTTGAGCGGCAAATTTTCTGCACCCGAAACTGGGAGAGAAATATCTGTCCCTGGCTGCCATTGGCACCGTTACGGATCTCGTGCCCCTGGTCGAAGCCAACCGGACCCTGACGCAAAACGGCCTGAACGCATGAACACGAGGACCTATTTGCCGCATCAGGGAAGCTTGCCGGGAGTGCGGGCTGTCCGGAAAGTTCTCACTGCCGGTCATATCGGCTACTATCTCGGGCCGCGGATCAACGCCGCCGGCCGGATGGCGGATCGCCACCTGGCGCTGGATTTCCTCATGGCGGAACGGGGAGCGGGATGCGGGCCGAGCGAGCGGATCAATTGAATCGGCTCAATGCCAGGAGGCAGCACCAGGAGGAGCAAATCCTGAAACGAGGTTCGCGAGCCGGTATGCGAAGGAAGGGGCGCGAAGAAGAACGTTGATCATGGGGGATCCCAAATGGCCTCACGGCGTGGTGGGAATTGTTGCCTCACGCATCCAACAGGAATTCCACTTCGGCCCCACCATCATTTTTTCGATTGACGAGGAAGCCGGGCTGGCGCGAGGTTCGGCCCGCAGCATACCAGGCTTCGACATCTATGCGGCCCTGGCCTGCTGCAAGGAACATCTCCTCAAGTGGGGTGGTCACAAATGGCAGCCGGCATGACCCTGGCCGCGGAGAATCTGGAGGAGTTTGCCGAACCATTTTGAAGCGGTTGCCGCCGACCTATCCGCCAGGGATTTTCATTCCCCGACAGAAAAGCCGATCTGGAACTTGATCTCGGGCTCATCTCGCCCCAGCTCTTCAGCACGACTTAAGAAGCTGGAACCTCACGGCCTTGGGAATCCCCTCCCGACCTTCGCCGCACGCAACGTCAGGGCTGCTGTTCAGAGGGCGTTTGGCCGGGAAAAGAACCACCTGCAACTGATTTTAGACAATGGCCTCGAGGGGATTTTCTGGCGAGGTAAGCAACTGGTGCCCAAGGAATGGCAGAGTACCGATCCTATCGACCTCATATTTCAACTGGACTGGAATGATTATCGCGGCAGACCGGTACTGACCATTAAGGACATGGGGAGGATCAATACCCTTTGGTCCTGAAAACAGGGAAACTGACGGCACGAATTTGTGCTACTCTTCTTCGAATTTTCCTGGAGATCTTCTCCAGAATTCTTACCGCTTTCTCTCCCTTGACTTTGCGTAGAATGGCAGCTGAGGCTACAACGTCCCTGGGATCTCCGCTTTTGGCGAGCTCCTGAGCGAGGGCGCCGGCCCGTTTGAAGTCATGCACAACGTTGAATTCCTCCGGCGGAAGGAAACACTCGAGCTGTACAAAAGCGATTTCCAAGTAACTGCGCATCTCGGAATCGGGATTTTCGCGCAACTCATCGCAAATGGCCCTTCGGATCAGTGCTTTCGGATAGGGCAGGTCCGTCTCCCTGGCCATCGGGGTCGCGTATCTTTCCAGCAATTGTTCATAGCTGCTAATGACATCGCTACGCTGCTTCGCGCTCATCATGCCAACCACGGTGGAAAGTTCCTGTTCGTCTGTCATGTTGTCCCTATCCAAACCCATATTTCCGACCTCAGATAATTTTGGCTGAACGGGATTGCGACATTGGCCTTATGGGGCAGTCGCCTGTACTCCTCGGAACGAGCTTTTTAAGTGCACCTATATATACTACCTCGCTTCCAGTGCTGCTAATGCGGTGAATACCTTATTTGTGAGCGGAAAACCGTGTATTTGGGGGGTAGGGATTGAGTATAAAGGAAGGGAGAGAGTTAAATTGGAGTGCTGAGTGCTAAGAGTGCTGGGTGCTCTATTTAAGGGATTTGTCATTCCGGGCGGCAGCCCATCAACGATGAAAATGAGCCAGGATTGCATGCTGTTACTCAGCACTCAGCACGCAGCACTATTTCCAGGAAAATGAAGGGAGAGAGTCAGGAAGGAGGAGGAGGGAGAACCTGACTCTCTCCGGAGGAGGAAAGATTGGTCTTTCCAGTTTCAATAATAACACGCACGTCAAGAGGAGGTTCGGGAAAAAATCTCAACTTTCCACTGCCGCCTTCTTCTCTCGATAATAGGGATGCATCAGGTCTTCGAAGAGTGACATCGCGGCTTCACTGCCCTGGGCCATGGCGGTAACGATCTGTTTGTACCCGCCTTCCACGTCTCCGGCTGAATAGATGCCGGGGATGTTGGTGCGATGATGGTCGTCGCGTTTAATAAAGCCTTCCGGAGTGAGCTCGATGCCGGTCTTCACCGCCAGGTCAACGGTCGGCGTGTAGCCAATGGCAATGAAGACGCCATCGGTTGGAAAGACGGTGGTTTCACCGGTCTGGTTGTTAACGACGAGGATCTCGTTGACCCGCTCTTTTCCCCTTATTTCTTTGACTTCGGTGTTCCACAGGACGGGAATCTCATTGGCGAAAATATTCTTGACAAGGTATTCCTGCGCTCTGAAGGCGTCCCTTCGGTGGATCATGGTAACCTGCACCCCGATGTTGTGCAAATGGAGCGCCTCCGTGGCAGCACTGTTCCCGCCGCCAACCACGGCCACTTTTTTCCCTTTGAAAAGCGGACCATCGCACGTGGCGCAGTAACTGACCCCACGACCTGCCAGGCGCATTTCGCCGGGAACGCCGAGGCGCGCGTAGTTGGCGCCGGTAGCCAAAATGACGGCCTGCGCCAGGAATCGCCGGCGACTGGTGATGACCGTTATAATCTCGCCGGGTTGGATTTCGAGGACCTCTTCCCCCTGAAAAATCTGAACGTATTCCAGGGCATGACTGACGGTGATATCGACGAGGGTTTTGCCGGGAACGCGGGCTAATCCGGGATAGTTTTCCACAATCGGCGTGATCGCGACCTGTCCTCCCAGGGCACCGCGCTCGATAACCACGGTCTTGAGACCGCTGCGCACGGCATAAATTCCGGCGGCCAGCCCCGCAGGGCCGCCGCCCACGATCACCAGGTCCGTTTCAACCAGTTCGGCGTCGCTTTCGGGAATGAAAACAGTCTGCGGTTCCAGTTTCTCCAGGGAAGCCATAAAAAGTTCTTCCGGTTGAGCCCCCTGGCCAATCAGGACATCGTTGGCAAAGGTTTGTGGCACGCTGAATGCCTTATACTGATCGGCGAGTTCAGGGTTGGACTGAATGTCGACAATCTCGACGGCAACCTGTTCCGGCCTTTCCATGGCCGCCTTAACGGTGTTCAGCGCCTGCTGCGGACAGTAAGGGCAGGTGGGGCTGACGAAAACCTTTATTTCCCTCGAGGAATCAATGCGGTTGAGAATCTTGAGTGACTGCTCACTGACCCCGCTCGTCCGGTAACCGAGGAGCAGGATGGTGCCGAGAAACGTCCGCCCCTCTTCCCCGTAAGGTGCCCCGAGATAGCGGATCGAGAGGCGTTCCGGGTCAAAGAGAATGGTGGGCGAACCGGTCACACTCCATTTCCGGGCCAGTTCATGGCTGAGATCGAACTCCTTGAACTCGATCTTGTCGGAAAGTTCGCCGAAAGGCTTGAATCAGGGTCCTTGCCGCCTGGTTCAGGGCTTCGTTATCTGCCTTCCTGGTGAAAAGATACAGGGGCACCCTGTGGGGCATCGGTTCGAACACGGCTTTGAGCTGCTGTCCGATTTCCCCGGCCAGAAAGCCTTCTGCCGGTTGTGACTGGGTTTCCTGATTTGCCATCGATATCCTTCCGTTATGACTGTCAAAGAGGTGCGCACATGGTGAAAGCCCTGGGCCTCATCCTCGATAGTTCTCATCCGGAAAGTGGTACCTTGATCTGTAGGAGGGGCTTCCAGCCCCGATCTCGGCTGGGAAGCCGCTCCTACCAAATCGGGTTTCCGGATGGGCGCTAGATAATATTATATATTCCGGGCAAACGATCTGAAAAACAGGGGATGTACCGACGATACTCGGTCATTTCGGCGGGATTCAGCCGGGCCATGATGACCTCCTCCCGCTGCCGGGCTTCAGCGAGCAGCGTCCCGGTCGGCGACACGATCGCCGAAGTTCCCCCGTATCGGGTATTGCCTTCGGTACCACAGCCGTTGCAGCCGATGACAAAGAGCTGGTTTTCGACGGCGCGACTGCGCAGCAGCAAAGACCAGTCGGCGATCCGCGGGACCGGCCAGAGCGCCGAAAAGCACAGGATTTCCGCTCCATCCAGAGCAAGCCGGCGCGAAAGCTCGGGAAAGCGCAGGTCGTAGCAGATCTCAATGCCCAGGCGGCCCACACTGGTTTCACAGACCACGGGCACCCGCCCCCGTTCGAACCGGTCGGGTTCGCCGGTGAGTGAAAAGAGATGGATCTTCCGGTACCGGCCCACCACCTCGCCGCTGCTCTCAACGACATAGCTGGTGTTGAAGATCTTCTCCCCTTCCGCTTCCGGAAGGCTTCCAACCAGGACCATCCGGTGCTGAACGGCCCATTCCCTCAGCTTTCCGAGGACTGCCGGAGTGCGACTCGCCATTTCCCGCAAAACAGAGTAGTCGAAACCACCGGACCACATTTCCGGGAAGACCGCCAGCCCGCATCCCTCATTCTGCATCTGCGGCAGCACCGCCGCCACTTTGCCCAGGTTCCCGTCAACCTCTCCCGACAGAATATCCATCTGGTAGCATCCTACCGTCAACTCCTTCATGATCGCTTTCCTTCTCGTCGTCCTTAAATAAAGGTCCTCTTTATTTGAGTACAAGGTGCGGCCGCGACTTCTTCCTGCCGTGCGATACAAATAAACTATCCTGGCCTGTCTGACCAGACACATCGGAAGGCATGCAGGCTGGTGACCTTTGTCGGCCGAAGGGGCTGAAGGCGGACAGGCAGGCGCGCCATCCCCGGTGGCGATGGGTGGCGGCCTTCGGCGGCAAGATTGTGGGCCAGTCAGCCCCAATGTATGCCGGCAATTAATTTGACATCGAGGCGATGATGCCGTACCATATATCGTACAATCAGGAGGTCGATGAGCATGATAACACTATCGGCATCGGAAGCAAGAAAGCGACTCTACAATTTGGTCGATGAAGTGAAGGACACCCACAAGCCGGTTCAAATCGTGGGAAAGAGAAGTTCCGCGGTCTTGATTTCCGAGGAAGATTGGCGGGCCATCGAAGAGACCCTGTATCTTACTTCCATCCCGGGTATGCGGGAGTCCATCAGGAAAGGCCTCAAAACTCCGGTTGCAGAGTGCCACGAGGACCCGGACTGGTGAGTTGGCGCCTGGTCTTTACCAAGCAGGCTCAGAAAGACGCGAAGAAGATCGCACAATCGGCTCTCAAGCCCGCAGCCTCCAGTCTCTTGGACATCCTTCGTGAAGACCCGTACCGGAATCCACCGCCATACGAGAAACTCGTGGGGGATCTTTCCGGGGCCTATTCCCGGCGTATCAATATTCAGCATCGTCTCGTTTACCAGGTACTCAACGAGCTCAAGACGGTGAAGATCATTCGGATGTGGACGCATTATGAGTAGCAAGGATCCGTTATAATTTTTGACAGGCTGTCGTTTGCATGCGGACGCAGCATAGGGACTGGCAGCACGGCAGAGGAAAGATCATGGATTTGAGGCGATCTTCGCTTGATGAGGAGCAGATGATAACGAAGCGGACGGTTAGAATTGTGCTTTCTTCTCCGAACGATGTTCAGCCAGAACGGCAGGTGATGGAGAAGGTCATCGACGAGCTCAACGGCGGAATTGCCGATGATCGTGGTTTGTGCCTTGAACTGAGCCGATGGGAGACGGATGCCTACCCTGGCTTTCATGCCGAAGGTCCCCAGGGAATCATCGACCCGATTCTCAAGATCGAGGACTGTGACGTCCTGCTGGGCATTTTTTGGAGGCGCTTCGGGACTCCTACCAAACATGCGCTTTCGGGAACAGAACATGAGATTCGGGCGGCCATTGAAAGCTTTAAGAAACGGGGCCGCCCGCAGATCATGATGTACTTCAAGGAAACCGACTTTTTCCCTCGAACCAGGGAAGAAATTGCGCAGTTCGGGCTGGTGCTCCAGTTTCGGGAGGATTTTCCCAAAGAAGGCCTGTACTGGACCTTCAAGGAGGAACCCGAGAAGGGGACCCCGACGTTCGAGCGGCTGGTGCTGACCAATCTGACCAACTTTATCAAGTCCAGGTTCCCTCTGCCTGGGGCAGAATTGGTATCGAGTTCGCCGACAACCGACGACCAGACCTTCGTTCGTTACTACAGTAAGGCCATGCGGCAGCGCTTTTCAACGATCTATTTTTTTGGCCGGCGGCGCGCTTCCGATGATGAAAGGGCGGGGGGGGCCGGAGCGCATGACCTCCATCGAACAGGGTTTTGTCCCGCTTCATTTGCACGAATGGCGTGAGGCGCCCCGTGAAAGTGATCCGGCGGTCATGGAGATATCAGAAATGCTTGCAGACCTGTTTCCTGAGAACGTCAAGCCGGTGCGGATGCTGGTGCGGGGCCTGCCGGGCGGCGGCAAGACCACCTTACTGCGCTATCTTGGCCACCACTTGGCGACGTTGGCAGTGGGAAGCGCCAAGGAAGTGATATCGGTTTATGCGCGTTTGCGGGATTTTCGTTGCAGCAAAATGACTGTGGAGGAATTTATCTGCCGACAGATTGATGCCGACAGTGACAGTCCGGAAATGTGCGGGGTTCTTTGCGACCCTAAGCGTCGCCTGGACCGTTCCACCGTGTTGCTCCTGGACGGTCTGGACGAGATCAAAGACGCGGACACAGCTGGCAAGATTGCCGAATTGCTCGATGACTTTGCGAAGGACCATCCGCGCTTTAAGCTGGTTGTCACCTCGAGGCCCATCGGGCTGAAACGGGAAGATTATCGCTCCTTCCGCGCCCTCGATCTGCAGCCATTGACCCGCGCGATGGTTGACAACTATCTCACCCGATGGTTTGCTGGCAAATCCGAAGCGATTACAAAGCTCCAGCAGATCTTTGCGGAAAAACCTCACATCCGTGCGCTGGCGGCCAATCTGTTTTTGCTGAGTATGATCTGCTACACCTTTGAACGTGGAGGCAAGGCCGAGCTGGTCGAGCGGCGCAGTCAGCTCTATGAAAGCTGTACCCAGCTCCTGCTGCAGCGGCCATATGATCAGGAGGACGACAGCTCTTCTCACATCGACTATGAGCAGGCGCTTGAGCTTTTGAAAGACCTTTCGCTCCGCTTCTTTTTGTATCAGGAAGCCGATTTTGCCGTCGATCATGTGACTCTCATGGGCCGACGCAGCCCAAGCGCCACAACACTCGGCACAACGGAGGCCTTCCTGGACCGGCTGCAGCGTGAAACCGGGCTCCTCCAGCGGGTCAAAGAAGGCTATACCTTTATCCACCGATCTCTCTGGGAATACTTCACGGCCCTCGCCCTGCGCGACAACAAGAACCGTGATTTTGTCATCCGCCAGGCCGGGAATCCCGACTGGGAAGAAATTGGAAGGGCAGGACCATGGCGATTCCCTCGCCGCTGGAGGTCAATGAGATCATGGCGGAAGTTCCGGAAGGGAAAGTCATCACCCTTGGCGAAATACGGCAAATGGTTGCCCGGAAGCCTAAGCAGATATTCGGTGCCCCCTGACCCGCGGGATTTTTTCGTGGCTTGCTGCACAGGCCGCCGTTGAGGCAGCTGCGGAAGGCAGACGAGATATCATCCCGTATTGGCGAACCCTGAAGACCGGCGGTGAACTGAATCCCAAATACCCGCGAGGAATCGAGGCCCAAAAGAGGCTTCTCGAATCCGAGGGGCACAAAGTCATTCAGAAAGGCAAGAAATACCTGGTGGAAAATTACGAAAATTGCCTGCTGAGATCCTGAAAAGCCTGTACCCGCGCTCCGGCCAATTTATCCAGGGTTATTCGTAAGAATTTGGCCGCTCCTGGCGGACTGTTCCGGCAATCATTTATGTGGTATTTTCACCGGGCTCGACAGACTTAACGTTCATTTGGGAAAATAAGGCTCATCGATGACACCAAAGCCTTTGCAGTTGCGACTACCTTTTCCCCCGCGCCAATCCAAGCTATCCGGCACAAACGACAAGAATAATGAAATCAGCAGTCAGAACAATAAGTTGGACCCACGAGACAGGGCCTTTCATGACTGGTATCGGTTCGTCCTTTCGTTCCCCCCACACCTGGTGCGGAAATACCTTCAAGAATTTGAGTTAGACAGACGCCACATTGTCCTGGATCCATTCTGTGGCACGGGTACGACTCTGGTTGAAGCCAAAAGAAACATGATCGGGGCAATCGGCCTTGAAGCCAATCCCTTTGCTCACTTTGCGGGGTCGGTAAAGACGGATTGGGCAATTGACGCAAGTACACTCAGATCACGATCATCCGAAATAGCCAACAAGGCTCGAGTGATGCTTGAGTCACAGGGCATTGACGATAACCAACCATATGAAGGGGACCCTAATGCTCTGCCGTTGAGGACGCTTAGCCCTGATGCCGCAAAGCTTTTGATAAAGGACTCGATTAGCCCGTTGCCTTTGCATAAGGTGCTCGTTCTCCTGGAGTGTCTTGAAGAACACAGAGGCGAGCCATACCACCGACACGCCTTGCTTGGTTTGGCCAGCGCTCTGTTGTTTTCAATCAGCAACCTCCGCTTTGGTCCCGAGGTGGGCATCGGAAAGCCCAAAGGTGATATGCCGGTAATTCCATCGTGGCTGCATGAAGTGAACAAGATCGCACTTGATCTTTCTGTTGTAGCCGGGAAACCCTATCCTCTGACAAGCGTATGTTTGGCAGATGCTCGACAAATCGGCGATGTGGTTGAGCCAAACTCCGTGGATGCCGTGATCACATCTCCTCCGTATCCCAATGAGAAGGACTACACCAGAACCACCCGACTCGAATCGGTTGTTCTGGGATTCATTACCAGCATGGCAGAATTGAGGAGATTCAAGAAACAGCTCATTCGTTCCAACACTCGCGGCGTTTACACCACTGACACTGACGATCAATGGATCGCACACCATGATGAAATCCAACGAGTTGCTGAGGCAATCGAAAAACGCCGGCTGGAGCTCGGGAAGACTTCCGGTTTTGAGAGGCTTTACGAGAAGGTGACGCGTTTGTATTTCGGAGGGATGGCACGTCATTTGTCTGAGCTGCGTCCAGTGTTGCGCCCGGGCGCTCGGCTGGCTTATGTCGTCGGAGATCAAGCTTCTTATCTCCGGGTAATGATACGAACCGGCCAGATCCTCGCCGATATAGCGCAGCATTTGGGGTATGACCTGATTAGGATAGATCTATTTCGCACCCGCTTTGCCACCGCAACAAGAGAAGAATTGAGAGAAGAGGTTGTCGTGCTGCGGTGGCCCGGTCAAAAGGGATAAGAGCATGGTGAGGAAAGCCAACCGGTATGTTCAGATAATAGAATCGATTTTCTTCAAGTATTACAGGGAAGATGCGGCGGAGGTGTGCTTTGAAAGAGCGGATATCGTGAATAGTGCCGGAGAGTTGGGCATCAGGCTCCCCAAAAATTTGGGGGATGTTCTCTATTCTTTCAGATACCGAGCCAGTCTACCGGAAAACATAACCCAAAAAGCTCCGGAGGGGTCGGAATGGATAATTCGGCCCGCCGGCCGGGCACAATATAAGTTTGTCCTCTCCACTCAAGGGGACCTTGTTCCTTCAAAAATGCTGGTTCAGACGAAGATCCTCGATGCCACACCGGGTGTGATCGAAAAGTATGCGTTGAATGACGAGCAGGCGCTCCTGGCAAAACTCAGATACAACAGACTGATTGACATCTTCATCGGCATAACCTGCTACTCTCTTCAAAACCATCTGCGGACGACGGTCCCTGGTATTGGTCAGGTTGAGATTGATGAGGTCTATATCGGCATCGACAAGAGAGGGGCACTTTACGTTCTGCCGGTTCAAGCGAAGGGAGGGTCAGATAGAATCGGGATCGTGCAGATCGAACAGGACTTTGCCGCGTGTGCCACAAAATTCCCTACGCTCATCTGTCGCTCAATCGCTGCCCAGTTCATGGATAGGAGAACCATCGCATTGTTCGAGCTCGAACAAACGGATAATGGCATCGGCGTTTCTGCTGAAAAACATTACACACTGGTGAATCCCGATGAATTGTCAACAGAAGAGCTGGAAAGCTACGGTAAACGTGCGCCCTGACACAGGCAGGCGCATACCGGCGCGATAGCACACAGACCCTTGAAGGATTCCCACGAACACAGAACGAAACAAACCCGGTCGGACCAAGACGCCACGAAAGCGAGCGTTAGGGACCTGTATTGGTCCTTTTCAGATAGCATCCGGAACCACGGAGTTGGTCGATGCGCAGCTCATCATCACGGAAACTCGAGTGTTCTCCTGAGCATCGGAAAATACTGACAGAAACAGTCTTTAAGGAGTGCAGCCCGGGAACCGTTGTTAAGGATTTTGAGATACTTCTGGAATCTCTTCGACAGGGTGACTTGCGGATTACGGTCACCCAGCAGTTGCCAATCCGCGTGCTGCCGGAGCTCAATGCGCGTCTGACTCATCCCCTCGAATCGGGGCTGAGGCGTCCGCAGCAGAAATCGTATCCGCATCTTAACGGACTTTACCTGTTGGTGCGCGCATCAGGGCTGACCTATGTCGGAGGGACTCGATAGTCTACTTGTATGACTAAGGAAGCTCATGCTTCCCCGCCTTCTAAGCATCAGGGGGTGTCCGCATGTCCAGGGAAGCTGGAGCTTCCCAACATATGGGTTCCCAAGCCAGAGCTTGGGAACCAGCTTGAGCCAGTTTCTGGGGGGAATTCTTAGCCAAACCACGATTGCAGGTGCAATGGGGTTGTCACCGTCCCGGGGTGATGACGTTACGCTCCGAACTTACGAGGGGAAATCATGGCAAAAAAGAAAACCTGGCGCGAGAAGCTGATGGCAGCCAAGGATCTGCCGAGGGTTGTTTCGTTGAACGAAAATGCTCAAAAACATTGGAAGGGCAGGACCATGGTGATTCCCTCTCCGTTGGAAGTCAATGACATCATGGCGGAAGTTCCGGAGGGGAAACTCATTACCATCAGCGAAATACGCCAAATGGTTGCGCGGAAGCATGGGGCCGATATTGGATGCCCCCTGACCTGCGGGATTTTTTCGTGGATTGCCGCGCATGCCGCCGTCGAGGCGGCCGCGGAAGGCGAACGCGAGACCATCCCCTATTGGCGAACCCTGAAGACGGGCGGAGAATTGAATCCCAAGTACCCGGGAGGAATCGAGGCGCAAAAGAAGCTTCTCGAATCCGAGGGGCATCGAGTCATTCAGAAAGGCAAGAAATACCTGGTGGAAAATTACGAGAATTGCCTGGTGGAATCTTGAAAAGCTCATGAGGAGTCTCTTGCTGATTTTTTCAAATCTGATAATGTCACGCTTAATTGTCGGGAATCAGTACTGAAACCGGTAGCAGAAAGGGAGGATGGCAATGCAACGTTTGGTTACTCTGATAGTCATTGCGGCGAGCGTGTTCGTGCTGGGCGTCGGGGCCCCGGGTCCGGCGCTCGCCAAAGAAGTCATCAAGCTTGGACTGGTAACGATTCCGGGATCGGCTCAGAATATTTGTGCCGAGAAATTCAAAGAGCTCCTCGAATCCCGAGCCGACTACGAGGTCAAAATATTCCACAGCGCCACCCTCGGGACGGAAACCGAAATTCTTCAGCAGATCCAGATGAATTCCGTCCAGATGGGGATTATCACCGATGGGCCTTTCGATACTTTTGTTCCGGAAGCGCGGGTGATCGGGTATCCGTTTCTCTTTGCGAACTACCAGCAGGTGGACAAGGTCCTCGATGGTCCCCCCGGGCAGGAGCTCCTCGCCCGCCTGGAAAAAGCCGGGTTCAAGGGCCTGGCCTTTTCCGAAAACGGCTTCCGGAACCTCACCAACAACAAACGCCCCGTGCACACGGTGGACGATGTTTCCGGCCTGAAAATTCGCGTGATGGAATCTGCTCTCCACAAGGAATTGTGGCGCCTCCTCGGAGCCAACCCCACCCCCATGGGCTGGCCGATCTTTACGGAACTGCAGCAGGGCACCATCGATGCACAGGAAAACCCGCTGTCGGTCATCACCAATTACCGGCTCTATGAAGTGCAGAAATACCTGACACTCACCGCGCACGTTTATTCCTCCCATATCGATGTGGCGAATCTCAAATGGTTTCAGGGCCTTCCTGCGGCAGACCAGGAGCTGATCCGGAAGTGTATGACGGAAGCGGCGGCCTATCAGCGAAACTGGAATCGAACCAATGAAGCGGGCTTTCTGGCGAAACTGAAAGAAGCCGGTATGACCGTGGATGAGCAGCCCGATCTCGCGTCCTTCCGGGCTAAAGTAGCGCCGATCAAGAATATGGAAATTTTTCAGGGACCACAGGTCCAGGACTTGCTGCAGGTGTTTCTGAAAGCGGCGCAGTGAGGTGGCCCATGCAAGGGCGGGTTGGAAAACCCGCCCTCCGTTGGGGGGATGTGTTTGAAAGCGGGGCAGTAATGAGACACTGGGTGGGTTTGCTGAGTGAGCGGGCCGGCAGGGCAACCGAGATTCTGCTTTGCATCATCGGTTCGAGCATGGCCCTGCTCATCGGGGTCCAGGTCTTCAGCCGGTATGTCCTCAACCACTCCCTGTTCTGGTCGGAGGAAGTCGGGCGCATCTGCCTCGTGTGGATTACCTTTCTCGGCGGCAGTGCCGCCTACCGCCGGCATGCTCACATCGGGATCGATTTCTTTGCGAATCTTTTGCCTCCGCAGCTGCGACGCGCTTCCGAAATCCTGGTGCTGACGGCATCCCTGCTCTTTTTCCTGGTGCTCGTTGGTTACGGTTCGGCTTTCGTCTGGTTTGTATCGGCCCAAAAGACGGCTGCCCTGGGCTTGCCTACGGCCGTGCCATACCTGGTCATCCCCGTGGGAGGCGCCCTCTTTTTCCTGCACGGCTTGAGGGACCTCCTCGAACGCCTCTCTCCCGACAGCGCCTGAGCGATGACCACCGCCGTCTTAATCAGCACGCTGTTCTTCCTTTTCCTGATCAATGCACCCATCGGCTTGGCCATCGGGCTGTCGTCCCTGGCGGCGCTCCTGGTAAAGGGAGAATTCTCCCTGATGATGGTGATCCAGCGTCTTTACGCCGGCACCGATTCGTTTCCCCTCATGGCGGTCCCGCTTTTTATGCTTGCCGGGGCGCTGATGGAGGCCGGGGGCATTTCCCGGCGGGTGGTGCATCTGGCGGAGGCCCTGGTCGGGTTTTTGCCGGGGGGGCTGGCGGCCGTAGCCATCGTGGCCTCGATGTTTTTTGCCGGTATTACCGGTTCGTCGGCTGCCGATACGGCGGCGGTCGGAGCGCTCCTGATTCCGGAGATGGTAAAGAGGGGCTACAACCGCGGGTTTGCCAGTGCGGTGCAAGCCGCGGGAGGGTCCCTCGGCGTCGTCATCCCCCCGAGCATTCCCATGATCATCTTCGGCTTCCTGACCGGGGCTTCGGTCAGCAAGCTCTTCCTGGCGGGTATTTTGCCCGGTTTGCTGATCGGCCTGAGCCTGGTGGTCGTGTCGACCTTGCTGTGCTGGGGATTGCACTATGGGAAGATGGAATCCTTTTCCTTGAGACACCTGGGCCAGGCCTTCTGGGACGCGAAGTGGGCGCTGGGGGCCCCGGTGGTGATCCTTGGCGGCATTCTGGGAGGGATCTTTACCGCTACGGAATCAGCGGCCGTGGCCGTTTTCTATGGTCTTTTCGTGGGCCTTTGCGTGCACCGCCAGCTGAAACTGAAGGATCTTCCGGAAATCGTCATCCGTTCCATGCTCATCTCGAGCGTGGTCCTGCTGATTATTGCTACGGCGGCGGTCTTCAGCTGGATTATGGCGATCGAGGAGATCCCGGCAACGATCGCCTCCAAGATGCTATCCTGGAGCCATGACCCCACCGTGCTTCTGATTCTGATCAACGTCATGCTGCTGATTGCCGGGACTTTCGTGGAAACGACCGCAGCGCTGATCCTGCTGGTGCCGGTGTTGATTCCGCTCGTCCCGAAGCTGGGCGTCGATATGGTGCAACTGGGAGCAATCGTCGTGGTCAATCTTTCCATCGGGATGCTGACCCCACCCCTCGGGATTTGTCTCATTGTGGCCTGTGGCATCGCCGGCGCTCGGCTGGAAGAGGCCATTCGAAACATCGTCCCCTTTCTCCTGATCCTCCTGGTTGACTTGATGCTGATTACCTTTTGGTCGCCGCTGACGCTCTGGATACCGCAATTCTTGCGATAAAAAGTGGGGCCGGGTGGTGGCGATGATCTCTTTTGGAGCGTGTCCCAAAAGTACTTCCGAACCGCAATGCGTCATTCCGGCGAAAGCCCATTGGCGTCAATTTAACCCGATGGAAGGCGCATGGTCGTTCACGATCAGGATGGTGCAATTCTTTTACCCCTAAGGGGTTGTATAGTTAAGCCCAGGGTCAGCTAAGCGCCACCCTGGGTATGGGTGCACAACAAGGATCCATACCCTGAAAGGGTTACATAAAAAGGATGTCTAATAACAGATTCGGGTGCTCGCCATGGTTCTCTTTGATGTAACCCCTTCAGGGTAAAATGGTTTATGGCATCTCCTGACCCAGGGTGGCGCTACCGCTGACCCTGGGCTGACTTATGAAACCCCTTCGGGGTAGATAGGGAATGCTTAAGTTGGCGCACATGGGTTTTCGCCGGGGTGACGGGTTAAAAGGGCTTTTTCGACACCCTCGTGCCTGGAGGTGGGTGGAATGAGGCCGCAGGAAAAGGATACGACGGACGCCAGCGATATCCGCTGGCTCGCCTTTTCTGCAGCGCCCGGGTGGCCTTCTGCTTCATCTTTACGAGCTACTCGGCGGCCCTGCCGCTCCTGCGGAGCGACTGGTCGATGAGCGCAGCCCAGGCGGGCATGGTTCAGTCCGCCTGGCATCTCGGGTTCCTGGTTTCCCTGTTCATCGTGGGGTTCCTGGGCGATCGGTTTGGGGCGAAACGGACCTACCTGTGGAGTGCCATTGCCGCCGGCACCAGCGCTCTGGTCTTTGCCGTCTTCGCCTCGGATTTCGTCTCCGGGGCCCTCCTGTACGGATTTGCCGGGCTGTGCTCGGGCGGGTCTTACACCCCGGGCCTCACCCTTATCGCGGAACGGTTTCCGCCTGCGACCCGGGGCCGCGCCATGGGCTTTTTCCTGGCCGCCGGTTCCCTCGGTTTTGCCCTGTCGGTGGTCGTCTCGAGCCGGCTTTTCCCATCGGCGGCTGGCGCCTCGCCTTCCTGGTAACCTGCAGCCTGCCTGCGGTCGGGTTGGTGATTTCCTTGCCGGCTTTGCGCGACACCCCCAACGTCATTCATGCGGCACCCGGCAGTCAGGCGGTGTGGCCTGCGATTGTGACGGTCCTCAAGAACAAACCCGCCCTCCTGTCGATGCTCGCCTACACCTTCCACTGCTGGGAACTTCTCGGCATGTGGGCGTGGCTTCCCGCCTATCTGGCCACGGCGGCCCTGGCGACCTCCGGGCAGATGGACTCGGCCGCCGCTGCCGTCGGCATGGGGGTGCTCCTTTCGGGCCTTACCTACCTGACGAGCATGCTCGGCAGCCTCCTTGGCGGGACGCTGTCCGACCGCTGGGGGCGGACCTTGACGATGCTGCTCTTTTCGTGCATGAGCCTTGCCTTTTCGTTCACCTTCGGGTGGATGCTCGGCTGGCCGCTGGCGGTCCTGTTCGTGGCCGCCGCGTGCTACAATCTCTCCGCGATTGCCGATTCCTCGATCTACTCGACGGCCCTCACCGAACTGGTCGAACCGCGATACATCGGCGCCGCCTACGCCGTGCGCTCGGTGCTGGGGTTCGGTGCCGGGGTGATCAGCCCGTGGGTCTTCGGCCTGGTGATGGACATGGCCCGGGGCGTCCCGTTCTCATCGGAGCGGCTGGGTTGGGGGTTGGCGTGGATGAGCCTGGGCCTGGGGGCGCTGCCGAGCCCCTTCATGAGCTGGTGGCTGCGGCGGCGCCCGGAAGCGGCGCAAATGGCCCGGGGACTTCGTTAGGCGCAGGATGGGGGTTGGCGTTTTCCCACGCGAAGACGCGAAGACACGAAGAGAAGACAAAAAGTTGATCGTCGAAATCATTCTTTTCTCTCTTCGCGTCTTCGCGTCTTCGCGTGAGATTTGTTTGGTAACCTCACCGGCAGGGCGTGAAATTGACATCCCCAAAGGACGAAGTGGTTAATGGCATGGGGGCTGTTGATTTATGGCGTATAGGAAGGGAAGGGCCTTATGATCGAAAAGGTGATCATCGTGGGAGCAGCGGGCAGGGATTTTCATAATTTCAACGTCTATTTTAAGGACAACCCGCGCTACCAGGTCATTGCGTTCACGGCGGCGCAAATTCCCAGCATCGAGCGCCGGGTATTTCCGCCCGAATTGGCAGGAGCCCATTATCCGGATGGCATCCCGATCTACCCCGAAGGAGAGATGGCGTCGCTGATTCGCGAGCATCGCATCGATCTGGTAGCCTTTTCCTACAGCGATATCTCCCATATCGAAGTCATGCACCGGGCTTCGGTGGCCATGGCGGAAGGCGCCGACTTCATCCTGCTCGGCGCCACCTACACCATGCTCAAGGCAAAGAAGCCGGTGATCGCGGTGTGCGCGGTCAGAACGGGCGCCGGCAAATCGCCGACGACGCGCAGGATCTGCGAAATCCTTCGGAAACGGAGTCAAAAGGTGGTGGTGGTGCGCCATCCGATGCCTTACGGCGACTTGAAGAGCCGAGGTTGCCCAGCGCTTTGCCTCCTACGATGACCTTGACCGCCATCACTGCACCATCGAAGAACGCGAGGAATACGAGCATCTGCTCGACCGGGGCATCGTCGTTTACGCCGGGATCGACTACGGCCAGATCCTGGCCCAGGCGGAAGCGGAAGCCGACATCATCATCTGGGACGGCGGCAACAACGATACGCCCTTTTACCATCCCGACTGCCACATCGTCATCTTCGATCCCCACCGCGCCGGCCATGAACGGCTTTACTATCCCGGCGAAACCAACATGCTCATGGCCGATGTGGCGATCATCAACAAGGTCGACACGGCCCGGCCGGAGGATATCGACACGGTGCGCAGGAATATTGAACGATACTCCCGAAACCCCGACATTGTCCTTGCCGCATCCCCGGTTTCCGTCGACCATGCGGACCAGGTCCGGGGCAAGCGCGTCCTGGTCGTGGAGGACGGCCCGACCCTCACGCACGGCGAGATGCCCTTCGGTGCCGCCACCATCGCCGCTTGCAGCTATGGTGCCGCCGAACTCGTCGACCCGCGTCCCCATGCGGTCGGCACCATTCGCGACGCCTATTCCCGCTATCCCCACATCGGCGCGCAGCTGCCCGCGATGGGCTACAGCGAGCAGCAGATTAAGGATCTCGAGGCAACCATCAACGCTGCAGATTGCGACCTGGTGATCTATGCCACCCCGATCAACCTGACCCGGATTATCGCCATCGATAAACCCACCATCAGGGTCCGCTACGAATACCGGGATCACGGCCACCCGACGCTGGAAGAGGTGCTCCTGAAAAGGATGGAAGGTCTCTTGGACTGATCAATTGGAATGATTTGAAGAGGAGGTGATCCCTTGATTTCGGGTTCCAAGCGGCAAGGAAAACAGCAAATCCTGCTCGTGGCTCTCGGAGGCAATGCCTTGATCCGCAGGGGGCAGGCCGGGACCATCGAGGAGCAGTTTGCCAACCTCAGTTTGCCGATGAGCCAGATCGCAAGGCTTTCCCGGGAATACCGGATCATCATCACCCACGGGAATGGACCTCAGGTCGGCAACCTCATGCTCCAGCAGGAATGCTGTGACCGCGTGCCCCGCTTGCCCCTCGAGATCCTCGTCGCCCAGACCCAGGGCCAGATCGGGTACATGATCGAATCCACGCTCGATAACGAGTTCATGAAGCTCGGACTGGACACCGAGAAGTATTTCGTATCGCTCCTCAGCTACGTGGTCGTGGACGAACATGACCCCGCCTTTCACAACCCTTCCAAACCCATCGGTCCGGCGTTCCCGGAGGAAGCGGCAGCGCGCCTCCCTTATCCCACGGTAAAGACCCCGAAAGGCTACCGGCGCGTGGTGGCGTCGCCGAAGCCGGTCACCATCGTGGAAAAACGGGAGATCCGGAAGCTGATCGAACTGGGTTTCATCGTGATTGCCTGCGGCGGCGGAGGAATTCCTGTGGTGCGCGAGCGGCGCACGTTTCACGGCGTCGACGCGGTCATCGATAAAGACCTTGCCAGTGCCAAGCTGGCCGAAGAAGTGGGTGTGGACATCTTTCTCATGGCAACGGACGTAGCAGCTGCAGCGGTTGCTTATGGGCGACCGGAACAGCGATTTCTTCGGACTTTGACGGTGGCGGAAGCCGAGCGCTATCTGCGTGAGGGAGAATTTCCGCCCGGTTCCATGGGTCCGAAGGTGGAAGCGGCGATACAGTTTCTCACAAGTGGCGGGAAGCGGGCCATCATCGCCTCCATCGAGAATATTGAACGAGCGGTTGCGGGACAGGTGGGGACGGAGATCGTGAAAGAGGTCGTAAAAGCCAGCCGGTCATAAGCTGTGCGCCTAACGGCAGAAACAGTGAATCCACAAAAAGTTGTTCAAATGTTCCCACCTGAATCATTATGTTTCTGATATCACAAGGGAAATCTTCGCATTCCCGGTGTCTGGGCGATGACCGCAAAGACGTAAGGAATACCCTTCCAGCGCACAAAAATACATTTTCACCAATATTTATGCGGAATTGGCTTGACAAGGGCAGTTTTTATGGGCTAGTGGTTGAGCAATTTGGGGCTGCTGCCGGGGCGGGATTGATCGAAATGGTGAGAGAACCCGCACAAGGAAGCTCAACGGCAGCGATCACGGTACATTAGAGCAGTGGTAACAGGCTGATATGACTGGTGTTCAATTCCTGCCCGATGACTGGCAGGGCCGCGGAGGCAAGCTTCCGTTGCCCCGCAACGGTAGTTCCTGCCTTATTATTCCACGAGATTTTTCCATTTTTGTTTTTCAGTTGACGCACATCTGTGCACGTCTTGTCGGTATTTCACTCTTGGTCCGCTCAGCCTGGGCGTGACTTGGCTCATGGCAAAGGGGGAAGGAGGAAAGATGACCCGAACGGAAATGCCCAGAACGATCTTCTATGGCGCTCTTATGCTTGCTGTGCTCGCGGTCCTGGCGGGATGCAGCACGACTCCTAAAACCGCAGCATCCAAGCCGGTCTGTGAGACCTGCAAGCTCGACAACCAGGCCGAATACACCCAGGCCAAACGCGAACACGCCAAGACCGAGCTCGTGGTTCCCGACGAGCCTGCCGTTGATTTGTGGACGAGGCGCTACGCCGGCGAAAAACATAAAGGCTTCCAGGTCCTGCTCGATCGGGCTCAGGACTATGTCGTCCCGTGCCAGGAGATTTTCAGGCAACAGGGAGTGCCGGAAGACCTCGTTTATGTTGCCCTGGTGGAAAGCGGCTTTACTCCGACGGCCCGCTCCCATGCCAATGCCGTCGGCATGTTTCAGTTTATCGAATCGACCGGCAAACGCTACCGATTGGAACAGAACCATTGGATCGACGAACGCCGCCATCCGCTTAAGGCCGCCCGGGCCGCTGCCGAATATCTGTCGTTCCTTTACGATACCTTGGGGTCCTGGCCGCTCGCCATTGCCGGCTACAACTGCGGCGAAAAGGCCGTGCAGGCGGCCCTCGATCAGAGCAAGCTGCAGACCTTTTGGGAACTTGCGCAATCCGGCTACCTGCCCCTGGAAACTCGCGAATACGTGCCCAAGGTTTATGCTACCGTCAAGATTGCGCGAAACACCAAGCTGTATGGGTTCCACTACAATCCCCAGCACTACGCGCCAAAACATGAGACCGTGTCCGTTCCCGGAGGCGTGAAACTGTCATGGATCGAAAAACAGACCGGAGTTCCGGAATCATCCCTGCGCACCTGCAATCCGGAGCTTTGCCAGGCGGCCACCCCGCCGGGGGATTCAGCCTATGAACTCTGCGTCCCCATCGGCACCGGGGGATCGGTCCAGACGGCCCTCGCCACCTGCCCCTTGCCGCCGCCGGAAGAAAAAGCTGTGGCCAGACCGCTTCCGGTCCGTGAAGAAAGGCCTGCCGCTAAGCCCCTGCCCAGCAGTTATCAGCCTTATGCAGACGCTCGGAAGCTGGACGTTCGGGAAGAGAAATCTGCCGCTAAATCCCTCGCGCTCAAGAACGTGGGCGAGGCCAGAAGTGTGGTCGCAGCCGGCCCCTCCAGTTGCACCGTAAAGCCCGGTGATACCTGGTTCAGCCTTGCGCGGAAGTACCAGTGCTCAGTTGCGGACTTGGCGTCCTACAACGGTTTGAAACCGACAGCTCAGTCACTCAAGACCGGCCAAACCTTGAAGGTCCCGCCCACGGGCCAGGTCATGCTGGCGGCCGCGAAGAAAGATGCGTCTGCAAAGCACTCAACCCCGCTGGCAATCCCTGCAAAGGCCACCGCCCCGGCTAAGAAAGTTTGCATCGCTTACCCCGTTCGCCCCGGAGACACCCTCTATTCGATTGCAGGAAAATTTCACGTTTCGGTTGAGGAACTTTCAACGAATAACAGGCTGCGCCAAGGGCAGAAACTGGTTGCGGGCAATACCCTGAATATCTGTTCCAGCGACAGCATGTCCAATGACCGGACCGCGAAAAAGAGAAACTGAGTCGCTGGCACCGCGATCCCATGGGCAGAAGAGACCGACGGGAGATCAATTCGCCGCTTTTACTTCCAGCAGGACGAGCAGATCGTCCCAGGAGGAGATGCGGGGCGTCGCGCACTGGGGGGCTGCAAGCTGTTCCGTAGCGACCCCGGGGGCGAGGGGAATTCTGCGGTCTCTCACGTAAGTCGTCCACACCGGTTGAATGCCAGCGCTGCAGGCCCCGTCGATATCGGGTTCGGGGTCATCCCCCACATAAAGGAGCTCACCCGCTTCCACGCCAAGGCCCTCCACGAGCAATTGGAAAACATAAGCATGGGGTTTGCGGTAGCCCACCTCTCCCGAGATCAACACCACGTCAAAAAACGAGGTGATCCCGAGACCATCGAGAATGGCTCGCGCCGCGGGGGGATGGGTGAAGTTGGAGAGGAGACCCAGGGGATAGCGATCCTTGAGGGTCCCAAGCATGGCTGCCGTTCCCGGGATGAGATGACAGAATTCCAGGAAAGCGGAAAAATAGACCTCAATCGCTCGCGCAATTCTCGGGTCGTCGGGTTCGACCTCATGGCCAAGCTGCTTGAGGGCCGTGCTGATCCAAAATCGGTTGTGGGTCTCCCTGCCGTCATGGCGGGTCTCGGTGATGTGTTGAAGGGCCGCCTGGCGGTGCACTTGGCGGAAGGTCTCCGGCGCCACCGCGATGCCCTCCTCCTGAAGACTCTTCGCCAGGATGGTCACCGCGTGATCGAGCGCATGCGGTTCCACGGTGATCAAAGTATTGAAGAGATCGAAGCCTACGGCCCTTATACCATCCATGGAATGATCCATCATGCAGACTAAATGAAGTCACCCCGAGAGGAGCGAGCATCCTCCCGGGGTGAGTGTTTTATGGCGAACCGTTGAGAAACTTTCCTCAGAGCTCCAGAAAAGAGGCCAGCATTACCCAGAAGAAAAGGGGATCGGGACTGCCGCTGGTGCATGGTCCCGACCCATAAGTATAAGTGGTATAATAATATTTGATCCAAAAACCATAAACATTGACATTCAGAGTTTCCTTGCTCAGGCGCCCTTTTGAATCATAATTATAGGTAAAGTAGGCAATGAGCGTATCGGCCGAATCGTAAATGGATACTTTCGTCAGCCTGCCCTTGGTATTGTAGGTCATCTTGGCGTAGTATTGCAGGCTTTTATCAGGTTTGAAGGCAGATATCTTAGATATTCTGCCCTTGGCATTATACGAGCATGTCCCATAGTAGGTAAGTGTTCCAGTATCATCATAGGCGGAACCCTTAATGAATTGGCCTTTGGCATTGTACTGACTGACTCCGGAGTACTTTAAGACGGTTCCATCATAAACATAAACCTTCGTAAGCTGTCCCTTGGCATTGTATTTATAGGTCACGTAAGAGGTGGGGTTGTCGGGATCTGACGGTACATATCGAGAGGTTTTAGTGAGCTGACCGGCAGCGTTATAGAGGTACTTGAGATAGGATTCCAGGGTGCCGGCAAGGCCGTAGCGTGAAGATTTCGTTGGTCGCCAGCATTCGGTCGCGGCCAGAACCCCCGTGTCGGTGCAATCGGCGGAAAAGGCAGCCTCTAAAGGTGCGGCAAACCCACCTTCAGGTCCGGCCGACAGTTGGTCAGCAATTTCGTCACCGTAAACTTCCGTCCTTCCGGTCAGCAGGAGGAACGAAAAAAAGCAGAGCAGAGAAATCAGAAAAAACTTGCCACAACTAACGCCTGGTTTACTCTTGTACATGACATACTCCTCCTGATTTGGTGTTTGCATTGAATGAAGTTATAAGTGGATTGGGGACTCTACCGCTTTCTTATAGCCCGCGCATCAGGCGAAGTCAAACGGGTTCTCCACCGTAAAAATCTCGGTTTTGGGTCGTATGGATCGCATTCACGTTGGTCCTGACAGGCGGCGTACCCGCAACGCGAGCCATCGCGATGGATGGGAGCACGGCCCATTGGTTCTTGGCTCTGTCTGTAAATTTTCCCCAAAGCTGGTTCCCAAGCTCTGGCTTGGGAACCCACCTGCTTGGAAGCTCCAGCTTTGTCGGACCTGTGGATGTCACCTGGTACTCAAGAGACACACGAAGCTGGAGCTTCCGTCCTGCATTCCCAAGCTGGAGCTTGGGAACGAGCGAACGAGCGAAGCTGGAGCTTGGGAACGAGCGAACGAGTGGACGAGCGAAGCTGGGCTTGGGAACGAGCGAAAAGAGCGAAGCTGGAGCTTGGGAACGAGCGAACGGGAGAACCGAAAAGACCTCCAAACGTCATTCCCGCATGCTTCTGGCGGGAATCCAGGTTTCTAAAGGCCTGGACCCCCGGCAGGAAACTGCGGGGGTGACATTAACAAGGACTTTTTGGACGCGCTCTTACAGATCAGGGCAAAAACTCTGAAACGCGGTTCTCACACGGCGGCGTAACCGGATGAGGTCCTGCCAGTCTTCAATGGCGCCGGGGCCATGACGCAGAGGCCAGAGGCGGAGGCTTTTGAGGGCCTCGAATATTTGCGGGTCCAGGCGTGACGTCGCAAGATTGCTGTGGAGACGCAGGCGATGTTCGAGCGAGCGCAGGGTTTCAAAAGCGGTCATCAGCTCAAGAGCCGAATTCCGCAAGGAGGAGACGTTCTCGAAGACGCTTCTGCAGGGCCGACCGGACGGAGCGCACCTGCAAAGAAGGCGCTCGGTAGCCCTCGATCAGGGCGTTTCCCTGGGCCAGGAATTCGAAATCCGTCAGGCCTCCCATGCCGAGTTTGATGTCGATCTGGTCGCCCTTTTCTTCACCCCGCTCGCGCTGCATGCGGCCGCGCAAATGACAAAGCCGGTTCCAGACTTCCTCGGGGTCCCTTTGCCGGTAACAGATGTTCTGGGCCCGCTGTTCGATCCAGGTGCCCAGCTTACGGTTTCCGGCGACATTGCGGACACGAATGAGCGCCTGCATCTCCCACAGGTCCGCCTGGTGCTCGTAATAGTCCAACCATGAACTGCGGGTCACGATTAGGGGCCCGTAGCTCCCGGTCGGCCGCAGCCGGGCATCGACGGCATAACCGGGCCCCTCCTGCAAAGGCGTGCTCAGCATGCGCATGAACCGCTGGACGAGGCGCACCACTTCGGCTGGAATCAGGTCCTCGGGTTCCTCGGGCTTCGGCCGGTAGACGAAGACCAGGTCGAGGTCGGAAAGGTAGCTCATCTCCTGGCTTCCGAGCCTGCCGAGGGCCATCACCGCAAGAGGCAAATCCGGATCGAGGCCGATGTTCGTGCGGACGCGGTCATAGGTATGCCGGATGACAAAATCAGCGAGGTTGCTCAACTCCCGTTCCAGAACCTCGTGGCCGAAATCTTCGCGCAGATCCGCGAGCACCAGCTGCAGCAGGCGTTCGTTCTTCAGGCGGCGAATCCATTCCAGGCTTTCGCCGTAATCCTCGGGTTTTTTTCAGGAGCCGAGCGCCCGCCTTTTCCCATGTGCTGAATTCCGGGCTGGTGTTCGTCGTCGTCGCGATTCCTTCGACCAGGCCGGGATGGTGTGCCAGGAGCACGCCGAGCAACTCGGTAGTGGCGAGACCGCGACAAAAATCCCGCAGCCAGGCGGCGGGGGCGTGAAAAACCCGTTTCAGCCCCGGCCGCCGCGAGACCTGGCTGAAGTAGCGCTCGAGGCGAACCAGCGTTTTCTCCTGCAGTTCCGAATCGTGCAAGGACGTATCTTCTCGCAGAACTTCCAAAATGGTCTTCTCAAGAAATGGAGGAAAGGCATTGAGTGAACTCCTGAAGCGAGTGACGGCTTCGCTGAGGAACATCCGCCAAGAAACTGGAGTCATCCGGAATATCCTCGGTCGTTGCCCGTTGTTCTTTCCGGAGGAGTCGGTCCTTATCGGCGTCGGTGCCAAAGAGGGCGAGGAAGTGGTCATGGACCGCGTGACAATGAGTTTCGAGCGTTTCAAGGAAGGTGCCGAAATCCGGGCCGAAGCCCAGGGCAAGGGCCAGCCGCTTCCGTGCGTCGTTGGATTTGGGTAGTTTTTGGGTCTGCCGGTTCTGATCCAGTTGCACCCAGTGTTCGACTCGCCTCAGGAAAATGTAGGAGGCTTTCAGTTCCTCCACCACCTCGAGGTCGAGCAGGCCGAGCTCGAGCAGAGTGTCCAGACACCGTAAGGTGTTCGGTTCATCGAGCTGGGGGTGGCGTCCGCCATAGATGAGCTGCAGCGACTGCACCAGGAACTCCACCTCGCGAATCCCGCCAGTCCCCAGTTTGACGTCGAACTGTTCCCACCCGAAGCGGTGGCGGGCGCTCTCGGCAGCAATCCGGTCGCGCATGGCACGGAGCTCATCGAGGGCCTGGAAATCCAGGAACCGGCGGAAGATAAAAGGCCGAACTTCCCGCAGGAAAGCCAGTCCCAAGGACCGCTCGCCGGCCACCGGCCTGGCCTTGAGGAGCATCTGCCGCTCCCAGGGCTGACCGGATTCCAGGTAGTAATCCGCAGCCGCAGCATAGGAGGGGACCAGGGGGCCGTCCTTGCCATAGGGCCGCAGGCGATGATCCACCAGGAAGACGCGGTCCCCCTCGGCGCTCTCAGCCAGGAGGCGGGATAGCCATTGGCACAAGCGTTCGAGGAACATGTCTTGCGCCGCCGCCGGGAGCCTCCCTGCCGGGCTTCGGGGCATGAAGGAAGAGGAGGTCGATATCGGAGACATAGTTCAGCTCACGGCCTCCAAGCTTACCCAGGCCCTAATACCACCAACTGGCGCATCTTCCCGCACCCGACCCCAGCTCTTTGCTTCCTCTCCCGCGAGCCACCAGTCAGGGTGACGGGAGAGTACATCAAGCCCGACCTGGAGGGCAACGGCGGCCAGATCGCTGATCTGCCCGGTGGTTTCCGAGCAGGTCCGCCCACCCCAGGAGGTCGCGGCCTCCAATGCGCAGAAAATGGCGCTGTTTGAAGTCGCGAAAGGCGGTGAGCAGCTCGGAGAAGGTCTGAGCCTTTCCGGCGGCTTCTTGCAGATCCTCATAGAGCTCGGTCAGAGGATAGCGGCGGTGGAGGTTTTTCCCGGCAAGGAGCCAATCCTTATAGTGCTGCCGACCGCGCAGAAGGGTCGCCAGATATTGTGAGGATTCCTGAATCCGTTCGATTTCGTTCATGCCTTATCCCTGCCAAAGCCCGAGGAGGATACAGCTAATCGTTCGCTCCCTGTTCGGCTGCAAATCGTTGACAGTTGCCACTGTTCTCGGCCATGAGGCTTCCTAAAATTTCGTGTCAACGAGAACGCCTGATCGACCTGGGCAAGGATTACCTCGATTATCTTTGTGGGAGTTGAGACTGGTTCCGTATTCTTTTCGAGTAGATCGCTTTCCACAGTAATGGCACTGCACTACATACCTGGGGCCAAAGCTCAAGCCTGTCCCACCTGAGCGAGTATGAGACGATCTGGCGTATTTCGGTTTCGGTGTCGTGAAGCCACGGGACTGTCGAGCAGCAGGTGGTGCGGACACGGGTTCTGACGGAATTAGCTCAGTCATATATTCTCGTATGACCTGAAGAGCATGCGATCTTGAGACATTTCAATGCCAGCCGCTTCACACCCCCATTTCATAACATCTCTGAAATTGCTTTTCAAAAAATCCTGATCGAGATGATTGGAATGATTGGAATTAGTAATGGTAAAATCCAAGTCTCCGCAAAATCGATCCATCTCAAAGAAGCATTTCTTGATACACGTGCCCCCCTTGAATACCCAATCCGCGTTCAGCGCCGGGTGATTTGAGTTGCCAGCGAGAAGCTACCCCAGGACATAATCCTTCTCGATGACATTCGGGTCAAGGCTAATGCCGCTATCTTGATAGTATAGGAATTTGCATTTTTCCTCAATGAAATCAATTGAGTCATGATAGAAAGGTAGGTGGACCGAGAGTAGGGGGAGAGGGTAGAAGCGATTGATCGGAACATCTTCCGTCAGATATTCGAGGAACATTGGATCGAGTTCAAAGAGCGCCATCCGCCGTATGCTGGAGGGTATTACGAAGAGGTGGTGCAAAAGATGTTGGGTTGTGGAAAGGAAGCGGGAGGATACAGCGAATACCTGTGCACCTGTTGCGGGAAGGATATGCGGCGGATTGCCTTTACCTGTAAGAGTTGCTTTTGTTTGTCGTGTTGCAAAGGATACACGGATGATTTTGTGGCGCAGGTCAGCCGTGTATTGCAGCCTGGAGTGAGATACCGTCATATGATCCTGACGGTTCCTGAGCAACAACGGATTATCTTCTATCGAGATCGGCATGAGGGGAAGCTCTTGTCGGCACTGATGCGTTGTGGGTATGAGTGCCTTGAAGATGTGGTGAGCTGCGCGGTGAGGCAGCAGGTGAAGATTGGAGCGATCGGTGTGGTGCAAACTCATGGTCGGTCTGGGCACTATAATCCGCATCTTCACATTATCATGAGCAGTGGAGGGGTCAACGAAGAGACGGGTAAGTGGGTGGAGTTGGGGTATTTTCCGTATGAGATCATCCACAAGAAGTGGCAATATCATCTCTTCAAGATGCTTAAGGAGATGGTTCCAACGACGGAGATGAGGTCCTTGATTGATGCTCTCTGGAAGAAGTACCCGAGAGGACTTGTTGCCCATGTGACGAAAGGAAAAGTTCCAGAGCAATGCCGAGGCTTGGCCAAATACCTGGCCAAATATGTTGCCTCTCCTCCGATAGCCGTAAGACGGATCATGGGCTACACCGGTCAGGAAGTGACGTACTGGTACAAGGATCACCAGACAAAGAAAAAAGAAGTGGTCACGGTCAACGTGATGACCTTCATTGGACGGATGGTTCAACATATTTTTCCGAAAGGATTTCAGCGGCTCCGCTACTATGGTCTGCAAGCAACGAAGACCTTCAAGAAATGGGTGGAGGTGATTAGGGAAGGATTACGTAGGGTAGGGCGAGTTATCAAGGGTACTTATGAGGTGGTTGCATCCAAGAAGTATCGTGAAAGGTTCCAGGAGATGAGCGGTTGAGATCCGCTGATTTGCAGATTCTGTGGTCGGGAGATGGATCTCTGGAAGATATGGCACCCCAAGTACGGGACGATCTACGATGAGTGGGAAAACCTCAAAGCGGGCAAATACGAAAGAATCGCTAAGAACAGAGATGGAACTTCAGGATGGGGAGGATATTCCCTTTGGCCCCCCTCCGGAGGAGTACAATTATCGCTGTTCCCTGTGCGGGTGTGAAGTGTGGGTCAACGAGGCGATCATCGATTTCGAGCTTGGCTTTGCCGAGTTTGAGGGAAGAGAAGTAGTTATGCCTGTTATTGGGTGTCCTGGCTGTAACCGGGAGACTATGCAATACACCGGGATCAAAAGTCCGCCCGAAGGGCGCTAAGTCCAGGAAAATCTTGCCGGCCCTTCGTCATCCCAGGAAAGGCGAGGTCCGGAAGATTTTGAAAAGATACCATTTCAGTTTCGCCTGAATGACACCCAAGTGCCTCCACATCAGGGTCAGGGCTTAAGTTAGCAGCATTAGGTTAAGGCCCACTTCCCTGGCAAAGTCCATGATTTCCTGCCGATCAATCACTTCTTTTTAGTTTCCTTTCCCCAGCCTTCAGACACCCACAACCGTCATTTCGTAACTAACCTCGCTGCGGGCAATGCCGGGTTGAGCTTGGTGTTTCCTTTTGTGCGGCGGATCACTTCTGTGATCCGCTTTCGTTCAGTTTTCCCTGATTCAGAAAGCTGTTGCAAAGTTCTCGCAAAGTGCCCCATGTACCAGAATTTGTGAATTGTGCCTCATTAGATATACTTTCTATTGCGCTAATTCAACTAATGGGACACCTTCCAGACATTAGGGATGGCGCTTTCGGCTCTTCCTGGGAGTTTTTCTTTTGACAATTTCACTCGAAATCCGCTTTTCACCATTTGGTGAAATAGATGAAAATAATGAAATCTTTTTTCGAGATTGTCCTTCTGTTAACGGGCCATTCTGCCCGCGACTTCGAGTTTCGCCGTAAGCGATTTAGGACAAAAGAGATTGGGGGATAACCGCGGACATTGACGTCCTCAGGTCCCGGAGTGAAGAAGAAATGGCTGATCACATCCCCATAACTTACATCCCGCTACCGATGATTCTGAGAACGAAGGGTTGTTGTTGCTTTTTTCACAGCGGCTGAATTTTTATGGTGATCATCTAATTGCATTCGTGTATCAGTAAGAGCTAGATGTGAGATGTTTCCCAACACTGTGATAAGATAGTAGAAGCATAGGGGCTGTGTATGATCATCACGCTGGTTCGTAACGATGGTGAACCGACACCGGAATATCCCGGAGAACAAATCTGGAGAGGGGGCTACCAGGGGCCTTCAATAGATGACGCTGATCAACTCCCAGCATCTCTCCTCTCGAATCGGATCTCAGACCTTCAAGAAAGGATCGAAATCGGCACTTGGTACCCTGTTGAAAGATTCAAGGACCTTTTCAGTGCCTCAAGAAATGATGCAGGAGCTTGGTCTGAAGTGGCCGTGCCGGTTCTCACCCCGGATGGCAAAAAAGATAATGTATTGATCCAAGTCGAGCTAAACAGTTGCTGTGACATGATGGTGCAAGCTGTTTTCGATCTCACTGAACAGTTAGATTTGTGGAGACAAAAGGGGAGTATTTGGATCCGTGTTGAGTGAAGCAGAAATAATGGCGATCAAAGAGGCGATCGGTGATGGTACCATTCAGCATATGTTGCCCGGTCAGTACTCCATCCGGTACACCGACAACACCCACCTGGAAGATGAAGACTGGACTACGCTCCTGAATGTTGAGATTGAAAAAAGACCGCCCGCTGAACGGCCACAAGAAAGCATCTCATCTCAATATGACTCTGATTTCAACGAGGCGATGCAGTTTTACGCTATTTCTGACGCTGTTAACTCGCAGAATCCCGAACAGGCTAAGGTGCTCCGGGACATCCTCGCTCAGAGTCTTCTGCGTACAGGCATTTTGCGCCCATCGATGGAGCTTGAGGGATTCGACGATATCCTTAAACTCGCTCGAACGAGATGCTGTCATCCTGGTACCAGACACCAATGCGCTCTCAACAGGTACTCTCCATTGGCTGCTCCATGCTTTGAGCGAGACTCAAATCTGGATCTTGCCCGTGGTTGTCTCCCTGACCCAGATTCAGCAACGGGACCAAAAGCTTAAGGGCTTGGTGAGCAAAAAAAAACTAAATAATCTCTCGCAAGCCATACGATCAAGAACTCTTATCAATTCCTCTCTGTGTCTTCTGGAGCGTTGCCAGGAACGATATCAGGTGCTCGAAATAGATCCTCAGCTCTTGCGATACGTTCGGCCTGCCGGAAGAGGAACTGTTGACTCAGACGAGGGGGATGTGCTTGAAGATCGGCTTTTCATTGAAGCTATTCACACTGTGTTTCGTGCCACTCGAACCAGGGCAGAGAAGCGAGTGGTGACATCCGACGTGTTGCTGACAAGAATTCTTAGAGCCGAAGGCATTCCGACGCTTTTCCTGCAAACCCCGAGCTTGCCGCATGGTCGCATTCAATGCATTTATTATGAAGCCATTGCACGCAAGTTTCTCGGATCACCCCTGATTCATCTCCTGTGGGATCTGGCTCATTGTCTCAGTAGGATCCAACTCTTGGACAGTCAGCAACAAGTTCATGTAGAGCTAGAGGCCTACTGGCCCGGCAAAACGGCGGCGGATTGGAGCCGTGAGTGCCTCCTGATCCAGACTCCCACGGCACGTCAGGAGCGGCCGCCTGAGATCTCCCCCCCCTCCAGTTCAGGTTTGTTTGGAGGCTTGTTTTCAGGTGTAACGCTGCCGGAAGCTTCTTTTCTTCAGGTTCTCCGCTTGGGCGGCGCACTCCTTCAAGGGCAGGCGCCCTTGTCCGATCTCATTATGCGAATGCCCGAGAGCAAAAGACCGAGTGACCAGGTAGCAAAGATGGCCGCCGAGTTTCTCCTCCGCGCAGGGCTTGCTGTCCCAGAAGGTAAACAATTGATCGCTACAAAGGCATTGGAATCTTTAGACGAAGCACTGGAGCGAGGTGACTTAGATAAAGCCAGCGCCCAACTTCAAAGTTTTGGGCCGTATCGTGCAATTCTGGAAGCACTGAGGGCGAATTCCAAACTGGATTCCGATGCCGTGGGTAATGTATTAGCCAGGGAAATTGGAAAGGAACCTTCTAAGGACTCGCGTAAGAGATTCACACAAGTTCCTATCTACCTGGGGCAGGCCTGGACACACGAATCAATGTTGTGTGATGGAACGGCAAGACCGAATGATGAAACCATCATGGACTGTTTCAGAAGGGCCTTTGATGAAAAAGCTCGAGATGGTTTATGCGCGATTACGGAGTTGCTGTTTGAATTGCGTAGATTGTTATGTATCAGCCCATGGTTTGCCTTTCAACAGCTTGCTCGTATAGTTGAAGCCAACCAGCTTGCCGAGTATTCTTTTCAGCCATCAGCAGGAAAGCCAGTAGTATCACGCTGCGAAGTAGTCAAAGGTAGACTTGTCGACCTTCAAACACTTCTAATTCCCATGGATCGTATTGAGGTCAATGGGCGTCCCGTATTCACCGTAGGCCAGAGGTCGTCATGACTATGAAACTGAGTGAGCAGTTGCGTCTCAAAATAGAGTCTCCAGCTCTGGAGCAGGACCGGTTCTTTGATCGGTATGGGCTTCTCAGAAATCCTTTCCCCCCCAGTAGGACGATTATTCCTGAGATTCTATATGATCAAGAAACAGCCTATGAGCGCTTTGTGACTCTCGTCAGCGGATTTCTCAGAGACACACCGGAGCGCCGGTCGATGGGGATATTAGGTGGGACTGGCGGAGGGAAAACCCACTTTCTTCGGCACTGCCGATGGCAATTGGAAGAGTTTTGCCGGGAAAGCGATTACCGGTTTGTGTTGGTGGAATTCGCAGCGGGTGCGGGAAAGGTTCAGGATATAGTTCGCGAAGCATTCAGAGGGGCGGATACAATATGCAATGATCATTGTGGGGCTGACTTCATAACATCTCTTTTGGCAGAATTGCAGAAGAGGGACGACAGCGAGGAGATCCTCAAATCAATTCAACATGACGAGCTCCATTCGGCATTATCTAGACTGCTGAAGGTTTCTCGCTCAGGCTACCGACCGTCGAACACACGTGGGCAATATGGCTTTGAGACATTGCGTGAGCTATTTCGCAGATGGTTGCATGGAGGCACGCTCAGCCAGACAGAACGAAAGCACCTAGGAGTGTTTTTAAGGATTGGCACTGCTTCAGTGGCTTCCAGGGTTTTGCGTGAAACATTCACTGTGGCCAGATATTTGAAAATCATTCATGGCATGTTACTTTGCCTCGACGAGATCGAAACTCTTTTCACAGGACTTCGTCCGGCTCAATATCAGGCCTTTCTCCAAGACCTTAGATATCTGTATGATGAAGCGGTGAAAGATACTTCCGGTTACTCCCTGCTTGTGTTGTCGGCCTCGACGAATACGGGTGCCAATACACTTTTGAATATCAACTATCCCGTATATCAGAGACTGGGTTTTGAGCAGCCGGCGCGAGTCACTCTCGTTCCCATCGACGGTCAGTTGGATGCAAGAAATTTTGCCAATGTTTATATCGAACATGGGCATGAAGAATGGAGCCGGAGAACGAACGCCGAACCGTGTTCCGACCCTAAGACCATTCTCACTGACCAGGATATCAGGGAGGTTTACGATTCTGTTCTCAAATCGACCGATCCTGATCTGCGAAAAGTCGGACAAGTGAATCAGGCGCCTCTGTTGGATGCACTTTTCCATAAAGTCGAGGGGAAAAGGCTCCTGAACAAACAGTAGTATACTTCAGGAATGACAGTGTGGCGGGGGAGAGGGACTACTCCCAACCAAGACCTGCGCACAATCGTGAGGACGTCACACCACTCACCATATCAAAGGAACACTCCAGAACTTGCCAGATCCTTGAACACCGGATTGAATTCTTGCACACTTGAAATGGATATCTTACGCTGCCTTCGTGTTTCTGATCAGTTGGAGACCCACCCCCGGCCAAGAAGCAGGAGACAATCCATGAAATTCGACCAGGTGGTCGATATTTATCAGGAGTACCACAAAATGAATTCTGGGAAAAAATACGATTGAGTCGTACGATATTACGCTCTTCAAACTCCATGATTATTTCGGCAAAGACCGATATCTTGCCGCCATCAACAACGAGGGATACTCTGAAGTGGGACATCATTATACACCGCAATACTACCTAAAGGGCTTCGTTGATTCCGAGGGACACATTTGGGTCTATGAAAAAGGGTCTGGCACACCTTTTCGAACAGGACTGAAGAATGTAGGGCATGAAACCGGATTTTATTCTGCTGCTATGGAACAGTATCTGGCCAATCAGATTGAAGGGCCAGCAAATCGTGTTATTGAAAAGATTAGAGCAAGAGACCAAATCTCAGCTTCAGAGAAGATTACTCTGGTGCGGTATATGGTGGCGCTAATGAAGAGGGTGCCAAAAAGCAAAGAGCGCATTAAGGGATTAGCCCCGCAAGCAGCACCGAAGACTTTGAAGGAATTTGAGGCCGAAGTTGATGGTATTTTGTTGCCGGATAAAACCAAGACTGACTTCATGCAGAAAGCACGGGTGATATTTGAAAAATTTGCCAAAAATCCACCAAAAGAAATTTGGCTAGAAATGATTCCACCTCATACATCTCCTATGGTCGTGGAGGTAATCAGTACCATGACCTGGATCTTTCTAACGAATGACTCGGGCCCTGTGTTTCTGACGAATGATAATCCCGTATTCTTTTTCGAAAGCTTGGGGATTGGCAAGCCGGACTCTGAAATAACGTTCCCGATTTCCAATGATATTTCCTTATGGGCCACCTGGAGGAAGAACATTCAAGACTGCATATATTCTGCGATCCGGCCTCATGGCATTAGAGAGATTAATAGGCGAACTGCAAGTAATGCGACTCGCTACGTCTTTCATTCCACTAATGAAAAATGGATACCAACCTTCATAAATAAAGTTCACAGGCTAAATTTGATGAAAAGCTAAAGGGGACCGGGTTTCTACGAACTCCCGTATACGAGACTGAAGGCCAGTTTTTACACTATAGGGTCGGACCAATCATCTGCATGAACATATGGCTTCTTGGCGGCGGCTCAACTACATTATAGAGGGCCTCTGCCACTCCCTCTGTGGAATCTCATCACCTTATCATGTTGGTAAAACCCCCCATAAGTTCTTCAACAAGCCGAGCAATTTCGTCCCTCTGCCTTGCCCCAAAGCCCTCTGTGACTGGAATGATTGTTTCATCCAGCAGCGCTCGCACAGGAATCATGTAACCCGACATGAGTTTTACCTCTTCTAGTTTTCCGTGGAGACGGACGGTCAACACCTTCTCTTTTTCCATAGAGCGACTACATTTTTGGGTGGCAACGCAGAATCCACCTAATCCCTGCCACAACAACTCACCTTTTTCGACTTCGTCCTGAGCTAATCCCTCCCGCAATTGAGCTGGGGTAAGGCCGACCAATGCTTGTTCAAGTGTACGGAGCGCTTGACCCCTTCGCGTCAGCTGCTGCCATGAACTCTGGAGATGATCCAAAGAGGATGAATCCTGAACGTCTGTGGTTGGATGTCGAAGAAGCTTGGAAAGCTGTTCGGCTATTTCGGTCTTGTCACCGCCATGCCAGAGCCAGGGCAATCGTGCCACGGACAGAATACTGGCAAACCTGAAACGCGCGTTATCAATGTATTGTTGAATCGAACCGTCAGGAAGTGCCAGAGCCCACATGACCAGTGTCGCCGAGAGTTCGCTCGAAATCATGCTTGCGGCAAAATTGACGGGAGACTCACTTGAACGATAGCGATGTTCAAGCCAGCCAATGTGCCTATCAGCCTCTGAAGTAATAAACAAAGGTGACCATATCCGCTGTGTGCATTCTACGAATTCATTTTGGCTGAGCCATCCCTCACGAAGCCCCGTGCGCAAAAGGATCGCACTAAGTTTGATATCATCAGCCAAATGCTCCGGGGGACGTCGCTCAAGATAGTCTCAACCAGCCATCACTTGAATGACCTGTTCTATTATCTGTCTGGCTTTTTTGCGTTCTTTTTCGGTTTCGCTCTTGGGAGGGTGAGGTTTCTGTTTCGGAGTTTTCGCTCCGGGAAGGATCTTTATTTTGGTATCAACGGTTTCACCATCTGTCTCGTTCCCGTCATCGTCCGTTATTGTGTCAGGTAAATCGAATTCCTTTTCACCTCCTTCATATCCAGGCGCCCCAAACCATTGAAGAAACATTTGTCTCAGACTTCCCAAGCGATCTTCTCCGGACCCGAAAGTCTTTACGCTTCTGATAACAGGGAAGCTATAAGAGTCAGCAAATACATCCTCTTCGGTAAATTCTAAGACGTTTACGGCTTGGTTTCCTACACCGCCACTCGAAAAAGCAGGAGCGCGGGAAGGTATGTACCGAAGATGTCTGCAGAAAACTTCGATTACTTCAGTCCACGCTCCCAGGTTCCATACACCGGGCCTCACGTTCCTATGTATTGATTCTGATACTGCTCGCCCCCATGAAGTAGAACGGAGCTCCTTTTCGATATCTATCCACATGAGAATGGAACGTATTGGGAGGCCCTTACTCGATCCTTCGAAAAAGACAGTACGCGGCGGGTTGCGTGGAGTCTTGACTGTTGCGATGCGATCGCTAATCAATTGAAATTCGGTTGGGCTTTCATCCACTTGACAGCCTGTCAACTGCGCGTTGTGGGCACATTTAAAAGCCACTCGGAGTTCTTGGCCTTCCAAGCGGGCTCCCAGAATCTGGATTCCGGCTTGCTCGCTGGGAGTCTCATCTTGCTCCAACAAATCATCGGGTAATTGAATAGGTTCATCGAGTATTTCAAAATGATTTAGATATTGATCCTTAAAATCTGAACGATTGAATCGCTGGATAGCCAGAAGTTCAGCATTCCCGGAATTCCCTGGAATGGTTAGGGCTGCCCGTGAGCAATTGGCGCTCCCGGCAAACACGGTGACTTCATCCCCTCGCTGGAAAGCATAGAACTTTGCATGCAGAAAAGGCTGGCGATCTGTATTTGTCTCGGAGGAACGGGTAAAGTCTATCGGAACTACTCTTGTGAGTGGTAACTTTGATGCGATATTCTTGGTAAAACCCGATCCTCCCTTTTGAACCAGCACTTCAGATTCACCAGGTTGCACTCGATTTATGAATTCCTGTAACGCGGCACCCTCTGTATCAAAGTACGGAGAACAGCAAATGAATCTCTCTATAGGCCCTGAGCCCTGAAATCGTAGCATTTGGCCCAAGAGGGCTTCACCTTCGGTTATTCTACCAATTAACATCCCAGGCTCTTCGAGCCTTGTAGCCCAACTGCGGGTATTGCCGTCAAAAGCCTCCTCTATTTCAGCTTTAACGGAGTTATTCAAGGGGACTCTCTCCAGGATTTTCCGGAGGTAATCATTAAAAGCTGCAAATGCTGCCGTACCATCCGTTCCTGAATCAAATCGAATCCAGACTTCAACATTTTCACGCCATCCACCAAACGTAAGATTGCCACTACCAATAAAAAGTGTCGCTTTGTTGGAAGCGGACAGGAGGACAGCTTTAGGGTGGAAGCAAAAACCCGACTCCAAAAGGATAGGTACGACCCGGAATCGGATTCCGAGACCGCTAAGCACCTTGGATTGATATGCAAATGTCTCGGCAGCGCAATGAGCATCTGCAAAAATCGTTATGGCGGGTTGGCCGCAGCGTTTAAGCGCAGGGAGAACGACGAGTTGAAAAAAAACAAAATCAATATTGTGGGTAAGGATAATCACATTGGTGACATCCTTCTCCTTCTCTATGAGGCTGATAAGATCTGAAATCATGGACACCGCTCCATCTATCCGACGAACGCTCTCCCTTCATCGTTCAGTGCAAATTTGCCGCCTTCTTCCCGATCACACAGACCCAGATCTGCCAGCATTCCAAGCACATTGGTTAGTCGGTCTCCACTAAAACCGGCAGCCACAGTCTTGCCGGTGGGCCTAAGTAAATCCCCTTCCGGATAGAATCGGAGAGAGCACTTTTGTCCTTGTCCCATTTTTCGAAGAGTTGTGGTCAGATGAGGTTCAATCGCAGTTTCTATTAGAGCAGAAGACAGGATCTCACCAACGGTCTTTTGCGCACCGTTCTGCAGAAGGGTAAAGATCCGTTCCATGTAGTGGTCGCGTTTAGGAATCTTTCCCGCTCCCCTGAGCTGTTCAGTCAGCCGCTGGCAATTCAGGAGCATTGCCAGCGCATATAAGGCTTGGGGGAATGGCGTCAGCGTGCGGCCAGTTTTTCGATCCAAGGGGCCGTTCAAGAATGCACCAACAGGCAAACGGTCATTGATCTCGCCAAGCTTTGTCTCCAGGGGGACAGAATCAAATTGCAGGATTTCCGTTAACAGAGAAGGGAGTCTTTCAGAACTTGGCCAGGCATCCAGTATTTGCTGAACGGTTGCCTCGGTCAAATCCATCAGGGTGTCTGTGAGCGCACAGAGGAGAAGCTCTAAAGAAGAATGAACCCTTCTTCGAAGTTCGTATTCCGCCCATGCTAATTGCGTATCTGAAAGGTTGGCCTGATTCCCGACTACAGCATCCCGAAAATTCTCGAAAATCAAGTCGTTCGAGGATTTGCCCGTGCTGCTAATCCCCGCCAGAGCCCAGCGCACCGTTGCATTGAAGCATCGGTAGGACTCAAGAACGGTATTATCCTTCAGGTAAGGAGTGAAAAACGACGCTCGCAGAAGCTCGAGTTCTCTGCTGTTATGACCAAGCCCATTTAACGAGAAGTGATGTCCTTCTCGTTTTATGGCCTCAAGGTTCAACAGACCCCCATCCAGGATGAGCTTTGTCAACTCGCTTTGCCCAAGAGTCTCGCGCCGAGCCTTGTGTATGTCCTCTCCTCTGGGCACAATTTCAACGGGCACATCTGTGTCGCCTGCTGGTGCTGCCAAAATCCCGAAAGAACGGCATGGCATTATGTACGTCCCATAAGATGCCCCGTGATGGTCGGAGGATATCTCAACGCGGTGGTTGCTGAGTAACTCAGCCAGCTCACCCGCATAGAGATCTGAACCAAGAACACCGTATGTAATCCCTGACTCACCCCATTCTGTGCCGATTTTCGAGGCTGCGAGAACGACGAATTCCATTCGGCTGAGCACCTTTGAATAGCGTGCTGCATCGAAATGTCCTTTCCCTCCGCCTTCATTGATCTCCTTTCGGAAGAATTCCGCTGTGATCCAGGGGAGCAGCGAAAGATACCTCGCCCGGTATGAAATAGTCGTAATGCCCGCGACCCATTTGCGTTCGATATTTTGATCCAGTTGTCGCAGCCCCAGGATGTCTAAGCCTTGGATTTTTTCTCTTTCACCAGAATTCCAAAAGCATTGCATACCGAGTCCAGTCTCAATGAGGCGAAATAGGTTGTTTCCATGTCGGAGCTCAAACTCGAAAACAGTTTTAAGTGTTCACCGAAATGGGGATTTTCTTGGAACCTGTCCGATGAAGAGCAAACCTTATGCCAGCGCAATCAGTGGTAATGAGCGCTTCGTGCCCATGAGTTGAAAGGCAGAGTAACTTCACAATGGATACGGAAAAAGGAACGGGTAAAGAATATTATGCTATCGGAAAGAATTTCATGAATTGGCAATCATTGCCTGTGAGATAGGCTTGAGATCCTTCTATCCTGGATTGCCCTTAAAAATGTCCACGATCGTTTCAAGCAGGGCCGCATCTCAAGGTCGTTGGCGCCGATGCTGAACCAGCTGTCCGGTTTCTGGTAGATGTCGAAGCCGCGGCCGACCTTGATTTTCCAGCCATTGTCCAGGCGGATTTCCCGGTCGTGCTGGTGTTGGTTGTAGGTGACATTCAGCTTGATGCCGTGATCGATCAGGCTTGATGCCAGCGCCTGGAACTTTTCGTCCGCTTCCTTCCGCTGGGACTCGTCATCAAATCCGGTGGTGAGATTGATCGTATGCGCCGATCCGATCTTTACCACCAGCTCGCAAAACCGCACGAAATTGGCTAATCTGATGTTGAGAACGGATGTACGGGTCTTCAATGTCGATGACTTTTGCTCCCCGCAGATAGTCGCCGAAAAGAGCCTCATACGTAAGCCGGTATCACCATAAAAGATCTTGGAGTGTTTCTCCTTCAGTTCTTCTCAGGAGGGGGTAGAGGCTCCGGCTCCGGTTGGATCACTTCCGTGGTCACCACCGCGGGCTCCGGCTTGACCTGCATCTCCTCATCAGGCCTCTTTCCTGCGCTCCTTCTCCCGCGGCCGGGTTTTCTCCTGCATCAGCCCCGGCAGCACCCGCCTCTTGGGTTCTGCGTCGCTCCTGCGTCTTTGGATTCCGGGCACCAGACGATGACTTCCTCACCCGGATCTTGATATACGAAAGATTGATGCTGGCGAACTCGTCGTCGGCTTTGCGCTTGTTCATCTGTTCCTTGACCCGCCGCCGGCCCTCAAGCGCGTAGTCCAAATATTGCGTCAACTCCTCCCGGGTCGGCTTCTCCGTCGGGATGCAGCAGCTTCAAAAAGGCCGCAACGGTCTTCTTGATCGCCACTTCGTCCCGACCCTCGAGCGCCTGCCCAAGCCGGCAATGTCGGTTCACGTATTCATAGCGGTTCATCTGCTGGCTCAAGTGGTGGAAGACTTCCGCCAAATAATCGGTGATGAAGCCGTAATTGGTGGTCAAATACTCACTGCTGTTCTTGGGCATTTCCCAGCCGGGCAGATAGGTGTGGAAGCGATCCATCACCGCCAGGTCGAAAGACATCCGGGAGCGGAATGAACAGGTCGAACTGCGTGGAATTGACCAATTGATCGATGGAATGGTCGATGTTCCCGATAAAGCCAAGGCTGGCGTTGGCAATCACCTCGACGCCCCGCGAGAACCGCCCGTTGGCCATGTAATCTTTCAGAATGTCGATGGTGCTCTGAGTCCTTGATCTTGACGCCGCCGACTTCATCGAAGGCCATCATGTCCCAGAAGCCAACCAGGCCGACCTGCCTCTTGGCGTTGTTGTAAAGCAGGACGGACGTGCTCGCCTGCCCGCCGCTGACGAGCGTCGAGTAGGGGGAAAATTCACTGAACACGTAGGATTTGCCCGTGCCCCGTGGCCCCAGTTCAATGAAGTTGTAGTTGGCCTCCACAAAACCAAAGAGCCGCGCCAGGAAATGGAATTTTACCCGCAGGGTGAGCTTTGACGGCTCCAGCCCGATGGAGCGGATCAACACGTCCATCCATTCATCCCGGGTGAATTTGTCGCGCTCCGCGAGGAATCATCGGAATTGAAGCGTGACAGCTGGATGGGCCGAAGATCCTCGATGTAAAAGGCGTAATCATCGTCATCCACGTCGTTGTGGGCCACGCGTTACCTCCGCCCAGATGCCGCCCTCCAGCAGCCGCTCGTTGTTCCGGTAGAATTTGTCGTGGATGGCGATCCGCCGGGAATTGAAATTCTCCATCTCCGCCCAGTGCCGCTTTTCGCTCTCCACATATTTGACGTGGATTTTGTCGATGAACTTGTGCTTGCCCTTTCTGTTGCACCAGGGATTGGGCCCTGTTGGCTTCGTCCGGGCGCACGTAGTTCTTCTGAATCGTCTCGATCACCGCGCGATGCCGGCATGGATTTCATCCGGGTCATCGGTGGCGCAGAACTTGGCCAGCAGGAACTCCAGCACAAAAGACGGCACGTTCGTTCCCTTCTTGATCTGATGCAGCAGGTCTTTGCGGACCACGCGGCCCGGGTAGGCTTCATTCAGTTTGATTGATCAAGAGCATCCATGAGCTTATCACTCCATGTAGTTGGTCTTGAGTTTCAAGGTTGCGTAAGTTTGCCTGAGTCTTGGGATCGATGGCCCGAACCTCAAATGACCCTTCAAAATCGTCATCCATTCTGAGCGGCACCTTGATGGCCTGACCCAGCTGGATTTTGATGAAATTCGTTGAGGGGTCGAGGTAATGGCACGAAGCCGCTTCGCCGACCACTTTCCCTTTGGCATAGGCCTCCAGCTGGAACTCGAGTTCGTTGGCTCCAAATCCCTCGATTTGTTCCCGGAATAGGACGATCTCCACCATCGGCCTGCGCGTCGTGACGCTGTCGGTCGCCCCGCCCTTGTAACTGATCCTGAGATTGCCGGGCCGCCCCTCCTTTTGCACCTTCTTTTTTGCGGTTACACAGAGCACGGGAAGGACGCATTCCTGGAGCGACAGCCCCCCATGAAAATACGGGCTGGACCTTCCAAAGGTCCCGAAACTTCTCGGGACCACAAGGGTATCCACTTCTCCCTTGATGCCCACCTGCTCGGCTTCAAAAGCAACCGTGCCCGGGCCTCCGGAGCCGCTGCCCAGAAGGTAACGGTCCTTTGCCTGCAACCAGTCGCCCGCAGGCTTTGGTACCGACGTCCCCGGCTTCCTGCTCCTCCAGCAGGATGAAGCCGTGATCGGTTGCCAGCACCACATGACCAAAGCCCAGTTCCCTCAATTTGCTGATGGCTGCCGGGAGCTTCTTCAGAACCGCCGGGATAAACCGGGCCGTGTCCTGCGCCAGGTGCGTCCCCAAGTCATCGACGTCCTTGGTTTTCAGCATGACCAGCTGGACGGTCTCGGGAAACTGCAATTTCTTTTGCTTGAGGAACTTATCGAGATCCATCATCGCACAGCGGTCGCCATAAAGCGCCTGGACGGCCTTGAGCCGGTCTGACGGGTCTTTGATTTCGCGCTCGCTGATCATGGGAATCAGGTCTCTCATCCTTGCGAATCAGGCGGAGATTGCCTTCCGCTTCGGGCATCAGCGCCGCCATCCCTACTTTGGTGACCGTCGGGAGCTGTGCTGCAACCGCATGGAGCTCTACAGTGTAGTCTTCGAGAAGACGTGGCTGGAGTTCAGCGGCCAATTCAAAGCGAAGGGCGTCAATGAGAAGCAGAGCGATGTTTTCGCGTTCTTCCAGTTTGGGCGCCAGAAACTTCTCAAAAACCTGAGTCTGTCTCAGATATCCGGACGGGGGCCACCCCTCTTTTTCCACCAGAGCAACAAACCCATCCTGCACTTCTTCCGCGAATTTCAAATAGCGCTGCCGAGCCTTCTCCACAAACTCTGCGACCGCAGCCCAATTCGCCATAAGCATCGTTCACCGCCTGCTCAAAAACCCGGTGCAGGGTATCAAGCTGTCGCAGCCTTTCCGTGTAATAGGAAATCAGCGCCGTTAGGTCGCCGGCCTGCTTTTTCCACTCAGGCTTGCTCTCGTCGACTTTTGAAATGAGCTCCAGTCCTCGTTCGGCAATTGTCCAGAGAAGCATTCGTTCGGCCTCGCGCGCCCAGACGGAATTCAGCCGGAAAGCGGCAATCTCCCGCGCCCGCTCGATCTCTCCTGCTTCCGCGGCAGCAAGGAACTGGAGCAGGAAACTCTCCTCTTCAAACGAGAAGGTATCGCGCTTGCCAAAATCCTTGAGGTGTTTGAGTCGCTCCTCGAGGTTCAGTTCGACAGCCGCTTTGTTGGCCATTTCGAGGTAGGCATTTTGATGCTTTGACGCCGTGCGCAAGGTGTCACAGACGTTGAAGATCAGGGCACCATGAGATGCCTTCACCCTTGGGCACGTCCTTCAGGTCTTCAGGGATTTCACCGGGAAGGTCCAGGACCAATTCAGTGAAGAGCACATACCTGGCCAGCTCTTCCTGGATCGGCCGCCATTTCAGGCTTTTGGTTTTGAGCTTGAGTCCCAGCGTCACCCTGGCAAAATGTTTGAACTCCGCAGGCCAGGCATCATCTTCTTCCAGGGCCTTCCGTTGTGTTTCCGTGGGTGAGAGCAGGGCAACGAGAATCTCCGCTGCCGATTCGGTCTTGAGAAGGCTCCTCAACTTGGGCCAGTTCGGTCCGCTGTCGATGGCATCCACCGTGTCGAAATCGGGGATGCCGGCCTCGAACAGTTGATCCACTTGCTGCTGAAAATCGGGTTTCGCCTTGCGACAGAGCGCCTGATACGCGTCCCCGTCGTCATAGGGGAACTCGCTGCCGCCAATGGCAAAGGCCTGATAGGGGTTTCGCTGTCGTTCCACTTCCGTTTTGGGCTTTGGGATCGGGAGATAGATTACCAGGGACTGGAGCTCGTCCGCAGATTCCGCCAGCCGGCGCCAGGCCTCCATGGCTTCTTCTCTGGCCAGGATGGTGGACTGGCTGCCGTCGATCACGCGGCATTCGGGTTCCTCCAGATCTCCACGATTTCCCGGTATCGCTCTTCGGGATCGTAAAGCACCAGGCATGCGGACTGCTCCAGCCGCTTTTGAAAGTGGTCTTTCAAGAACTCACGGATTTTCATTCTACTTCATCACTGTCTGGCCGAGTGAAAGTCACCTCGTGGCGATTTGCAGACCAGCGCTCCTTCACGAAAGGCTCTTCGATGACCTCTCCCTTGCCCCTCATACGTTTGTGGGCGTTGATGATCTCGTCATCGATAAGCGCCATCTCCAAGGCTCTGTTAACTGCTTCGGTGTCCCTTCTCACGCCGAAAATGCGGCGCAACCGATCGATGTAGTCCTGGTTCATCTTCATGGTTTTTTTGACGAGTCTTGACACAGTTCTCCCTGCTCAGTACACCTCTGCACAAAAAAGTGTCCGAAAATTTGTAGCCTCGTAGGTTGGGTTTCGTTCCTCACCATGATTGCGGTCCACAATGCCGTGATTGATCGAGGAACGAAACCCAACATTTCGCTTCAGTTGGTCGGCTTTTGTTGGGTTTCGTTCCTGGGATATTCCACAATTTCATGCGTATTTCGTAACGGAACGAAACCCAACCTACAAGACTGTCTGGCCAATCACAGAAATCCTCAAAAGAGACCGTCTCCCGCCATCCTACGTCGGTAGCGCGAACAGCTCTCGTGCCACGAGCTCCAGTCCGATTGCCTCGATCCGGAAAGTCTCATCTTCCTGGTATAGTTCAGGCTTCTTATAGATCCCGGCCTCGAGAGTGTATTTCTCAACGTATTCCCGGTCCGGGTGAACTATGAAATACTCTTTGACACCGAAACGTTCGAACTGGTTCCGCTTCTGCTTGCGATCTTTGGTCTCCGTGCTGGGGGAGATCACTTCAAAGACCACATCCGGCGCCCCAAAAATGCCTGCCTCTTTGATTCTGGATCGCTCACAGACAATGAGGACGTCCGGTTGTACAACGTCCTTATCAGAGAGGATTACATCTATCGGCGCCATGAAAACCCGGCAAGGGTAACCTTTGCTTTCCATGTCCCTTTCCAGGACATAAGCTATCCTTAAGGTAACCGCCTGATGGACCGTAGTGGGAGCCGGGGTCATGTCGTAGATTTCCCCATCCAAGATCTCGCAGCGTAGGTCATCAGGAAACCCCCTGTAGTCCTCGTAAGTGTATGAAGTCTTTTCTTCTGCCAGGTTTGTTGCCATCCCTCGTTTCCTCATGTGTATGGTTTCCTGCGCTTATCGCCGGACCCCTTTAAAAATGGTCTTTCAAGAAGTTGCGAATCTTCATTAGGCAATCAGCTCTGGCGTTTGCTCGCGTGAAGGATGGTCAAGCCAACCACCTCATCTTCCTCGTACCGAATGATGACGTCATCATCGGTCAATTCGCTGTCGGTGGCGGTGCTCGGCTTCTTGAAGTTGATGTAGAGTACATCTGCCTCAGCATCGTAGGAAGACCAGAGATATCGTTGTGGGGCTTGCCTGACCGCTGCGATCAGGGGCAAATAGTCTCTTACTGTAACGGTGGCCATGTCACTCTAACGGCCCAATCTGCTCAGGCTGCATACCGGATCACTTCGATCTCTGCGGCAACGTCCACTCTGTCGAGCATCTCTTCCACACGGCTCATTACGGCATCCTCCAGCAAGTATTCGCTGCAGTTGTCACACTGGAGCACCGGCAGATCCTTAAAGATGACGATGGTTTTATCGCGCACCTTGAAAGGGAGATCCGTGGCCGACAACCTCATCATGGACCCGCATACGTGGCATTTCATGACTACCGCCTCCTCGTTTTCAGGTCCGCCTCCCACTCCTCGGGGTTTGGACGATAAACGGTGATAATTCTCATATTATCTCCTTCCACGTCGGTCGCGCACAGTACATGGAAGATTTCGCCTCGATACACTGAATACAAAAGATAGCTTGGGAAGTATCTGTCCTCCGGATATTTTTCAATCATTTCAAAGCTGTTCCGTGAAGAGATGATCGCTTTCCGAGAGATGGACCTGCCCTTCAGACGCATATTAACATGGTAGGTCCAGAAGATCTTTCCTTGCTCCATGCAGCGACGGATAAATGTCAAAGGATCATCTGGAAACCTTCGCTCATCGTTCATTCATGCTATCCTGTGTTACTTCGGCAATCCAGCTCGGAACTTCAAAATTACCGCTTGGCTCTTGCTCTTTTCGGTTTGTCCGTTTTCGGCTCTTCATAAAGCTCTTCCAGGTCGTGGGCGATGGCGATGGAGCGATCGGTCTTGCACTTCTCGCGAACCCGGTCCGGCCAGATGCTGTAGGCCAGGTGCGCCCAGTCGTATTCGCCGGCTTCGAGCTTCTCCCAGCACGCCTTCAAATCCTTCTGCCACTTGGGCAGGCGGAACAGTTTCCAGAGCGGGCTGGCGGTGATCAGCACGCCGTCGTTCAGGTTCGGCCGGTAGGGAAGTTGGGCGACCCGCAAGAGCTCGTCACGGAATTCCTTGAGTTCCTGCTGCAGCTTCTGGTGCCTTTCAAGCTGGTCCCGCTGTTTGGCGGTTCCGCCTTGAAGCACTTCTCCTCGCAGGCGCTCGATGTCCTGGTTCACTTCTCAAGCTTGGGCTTCACGAAGTCGTTCACGCACTGGAACAGCGTCTGGTCGGTCAGGCGGTGGTAGTAGATCCAGAGCGTATAGATCCGGAGCGGTGGAGAGCGGCCAGTAGATGGGCGCTTTCCGCCGGCTCTTGGAGTAGCGCTTCAGGTGGTCGGCGAAAGAAGCCGGCGGGCTTGCGGAAATAGTCGCGCAGGCTACACCCCGAGGATTTCGCAGGCTTCCTGCTCGATGGCCTGGGCCCGTTCACCCCAGAGAAGTTCGAGCACTTCGCGCACTCGGCGGACGATGTCCTCAGGGTGCGTCTGCGTTGCGTCGCCGTCCGAGTCATCGAGCAAGATGCCGCTCCAGGTGATCCGCAGCGGGTATTCTTCATCGGGAATGGTTGGTCTTGAGACCGACCTTCCGGGGGCAGGGTAATTGCGTTTGGCCGCGCCCGGAGCCATTCTTCGCTGACGATCCGGCCGGGTTTGGCTGGAAGGCCGTCGGGGGCCGCGAGCATACCTGGGGGCAAACGGGAAGTGCATGGGAGAAGGATCTGACAATTTGGGTGCGAGTAATGGATCTATAGCGATGCGGGCGTCCCCAACACCCGAAGACGATGCCTACTATTGTTGATATTTCGCTGTGTGCTGCAAACCACTTACATCCGAAGCCAAATCAACGTCACATACAGGGGATTCGACCTTAGGCTGTCTTATCCGAAAAGAATCAATCTCTGCTCGCTTTGGCTGGAAAACTTTGTATGTACAGATTGATTCCTCATGACAACACATCTCTGCTTCAAGGCATACTTCGCGTGATGAATCAACTAGACGATTGATGAATGATGCATTATCCAAAATTCCAATTCCTGATCGAATAATTGAAAACAGCGATTGAGTCTCATCAAGACGCTGAGCATCTCGAAGCGTATCTATTGCCGACTCAACCAGTGCTCTACATTTCTCCATATTTGACAATGGATGGTATGGTAAGAGGTTGACGTAGCCAGAATACTTATGTTGTCCAGAATATATTTATTGAGGGAGAATCTGACCAAAGGTGTATTGAGAAGGGCAAGTGCATCCAATGCTCTATTTTTTTCTCTAATCGGAATTGATTGGCCTTCGACTTGGTGAAAATATGATTGCGTGGTAGGACATGAGTCAAAAACTCACCTCTCTTCCCCAAAGCAAATACCCGGCAGCAACTATACCCGATTCGGATTACAGTGGCGCTGTCTTTCGGAAGAGATTCAGGAGGGACATCAGCAAGGACGCAATCATGAAGTGTTGTGCAGTATGGTGCAAATCCCGACCCATTAAACATTCTCGCCACAAATCCCATAGACGTTGGGCTCGAAATTTCCCACCACAGGCGGAAGTGCTTATCGGCTTTCAGCGCATGGCCTTGGTTTGCTTTCAGTCCAGAACGTTCCAGGGACGGACATTCCATAAAAGCAACTATCAAAAATTCGGGAAAGTCATATCCGACGACAGCGTTTGGAAGATGTTGAAAGGATGAACCTTTTTCACAGAAAGTTCTGTCTTTTTCCAGTCCACTGCAAAAAGCACAAATTGAATCCAGAATGTAGAGAACCTTGCTGTCAGCATCGACTTCCCTGGAATCGATAAAAACCCCTCTATTTGAAGGAGGTTGATGATTCAAAATGGAAGTTGTGACTTCGACATTAGCATCGAGCACTCCCCATCCAAGGTCTGCCATTGCGCTGAGGCGATTATCTAAATAATGCGGTCCTGCGAAAATCCTCATATGTGCTCTTAACGATTGCCGTTCTGTCGTAAATAGCACCAACCGCTCCCTTGGGGTGAGACATTTGGTAACCTATTTCAAGGAAGGAACAGAGTATATTTTTGTTCCATGTCGGATAGGTGCGGGCGAAATAATCTGATAAGTGAGAAGATACTTCACCAAACGGCGGATTCATCAGCACCACATCGTACTTCTTCCGACAGAGATCGATGAACGCAAATCCCTGCGCTGCATCTTCCGCAAAGAGCTTGCGTTGGTAGCCTTTGCCGTTAGCTAGCCTTTTCGGCAAAATGCTTCAATGCTTCCAGCACCCAGCCTTCTAGCTTGATCCCAGAATTCTTCCTTTTTGATTTCCTGCAGGGCCATGCGGAGTTCGAGCTGCCTCGGCGGTTGTCGGTCAGGCCACATGTGCAGCTGACCGACGGTTGTCCGCGCCGGACATCTTCCCATTCCTTCCTAACTCTCTCGATGGCACTCGCGAAGCTCTTCCTCGATCTTAAGGAGTGATCCCGCTTCGCCGGCAAGCTGCATTTTGTCCCAGACTTCCCGGACCAATTCGCCCACAATCCGCTGCTCGCCCCGGAAGGAGCCGATGAATTCCTCCAGGAGGTCCTTCTCTCCCGGCATGGGTTCGGCGCAAACGACATTGGCCCGGGTGATGCGTGGGCGCTCCGCAGGTTTCAGTCCCAGCTTCTGGTAGGAGTCGCTGCACTCTCAGCCAAAGCGAGAGGCCGGCAATCTGGCAGGCGCGCGGGTCGATATCGATGCCGTGGATGTTGTGGCGCAGGATGAGCTCCGGAACTCGCTTCAGGAAATCTTCTTTGGTGCGGCAGACCTCGCGCAGATCCGGCATGAGCTCTGGATAGCGGTCCCAGGCTTCCTCATAGATGTGCTCATAGAGGTCAAAGGCATACAGGCCGAAGTGCATGGAGCCGCAGGCCGGGTCCAACATGCGGATCTCCCGCGGGTCTTTCAAAGGGCGATGTGCGATGTAAACGGGTTCCTTGAGCAGTTCTTCCTGCGTCTTCTCCGCCGTCTCTTCTTTATCGGCTGGGGGAGCTTCTTCACCTTCTGCCAGAAAGATCTCATTGGGCCGCCGGACCAGGTAGCGGCATTCCTCCTTGAGGCGCGTCTCGCCTTTGGTCATTTCATACCAGATGCGCCCCAGGGTGTTGTCGGTCAGGAATTCCACCACGTAGCGCGGGGTGAAAAACTGGTTGCGAACCGCCAGTTCCCGGCTGTTCCGGGGAGCCGCCGAAGCCTTGCGCATGGCTTCCCGCTCTTCCTTGGAGTTGAAATACTGGTAGATCCAGCCGATGGCCTCGTCTTCTTTCCAGACCTCTTGCAGTTCGGCATCGTCCAGGACCGTCAATACTTCCAACAGCGCTGGCTCTCTCGGGAAGAGCAGGCCAAAGGGCGAGAAGTGATCGAAAAGCAGGCCAAGATCCAGGGATATTTCATCGAAGAGGCACTGCAGAAAAATCCGGTAGCGCTCGTATGCGTCGCCCAGGCTGCTCCCGGCCGTGGTGCAGTAGACTTGAAAACCGCGGGATTGGAAGCCGTTTCGAATGCATTCCTGCACAATGCCGCGCTCTTCGCACATGCGGAGCGCTGCCAGGCGATTCAAGACGGTGAACGCCTGCTCCCGGATAACGCGGTCGATGGCTTCCCGTGCGGCTTTCCTGTCTGTGGATTGCCCATCCGCCAGGTGGTCGATGCGTTCGCGCAAGAGCGAGGCAATGGTGTGATGCTCATCGTCGAGGTGGGTCAGCGAGGTGAGGCCGGCCATTTCGCCGGTCGGCTGTATCCCGTAGAGACTCTGCAGCTGCCCGGTGAATTCGTCGGTCAGGATGCGGCGGCAGGAGGCCACCATCTTTTGCAGCTTATTGCGAGTTGAAGAGTCAAATGGCATATGGGATCTTCTCCGTTCTCTCTTGGATTCCTGATCATTGGACTCGCGCGAGTCATGGTCTGAGTGTCTCTTACCGCAGAGATCAGCAGATTGGACGCCTGATGATAAATCCCATATACATACATTCTCTGCGCATCTCAGCGTTCTCTGGCGGTGAGTTCATGTCTTTCCACTTCCTGCTGGTCGGTCTCGCGCGTAAACTCAATTACTCTTCTTACGGTATGGCCCGTTCAGGCGCCATTTTCCTCTGCTATTTTCCACTCGACTCTAATTGTAGTTGATTTCCCCAGTTTCTTCTTGAGGTTTGACAACTCGCGAATGATGGCGTCAATCTCATCGGCAGTGGAAAACACCACAGGCAAAGCCGGGAAGGGGATCAAGAGCTCCGTAGGCGTCTCAACCCCCTCTTCGCCGCCGTTGGTTGTTATGCTCGTTTGGATTTCATTTTCAATAAGCTCCAATTGCTGCATCAGGCTGTAATGATCGTTGATCACTTTCTGCATGCCGGCAAGATCGGCTGCCGCTTCAATCTTTAAGGCATCCAACCGGCCGGCGATGCGAAGACGGTCCTCCCCGCTCAACTGCCCCCATTCATCCGCCTGCTGGAGTCGTTCCTTTTCCTTCTCAAGCCATTCCTGCTCTTTTTGCAGGAGTTTTGATGCCAGCTGCTTGATTTTGCTGTCGAGCGCCGTCAGGTGGGTCTGAAACTCAGGGATGGCATCAAAAAAGTCTTTTCGTTCCACGAGTTCCTGCAGACTCAGGCGGGCCATGTCGGTTTCATCGATCAACTGGCCGGGAATCCCGAAGGCGGGCAGCGACGGGATCGCAACGAGGTATCGGTTGACTTTCCGAATGATGGCTTCAATCCCGTTATCAAAGGCCTTCTTCACCTTGCTCGCCCAGATCAGGTTGTCATGGAGTGGGCAGGCCTCGCCTCCCAGCCTGTGGGTGGCATCCGAGGCATCCCCTTTCAGGATTTCGGTAATCCTGTCCTGAACACTCTGCGCGATATCGACGCCAGGGAGCTCCAGATTCTTGAGCTGAGCACAAAGGGGCGCAAAGTCCTGTTGAAAATCCGGGAAGTGCCTCATGACCCCCTTGCTGATATCTTCCTCCAGGGGCAGGACGTTTTCCCCGGTCAGCTCCAGCAGCCTTTCCGATGCCCGCAGCCGCATTTCGGGTGAAGGTTTGCCTTCGGACCGCAAGGCGACGCCGATCTTATTGAAGCTCGTGGTGTTGCTCAGGACCTGGACAGCGGTGTCGCCCCGGACGGTGATATCCTGGCCGCTGACTCGCAGCTTGATCTCCCCGCCAACCAGAAGGGCGGCCACAAGATAGCGCGTGGTGTCCTTGGACCAGCCATAAGGCGAGGCATAGAAGTCGTCCAGAATTTTCTTGCCGTCCGTCTGGCCGTACTTGTCGAGATAGTCTTTGATCGAAACGAGCGCCTTGTGCCCGAGATCGATCCCTGTGGTCTTTCCGATCTTCTTCACCAGCTTCAGCGGGTCGTCTTTGGATGCGATCTTGTCCAGATGATCCGTCTTGAGAAAGCGTTCGGCGACAGCAGATTCCACCTGGACAGGGGCTTCGGAATATTTTTCAAATACGTCCTCGGCGACTTTTTTCAGGAATTTTTTGGCGGCTTCCTTGAGCTCGGAGTCCAGTTCGGAAACCGGTTTGGGTTGCCCGCGAAAGATGAATGAGCCTTTGGAGAGTCCCTTGACCAGAAGGGTTCCGAGCTCCGTAGTCTTGGTCTCGGATCGTTGAAGCTGACCGTTGAGGTAGTCTGCAACCTCTTTTTCGGCGGCCTTGTTGCGATACTGATTGTATATCGATCGGCATCTGAAGATTTCGATGAGGGTGTCATCCACTTCGGGATCTTCTCGCCCGAGGAGATAGATTATCTTGCGATTGGCGCCCTGTTGGGATTCCAGGACGGCATTCCGGCGCCGCCCTTCATAAGTCGCATCCGAAATGAACTCAAGGTGCGTTTGGATCTCTTCTTTGTCACCCAGAAGGGAGACCGTCAATCCATTGCTCACGATTTTGATCCCGCAGTTGACGGTCCGGGTGCCCGCAAGCTGGGTGTTGGGCAGAGGCGTGAACATCTCCCGCAATTTGGCATTGAGGATGTTGCGAAGGTCAATCGCTCCGGGAATGATCTTGCGGCGCTCGTTTTCCAGGATAGTGACCGCCTCGCTCATGAACCGGAGGCTCCCGTCCACTTCGCTGAGAGGGATGGCCTGCTCCTTCAGGAGATCCTCCACGGCTTCTTTGACTTGAGGAAGCAGGGAAGCGCTCTCCACCGAAGGATGCATCAACGCAGCCAGGTTTTCCCGGCTGACCGGGAAATCTTCCAGCACTTGCAGAACGGCAATCGATTTCGCAGCGTGAGCATGGAGAGAGTCTGCGCCAAAAATGGTCTGCACCTTTTCCACGCCCTCAACGATGTGGCGGAACGACCGCTGGATGTCTCTGCGCAGGGTGTCATAGAGCACCACCGTGGTCGCCAAAGTCCCGGTTTCCTGATCGGCCAGCAGGGGTTCTCCGGGCCGGACGCCGCTCTGGTCCACCAGAACGTCCTGGACGACCTTGATGGCGGATCGCAGCCCAATGCCGCCGCTCGTTTTGGCGAGGCGGCTCAGGAGCTCCAGGAGGATGTCGAAATGCTGCGGGAGAAAAGGATAGAGATCGCAAAAGGTCTTTTGTTCCAGATCGGATTTGTAGTAGCGGGTGTTCGCCAGTTGGGTCGCATAGCGCAGGACATGACCCTTGGAATCAAAAAGAGCCTTCAGCGTGTCCTGGCCCTGTTTTGATTTGCCGAGGAGGCGCTTGATGCAGATTTCCTTGATGTCACTGGCTTCCAGATCAATAGGAACGGGAAACCGGTCTTTGAGCTTGAAGAGCTTGGCCGTGTTCATGTGTGCCCGCGGATCATCTTCCGTCAGCGTTTGCTGAGCGGTGGCAATGATCCAGGCGTGGCCCCCGCCGATATTTCTGATGTTCTTGGCGAGCCCATCCAGGTTCAAAATCAGCGCATCACGAGCCATCACATACTGGCCCACCTCATCGAGGATGAAGAGGATGTTTTGCTTCCCGGAACGGCGGCGAATCAGGTCGATCATGCTCCGAACCCGATCATCTTCTTTTTCGGCCTCATCCACGGTGATTTCGTTGAAGGCTTTCGCATCGGGCCAGATGTCGGGGTAGAACTCCGAAGCCAGGCGGGAAGCAAACGTTTTAACCACGAGGGGTTGATTGTGGACCTCCTGCCAGGACGCTCCCTTGGCGAGCTCGGCGATTCTCGCCTCAAACTGCGCCATCTTGCCGTCTTTTTCCAGCATGTATTCGAGGTAAGCGATTTTCTTGTCGCGCGAATAACCGGCCCACTGCATGACTTTGGAATAGAGTACACTCGAGATTTCCATCATAGCGGCGCCGGCAAGCTGTTCGCTGGCGAGATCGAGCATGACCACCGCCGTGGAGTGCTTCTTGGCAACCGTGGCAATTCGTGCCCGCAGGGTTTGCGACGTCAGGCGACTTTGCATCCACTCCAGGAAGGGCTTGCCGTCGAGCGTTCTGCCGGGGTCCAGGGCAAACCCCAGATACTTGGTGAAAGAACTCTTCCCGGAACCGTAAAAGCCGGACACCCACACCCCGATTTCGTGGCCTCCCCCTCCGCCCATGCCTTCATCGAGCATATCGAGGAGCCGTTCGAGACTGGTTTCAATGCTCTCGGTGGCGACGTACTCTGTGATTTCCTGTCGCAGGCGCTCGGGCTCGGTCGAATCAAAGGTGATGACTTTTTCGATCCGGCGATCGATGTTTTTACTGGGATCAAAGAGCTCCCGAATATACATGGTGAGTTTCCTCTCCTCTTTTTTACCGCAGAGAGCGCAGAGAACGCAGAGTTTAGTCTTCTTTCAGATTGTTCACCAATCGCCGTAGTCCAGCCGAATGCTGTACGCCAGTGACTTTATTCAAGTAGAGCTTTCTGTCCTCTCCACTTTGCCCTCTGCTCAACTCATAGCAAGACTGCCTCATAGGTCGACTCAAGCAAACCTGGACCGAGCTCCCGATGAACGGCTATAGCCGCCCCAATGATGGACTCAGTACTTTATTCAAGTCTCCTGTCATCTCTGCGTCCTCTGCGAGCTCTGCGGTGAATTTCAAGCACGTTTTCCGCTAACCGCCAATGTGGATAGAGCGGTAATTGCCGTCTTCCGGATAAATCCCCAAGAACTTCAATGTCGATTTCCCCGTTCGCTTGCCGGGGTAGAGAAAAACCGTTGGGACTTTGAAACGGCCCTGAAGCTTCTGCTCAATGGTTCCGACCCGCAGGTATGGGTGGAGAGCCTCAAGGTCCGTCACCAAAAGAAGCGCATGCGGCTGGCCGCTTAGCTCTTCCAGCTTCTCCTGGAGCGCCATCTTGAGCGAGTCGCCTTCCATCAATGCTTCACGCAGTGTGGCATTGATGGCTTCAAAATCCAGGGGAGTTTCAGCCTCACTTTCCAGCCAGATGTCACGAAATTCATGATTGCCGAAAATTTGGTGCACGGCTTCTGCCATGGAAAACTTGTCAACCGCCCAGCCATCAAGCTTGAGCCTTGCTGTCCATTGCTTCAACCGGCGCTTGACCTCCAGCATTTCTTCCGGTCGAAATACGAGGTAGAAAACCGGGTCGTCCCCGGTATTGCTGAGTGATCTCCCGGAGTGGAGCCGCTCCCGCAATTCCTCAAAGCTCGCTTGCAGCGATGGCATCGAGACATTCCTCCATGGATTTGTACTTCCAGGCGATTCTCAGAAGCTCACCGGAGTACTGAACGATGAAATGGCCTGCAAAGGAGACCTTCTCCAGTTCACGAACTACATTGTGCCTCTCTATCCCAAAGAGAGCCCAATCGGGGTGCTCCATGACAGCGCTATCTCCGAGCCCCCGGAAGTGGAGTTCATGAGAGAGATAAAGCGTAGTGATAGGTGTAATCACGAAGGGCAAGATCTCCCTTTCTCCTTTGTGAATCGGTGTCACCAGATGAAAATCCTCGAGGCAGCCAAGGAGGTATCCTGCCACTCTGAAGTTCATGGTAGGGGACCAGCGGGGTGCAATACATCCCTTGTTGACCGCCGATTCAAGGAAATCCAGCGCGTCCTCCTTTTTTAGATGGGTTGCCCCGGAAGCGTACTTATGCCAGTAAACTTCTCGTATGAAGTCGTATAAAACCAGGTTGGCTCTAGCCGTGTAAATGAGAAATATTTGACCCAGCTGCTTTGTGGGAACTGAATGCGAGAGCAAGCGTTTCAGGTAAAGCGCGGGGCGACCGTCATCAACCAGGTACCGAGCGGCGAAGGCGCGATTCACCAGGTCTTTGGTCCTCAATGCGGTTGCCTTGGAAAGAACGCCCTTTTTCAATACCTCCGACACCAGTTCAGACGCGCCCATATGAGGCCGCCAGATATCGAATATCGCCAGGGTTTCGGGAATCAATCCCTGGCCCTTGGCTAATGCCGTCGTGTAGACCTTTCTCCCCATGCTATTCCATCGTAAGATACGGGAAGGTCTGTTTTCCCGAGCCGAAAGCATCGAAATAATGCTTGGCCATCTCTTCGATCGTGAAGGTGCTCAAGAGGTTCTTCAGCGTTCCCACTTGAACCGGTCCTTCCGGGGCATCGATGGTGCTCACGGCCAGTTGTTGGAGAATGCCAAGAGCATTATCCTTCGTTTCAATGCCGGCCAAAAACCCTGCCGGGTCAGCATTGAGCAACTCCAGATGGACTTTTTCCTCCACTGTCGCAGGCAGCCGAAACAGGTGAAAAACCCGGCCCCTGCCAATGCGCCGGTCATGAAGTTGCTTGGCCGCTTCGGTTACTGAATGAACACCGGCTGAAAAAGCGGAACGAGGGAAGTTGATCTCCAGGAATTTCTGTCCGGTCTTGCCCAGAAAGGAAGTATCCCACCAGTTGAACTGGTCCTTTTCCCCCAGATAACCCACAAGGACGCGCAATTGCAGCAATTTGTCAATCAACCTGAATCACCTCCGACATCGAATGTCATCATTGCCATTTTGCCTCGCCAGCAATCGCTATAGGTTCTTCCGCAAGCTCAAATGCTGGGTTTTGTCCCGCATATTAAGCCCATACCATATTGTACGAATCTTTATCGAGCAAAGTGACTTTGACCATTTCAGCTTCCCCTCGGATGGCGACATTCATCACCGCCAGTCGCCAGGCGGTATTCGTGACCAAGGTTGCAGAACTCTCCATCCGATTTAGCGCGTCGCTCGTTAAAGGCATCGGAGACGTGTTTCAGTAAGATGAGGCCGAGAACGGCAAGCTCAATGATAGCAGTTTTGAGGCATAAGTTCACGCTTTAAGACGAAAACCAGGTTAACCCATGAGGGCATATCAGGGCTCCCTGCCGGGTCACTAATTGGAGCACGAAAGGGGTTGCTATCTGACCATTTATCATTACAATTACGAGGCTTAAAATTTGGTTGCACCAGCTCAAGTAAGGAAACGATATGGTCTCTCCCTGGAAGCGCACCAAGGCCATCCTGCTGCTCGAGGATGGCACCATTTTTCGCGGTTATGCCTTTGCGGGACAAGGGCGGGCCCTGGGCGAAGTGGTCTTTAACACGAGCATGACGGGCTATCAGGAGGTCCTCACCGATCCCTCCTATAAGGGGCAGATGGTCGCCATGACCTATCCTCTGACCGGGACCTACGGCATTAACGACGAAGACATGGAATCCGCAACGATCCGGGTGGAAGCCTTTATCGTGAAGGAGTATCAGGATTTCGCCAGCAACTGGAGAAGCACCAGGACCCTTGCTGATTTTCTCAACGACCACCACAAGATCGGGATCGAAGGCCTCGACACCCGGGCACTGACCCGCCACATTCGGGTGGCCGGCGCCATGCGGGGGATCATTGCCACGGACACGGACGACGTTGCCGCCCTGATGGAAGAGGTTCAGGCCTTTCCCGGGCTGAACGGCATCGATCTCGTCCAGTACGTTACCTGCGCGCAGCCCTACCGGTGGTGCCATGGACCCAAGTTGGCCCGGATTCTCTTGCCTGGTCTTCGGGGCAGGCGGGGTTCCGGGTGGCGGCCCTGGACTGCGGGATCAAGTACAACATCCTGCGCCTGCTCGAACGAGCCGGATGTCAGGTCATCGTGTTCCCGGCGCATACTCCGGCTGAACAGATCCTGGCGACCGATCCCGACGGTGTCTTCCTTTCCAATGGTCCGGGCGATCCGGCGGCGCTGCACCAGGTCATTGAGACGGTGCGGGGGCTTCTGGGAAAGCGGCCGGTCTTTGGGATCTGTCTCGGTCACCAGGTAATGGGACTGGCCCTGGGCGGAAAAACGTTCAAACTCAAGTTCGGCCATCGCGGGGCGAACCAGCCCGTCAAGGACCTGACTACCGAAAGAGTTGAGATCACTTCTCAGAACCACGGGTACTGCGTCGATATCGACTCGCTGGCCCACGTCCCCGTGCGCCTCACCCACCTCAACCTCAACGACAACACGCTGGAAGGAATGGAACATCTGGAAATCCCCGCATTCAGCGTGCAGTACCATCCCGAAGCTTCACCCGGCCCTCATGACGCTGCCTACCTCTTTGATCGCTTTATCGACCTGATGAAGCGGAACCAGTAGCAAGGAACACCCTTTCATGCCCAAACGGACCGACATTCAGAAGATCCTCATCATTGGCTCGGGGCCGATTATCATCAGCCAGGCCTGCGAATTTGATTACTCGGGAACCCAGGCGTGCAAGGCCCTTCGCGAGGAAGGCTATGAAATCGTGCTCATCAACAGCAACCCGGCGACGATCATGACCGACCCGGAGACGGCCCATCGCACTTATATCGAGCCGATCACGCCCGAAGCCGTGGCCAAGGTCATCGCCCGCGAGCGACCCGATGCCCTGCTCCCGACCCTCGGCGGCCAGACCGCCTTGAATGTTGCGGTGAAGGTTGCGGAAATGGGTGTCCTCGAGCGCTACGGCGTGGCGATGATCGGGGCGAGCGTCGAGGTGATCAAGAAGGCGGAAGACCGGGAGCTGTTTCGGGACGCGATGAAGCGGATCGGGCTCAGGGTCCCCGCCAGTGGCATTGCCCGGTCCTTGACGGAAGTCGAAGCGGTTGCCGAAGCGCTGGGTTTTCCAGTGATTGTGCGCCCGTCGTTTACCCTCGGGGGGACGGGGGGAGGGGTGGCCTACAACCGCGAAGAACTCCTCGACCTTGCCCAGAGCGGCCTGGATGCCAGCATGATCCAAACCGTTATGCTGGAGGAGTCGGTCCTTGGTTGGAAGGAATTCGAGCTCGAAGTGATGCGCGACACCATGGACAATGTGGTCATCGTCTGCTCGATCGAGAACATGGATGCCATGGGTGTCCACACGGGGGATTCAATCACCGTGGCCCCGGCCCAAACCCTGACGCGACCGGGAATATCAGCGGATGCGGGACGCTGCCATTGCCATTCTTCGCGAAATAGGCGTGGAAACGGGCGGCTCCAACGTCCAGTTCGCCGTCAATCCCCGCGATGGCGAGATGGTCGTGATCGAGATGAACCCGCGCGTCTCGCGGTCTTCGGCGCTCGCTTCCAAGGCTACCGGTTTCCCCATCGCGAAGATTGCCGCCAAGCTTGCCGTCGGCTATTCCCTTGACGAAATCGCCAATGACATCACTCGCGAAACGCGCGCTTCGTTTGAGCCGACCATCGATTACTGCGTGGTCAAGGCGCCCCGTTTTACCTTTGAAAAATTCCCGAAGACGGATGACTTCCTGACCACTTCCATGAAATCGGTAGGGGAGACCATGGCCATCGGCCGGACCTTCAAGGAGGCCCTCCACAAGGCGATTCGTTCCCTCGAGATCGGCCAATATGGCTTCTGGGACCCTCCGGCAAGCATTGGCGATGATTACGTCGAACAGCTCAAACAGGGCCTCCGGCGACCCAATTCCAAGCGCCTGTTTCAGATCGGTGAAGCCCTGAAACTTGGCGTGACCGTCGATGAGATCTACCGGCTGACCGATATCGATCCCTGGTTCCTCTACCATATCGAGCAGCTCCTGCACCTGGAGGCGGAGCATCAGAGCGAGCGCGGCTTCGCATCAGCTTCCTGGAAGACGCCGAAGGGCTGCGTTTTGCGAAGGCGTGGGGATTCTCCGATATTCGTCTCGCGGCCCTGTGCGGGGTGGATGAGGAGACGGTGCGTCAGAAGCGGCTCCAGCACGGCATCGAACCGGTTTATAAACTGGTGGACACCTGTGCCGCCGAGTTTGAAGCCTACACTCCGTATTACTATTCCACTTATGAAACGGAAGACGAGGCCAGACCCTCGGATCGCCCCAAGGTGGTGATTCTCGGCGGCGGCCCCAATCGCATCGGGCAGGGCATCGAGTTCGATTATTGCTGCGTCCACGCCTCGTTCTCGCTCCGTGAAGAAAATATCGAATCGATCATGGTCAATTCGAACCCGGAGACGGTTTCGACCGATTACGACACCTCCGACAAGCTCTACTTCGAACCGCTCACCCGCGAGGACGTGCTCCACATCCTCGAGACCGAGAAACCGATCGGCATGATTGTCCAGTTCGGGGGGCAGACGCCGCTCAATCTCGCGGTGCCGCTGGAAAAGGCGGGAGCCAAAATCCTCGGGACTTCACCCGATGCCATCGATCTGGCCGAAGACCGCAAGCGGTTCCAGCACATGCTGCAGAAGCTGCAGCTCAGGCAGCCAAGGAATGGCACGGCCTTTACCGTTGAGGAAGCCCTCGAGGTTGCCGGCACCATTGGCTATCCCGTGGTTGTTCGCCCCTCCTACGTGCTCGGCGGAAGAGCCATGGAAATCGTCTACGACGATGCCATGCTGAGCGAGTTCATGGAGACGGCGGTGCACGTTTCCCCCGGCCACCCGATTCTCGTCGATCAGTTTCTCGAGGATGCCATCGAGTTGGATGTCGACGCCATAAGCGACGGCCATCTTACCGTTATCGGCGGCATCATGGAGCACATCGAGGAGGCGGGTATCCATTCGGGGGACAGCGCTTGCGTGCTGCCGCCCATCAGCATTTCCCGGGGACTCCAGGAGGAGGTGAAACGGCAGACCAGGCTGATGGCCGCTGAACTGGGAGTGGTGGGCCTGATGAATGTTCAATTTGCCATCCAGAAGGGCGAGATCTACATCCTCGAAGTCAACCCGAGGGCCTCCCGCACCATTCCCTTCGTGAGCAAAGCGATCGGCTTCCCCTTGGCAAAGCTTGCGACCAAGGTTATGCTTGGAAAGTCCCTGAAAGAACTGGGATTTGATAAGGAAGTCGAGCCCAAACACCTTTCCGTCAAGGAAGCGGTTTTTCCTTTTTCCCGATTTCCCCATGTGGATATCCTGCTCGGTCCCGAAATGAAATCCACCGGAGAGGTTATGGGAATCGGTTCCAGCTTCGGGATCGCCTTTGCCAAGAGCCAGGCGGCGGCTGGGTATGAGCTTCCGAAAGAGGGGACGGTTTTTATCAGTGTTCACGATCAGGACAAACCGCGGGTGCTGCCGGCGGCGGAAAGCTTTCAGAGCTTGGGCTTTCGCCTGATCGGGACCTCCGGTACGGCGGCTTACCTGAGGGATCACGGCATCCCTGCGGATACCGTCTTTAAGCTCAAGGAAGGCCGTCCCCACGTGGTCGACCGGATCAAGAACGGCGAAGTGCAACTGGTAATCAACACCAGCCTGGGCAAGAAGACCTTTTCCGATGCCTATGAGATCAGGAGGACCACGCTCATCTATAATATCCCTTACACCACCACCATTGCCGGCGCCAAAGCACTGGCGGAAGCGGTTGCCGAAATCCAGAGCGGGGACTGGGATGTGAAGACTCTTCAAGAATATCACCGGGAGAGTGATGAGTGATGAGTGAGAGAGAACGAGTGATGAGTGACGAGTGATGAGTGACGAGTGATGAGTGACGAGTGACGGGAGTGACGAGTGATGAGTGATGAGTGACGAGTGGTGAGTGACGAGTGATGAGTAATGAGTGGTGAGTGAGATGACACGGACGATGAGAGAAGAACGGGGTAATGACTGAAAGGATCAGCAGGTTCGAGGACCTGATTGCATGGCAGAAGGCGCGAAGTCTCACTGCAAGTGTTTACAGGATTACAACAGGAGGGCTTTTCGCCAAGGATTTGGGGCTGAAGGACCAGATCCGGCGGGCAGCGGTGTCAGCCATGTCAAACATTGCCGAGGGCTTTGAACGCGGAACACCAACTGAATTCCACCGCTTCCTTACGATTGCTAAGGCTTCGTGTGGAGAGCTTCGGTCTCAACTTTATGTAGCATTGGATGTGGGTTACTTAACCGAGGAAATATTCGGCGCCTTGCTTGCGCAAGCAGACGAAGTGGCACGGATCATCGGGGGCTTGCGCATTTCAGCCAAGCGACGTCGGGAGGCATAGAGAACTCTTATGAACCAAACCCCTTCACTCACTACCAGTCACCCAGCGCCTGCTCCTGAAGTCCCTCCGCTCATCACTCATCACTCATCACTCATCACTCGTCACTCGTCACTCGTTCCTCCCCACTCATCACTCGCTCCTTTCATCCCCCGAAAACGCGAAGAATGCGGTATTTTTGGGGTTTACGGGAACTCCGAGGCGGCCAAGCTGACCTATTTCGGGCTTTATGCCCTCCAGCACCGGGGCCAGGAAAGCGCGGGTATCGCGGTTTCCGACGGTCAGCAGGTCAGAGAATACAAGCATATGGGACTGGTGCACGATATTTTCAAGGAAGACATCCTTCAGGCCCTGAAGGGACATCTGGCGATCGGCCATGTCCGCTATTCGACGACGGGTTCTTCCCTGCTGGCAAATGCTCAGCCGTTCGGCGTCTTCCTTGGCGATGAATATTACGGGATTGCGCATAACGGCAATCTTGTCAACGCGTTTCAGTTACGTCGAGAGCTGGAGGCAAAGGGCGCCATTTTCCAGTCCACCATGGATACCGAGGTGATCATTCACCTCATGGCCAGGCGGCTGCGTAATGGTCTCGAGGAAGCCCTGATTGAAGCTCTGAATCAGGTGCAGGGGGCCTATTCACTCGTCATGTGCACGAAGGATAAGCTGATCGGGATAAGGGACCCCCGGGGCTTTCGTCCTCTCTGCCTTGGTGAGTTAGACGGCAGTTACGTGCTCGCTTCCGAAACCTGTGCCTTCGATCTGATTGAGGCGACCTATATCCGCGATCTCGACCCGGGTGAGATTCTCATCATCGACGGCAGCGGCTTGCGGTCTCTGCACCCTTTTCCCAAGGCCCGACCTGCCCACTGCATCTTCGAATTCATCTACTTCGCCCGGCCCGATAGCAGCATCTTCGGACAAAACGTCTACTTGTTCCGGAAGCGATTGGGACACCTGATGGCGCGGGAAAATCAGTCCCTCGCCGCCGACCTGGTGATGCCCTTTCCCGATTCCGGAAACTACGCGGCGCTGGGGTTTGCCGAGGCTTCCAGGATACCGTTCGAAATGGGTGTAATCAGAAACCATTATGTGGGAAGGACCTTCATTCAGCCGAGCCAGGCGATGCGGGATTTTGGGGTGCGAGTCAAGCTGAATCCGGTTCGGGAGTTGCTGCAAGACAAACGGGTTGTTCTCGTGGAAGACTCCATTATCCGGGGCACGACTACCCGCACCCGCCTTCGCGCCCTTCGTAAAGCCGGGGCAAAAGAAGTCCACATGCTGGTGAGCTGCCCGCCGCACCGCTTCCCGTGCCCCTATGGCATTGACTTCTCCACCAAAGGCGAGCTCATTGCCGCATCCCATTCGGTGGAGGAAATTCGGCAATTCATTGGCCTCGACTCGCTCAGTTATCTGAGTCTCGAGGGACTGCTTGAGGGCGCGGGTGCAGCGAGGGACAATCACCATTTCTGCCTCGCCTGCTTTACCGGCAACTACCCGGTCGCCTTCGAAGGGCAGGTGCGAAAGAACTGTTTCGAAAATCGCGGGCAAGATTCGCTGAACGTATGCTGATGGAGTGGCGGTGAGCGGAGAGTGCGGCACAAAGCGTGTTCAGCAAGAGGAGATCCTGGAGATTGCACGGGACGTCCTGCGGATTGAGGCCGAGGGGCTCCTCCATTTAGTCGACACCGTCTCCGAGAGCTTTGCAACAGCGGTGCAGTGGATTTACCAGGCTAAAGGACGAGTCATCGTAACGGGAATCGGCAAGTCTGGAATCGTTGGTCGCAAAATCGTCGCGACGCTCAGCAGCACCGGCACTCCCGCCCTCTTTATCCACCCGGTTGAAGCCATGCACGGTGATCTTGGCATGGTGCGCGGCGAGGACATCGTCTTAGCCCTGTCGAACAGTGGTGAAACCGACGAACTGAACGTCATCCTCCCCAGCCTTAAAGGGATCGGGACGCGCGTCATTGCCTTTACCGGCAGTATCACCTCCACTCTCGCCCAATACAGCGATCTGGCGATTTATACCGGCGTCCCGCGGGAGGCCTGTCCCCTTGGCCTGGCTCCTACGGCCAGCTCCACCGCGCTCCTGGCGATGGGAGATGCGCTGGCGGTCGCCCTCATCAAAGTGCGGGATTTTCAACTTCAGGACTTTCAGCGCTATCACCCGGGAGGCCATTTGGGCGAACGGCTCCAGGTCCCCCTCTACGAAGTGCTGCGCCAGGGGGCCGACATTCCCAAGGTGTACCGGGATACGCCTGTCTCAGAAGCGCTGGTGGTGATGAGCCAAAAAGATCTTGGGGCAACCCTGATCGTAGACGCAGAGGAAGAGCTGCTCGGGATTTTCACCGATGGCGATCTGCGGCGCGCCCTCAATCGCTTTCCGGACCTCGGCAGCCGCTTCATTCATGAGGTCATGACGCCACAGCCACGCTCCATCTGTGCCGATCGCTCGGTGGCGGAAGCTCTGGAAATGATGGAACAGTATCTGATTACGGTGCTGCCGGTAGTGGATGCATCCGGCCGGCTGCAAGGCATCCTCCACCTTCATGACCTGCTGGGTAAAGGCCACATCCGCTTCACCCGAACCAATAGTGGTCACTGACCACTGCCATGTACAATCAGCTCATCTATTTCATCATTGCCCTGCTGCTTTTTGCCATCCAGGAGCCCGGCACCGAGGCATTCATGCCTCTTTGGGAAACCATTCTGCTGGGGTTGGGCCTCTTCTCGCTCTATGCGATAATCTGTTGCGCCACCTTTCGCCGGTTGCAGCATGATCTTGCCGTAAATCTTCCTCGTGCCCTTCTCATGCGGCGCTATCTTGCCGCGCAAAAGATGCTCTCCATTCTGGCGCTGCTCAATCTTGCCGTGGATGTTTACGTTCTGAACATCAAGTACTATCTCCACGGTCTCCCCGGATTCGAACAATCCCTTACCCTGCCGGGAATGGCCGGTCTTGCGCTGTTCTTGCTTCACCTGGCGGTGATGTGGGTCTGGAGCTACCCGGTATACCGGCATCTCTACCATTCGAACCTGGGGCCACGGGCCTTCCTCAAGGGAAACCTGGCATTCAGTGCCGGCTCCTGATTCCCTGGTTCCTCATTTCGATGGTTTCCGACGCGTTGCAGTTCCTTAAGACCCCGGTTTTCCTGAGAACTGAGGCGGGGCAATTGGTCCTCATGGGAACGCTCCTGATCGTTTTCGTCCTCTTTGCACCATGGCTGGTGGTGCGTTTGTGGGGCTGTCGGGCGCTGCCGGATACGGCCGAGCGTGCGGAACTGGAGAGGTTTGCCGAGGAGCAGCATTTTCGTGTCGGCAACCTTATGCTGTGGCCGTTGTTTGGTGGGGAAACGCTTACCGCGGGAATCGTCGGGATGTTGCCGGGGTGGCGTTATATCCTCTTCACTCGAGGTCTTCTCGGGCTCCTCAATGTTGATGAACTCAAGGCGGTGATCGCCCATGAAATAGGCCATGTGCGTCGGTACCATCTGCTCTTTTACCTGGCTTTTTTCTTCTGTTATTCGGTTCTGGTTTATGCCTTGGGCGACCTGGCGGTGCTCGTGCTTCTTCGGAACCCGGTTGTCCTGGACTGGTTGCTTGGCTCTGAGCCGGTAAACGCCACGCTTCTCTCCGTCCTCACCAGCATCCCCATGATCCTTATGCTGGTGCTCTATTTTCGGTATGTGTTCGGGTTCTTTATGAGAAACAGCGAACGCCAGGCCGATCTCTATGCGCTCAAGTTGATTGGCCACCCGTTTCTGCTGGTTTCCTCCCTGCGCAAGATAGCGTTTCACAGCGGCCAGTCGGAAGACTTGCCCAGCTGGCATCACTACAGCATCCGTCAGCGCATCGAGTTCCTTCTCGAGGCTTATAGGGATCCTGCGTTGATCAGAAAACATCACCAGAAGTACTACACCGCCGTGGTGCTTTTCTTCCTTCTGGTAGCGGGCTTGAGTACGGCGGGATTCAGCTTGGAAAAGACTAAAACCGTTCGGAATTGGCGCGCGGAGCTGCAGCTCTCCGTGATTGAGCGGGAAATTACCCGCAACCAGGCTGACCGGAAGCTGTACTCGGCGTATGGCAGCCTCCTCTTGGAACGGGGCCAGTTTGCAAAGGCGGAATCGGCCCTCCGGAAATCTTTGGAAGAGGCACCGCTGGACGCAAACACCTTGAACAATCTCGCCTGGCTCTATGCCACTTCTCCGCCGCCCCTATTTCAAGCCGCAGGCAGCCTTGGAACTGGCCTTGCGGGCCGCCACCCTGGAGCCGGATCCGGCCATTCTCGACACCCTGGCTGAGGCCTATTTTGTCAACGGCCAGGCCGAAGAAGCCTTGAAAATCATTCAGCAAGCCATGCTCAAGAACCCCCGTAACCAGGAATATTTTTTGAGCCAGAAACAGAAGTTCGAGGCGAGCCTGAGTACCGCTCCCCGCCAAAAAGGGGCCGTCCAAGAATAACGTGCTCACATGTTGATCCTATTCCAAACCACGAAACACCCGAAAAACACGAAAGAATCTCTTCTGATCTTTCGGCTGTTTCGGGTCTTGGTGGTGAAAAACCGAAGGGGCTCCCGAACGTCATTCCCGCATGCCTTTAGCGGGAATCCAGATGCTATTCGTCCCCTGGACCCCCGCTAAGAGCATGCGGGGGTGACGATGTGTTGTGTGGGGGTGACGATGTGTGTCCGTGGCTAAAGACGGAAGTACCTGAAAGCAAGCACAGATCCTCATAAGCTGAGGCGCATGGGCTGTGCCGGAATGACGACAAGGATAACGGTCAGTTTATTATTTGGAGCTGTATTGAGAGGATAAGAGGAGAGGGAGAACGCAAGGCTGGGAGGAGAACTGAGGGCTTCACTCCCAGCCTGGCTGAAATAGTCTCCATCTGAAAACCCCGGTTGTTCCCCTCCCCCGAAGACCAGGGCGGAGCCCGGCTATCGCCAACTGCTAAAGCTGGCTCATAACCACCATGAGGTGGGCGACCTCACTGAGTGGTGCGTTCATGTTAGCGCGGTGGTTGGCGAAGAAACTGTCCAGATCGGCGTTGAGAACGAGCCACGGATCCATCTCCTCCGTTCGGCTCAGTTCATGCAACATCGTATCCATGATATCAATGCCATAGAGGGTCGAGGCCAGTTGCGGCTGATATCCTACACGCACAACTCGAAGGATTTCGTAGTAGACATGGGCAACCCCTTCGCGTAGTAAAAATAATCATCCGATTTCCACCAGCTCACGGTGCCGTCCACCAGCGACTTATTTACATTTCCCAGAAGATCTTTGTAGCTGGATATCAGCGAGACCAAGTTGTCCTTCCGATAATAAAAACTCCGTTTACCTGTTTTCAGCTTCTCCACAAATGTCTTCAGGTGGTCGACGGCTTCTTCATAACAGCTTTCGGCAGAGGGAAACCAGAAGGAGGTAGCGCTGTTCATAAAGAGATGGAGTGCCTTCTCCAGGTCCGGATCGTAGGTGTCGGCATCGCCCATGCGCGTCAGGCTGTCCTTCAGACGGCCGGTGGTGAAACGAATCGCTTCCAGAACACCAAGCTGGTAGTTGTTTATATTATCGGTGAAGCGGCCAATAATGAGATCGTTCGGGCGCCATCCGAGGACCCGCCCGTGGAGCTCATGATTCATCAGATTGATCATGGTCTCAACAAAGGTGACACCTGGGATCGGGGAAATTTCCGGAAGCGCTGGGCCGTGAGCCCCAGCCGGCGCCGCGTGTCCGGCAGCGGGTTCGTGGGCAGGTGCAGGAGCCTGAGTTGCTCCCGCCGGTGGATGGCCGGGAGGAACTTGGCCAGCCTCGCCGGGCACAGAGGAAGTGGCTGGAGGAACTGGTTCCCCGTGGGGCGCCTGAGTTGGTGCCGCCTGTCCATGCCCCTCAGACGCTGCCGGGCTTGGCAGCCGGTGTGGCAACGCCTGCCTCTCCTCCAGGAGTCAAGGTGTATTTTTGCAGTGCCCAGCTATAATAGGTTCCGCCCAATCCCAGCATCAGCGCCAGACTTGTCATCAAAATGAAAATGCCCCGCCGTCTGAATGACCTTCCACTGCAGCCTCTCGCTCGTTCATCTTGAACTTCCATGATTCCCGCTCCTTTTCTATGATCAGCTCATTCCACCAAGTCACTCACTCATAAACGTTGCACAAGCATCTGCCGATTCCCAGGCTGATACCCTGTATAACCAGCGATTTTCATTGGTTAATCGCTGCGCCAGGAACTCGAAGAGGTATCGCGCAATATTTTCCGAAGACGGATTGTGTTCGCGAAAAAAGGGGATATCGTTCAAATAGTGGTGATCCACTTCCCTGAGCGCTTCCCGTGTGGCTTCCTTCACTTCTTTAAAATCGATGAGGACGCCGCTTGCTTCCAGCTCTCTGCCCCGGAGCACCACCTCCACTTTCCAGTTGTGGCCATGCAGATTCTCACATTTACCTCGAAAATTCCTGAGGTTATGCGCAGCGGCAAAATCACTGAGGATCTTTACTTCGTAAATCATATTCTTCAAATCAAGCTTTCCCCCCTCGGTCAACGACCTGAAAACCTTCGAAAAATTGTAAAACCCAAGGGCTTTGAAGGGTATTTCACATTTAGCTGAAAGGGTCTTCTTTGTCAATTGCAATCCCAGAGCCCCAAACTACTTTCCGGTTGACGGAACCCACAGTTTCCTTTAAATTCCCCTCCGTTCAGTGGCGGTGTAGCTCAGTCGGTCAGAGCATGCGGCTCATATCCGCAGTGTCCGGGGTTCAACTCCCTGCACCGCCACCAAAACCGCATGAAATAGGGCTTTTCGGTTCATCTTCGGGGTGCTGCGCATGCTTTCTATACAAAGTGAGCCCCGAGGATGAATCGAAAACGCCCTTCCCGCTGATCACAATCCTGCTTGATTCTGAATACAATAGGCTATTACTTTCGCCTGTCAGTCCCCCAAGGCATGCCGTGTATTGTACGCAGGGCGGAATTTCGCTATTCTCTCCGCACGAGCTCATTAGCCGAGTCGCGGAGTGAGCCCCGGCGAATGGCGGGATGCTTAACACTATCGGCGTGAATTTGTTATCGACACTACCGTCGCGAAAATCGGTGTTATACTCGTTGAAGATGAAGGGCTTAATTCTCACCGCAGAGACGCAGAGGACGCAGAAGCTCCATTTTTGAGCTTCCTCTGTGCTCTCTGCGTCTCTGCGGTGAATAAAAAAGTGAAAGATCTCAACCTAAACAAGTATAATTGAAATCAGGACATCACTAGGGGGAGGAAGCAGGGCGATTGCATGCAGGGCAAACGCACGAAATCATGAGGGCCCAAGGAGAGTGAGGAGGTCGTCGATGTTCCAACCAGCCTTATTCCAGCTCGCCAGTTAATGCCATTCAAAGATCGTTTTCGATTCCTGCTGAAAACCCTTCCCTTTCATCTCGGCTTCGGTCTGTGGTTTCTGATCCCCGCGTTAAGCATTATTTTCTCTCCTTCGCACCCATTGCGAGCCACGCTGTATCATGTCGACCGGCAAAAGAGAGAGGTCTGTTCGACCAACCGTCGTATCGATTGAAAAACATTCCAAGCGGTGAGACAGAGAGTTGTTCAATTTGCTGTCATTCGTTTTTCTGCCTACGTCATTTGGCGTTTACTCCAGACTGAGTAAGGCACGGCCAGGAGCGCGCCCAGAATCATGTAGGTCAAGAGCGTGGGAATGAAGATCTGTCCGCAATCCGACAGTCCCGCGATGAACAGGGCGAGTCCGACATTGCGCGCGATGCTTGCGATAGCGAGGACGGAACGCTGCTCCCGGGATGGGCCGCCCAATAGGTGGCCGATGGCCAAGGAGCTCCCCACCATCATGATGATTGCCGCAGTGGGCAGGCCGCCCAGATTCAGCATCATCCGGAAGTCAGGCGAAAGAACAAGGAAAATGATCAGCACGGCAAAGAGCACGATGAACAGGACATTGGCGAGCATTCGCACAGGTTTGCCCATCACCTCAGCGAGCCTGGGCGCGAAGCGCTGGATGAGCAGACCGATGATCACCGGCAAGAATGTGACCTGGGCGACTTGCCGGGCCACCTCGAAAGGGCTCACCCGTTCGGTTGCCAGTTCAAACAGAGCGTAAAATAAATGCAGGATGAGCGGTGTTATCACGACAGCCAGCAAAGCCAGTGTCAACTGCAGGCTGGCGGCGTAGGTAGGATCCCCGCCCGCCATTTCGGTCCGTTTGGTGGTGAGCGGGGCGCCCGGCGCGGCGGCCAACACAGCGAGGCCGGTGGCTACTGCGGGTGGTAATTCGAACACCCACAACAGTAGGCCCACAACAGCGGGGACCAGCACGATTACAGCGAGAAGGGAGCGGAGCAGTAATTCAGGCCGACGCAACAGGGAGGTGAGTTGTTGAAAAGAGTGGCTAACCCCCATGGCGAGCATGAGGCTGAAAATCGTCACGGTGACGAACTTGAGTAGGATGGGGTTATCCATAGTTCCAATCCCCTGCAATTCCAGAAGAATATGATTCTTCTTGTCTAAACACTTTTTCAGTTCACTCTTCTGCGCACCCCAAGAATCTTCCGTGCTCTGAAATTTCGCTTCGGTCGGCTTTTGCCTGCCAAGATACCTTGGCCGATTCTAGTGATTGATTGCATAGGTCATTGACATCATGAATACAACGTCACCCCGGTGAAAGGCGGGGTCCAGAACCCCTTAAAGACCGGATTCCGGCTCTCGCCGGGATTATGACAAGGTGCACAACGTAAACGGCGTACATTTCTGCAATCAAGAGGGTCGACCTTTATGTCAATAGCGCGACAAGGGAAGCAGGCCAATAATCATCAGCAGAATCGCCATAATGAGCACCAGGGGATGGAAGCCGGTATAGTGAAACCGATCCTGTTTGATTTGCTGGAGAATACGCCAATGCTGGATCGTCGCGGCCGCCAGACCCAGAATTCCCAAAGTGATAAAACTCAGCCCGAAATAAAAGGGGGTGTCCAGATGTTCCAGAGGGCGTCCCCCTCTACGGCCTGGTCGAAAAGGTCCCGAAACTGGGCGATTCCAAACCCGAAACCGATAAGGGAGAGGGCCGTGCGGACCCAGGCCATCAGGGTCCGGTCAGCCGCTTGCCGGCTGCGCTCTCTGGCAAGTTCGGTGGCTACTTTCGGTTTTTGCGTGTTTTCATTCATGGGCAATCCTTTTTCCTTTAAGCAAGCTCAGGATATCAAGCCATCGCCCCTCGGCGGTGGCCATCGGCTCCGGCATCCTGGTCGCCGGACGCGCGGCTCAACCGCGGGACCTATCCTTAGGAACTCCAGGGGTGGAGCACCCCGGCACGAACCAGACCATTGAACAGGTATTGCACCGCTTCCACCGCCTGCAGCACGGCCATCACCCAGCCGACCACCTTAAACAAGGGAGAGGGCAGCCGTCTGATCGCCTTGGCGTTTAACAGAATGACCAGATTGAGGGTCATGATCACCAGCAATGTCCCCAAGACGATGCCCGTTTGACTCCAATCACCCCCGGCGATGGCCATGAAGACCACTATGGCCGCAAGGCCGGGAGCCGTGACCATGGCGGGAACGGCTACCGGGAAGCAGGCCAGCGCTAAACTGAGGGGAGCCGGTTCAGCGTCTTGAGGCTGAAGGGGCGGCGGCGCTGGGGCTGGAGGTTCCATGATCATTTGCCATGACTGGCAGAAGATGATGATGCTCCCGGACACCACCATGGCGGCCACGGAAACGCGCCATCGTTCTAAAACGACTGAACCCAAAAGCGCAACGCCGATAACGATGGCGGTGGCGATGGCTGTGGCCCGCCAGGCCACGGTGCGGCGGAAGGCGGGGTCGGCTCCCTGGGTGGCCTGGGCAAAGGGGCCTAAAGCATTTAGCGGCCCAAGGCTAAAAAAGAAGATGATAAAGGCGTCCAGGATGGAAACCTGAGTTACGACAAACATAGCAACTCCTGATGCGGTCAGCAGGTGGCCCCAACGGTTAGGGCAGGCCCGCCACCATCCCCAAGCCCATGTGCTGATGGTGGATCAACTCCGCAACCTGATTTTTAGGAACTCAAGGGGTGTATCACCCCGATACGAACCAGACCATTGAACAGATATTGCACCGCCAGCGCCGCCTGTAGCACGGCCATCACCCAGCCCACCACCTTGAGCAGAGGAGGCGGCACCCGCCTGAGAATCGCCTCGGCGTTCAACAGAGTGACCAGATTCAGGGCCATGATCACCAGCAATGTCCCCAAGACGATGCCGATTTGACTCCAATCACCCCCGGCGATGGCGATGAAGGCCACTATGGCCGCAATGCCGGGGGCCGTGACCAGGGCGGGAACGGCTACCGGGAAGTAGGCCAGCGCTAAGCTGAGGGGAGCCGGATCAACCCCTTGAGGCTGAATGGGCGCCGGGGCCGGCGCTTCCATGATCAATTGCAGTGACTGGCAAAAGAGGATGATGCTCGCGGTCACCACCAAGGCGGCCGTGGAAACGCGCCATTGTTCTAAAACGACTGAGCTGAACAGCAAAACACCGATAACGATGGCCGTAGCGATGGCCGTGGCCCGCCAGGCCAGGGCCCGGAGCAGGGCCGGGTCGGCCCCCCGTGTGGCCTGAATAAAAGGGCCGATGGCTTTCAGCGGCCCGAGAGTCAAAAAGAATATGATGAAGGCATCGGGAATGGAAACCTGGGTTAGGAGAGACATGCCGACTCCTGATGCGGCGCCGCAAGCAGCGCCCTGGTGGAACTGTGCCCTGGTGCTATGAGAAATGTTAATGCCCCCCATAAGTCCCTGGTATAATCAGGACTTACGGGGGGATTGTTCCCTTCTCGCCAGGAACAAGGCCTGGCAGAAAGGCTAATGGCTGGCAATGCCCGCTTCGAGTTTTTCCATAACCTGGTCGATGCTGAAGCTGGCCGCTTTCTGACGCGGTGGGAATTCCTTGAAGGTCGCCAAGAAGTCACCCACATATTTCTGGGCCGGTATCAGCAGGAAGGCGTGGTCTATCATCCAGTCCCAGTAAGTGTTGGAAGTGGTGTCGGCCCTCTCAAAGGGGTCGGTGCGCAGGTTAAAGACCTTGGGTATCCGAAGCCGCACAAGAGGCTCCGCCCAAATCGCACAGGTGCCTGTCATGCGCTGTTCCATGAAGACGAACTTCCAGTTGTCGTAGCGCAGACCCGTCAGGTCGCCATCGTCGCTGAAATAGAAAAAGGATACGCGGGGGCTCTTCGACTCCTGGCCCGTCAGGAGGGGCAGGAGGTTGTAGCCGTCCAGATGCACTTTGAAGGTCTTTTTACCCGCCGTATGGCCTTTTTTGAGCTTCTCGGCGATATTGGGGTCGCCCGCCGCGGCCAGGAAGGTGGGCAGCCAATCCATGTGGCTGACGATCTCATTGCACACGGTGCCGGCCTTGATCTTGCCGGGCCAGCGCACCATGGCCGGCACCCGGTAGGCCCCTTCCCAGTTGGAATTCTTTTCGTTCCGGAAGGGGGTCATGGCGGCATCGGGCCAGGAGTTCATATGAGGCCCGTTGTCGGTGCTGTAGAAGACGATGGTGTTGTCGGTTATTTTCAGCTCATCCAGCAGGTTGAGCAGTTCGCCGACGTGCTTGTCATGTTCGATCATGACGTCGTGGTATTCCGACTGCCAGCGGCCGGACTGACCCAGGACCTCGGGCTTGGGATGGGTACGGAAGTGCATGGCGGTGGTGTTAAACCAGACAAAGAAGGGTTTGTCGTCCTGATGCTGGCGCTTGATAAAGTCCTTGGCCGTAGCCAGGAACTCTTCATCCACCGTCTCCATGCGCTTCTTGGTCAAGGGACCGGTGTCTTCGATGCGGCCGTCGGCCCAGCAATGGAGCACGCCCCGGGGGCCGAAGTTTTTCCGGAAGTTGGGAAAGTCTTCTTCCGGAGGGTAATCCCGCTGTTCCGGCTCTTCCTCGGCGTTCAGGTGATAGAGGTTGCCGAAGAACTCGTCGAACCCGTGGTTGGTGGGCAGGAATTCATCCCGATCGCCGAAGTGGTTCTTGCCGAACTGACCGGTGGCATAGCCCAGGGGCTTTAACAGCTCGGGAATGGTGGGGTCCTCACCCCGCAGGCCCATGTCGGCGCCCGGGAACCCCACCTTGCTGAGGCCGGTGCGGAAAACGCTCTGGCCGGTAATGAACGCGGAGCGCCCGGCGGTGCAGCTCTGCTCGCCGTAGTAGTCGGTGAAGATCATGCCTTCGTTGGCGATGCGGTCGATGTTCGGCGTCTGGTAACCCATCATGCCCTTGCTGTAGCAGCTCAGGTTCCACATGCCGATGTCATCGCCCCAGATGACCAGAATGTTGGGTTGTTTGTCTGTTGCCATAACTCCTCCTTGCTGTGTGGTTAACGGTGAACTTTAATCATGAGTCCGCCAGTCCTGCTCCAGGTCTTTCCTGACGGGTTTGGCGACATCACTTCTCCTTCATCCCCAGATTAAGTGCGGCTCCCCTGTGGAAGGCTCTTTTCGGGTTCGGCAGGGTTACTGTGGCAGTGGCATTTTTTAAACTTGAGCCCGCTGCCGCACGGACAGGGATCGTTGCGCCCCACCTTGCTCTGAACAGAAGCCTGTCGGGCTTCCTCTGCGGCCAGGACCTCCATCACCGGAGCGGCCGGCTGTTCCTGGCGCAGCAATTGAGCCATGATCTTCAGGGGCCGGTCGATGTGGCGAAAAAAGGCCTTATAGCCGGCGCACAAATAATTCAGTCCAGGCTCCCCCTCCGGGGTGGTGAGAAAGCGGTTCTTGGGGCATTCCCCCTTGCAGGCGAACCAGACCTGGCAATCCCGGCAGGAGCGGGGCAGGGCCTCCAGCTTGTTGCGGCCAAAGGTGCGCTGAGGCTCGGAGGCCACTAACTCCAGCAGGTGGCTTTGCTGGATATTGCCCAGAAGATATTTGGGCTCCACGAAATGGTCGCAGGCGTAGAGATCCCCGTTATGCTCCAGGGCCAGCCCATGGCCGCAGGTGGCATTGAAGACGCACATGCCGGAGGAGGGCAGCCCCAGCCAATTCCTCACCGCGGCTTCGAAGGTCTGCACAAACACCGTGCCCACGTCGTGGCGCACCCATTCATCAAAAATAGTGATCAGGAAATGGCCGAACTGCTTCGGTTTGACCGAGCGCTCCGAGACCGTCGTCCCTTCCTGGTAAATGGTGACTTTCCCTTCGCTCAGGCGCTCGATGGCGGGAATGAACTGGATCCAGGTGGTGCCGGCTTCATCCCGCAGGAACCGGTAGACCTCCAGGGGATGGTCGGCATTGATGCGATTGACGGTAGTCAGAATGTTGTACTCCACCCCATGCTTCTGCAACAACCGGAGGCCCTGCATTACCTTGTCGAAAGTCGGTCGGCCCTGCTTATCCCGCCGGTAAACATCGTGCAGGTGGCGCGGCCCGTCGATGCTGATGCCGATGAGGAAGTTATGTTCTTTGAAAAACTCGCACCACTCATCGTTTAAGAGCGTGCCGTTGGTCTGCAGGGTGTTCTCGAAGACCATGCCGGGCTTCTTGTATCGATACTGGTGGTCGATGGCCCGCCGGAAGAAGTCGATCCCCATCAAAGTGGGCTCCCCCCCCTGCCAGGAAACCGTCACTTGGGGGCTGCGATGGTACTCTATAAGCTGGCGGATGTAAGTCTCCAGCACTTCATCGCTCATGCGAAAGTGACTGCCGGGATAGAGACGCGCTTTGTTGAGAAAAAAGCAGTAGGAACAGTTAAGATTGCACATTGCCCCGGTGGGCTTGGCCAAGACGTGAATTCGAGGAGGTATGGCGGCGCTGGTCATGACAAGCTCCTAAGGTTGGCCCCTTGCCTCTTTCCATTACATGGCGTTTCGTTTGAACTCCTGGCCCAACTAGTGAAGGGTTGACTTAGCACCCGTCATGGATGTTGTCAATGGGATTTAGGTGCCATGATGTTCTTTGTTCTTGACAGCATCCACGATGGATGTAACGCAAAAACCGTCAAAAGTCATTTCTTGTCAGCCGCCGCGCCGTAGAGGAGGAAGGATCGGATGTCGGTACACAAAAGCTCGTACGTGATATTTCTGACGGTCGCCTTGGTGAGCGTGCTCTACGCGGCGGTCGCCTTGGCGCAGCAACTCTTCATCTATCCGCAGCGGGGCCAGAGCCCGCAGCAGCAGCAACAGGATCGCTTCGAGTGTCACCAATGGGCCGTGCAGCAGACGGGGTTCGATCCCATGATGGGTCCAGCGCCTGCGGCGCCAACGGCGGCGCCGACGACAGGCGCCTTGCGCGGCGCCGCGAGAGGAGCGGCCATCGGCGCTGTCGGCGGGGCCATCGGCGGCAATGCGGGCCGGGGCGCGGCGATCGGCGCGGGTACCGGGGCGGTGTTCGGCACGATCCAGCGTAACGACCAGATTCGCCAGGGCCAGGTGCAGCAGGCGGGCCAGCAGATGGAGAATTTTAACCGGGCGGTTGCCGCTTGCCTGTCGGGACGCGGCTACACGGTCCAGTAGGTCCACATTGACACGGAGCAGAGCATGAAAGCTTTGACGAAACCCTTCGTTTGCGCGATTCTCATGACGGCCTTGGCCGGGACGCCCGGCCTCGCCGCGGCCGGCCTCTATGACGGCTCGCGCCCATTCCTGTGCGCCGTGACGGCGATCCTGGAATGCGCCGCCTCCTCGGGGCAGGTGCGAACCCCACATTGCCGACGACGCCACCGCCCCCGCCATCATCAAGTTCGACGTGGCCGGCCAGACGGTCACCACCGGGGCTGCCAGGAAGAGTCCGCTCAAGAGCGTCACGCGCTTGGACGGCCAGTTGATCCTGCAGGGGGGCGAGAACGGGCGGGGCTGGAGCGCGACGATCGATGAGGAAACCGGGCGCATGGCCATCGCCATCGTCGACAACGACTACACCTTCTCGCTCTTCGGCGCCTGCACCATCCCCTAGCCTTAGGACGGCCGCCGGGCCCCAATCTACTCCGGCGCCACAGCGGATAGCCGCAAAGCCGAATCCCGGTTCCATGCTCACCGCACCACTGTGATCGACAAATTCAGGTGCCGGATGGCCCCCAAAGAAACCTTATGATGCGACGCCTTCAAACCATCGGGCCGTATCTGCGTTCAGTCGTTCTGCCATCGAGACCGGCGCAGTTGCTGATTCAAACCGGGCTGAAGTGGGACCGCGATAACTGCCCCGGCATGGCCGCCGCCCTCTCGTACTACGCGCTGTTCTCCCTTTTCCCCTTGCTGCTGGTGATCCTGAGTATTGTGGGCGCCCTGATCGGCCCGGACACGGAGGCGTTCCGATACATCCAGTCTATGATTGTGCGGGACTTGCCGCCGGACGTGCAAAGCATGGTTGTCGGCACGATCATTGCCCTGCACGAAACCAGTGTCGGCGCCGGGATCGTGGGCTTCATGCTGCTCTTTTTTGCGGCCAGCACCTTGTTTGCGATCCTCCGGCAGTCGGTCAACAAAATCTGGGAGTCCCCCAACCGTGTCTCCGATGCGGGCTCGGTCCCCAAAATGGTTTTATTCCTCATCGTCAACAAGCTGGTGGCGTATTTGCTCGTGGTGGGGACGGCCTTGCTGCTGCTGACGTCACTGGTAGCGAACATTTTTATCAGGACCGTCCTCGATCTGCTATCCCGCTTTCAGGAAACCTTCGCCTGGATTCAAAGGGTGGACGAGCTGCAATTGACGCGAGGTTTGCAGATCGGCTCGACCATTTTTATTCTGAGCCTGACCCTGTGCGTGCTGTTCAAAGTGCTGCCCTCCGTCCGCCCGCAGTGGCGGGATGTCTGGATGGGGGCGCTGATGACGGCGGTCTTGCTGGCCGGGCTGCAGCAACTCGCCACCGGCAGCGTTGTTTCCGTTTTCAGCCGGTTCCTGTCCTACGGGGTGATCGGCAGTGTGATGATTCTGATGCTGTGGATTTTTCTGGCCTGTCAGATTTTCTTCCTGGGATGCGAGTTCTCCTATGCGTATGCCAACATTTATGGCAGCCGCCGCCTCGCCGCCAAGCAGGCCTTGTCCTGAAAGGCCTGCCGCACAAGGAGAGCCAACCATGAATGCAACCCTCTTCGAACCGGCAATGGACGCAGACTCGGGCTGGAAGGTCCGGTTTTGATGCTCCCGGGCAACCCCTCTGAAAGACGAAAAAAGGGTGAAGAAAAACAAAGGTCCGGCGTTGCTGATCAATGTCGAGCAGTTGACAGGCATAGAATAGCAGCGGTATAAGAACGGTGCGGATACAAACTCGCTCGATGACATGGTTCGGCGTGCAATAAACGATTCCATATCACCTGTTGTCGACCCCGGGGCCTACCGCTGCAAGTTTGCTGCCATTTTTGTCAACATTGTGCTTGATCCGTCGTGAAAACGAATACCGCCCGGGCGCCAGGTTTGAAACGGCACCGATCGGGTGCAGGAGGAGATGCCATGACCCGCTTCAAACGACGATTGCTGATCGGCATGGGGTTGAGCGTGGTGGTTTTGGTGGGGCTGGGGGTCTGGTTCTACAAGGTCTATTTTGCTTCGACGAGCTACGCGTTGCAGCGCGCCGAGGCCTTTTTGTTCCGGCGTATGCAGGTCGCCCAGCTGAGCCAGCAGGGGGAGTATCGGTTTTTCTTCGTCACGAACCGCCGTCCGGAAAGCAATGCCGGGCCGCTCCAGGAGCGTTTCGGGATAGAACGCCAAGAGGCCCTCAAGTTCGGCTTTTTTGATGTCAAGATTGAACCCTCGCTGGGCCTGGGCATGATCATCAACCCGACCGAGTGGTTCCAGAATGAGGAAATCAAGCTCAAAGAGGTGCAAGAGCTGGATCAGTCTGCGTTCGTCGCGCAAGTGCGAGGGCTCGTTCAAGAATCCCCGCGCCGATCGTTGCTGGTCGTCGTACACGGATTCAGGGAGGCGTTTCCCTCCGCCCTGCGCAAGACCGCTTTCCTCGGCCACGTGCTCGACATCAACTCGCCGATGCTTCTCTTCGACTGGCCCGGCAACCAGGGCAGTTCGGTGAGCGGATACCGGCAGGCAAGCCGGGTCGCTGAAGCCTCCGGGGCTGAGCTGGCCCGCACCCTGGAGCTGGTCATTCGGGACATCCGGCCCGAAAAGCTGTGGCTGATCGCCAACAGCATGGGGGCCCAGGTCGTCGTCGATGCTGTCCGTCTGCTGTACCAGCAGCCGGACCTGGCCGACGCGGAGACCGAAATCGAAGATCTGATGCTGACCGCGCCGGACGTCGATTACCAAGAGTTTGATGACGACCAATTCAGGCAGGCGCTCAAAGCCTTGGCCCGCAAGACCACGGTCTACGTTTCCTCCAACGACAGGGCCTTGCTGGCAAGCCGCCTCCTCAACCGGGGACGACGGATTGGCGAAAGTACCTTGAGACCGAGCCAGATGGAAGAGGCCGTGCGCGTGGTGGACCATGATCCGGACAGCGAGGAGGTCACCGTGGTGGATGTCACACCGGTGAACCGCACGCGCAATTTCCATAATTTCAGCCTGGAAACGCCGGAGTTTTTCGACGATCTGTACCTGCGGCTTACCAACACCGAAACCCCCCGGAGCCGACTGATCTATGCGGTCCAAGCCCCCAATGGCACGGTCTACTGGATCCTGACGCGCGGCCGATAGCCGGAGGCCCCAGTTTCACAAGAGCATCCACACGCGGGAGCCCGCAGTCGGGAAAACCCGGACCGAGACCGAATGATGAAGACGGAACCCACGGCACCCGACACGGCGATCCTGCTGGAGTTCATGTTCCGGCTGGGGCAGGCCTATCTTGCCTGCGGCGAGCAGACGGCGAAGGTGGAGCAGATCCTGCGCCGCACCGCGTCGGCCTACGGGATGAGCAAGTCGCGGGTCGTGGCTTTTCCCACCGCCGTGTTCATTTCAATTCACGACGAAGCGGGCGAGCGCGTGACCCTGGCCGAATGCGAGCCGAGAACACTGCGACTGGACCAGATGGCGGACGTTTACGCGGTGGGCGAGGCGGCACAGAACGCGGGGGTGGCGCCGGGCGACGGCCTGCAGCGGCTCTCGGCGATCCTGGCCCAGAAGGCGCGCTTCGGCACCGCCGGGGTCATCGCGGGCCACGCGATTCTCACCGCCGGCCTGGCGATCGTGCTGAGGCCAACGGTCGCCAACCTGGCGGCGGCGGCGGTGCTTGGTTTCATCGTGGGGGTGGTGATGCTGTTCAATCGCGGGCGTGCCGTGCTGTCGGTTCCGCTGCCGGTGATCGCCGCGGCACTGGTCTCGACCCTCGTTTTTCTCGCGGTCAGATATGGACTGCCGGTGGATCCCCTGCACGCGCTGGTGCCGCCGCTGGTGACCTTCCTGCCCGGCGGCATGCTCACACTCGGCATGGTGGAGCTCGCTTACGGCGACATGTTGAGTGGCGCGAGCCGCCTGATCGCCGGCTTCGTGCAACTGGTGCTGCTGGCGTTCGGTCTCGCCGCGGGCGCCATGCTCGTAGGCTATACTCCCAACGACCTGATCCTCTCCGCCGGGCAGTATGTGAACGTGATCGAAGCGCCCTGGGCAGGCGTCCTGGTGTTCGGCCTGGGAGTTTATCTTCACTTTTCGGCGCCGCGAAACTCGCTGAAGTGGATTCTTCTGGTGCTGTTGATCGCCTTTGCGGCGCAGCAGATCGCGGTGGGGTTTTTGGGCAGCGAGATCAGCGGTTTCTTCGGCACCCTGGTTGCCACGCCGCTTGGCTACTTGATTCAGCACCGCTTCCGCGGTCCGCCGGCGACCGTGACCTTCCTGCCCACCTTCTGGCTGCTGGTGCCGGGCGCCCTGGGCCTGCTGAGCGTCACGCGCATGTTGAGCGACCGCGCTGCCGGGCTCGATGGCCTGGTCATGGTGGTGTTTGTGATCACCTCGATCGCCCTCGGCACGCTGGTGGGCGCCACCCTTTACAAATGGCTCTCCGAGAGCTTCGGGTGGTGGCAGTTGCAGATCGGGCGGGTTGGGTCCTATTTCCGGCGCGCGAAGAAAAGCTGAAGGGTGAATGCGAACCTGGAGGCTGTCCGAGAATTGTCAATTACCGTGAAAATGAAGTGGTGGACTGGTCAAGTATAAGAATATCTCGTTCGCTCGTTCCCAAGCTCCGGCTTGGGAACGTAAGCACTGAAGCTCCAGCTTCCGTGCTTCTATGGGATCAAGTGGCATCCACACGTCTGACGAAGCCGGAGCTTCCGGCAGATGGTTCCAAGCTGGAGCTTGGGAACCAGCTCTTGGGTGAATTCTCGGACAAGTCCTAGGCCGCCGGCGTTGCTTCTACCTCGGCGGACGCTGTCTCCTTGATGATGTCTTCGCTCGGCAACTCTCCCGGCGCGTACTTCGGCAATCTCGTCGCCGGGAAGATCGCCAGCAGTGAAATGGCGGCGATCAAAATGAACGTCGCTTTCAGCGCGCGCAGGCGTGCTTGCTCGTTGATGAGCACTGCCTCGTCCACTTGTTGCGGCGAAACCGACGTACGGGCGAGCACCGTCTTCAACTGGTCGTTGCTCACGAAGTCAATCTGGCTAAAATTGATCTCGGTCTTCAAGCTGGGCGGAAGGTCCGACCGGGCGAAGCTGCTGTGGATGGCCGCGCTCAGCAAGCCCACGGCCAAGACGCTGGCAAACGCCGCGCCCAGCGCGTTTGAGACGTTGTTCGCGACCCCGCGCAAGGCGCCCACATCTCCGGCCAGCTCCTTGGGCGATGCCGACACCAGCACATTGAAGAGCAGCGTCAGCATGGTGCCTTCACCCAACCCGAGCACCAGCAGCCCGAGGATTACGAGCGGCATGCCCCAGTCGTTGCTGATGGTGAGGGCGACGATCACCGACCCGATGGCAATCAGCAAGAAACAAACGACACCGAGCTTTTGGGGTGTCAGCCGGCTATACAGGCGAACCGAGGCAATGGCGGCGACGGCAACTGCGAGCGCGTAAGGGACGATCGCCACACCCGTGAAGAGCGGGGTTCGATCCATCACGAATTGGATGTAGAGCGGGATGAGGAAGCTCACTGCGGTGCTGAGGGCGCCCGCGACGAGAAAGGCGATGACGGCGTTTTTCTCCTCCGGACTATCCAGCACCTCCAGCGCAAGGAGCGGTCGCTTCCGGTCAGCGACCCGCTTGTGGGACCAGACAAAAAAGCCCTGGCCCAACACGATCCCCAGAATGATCATGATTGGCACGGGCGATACCCCAAACAGCGAGAATGGCGCCGCGGGCGTCGCCCAGAGCAGCCCCCACTGGTTGATGTTGTTGAAGCCAAAGAGCATGAGCGCAATTGCCACAGCCGAGAGCACGACGCCGACGAAGTCAATCCTGATATGGGGCTGGCGCGGGATGGGCTTCAGCCGAAAGCTGAGGATCAGGACGGCGATCGAAAGCAGGGCGATCAGCCCGAACGAGTAGCGCCAGTTCAAGGCGGTGGCGATGAACCCGGCAACGACGAAGGCCACGCCACTTGCGATCGCCGGCACGCTGGACAATATGCCCAGCGCCTGCGACTGTTGCCGGTCGCGATAGTTGGCGGCGATCAGCACGACCAGCGTGGGCACCAGCGCGGCGGCGGCGATGCCCGCAATCACCTGAGCCAGATTCATCATGCCCGCGTCGGTGCTGATCGTCATGAGCACCATCGCAAGGCCATGCGCAGCCACGGATACCTGGAAGACCAGACGCTCGCCAAGGAGCTTGCCGATCTTTGCCCCCAGCATGACGAATGCGGCGACGAAGAGCGAATACATGACCAGCGCCGTGCCAATGGCCGTCGGAGGCGCGTTCAGGTCTGCGGAGACCGGCCCAATCGACACGGGCAAGGCGCTGATGCTGAATCCCATCTGAAGCTGGGCCAGAACGATGATGACTAACGGCAGCCATGAGACTGCCTTATGGGTCGCGTCTTCCGCAGTGGCGGCGGTGGTTGAAATAGAATTTGCTGTCATATTGCAGGTCCTCAAAAAGTTGACGAAGCAACGACATCAACGCGGTCATGAACTCACGCTTGGTCACGAATCCATCCGCTTTAAAGCCCCCACGGCAACCCCAGCAGCTGCCAGGCGACGAAGAGCGCGATCCAGATCAGCGAGATCCACAGGACGTAGGGCAGCATCAGTGCCACGATCGTTCCCACGCCCGCATTCTTGTCATACTTCTGGGCAAAGGTGACTATCAGCGCGAAGTAGGCGTTCAACGGGGTGATCACGTTGATCGGTGCTATCGGCCACCCGGTAGGCCGCCAGCACCGCCTCCGGCGCCACCCCCAGTTTCATGAGCAAGGGCACGAAGATGGGGGCGAAGAGAGCCCATTTGGCGATGGCCCCGTTGATGAGCACGTCAATGATGGCGACGACCACGATGAAGCCGAGCAGCAGCAGCAGGGGAGGGAAGTTCGCGCTCTGAAGGACACCGGCCATCTTCACCGCCATGATGGTGCCGATGTTGCTGTAGTTGAAATAGGAGATGAACTGGCTGAGGATGAAGAGCAGGAAGATGAGGCTGCCCAGACCCGACACCGCCTTCTCAATCGCCTTGATCACGTCGGTGCTGGTTTTCATCGTCCTGGCGCCGAATCCGTAGGCGGCGCCCGTGACCAGGAAGAGGACCATGATCAGGGCGATCAGACCGTTCATGAAGGGCGAATTGCCGATGAGGGCGCCGGTGTCCGGATTGCGCAGGGGCGCGCCCGACGGGAGCGTGAGCAGGCCGAAAACGACCAGAACCCCGGCGAGCGCGATGCCGGCGAACCGGAGCCCGCGCGAATCGTGGTCCGCATCCGCTCCTTCCGCATCGGTCGCGCCAGCCCCCTCGGCATCCGGGTCGGGCTGTCCGCCCGCGTAGGCGCCGAGCCGCGGTTCAACCACCCGCTGGGTAACGAACGTGATCACGACGGTCAGCAGGATGACGGAGACGATCGAGAACCAAAGGGTGGCGGTCAGGCCGATCGAGAGCGACGGGTTCACGATGTGGATGGCGTCGTTGGTGAATTCGGTGAGGATTGCGTCCAGCGGCTTGACGAGCATGTTCACGGTGAACGCTCCGGCGACGGAGGCAAAGCCGGCGGCCAGTCCCGCGAGGGGATTCCGGCCGACGCTCAGGAATGCGGTGCCTGCCAGGGGGATGAGCACGAGATAGCCGGCGTCCGCCGCGAGGCTCGAAACAATGCCGATGAAGACCAGGATGTAGGCAATGGCCCAACCGGGCGAGACCGCCACCAGCTTGCGAATGAGCGCCCTGATCAGTCCGGCCTCCTCCGCCACGCCGACGCCCATCATCGCCACGATGATCAGCCCCACCGCCGTGAAGCCCATGAAGCTCGGAATGATCGAGCTGTAGATGAAACGGATGCCTTCCGTGCTGAGCAGGCTCCTGACCGTCACGGTGGTGGTTTGAAGCTTCTCCGTCTGCGGGTCGATCATCTGCTGGGTGACGGACGCGCCCGTCAGATAAAGGACATGGGAGAGCACCATGACCAAAACCATGAGGGCCAGGAAGATGATCACCGGGTGCGGGACCTTGTTTCCCGCCTTCTCGACGCCGTCCAGCAACTTTTCCATGAATCCCTTGTCCGCTTGCGAAGCTTTCATCTCGGTATTGCTCCTTGTTGATAGTTGGTTCTTTTCATTGCCTCTTATGAGCCTCCTCCTCAGCCCCCTTGGTAAGGGGGTCATTTTTCGAGTGAACGCTGCGAAACTGAATTTTCAACAGCCTCTCAGCAAATCCCACGACCGGTCCGGCGTCCTGGTCGTGACCGCGTGTCAGAGATTCAAATCACCGATCCGAGTGCCGGGTTCAATCAGAACAAGATTCGGAACCGCCCAAAGAAAGCGCCCACCCCTCCGTTGATTCACGCGAACTGTTTCCATGGAAATGATCATCCGCAGTTCAGCTACTCTTCCAGCGTCGCCAGGGCGACGGCCAGTCGGCAGCCCTGGGCGAACTCATGCAGGTCGACGTACTCTTTGACCGTGTGAACCTCGTATTGGCCGACGCCGAAGGTGACCGTCGGCACGCCGTGCTTATCGAGCCAGTTGGCGTCCAGGCCGCCATTGGAAAAGATCGTCGTGGGCGTCATTCCGAGCGATTCCACGGCCCGCTTGGCCCGGGCGACTGCCGGTGAATCCTCCGGCAAGTTGAACGACGGATAGGAAGGTTTGCTCGAGAACTTCACGTCGGCCGTCGCGCCGTCGGCGTCCTTCACTTCCTCCCGGGCCTTGGCGAATGCTTCCCGGTACCCCTCGCAGATGGCCGTAGCGAACGCCCCCTCCTGGCTCCGCGCCTCGCCCTTGATTTGCACGTAATCGGTGACAACATTCGTGGCGTCGCCCGCCGGTTGGCCGTCCTTGCCGCTGAAGACGCCCACGTTGCTGGTGCCTTTGCCGTCCGGCTTGACGACCTTGCCGAACCAGCCGCTGCGGTGCGCCTCGGTCAATGCCACGGCTGCCACCAAAGTCGCCGAGATCCCCTTTTCCGGGGCGAGGCCGGCATGAGCTGCCTTGCCGGTGATCTCCACTTCCCAGTTCTCTTGACCCACCGCACCAATGATCAGCTCCGAAGCGAGTTTGCTGTCCACATTAAAACACATTGTAGCCCCGCCCAGGTCGGCCGGGTCCAACTCGCGAGCGCCGTGCAGTCCACTCTCCTCGCGCACGGTGAAGAGCACGGTCAGCGGCGGGTGGGGCAGCTTGTGCTTGAGCAGCGTCTCAACCAAGGCGACCAGCGCGGCGCAGCCGGTACGATTATCGCCGCCGAGGGCCGTCGTGCCGTCAGAGACGATGCGGTCGCCCTCGCGCCTGGGTTTGGCGCCGGCGCACAAGGGCACCGTATCAAGGTGGGTTGAGAAGAGCAGGCGCGGACCGGGACGGGTGCCGGGGAGCGTGACGATCAGGTTGCCGGTCTCGGTCGGCACGGGAATCCGCTCGTGAACCGTGTCGAACCGGATGGCCGACGGCGGCACGCCGACGGCTTTCAACTCATCGATCACAGCGGCCGCGATGGCCGCCTCCTGGCCCGTGACCCCATCCACCGCCAGAAATTTCAGCAGGTGGTCCTCAGCGGACTTGACGTCCAGTGGAATGTCTTTGCTGCTCATGATGTAGTCCTTTTCTGTGTGTCGGTGACAGGAATTTGCTTTTGGGGCCGGGGCGATGATTCGACCCTCAGCCGCCCCGCACGCCAGTCGGAACCGCGCCGGTGTTGGCCTCCGCGCGGACGGTACGCTTTTTTAATAGAGCCTCTTGCAAAAGTCCTTTTCACCCTTTAAGACCTCAGTGCGAAAGGACTTTTGCATGCGTAAGGTGCTGAATTTCTGTCCGTGGTGAGAGACGGTATCGAACAACGAGAGGTATCGAACAACGAACGAAAATAGCCCTGTAAGAATATCTACATTAAGCTATTTAACCACCGACGGTTTGTCAAGGGGAAAAACGGGCCACGGTGAACTTGTTCTGGCATTATCAAAGAGTTAATTCGTCGTACTTAAGGTGAACTCTGGTCAAACCCCATCCAATCATGTATAAAAAGATACATTGTACACTATAAGTTCGCTTGGTTTTCGATTATCTGAAAATGACGACAAACTCTTGCGCCTCCGTCCATATATTGACAGAGAACAAATTTACCGTGAAAAACGGACGAAGGGTATAGGAATTTGCGTTTTTTTTAACCACGAAGGACACGAAGATCACGAAGAAGAGCACAGAGATTATTGTGAAAGCATTCCTTCATGTTCTTCGTGCTCTTCGTCGTAAATGCCCTTGACAGGAGCCACGAGAGGTGCTACCCGAAAAACCACTCAAAGCTATTTCTTATTATCTTATCACCTCAAAAGGGGCGGCGCGAGGGTGACCTCGACCATGGTGTCATGACGCGTGATGGTTAGCCCGAATCGAACTTACCATGAGATTTGGGGTAAAGCCCACGCCTGGGTGGGAGAAGCAGTGATGAACCCGAAAAGGAGTGCTCGCAGGGGCTTCAGTCTAAGCCTGCCGATCGCGTTGTCAATCATCTGTCTTGTCGTCGGGTGCTCGCGGCAGGAACCGCCTCGTTCAGAGGTGGTTCGTCCCGTTAAGACGATGGTCGTGACAGCCGGGGAGGCAATCAATGTACGTTCCTTCTCCGGGAGGGTCCAAGGGTCGAAAAACGTCGAGCTTGCCTTCCGCGTAGCCGGTCTGCTGGTCAGACTGCCGGTCAAGGAGGGACAGAACGTCGCCAAGGACGAGATGATCGCCCAGCTCCGGCAGGGCGAATTTCAGGCCCGGCTGAAGGCCGCGCAAGGCCAACTCGACCAGTCTCGGGCTGTCCTCAGCGCGCTGAGACTGGGGGAACGATCCGAGGAGCGACTGCGGCGGGAAGCGCAGGCGCGGGCGGCCGAGGCGCGGCTCGCGAACGCCCGGGCAGAATTTGAGCGTTTCGCGCGGCTGATCCGGTCGAATGCCGTCTCGCGCTCGGATTACGAGCGTGCTGAGACCGCCTACCGCATTGCCCAGGAAGATTACAAGGCAGCCGTCCAGATCCTCGAGCAGGCAACCATTGCCCGCCCGGAGGACATCGAGGCCCAGGAGGCCCAGGTCCGTGTTCTGGAAAGCCGCCTGGGCGAAGCGGACATCGACCTCAAGGATTCCACGCTCCGCGCCCCCTACGACGGCGTGATTGCCCGGCGTTTCGTCGATGAGGGGCAGAACATCAGGGCGAAGGAGCCTGTGGTACAGTTCAAGAACGCTGACGAGGTCGACATCGTTGTCGACGTGCCGGAGGCGTTCATGATCGCCGACATTCGGTCGGCCAAAATCGTGCAAATGATGGCGACGTTCAGCGGGGCCCCTGGACTTGAGTTTCCGGTGCAGGTCAAAGAGGTCGCGCAAGCAGCGGACCCCATTACCCAGACCTTCGAAGTTCGCGTTACCATGAAGTCCCCGCCCGGCATCAATCTGCTGCCGGGCATGACGGCCACGGTAACCCCCACCTACCGCCGTGACGGCAGCCAGGGTGACCGGATTCTCGTGCCGATTTCCGCCGTCTTCAAGGACGGCAAGGGGGAGCAAGTGGCGTGGGTCGTCGGGCCGGATCAAACCGTCTCGCGCCGCCCGGTGAAGCTCGGCGAAACGACAGGCGGCAAGATCGCAATCACGGCGGGACTGCAACCGGGCGACCGCGTCGCGGTGGCGGGCGTGACGTTCCTGCGCGAAGGGATGAAGGTGAGGGATCTGGGCGACGCACTCGGAGGCGGACAGTCATGAACCCCGGCGAGCTCTCCATCCGCAATAACCGTGTCGTTTTCGTCGCGATGATCCTCATCCTCATCGGCGGGTTCGTGGCCTATCAAAACATGGGCCGGCTCGAGGATCCGGAGTTCACGATCAAGGAAGCGCTGATCATCACGCCATACCCCGGGGCGAGCGCCGAAGAGGTCGCCAAGGAGGTCACCAACCCGATCGAAAGCGCCCTGCAGCAGCTCGGCCAGCTCGATCGCGTCGACTCGGAGTCCTCGCGCGGGATGTCCGTCGTCAGCGCGCATATCAAAGACCGGTTCCACAAGGACGCGATCCCGCAGGTGTGGGACGAGCTTCGTCGCAAGATCGCCGACGTCCAATCGCAGCTGCCGCCCTCGGTACGCGGCACCTCGATGGTGATCGACGATTTCGGCGACGTCTACGGCATCTTCCTGGCCATTACCGGCGACGGCTACTCATCCTCGGAACTGCGCCGCTACACCGAGTTCCTCCGCCGCGAGCTGCTGTTGGTGCAGGGCGTCAAGAAAGTCGATCTCTTCGCCGCACAGCACGAAGTCGTCTTCCTCGAAATCTCGCGGCAACGGCTGGCGCAGCTCGGCATCAACGAGGAGCAAATCTACAGCCAGCTCCAGGCGAGGAACGTCGCCGCCGACGGCGGCCGCGTGCGCGTCGGCGATGAGCACATCGCCCTGGATCCGCACGGTGCCTTCGCCTCGGCCGAGGACATGCTGGATCTGGTGATCGGCTCGGACCGGACGGGCCGCCAGCTCGTCCTCAGGGACGTCGCCACGCTGGCGCGCGGCGATCAGGACCCGCCGCGCCGTCTGCTGCGCTACGACGGTAAGCCGGCCATCGGCCTGGGAATCTCCACGGTGCAGGGCGGCAACGTCGTGACCCTGGGCGACGGCGTCCGGCGAAAGCTCGAGGAGCTCAAATCCTTCCAGCCGATCGGCATCGAGATCGGCGAGATCAACTTCCAGCCCGAGGCGGTCAGGGCGGCCACCAATGAGTTCATGTTCAACCTGGGCAAGGCGGTCACCATCGTCTTCGTGGTGCTCCTGTTCGCGATGGGCCGCAAGACCGGGCTCATCATCGGGGCGGTGCTGTTCCTCACGATCATGGCGACCTTCCTCGTCATGTACATGAAGGGCGACCTCCTGATGGAGCGCATCTCGCTGGGCGCGCTCATCATCGCGCTGTGCATGCTCACGGACAACGCGATCATCGTCATCGAGGGGATCAAGGTCGGGATCGAGAAGGGCGAGGACAAGCTCAAGGTGGTCCGCGAGGTGGTTGGACAGAACCAGTGGTCGCTCTTCGGGGCGACGGCCATCGGCATCATCGCCTTTGCCGCGATCGGCCTGTCGGAAGATGCGACCGGAGAATATACCAACTCGCTCTTCTGGGTCATCCTGATTTCCCTGAGCCTGAGCTGGGTTTCGTCGGTCACGATCACGCCGCTCTTGAGCTATCTGGCTTTCAAACCCAAGGCCGGCGGGGCATCTGCGCAGAGCGATCCGTACAACAGCCTCCCGTTTCGGATCTACCGGCAGTTGCTGGTGCTGGCGCTTCGCCACCGCTGGGCGGTGGTGGCGCTGGTGACCGTGTCGTTCGTCCTGTCGCTGCACGGCTTCACGAAGGTCAGCCAGAGCTTCTTCCCCCCCGCCACACGGCCGCAGTTCATGGTCGACACGTTTCTGCCGGCCGGCACCCACATCCGCGAGACCGAGGCGTTCGCCGGCACCGTCCAGCGATACATCCAGGCCCAGCCCGGCGTTACGCATGTCACGTCGTTCATCGGCGGCGGCGGGCTGCGCTTCATGCTCGTCTACAGTCCGGAGCGGGAGAACCGCGCCTTCGTGCAGTTCCTGGTCGACGTCGACGACTGGAAGAAGATCGACGGGTTGATTGTTGACATCCAGAAGCATCTGGACGAGCGGCACCCGAATGCCAACGCCATCGCCAGGAAGTTTCTCCTGGGCCCCGGCCTAGGCGGGCGCATTCAGGCGCGGTTCCAAGGCCCCGATCCGGCGAAACTGCGGGAGCTCGGCGATCAGGCGGTGACGATTCTGAGAGACGGCGGCGGGACTCTCGCCGTGCGCAGCGACTGGCGCGAGCGCGAAAAGGTCATCCGCCCCAAGCTGCTCGAATCCCAGGCGCACCGCAACGGCATCACGCGCGTCGAGGTGGCCCAGGCCTTGGCCAGCAGCTTCGAGGGACGCGTGGTCGGCTTCTTCCGCGAGCCGGGGAGCGCCGGCACGGGTGTCTACCCGCAGGAGACGCGGCTGCTGCCGATCGTCGCCCGACCGCCCCTCGCCGAGCGCCGCGACGTCGCGGCGATCCCCAGCCTGCAGATCTGGAGCCCGGCCGCCGGGCGGATGATCCCCCTGAATCAGGTCACGTCCGGCGCCGAAGTCGTCTGGGAAGACCCGGTCGTGATGCGCCGTGACCGCTTCCCGACCCTCATCGTCCACGCCGACCCGCGGTCCGGCCTGCCCAGCGAGCTGTTCAACCGGGTACGGTCGAAGATCGAGGAGATACCGCTGCCGCCGGGCTATTCCTTTGCCTGGGGAGGTGAGTACGAAGACTCCGGCCGCGCCCGCGCCGCCCTGGCCCGGCCCCTCCCCTACGTGCTGGCGCTCATGGTGTTCATCGTCGTGTGCCTGTTCAACTCGATCCGCACCACACTGCTGATCTGGCTGATCATGCCGATGATGATCATCGGCGTGACCGCGGGGTTGTTGCTCACCCGCCAGCCGTTCGGGTTCATGGCCCTCTTGGGAGTGCTCGCCGTGGGTGGCGAGCTGATCAAAACCCAGATCGTCGTCCTGAGCAAGGTCGCCACGGAGCGCGAGAAGGGGAAGACGGCCTATCAGGCGATCCTGGATGCGGGCGTGACCAAGATGCGGCCGGTGAGCATGGTGGTGTTGACGACCGTCCTCGGGATGATCCCCCTGCTGGTGGACCCGTTCTTCGGGGCCATGGCCGTGTGCATCATGTTCGGGCTGACGGTGGCGGCCATCCTCTCCCTGATCGTGACGCCGGTGTTGTACGCCACGTTCTATCGTATTCATGAGGGGGACGCCGGGACCGGCGCCGAGCGGCTGACGCTGCCCGCTGATCCCAAAGGGGCGCGATCCGTGTGATGCCCTGTGTGCATTGAAGCTCAGTGATAAGCACATCGGTTATTCTGCCTTCACCCTTGAGCATGGCCAGGACCTTGGAGCGGAAGATCCCTTCCAACTCCTTTAGGTCCCTTTTGGGCAGGCAATAGAAGGTCCCGTACGGTCGAAAGAGCCCGTCGGCGACAATGGCATGAAGATGGGGATGAAACCTGGCGTAATCTCCGAAGGTGTGGATGACCATGATCATGCCGAGAATGCCGTCGTCAAGAGCACAGCACCGTGCGCAAGAACATCTGCAGGCTCTCGTTGGCACAAGAGGGGAGATACCAAATGTCCACAACCCATCAAGACAACGCAGGAAAGCAGTTTGATTCAGTACTACTCGATGAGTATCAAGGATTTCTCTCAACCCATCGTGGCCTGGCAAAGGAGACCATACGTATCAGGGCGATAGATAATCAAATTCCATTTTGCCGTTTCTTCCCGGTGCGTCATATCTTCCGCCGCAGAGGTGTCACTCACTGCGCATGCAGGGATTGAGAGAGGCTTAGGAGGTTTTTGGGGACCACGCGAATAAGGCCACCGCGGGGACTGTCGATGTCCGCTATAAGAAGGAATGAAATGGAAACAATAAGCGGCAGAACCAGAAGCAAGAAAGATCCCGCTCTATCGTTTTTTGCACCAAAGCCAACCAGCACGTTGGAGAAGATGGCGATCGCCGCCATCAGGCCCCATGCCGCAATCGGTATTCGGTTCCGCCACGCTGCCTGCGTGTAGCCCTGCGAGTTCAACACATCGTTCATGCCTGCAACTGCCAGAGCGACAACGGGTTCCGGTCGCGCAACAGCCGGAACCTGGACAGCGGACCACAACTCGGCCTGCAATTTGGCAGTTTGGGCTTTGATCTGCCGAAGCTGTTGCCCATCGCGGGTGCTATAGTGCAAGACACGCTGATCGAGGTAGTCCAGAAGCAGCGCCCGCGCTTTCACCGCATCGGCGGCAGGCAACAGGTCGGCCCGGACATATTCCGTACCGATCGCGTTGGCCTCTTCCCCCTCACAATTCTTACGCAGATCGTACCTGCCTATGGCCATCGAAAAGCTGAATCCGATGATGAGGCCGAGTAGTGTCAGCGTAGCGGCCCGGACAACGCTAAACTCTTCAAGCGCCTCAGCTTCCAGGGTTCGCCGCCTCCGGGAAAAAAACTTTCCGATCCACGCCGAGAGCGAGAGGCCGAAGAAAGATAGCGCGAAAACAAACAGTGGGTAATCCACTATATTAGCCATACTATATCGCTCCTATCGTGAAAAACTATGTTTACCGCGTTTTCCCCACGGACCAACCGAATTGGCCCGAGCAGATCGGATATGATAAACAGAAACTACCTCAGCGAGCGCCCCGACAGCACAGACTGCGGCAGTGTGTCATCAGAACATTTTCTGTCTGCAGCTCCTGGCCTTTATCCGCCGCGAGATCACAAGACGGCGACCGCAGCTCAACCCAACCGTGCCAAGTTGCACGGCACGCGAGCGGGAATGGTCTCGGACGATCGACGATAAGAAATTGCCTTTTGACGGCCTTGTAATAGCACTTAACATGGGTGCGGACAATAACCTTTTCGGTTCGATCCTTTCGTTCCACGATTCCAGCAATGCTATTGCCGGACTATGATTCGAAGCAGCGACTGCGCAGGTCATCGGTCTTACCGACATTTCGCCGGTCACCTCATCTTCACCTGCACCTGGGGTCGGCCCCCTCCCGGGGGCTCCCGGCTCCCGGAGGTCATATTCGGTGCCATCTTAGATCCTTCACTTTGAACCGACCGTCCGCAGATCCTGGAGTCTGCAGCACCGCCAGAGGGGTACCTACCTTCATACCCGACTTCGAATACGGGACGCTGAGCCCTCGGACTCTTCCCGGTAGACCGCACTGCAGATGATCAGATCATCCGCCTTTTCGAACCCAAATTGAGCGATTTCCTACCCCCTCCCCCTACCCCTCCCGCCAGGGGAGGGGTTGTACAGAATAGTCCCTCCCCCTCGATGGGGGAGGTTAGGTGGGGGTGAAATCATTGTCAGAACGAAACGTTACCCTACTGCAGAGGACCGAATCGCTCAACTTGGGAAACAGGCATTTCCGGCAAAGGATACAGCGGGCAGGCACCGGATCAAAGCAGGGATGTTTGATCACAGCAAGGTTCAGACGCTCCAGTTTTTCATATTCAGTGACCTTAAGTCGGACTCCCAGGAGTTTTGCAATCTTCTGCAGTTCGCAATGCCTTTTGGACAGGCAGTTCTTGCAGTCCATGTGATGGGCCGTCATGATCAGCTGAAAGTCTATCCGCTGGAGCTGTCTGACCGTCGGCGTATCCGTCTTGACCACCATCCCATCCCTTCACCAGACAGGAGGTGCGGGGCTTGAGTTCGCCTTCGATTTCAACAAGGCATAGTCTGCAAGACCCTGTAGGATTCTCCATTTCTTTGAGGTGGCACAGGTTGGGAATGTAAATATCTCCAGAGATTTAAGTTTAACGGCCGGGCCGGCCGTCGTCGAAATCCTCAATGACAAGCGGCCCGTCCGCAGGCGCTTAGGTTTTTACCTGATCAGGGTCCGGATGCTGTCTCCACAGTCTCAGATGACGGAGGATGCGCGCTATTACGTCCGGTTCATGAGGTTGATGATCTTCATTTCGTAGCCGCATCGGGGGCAGCTGAGAGGGTCCTCTTCCCAAATACCCGCCTTCGCGGGCACAAGCCTTCGTTATGAGCTCCCACCAGGTCATGGACGGTACTCGCCGAAGTTGGTGCTCGGACCTATCAAGCACGGTCGCCTCGGGATGGCCCTCGGGAGACGCCGGCTCATCACCGGGCCTGAAGACCCCTGCCTTGATTCTTTCTCCCCTGCTTCTGCTTGAGTACCAGCCATAGTACCTGACCATCTGGAAACTTTTGTCAGGAATATGCTGAGTAATGGCGGCGATGAATTCCTCGACGGAGGAGACCTCGAAGTTCTTCTTGGATAAGCACATCGGTTATTCTGCCTTCAGCCTTGAGCATGGCCAGGACTTTGGAGCGGAAGATCTTTTCCAACTCCTTCAGGTCCCTTTTGGGCAGGCAATAAAAGGTCCCGTTCGGTCTAAAGAGCCCATCGGCGACAATGGCATGAAGATGGGGATGAAAAAAGAAACAACGCAATGCAGAAGCTCTCGCTCGATATAGTTATGACAGTTGAGGTAACAGGTCGTTTGAAATGGAAGGAAAGAGGCCACACGCACACACATGGCTCCCAGCTTTTCGTCACGAAGGCAGAAGCAGTAATGGGTAAAGCGGCTGCGACTCTTCTTCACGATTCGATCAAAACAGAGGTATACGAAAGTCATCATCGATCCGAACAGTTGCATCAAGGTTTCCATCGGTTGTTCCTCCTTCTGATTTGTTCGTCAAAACACTCTTTGGAAGAACGACCGATAGCATGGTGAGACCCATGCGGGGGTGCGGGCTGGCGTAGAAAGAGTGTTGCATGCAGCAGAAGCGTTGCGTTCCTTTCAATTCGCATGTTACACGACAGGTGCTACTCAAAAAACCTCAAAAAGCGATTTCTTGTCACCTCACCCAGCACCCCACGTTATACCTCACCTCACCCATTCTTACTACCAGTCGGGTGCGCGGATCAAACTCCCCGGGGGTTCCGGAGCCGATGGCTCGACCGCCGCCGGGGTCAAAAGATTGCCCCAGTCAGTACGTTCCTTCATGGTCTCCTTGATTTCAGCCGGGATGAAGTCGTGTCCCTCGCGAATCTCCCAGCCGCCTCCAAGCGCCCGATATATCGATATCAAGCCCTGTGGCACGGCGCCCTGACTGTTGGCCAGACTATTCTGGTATCTGAGTAAATTCTGCTGAGCAGTGAGCACCGTCGTGTAATCAGTTATGCCCTCCGAGTATTGAATCGTCGCCAGATAGACGCTTTGTTTCGCCGCCTTGGCGGCCTCCGTGAGTGAGCCGACCTCTCCCTGGGCATTGAGGAAAGATACCAGGCCGTTTTCCACTTCCTGCTGGGCCTGGAGCACGGTGTTCTGGTAACTGACAAGCGCTTCCTGGAACTTGGCGTCCTGAAACCTGACCTGGTTCGTAATCTGGCCGTAATTGAGCACATTCCACTGGAAGGCGGGTCCGATGGAACCGGTTCTACTCTTCCATGAAGTCAGGTCGCCCAACTGAAACTGGCCGACATCGCTGGCGAGGAATCCGAAATTGCCCGACAAGGAAAACGCCGGATAAAGGTCTGCCTTGGCCACACCGATTTGTGCGCACTGGGCCACCGCCAGGTATTCCGCCCTGCGAATGTCGGGGCGCCGACGCAAAAGGTCGGCGGGAATGCCAACCGCCACCTGAGATGGCACCGCAGGAATCCCGGAAGTGGCGGAGAGCACATCCTCCAGGTGGCTTGGCGGCAACCCGAGCAGAGTGCACAAGGCATTCTTTGCCTGCCTCAGTTGGGTATCCAACTGGAAAACACTGGCCTCGGTGTTCTTCAATTCGGCCAAGGCCTGCTGAACGTCGCGCTCGCTGGTGACGCCGCCCTCAAAGCGAGCCCGGGCAATGTTCAGACTTTCCTTCTGGATTTCCACGTTTTCTTTGGCAATTTGGACAAGGGCTTCGAGGGTGCGAATCAGGACATAGGTGCTCGAGACATCACCGGTCAGGGTCACCAGCACGCTATCGTAGGCGGCGACGGAACTGACCAGACTGGCGTCGGCAGACTCTATGGCGCGTCGAAACTTGCCCCAAAAATCAAGCTCCCAGCCTGCCCCGACACCCACTTGGGCCTGCATGTAGGAAAAACCGACGCCGCTGCTGATTCCTGGCTGGGGAGCTACAGGTGAGGTCTCGCTGATCCGGTTGAAATTCGTTGATCCGAGTGCCTGCTGTGCTTGTGGGTAGAATCCCCCGATGGCGATGCCAAGCTGTGCCCGTGCTTGAAAGACGCGGATGCCGGCGATCCGGAGCGGCAGGTTCTGCCGGTAAGCGGTCTGGACGAGGTTTTCCAGGACCGGATCGTTAAAGGCTTTCCACCATTCACGGTAAATCGCCGATGCCGTTTCAACGCGATGGTCATCGGCTTCCAGCCATTGATCCGAAACCTTCGAAGAGGGCCGCAGGAAATCCGGTCCGACCATCGTGCAACCGGTGAAGAGCGTGACAGGGAGAAGAAGAGCCGGCCAGAGCCTCAAAAATCGCCAGAAACGGGCAAGTACCGGAACGAGTATTGCTTTAGGGACATCACCCATCTATTCCTCCTCCGAAAGATCAAAACAGAAGCGGCTTCCCTGCAGATGTCGCGGGCTGACCCTTGCCTTTTGGGAGCGCTGGAAAAAGTAAGCAAGACCTGAAAACAAGCCCAACCTATACTTTATTTTCGTACAAAGATAAAAGAATAAATTTCGCGGTTAAACCCTTATCAATCATGAACAAGGAGGTCGTCATGAAGAGCAAATGGTTCCCCAATTTTTTCGCTTCACTCCTGGTGCTGCTGATGTCCGCCTCCGAGTCTGCGGCTGGCAAGCCGGTGACGATCGGTTTCGTCTGCATCTTAGAAATTTGAAACACAGATGTTTTTGACAGCATCCAGGAAAGATGCTATCCAAAGACCCTCGAAAAGCGATTTCTTATTGCCTTTCTTATTGCCTTTCAACCTGGACCGGATCATCCCGGCGCGATGCCCAAGTAGTGGATATTGGCGCCAATCTTCGCGCCGCTGCTGGTGGCTTGGCAACTGCTCGGCCTGCCTTGGGGAATCCGAGCTTCGCGCGCGCGGAGCCTCGGCCCCGGCATTGAGTGACAAAATTTAAAACCTAGCACGGAGCAAAGTCATGGAAATCACTCTTTCAAATTCCGCACCTGCAACGTTGAAGACCGGGGTGCTTGTCGTCGGCGCTTTTGCCGACGGCTTGCCGGCACCGGCGGCCCAGCTGGTGGACGAGGCCCTGGGCGGCATGCTTTCCGCGGCGATCAAGCGCGGCGACCTCGGCGAAAAGGCCGGCTCGATCTTGTTGTTTCCGGGTCCGGCCAGGGGCGGCCGCCGAGCGCGTGCTGCTGGTCAGCGTCGGCAAGCGCTCAGACATCGGCGACAAGGCGTTTCGGCAGGCGCTTGCCGCAACCGCACAGGCACTTGCCGACGGTGCGGCGAAAAGCGCCGTAGTGACGCTGGCCACCATCGATTTGCCTGACCGACCGCTGGCCTGGCGTGTGCAGCAGGCGGCGCGACTGCTTACCGACGGCGCCTATAAGTTCGACGCCCCGCGCGAGAAGAAGCTGCCGGAACGCGGCGCCAACGCGGTGACGCTGACGCTGACCACCGCAGCGACAGCCGAGTTGGAGACGGCGGTTGCCCAAGGGCTGGCAATTGCGGAGGGGGTCGCGCTCACCAAGGACCTCGGCAATCTGGGCGGCAACGTCTGCAATCCGGCCTACATGGCGGAGACCGCGCAGGCGCTGGCCCAGGAGTTCGGCTTCGAGGTCGAGGTGTTGGAGCGCGAAGACATGGCCACGCTTGGCATGGGCTCCGCACTGTCGGTCGGCCGGGCCTCCTACTCGCCCTGCAAGTTCATTGTCATGAACTACCGCGGCGGCGGCACGGTCAAGCCGATCGTGCTGGTCGGCAAGGGCATGACCTTCGACAGCGGCGGCATTTCGCTCAAGCCGGGCGCCGGCATGGATGAGATGAAGTACGACATGTGCGGCGGCGGCACCGTTATCGGCGCCTTCAAAGCGGTGGCCCGGCTGGGTCTGCCGATCAATCTGGTCGGTCTGGTGATGGCGGTGGAGAACATGCCGGGCGGAAACGCCAGCCGGCCCGGCGACGTGGTGCGGTCGATGGCCGGCATCACCATCGAAATTCTCAACACTGACGCCGAGGGGCGGCTGGTCCTGTGCGACGCGCTCACCTATGCCGAGCGCTTCGACCCGGCCTGCGTGATCGACGTCGCGACTTTGACCGGCGCCTGTGTGATCGCGCTCGGCGCTCATGCCAGCGGTCTGTTCGCCAATGACGATATGCTCGCCGCCGAGTTGCTGGCGGCCGGAATGAGCTCCGGCGACCGCGCGTGGCAGATGCCGATTTGGGACGACTATCAAGCCCAGTTGAAGACCAATTTCGCAGACATAAGCAACCTCGGCGGGCCGGCGGCGGGCTCGATCACCGCCGCCTTGTTCCTCAGCCACTTCGCCAAAAAATACAAGTGGGCGCACCTGGATATCGCGGGCACGTCGTCGGTCTCGGGCGAGGCCAAGGGCGCGACCGGCCGCCCGGTGCCCTTGCTGGTGGATTTCCTGCTCAACCGCGCCGCAGCTGCCGCGGGCTAGGGAAGGCAAAATCCAACCGTCGCCGATTCAGGCAGGCGCTCAAGGCCTTGGCCCCCAAGACCACGATCGACGTTTCCTCCAACGACAGGGCCTTGCCGGCAAGCCGCCATCTCAATCGGGGACGACGGATTGGCGAAAGCACCTTGAGACCGCGCCGGTGGAAGAGGCCGTGCGCGTCGTGGACCATGATCCGGACAGCGATGAGGTCACCGTGGTGGATGTGACACTGGTGAACCGGACGCGCAATTTCACAATTTCAGCCTCGAAACACCGGAGTCTTTCGACGATTTATACCTGCGGCTTACCAACACCGAAACCCCTCGGAGCCGGATGATCTGTGCGGTCCAAGCCCCCAATGGCACGGTCTACTGGATCCTGACGCAAGGCCGCTGAACGGGGGAGGGACAGCGGTAAACAACCTGCCGTCTCGTTTCTTGCGCGGGGATGTCCATTTGACCGTATAGGAATTTGCATTTTTTCTTAACCACGAAGGACACGAAGATCACGAAGAAGAGCACAGGGATTATTGTGAAAGCATTCCTTCGTGCTCTTCATGGTGAGTTGTTTGATTAAAGTTCGCCCACAGGGCCCTAAGTTCAGGCACGGGTGCCGGCGTGGATGGCTAGCACCGCCATGGCTATGGAAACGACAGCACGGGATGGTCCACACCCGGAGGGCAAGGCGTTCGGGTAATCCCGCCCAAGCAATGGAAAAACATAAGCCTTGCCTATTGTCATATTTATTC
>CAWEHK010000018.1:0-204639 GCA_963808625.1 uncultured delta proteobacterium
GAGGATGGGTGGCTCGTCCTTCGCAAACGTTGCCGGTTTCGGCGCTTCCGCATCGAGCCAGCGTAGGAGGTTCGTATAGCTCGGTGTGATGGTGTGGTGGCATTCATCCACGACGACTAAAACCAGGTTTCCGGGGCCTACACCAGCCCATGGGTTCCCATTCGGCTGTCTAAGCGTCTGGATGGACGCCACGACGACCACAGGCTTGTCCGTGTCTTGGATGGCCGGATTCGGGTTCCCGCCCCACAGGCGAATGATTCGCAAGCTGGTGTTCTGCGCACCAAGATTGATCCAGACTTGGCGAAAGGCCTGCACAGCCTGCCTCGCAAAGCTCGTCCGTCTGGGCCACCCACAGGACGCTACGCCGGTCACCGTTGGGGGCGAGGACGAGTCGCACAGCACCCTCCACTGTGACGCGCGTCTTTCCGGCGCCGGTGGGCAGGCTTACGACCGCGCGGTCGGCGCGAGGTGCCACTGGCCAGCAAACCCCGGATTCCTTCGAACACCTCTTCCTGAAAATCATGCAGCGGTCGGGAGTTCAATGGGGCCGCTGATCAACTCCTCTTTGGTTCTCGTTGCGCTTCGGGAGATGCGGCGAAAAGCTCCAGGAAAGTCGATGGCCGCGACGAAGGAGCGCGCCTCGGCAGTGTTCCATCGGGTCTGCGGCTTCAATCCCTCCTCTGAAAGCGTTTCTTTGAGAGCCGTGAGGATGGCAGGGCCAAGTTGCGCGCGAGCGTCAGTTCTGCGAGTTCAAGCGGTGTGCATTTCTGCATGAAATCCATGCTCGCGAGGTTGCCGAGCGCCTGGCGTAGCGGCTCCTCGCGGTTTCCCACAGCCAGAAGCAATCGTTCCACCAGTGTCGAGGCTTCCGCGACCTTCGCGCGCAAGGCATCCACCTGCGCGTCCCCGACGACGGCCCAGCAGCTTCTCCAGGCTCGCATTTCAGCCATCCTGCCGCCGCAAATTCAGCGAGCAGACACTGGAGCCTGTCGGCACGCGACAACGAAGCCTGCCGCGCCAGATCGAGAAGCAAGGAGTTATTCCACATCAGGCAGGGCACAAGGTCGCTGTCCCCGCCCATGATCAGCTTCAGGCGGGTAATCGACTCGACATCTCGCAGGATAAATTGCCTGCCGTTCCGCAAGACCTCGGCAAGTTCGGGATCGTCTCGTAAACCAGGAGATCGGTCGGACCTGTATTCTTCAGCCGATGCTGGCGACATGAGCTCCGCAAGGTTCTTCGCTCCGCTCTGAGACCATAGCTTCCAGCGCGTGCTCGTCCAGCGTTACAACAATGCCGGACCTAAGTAAGCTCACGTCGAGCGAGGTCCGGTGAGCCGGTCACGAAAACCTGCGCCAACGGAATCTCGCCCGCCTCCGTACGCAGTATTTGGGGAGCAACATCATCTTTCGCCGCGCCCGCCCAAAGCTCGCGCAAAGAATCGTCTGCAAGGGCCTGGTGGAATAGCCAGCGCCTCATTAGCGCCAGCCACAAGGCTTCGAATGTCGGCTTCTGTGGCAGGTACTGGCGGTATTACGCCTCCCAGTTCTCGGAGCGCGGGCTGTAGCTCCTCCCAATTTGGCATCCTCGCCAGCGCCGATCACCACTTGGCAACAACTGCCGCCAAGCGGACATTCTCGTCGCCGGCCTGCACAGTGCCATGTTTGAGTAAGAACCACGGCAGCGGATGTCTTCTATCTCCGGATAGCTGGCGACTGTGCAATGACGGGGCTTTAGCTTCTGCTTCATTTGGCCAATTGGGAAAGGAACTGCTCGGTAAGCTTGCCATTTGGAATGCCGCTCAACTTTGGCAGGAAGGCCCAGCCTTTAGGACATTTGAGGCCCGATGGTTTCAAGTAGCCCCAAAATGCCCTCCCGTTCACGTTCTGCTGGCAATAGTCCGCCAATGCGTTAGCCATTCCCTTCTTAATCCGTCGTGCCCGCCGACATCGACCACTCCATCCGGGAAATCGCAAATGCTCAGAGGCCGCCAGCAAGGCGCCGTCCCCGCCATGAATCCCAAAATCAACCAGGGTATTCTGGTTTGCAGAGGCATCGTCATAATCTGACGAACGCGCCGGGGGATAGAACCTCGTCCCCCAATACCATCCTGTAAACGCGCCTGCGTACACAGATCCGATAGGAATTCTGTGTGATGAACTGTTGGCGGACGGCAGAGGGTGCCGCGCGCAATCTCATCCAAAAAGCCTGCCATCCAGCATTTTTGGCTTCCGCTGAATAATTCGGGATACTACTCAGGGCCTCGCGAAGCACCGACTCCCACACGCTGTCGTCGAGTGGCTTCACTTTCATCACTTCAGCGAGAATCCGCCTCGTCTCCGCATCCTCGCACAGGGGCCGTGCAACCGGATGTCGGCCATCGGGAACGTGGGTGCCTTCGGGCGCGAATACCGACTGATCTGCGGTTAGCAATTGACCATCATCTGCCGGGATGATTTGGAGCAGTCAGGCGAACCGAACTCCACTCCCCCAGCCTGCAATCTCTCTCGTAGGCTTCGGCGAGCTTGAGCACCTGGACCGCCTTCGCCAATTCACCGGGAGCGATGGCCGAAAACCACGAAGTCGCTTCACGTCTCCGAAGGTTCGGGCACACAGGTTGTTTCTTACCTTGCTTGCTGAGCCGTTCCGCAAGTGCATTCAAGCGGCTCCCACGTTGCCGCTCCAGGCATGAAGGATGAACCATCTGCGCCCGTTCGTCACCACCTGCGAGCTCCCGCCACTGACGGGCGAGGTCGGTGTTTTCCAGCGGATGCTGCCACAACTCTCTAGCCGGCCGTAGCATGGTTGTCGCATCCGGAATCACCGCGGCACTTTCAAGTGCGGTCCACAGCGCCTCAACAAGGGGTGCTGCATCTTCATCCTTGCGTCCAAGTTGGCGAGGAAAGGCATCCAGCACGCGGGCTGGATCTGCATTCGTGCACAACTGCGGTAGTGTTTCTCCAATGAGACGCGCAGCTTCGAGCATCAGCTCGGTATTCCACTCACCACCAATGATCGCGTTGCGGTCGCTGTTCAGCTTCCACGGCGCGTTCAGAATGCCCGGTAAATAGGTCGGCGTATGCGTCGGGAAAAAAGCCCAGAAGCATCCGGCCTCCTCCCGCTTACCCTCCAGCGGGATCGCCCAGGCCAGGGGCACAGAATCCCGCGCGTGGATATGTGTCGCATCGGCAACCGCGCGAGCGACGTCAATGGTGACGTCTCGTTTAGCGACACGCCAGCGTGACGTTTCAGTTCCGTCGTGCAGCAGACAATCGTTGCCATCCGGCTCGATCCTGAGCTCGCGCGATGATTTTTGTCCGTCATCGAGAAGCAAGGTGGTTGACACAGGAAAAAAGAGCAAGAACTCGGCTGGGAAGGCCCGGATTTCCTCCCCCAGATGATCGAGAATCTCGCGCGTCTGAACTTTGACACGAACGATTGTCTCGGCCCACGTCAGTTGACCGAGAACGATGTCGTGACACAGTTCGCTCTCCTCCAAAGGCCACGCCAATCGCAGAGCGGGTGCTTCAGTTACATTAAACTCCCGTCTCAGGTCGTCACGGCACCGAGCAGGGTCGAACCGGATGGCCCCTGATCCCCTCATAAAGATGTCGATGGGTCCGCCGAGCCGAAGCAGCGATTTGAAACCCAGCCCAAACCGCCCGATCTGGTTACCTCGTTTGGGTGACGAATGAGAGCTGAGCAAAGCGTCTACGCCCTCTTCGCTCAATGGGGCACCGGTGTTGGCCACGTAAAGGCGTGACTCCCGAAGAAAGACATGAATCCGATTGCCGTCGACGGGCGGCACCCCATGCTCGTCGGCTTCGAGAATCGCATCCGCGCCGTTCTGTATGAGCTCCATGACCTGGCGATAGCCGTAACCCCCAGCCAGCACCGTCTGCTCGATTCCGTGGTGCTCCTTGAGCAAGCTGGGGAGGTTGCGATACGCGTCTCGCAGTGCGGCATTGCGGCTTTCTATGAATGACCTCATTGGCTCCTTCTAGTAATGCGGAGGGTGTAATTTCGTTTAGTCCAAGGGTGGCTAATGCCCAAAATCACCGGCGGAGCAATTATTGATAAATATAAAGAAAACACTGCCTAGTTTATGGTACCTACGCATTTGCCATCCTCTCCATTTGCTTGTTATATACTAATCCTTTGCTTTTACAGCCTATAACTAGCGCTCCCATCCCACTCTATATCTCCAGTTTTCTTTCTGTACTGCAAGACATTGCGGACATTTCTTTTCCATTTTGGAGTATCGGAACTTGGTGACTGCCATTCGTAGTCTTCCGCATCAAGGTCAACTTTGTGTTCGATGAGGCGATAAATGTCGTCCAACAGAACCCATTGCCTTCTTGGCAGGTATCGGACAATGCAATCCCAGATTTGTGGTAAATGAGTCATGTCTTGGATTCCCTCACTCAATTAAAGGGATCAAGCGGTTCTTCTCGTGTAGGGGCTGGGGGATCCTCGCCCGAAGCGTACACTTTTCAAACACGCTGTCAGTCCGTCTGTGCTTCTTGCGCCTCACTGAATTGAACGGTCTTTACTTTTTGCCATTCGGTAGACCCGTGGTATGTTCGCCAGAGTTTATAGTTTTTCTGTAGATTAAGCCACAAATCCGGGGTGGTGTTGAAAGCCCGGGACAGCCTCATTGCCATATCCGGAGTGATAGCGCCTCTCTGGTACACGATTTTGGACACGGTTCTTCTTGATACTCCAAGAATCTCGGCAAGCTGAGAGTTGGAGATGGTCAGAGCATCCAGACAGAGCCTCTTCAAAATGCCCCCGGGATGCGATGGCATCTTCTTTCTTTCTCTCATGCTGACACCTCAGTGGTGTCCTCGTAGTTCACATCATGGGTATTGCCATTAATTAATGAACCTAAACGTAATCCGACCTCTTCCTGGAAACCTTTACTGCCGACTTCTCTTTCATCGCGGACTTTCATGGTGGGCCGCTCGATGACGGCGCTCGCCTTCTTCAGCTCAGCGACATAGCATCGGCCACGGCGTCGATGTCAGCATCCGATGCTTCGATCTCCTTAAAGAGGCGCTTGCGCATGATGGCGTAAAGCTCATCCTTGGTGTTGTCCACCGGCGCAATAGTCTGAGCACCTTTGGAGACCTCATTGTTGACGCTCTGCATGGTGCCGCTCAGCAGCTCATTCGATTTGAGGATGCGGGCCAGTTCTTCCGCCCCCTGCTCCCAGTCCTTCTGGAGATCGGCGATGACGATCACGGAGCGTCGGCATTCTTTGTAGTCCCGCACAGCGCCAAAGAGCGTGGTGAGGGCAATACTGGCGAGAGTGGCGGCCCGTGTCCCTTCTTCCTTGCTGCCCTGGCTGGCGGCGTGCACGAGATAAAAGGCCAGCTCGTCCAGAAGAATGAGAACGGAACGGTCGCAGAGGGCATCGCGCCATTCTTCTTCAGACGGCGCACGATCGGAAGGGAAGTCCACACCGAGCACTTCGCTCAGGCTGACCCACACTTTTTTGTCCGTAGCACGACCGGTGAAAGAAGCCACCACATCGGGGGTGGCTTTGGGGAGCGGTTTCTGAAAGGGAAGCAGCGCAGCGAGATGGGGAAAGCGGGCGAGAATCCCGGCAACAATCATGCTCTGGGTTTTGCCGCCCCCCATGGACTCCGATAGTTTGTAAATGCCGCTCGCCGAGCCAACGCCGGCCAGGCGTGAGAAGGCCTGCATAAGGAGCAGTTCCATCCCCGACGTGAGCACATTGGAGTCAAGAAACTCGCGTGCTTCTTCTTCTGAAAGCTTGGGGAGATCGGCAAGATTGACGACAAAATCAGCTGTCCCGTCAAGAACCGCCTGCCGTGGTTTGCAGGCTTGGAGTGTTTTCATGCCCCGCTTCCTTCACTATAGGAGTTCCCGGATCAGATTCAGAAATTCTCGTGAGGAAGGATACATAAAAAGGGATGGTTCCACAATCATCTTGCTGAAAAGGAAACACACTCAAGTGTGGTCTTTAGGTCAGAAGCCGAGGGAGTGAAGACCTGTCAGCCATTTTGAATTGACAGAGGAAAGGGAATAAAGGTAAGAATACCAAACTACTCGCAAAGACCCTTTCAATATCATGCTTAGATGAGGATTCCGGCCTATGCCTGTGATCGAACCTTCAGAATGCCTTACCGCCTTGCTCATTGGGCTTCATTATGCCAGATCGCGTTTCACCATTGGCAATTTCTTCAATGAGATCCTTGATTCAGTTGCAGAGCTCCCCAGCTTTCAGCCTCGCTCAGTGGGTCCTCATGAGCTTGTCTTTCGAATTGGAGGCATAAAGGTAACGCTGACGCCGGAAGCCTTCGTCATCAATAGCCAGGTGACTGTCGGAAAAGACTTGCTTGCGTGCCTGCCTAAAAGGGACGAGAAATACATCATGTTGCCGGCCTCGGTTTATGATGGAAGGTTCGAAATCCAAAAAGGGATCGAGGTGCTTAAGGAGAATCCGAAAACCTTTCGAAGGAACTTTGTCGAGGAAGGTATTGAAATCATACGGCTGGTGGATAAGATTGTCCAAGGAGGGCTCTATCCCCTCCGATTTATCGGGTTGGTGGAGTATTATGCTGTCCCCCTGGATACTGTCAGCTGGGACATCTTGGACAAATTCACGAAGGAGGCTGATATTCCTGGCGGTTCAAATACTGAGAAGATAGCGCTTAATCGGTACTATTTCCCAGCAAGTCAGGAAGAGGACAAACGATGCTTAATCTTCAAACTTGTGAAGCCGGATGATCTTAAAGGCAAGGAAGCTGCTATCGGCGGAGCCAGTTTCGATTTCCAGTTTATACCGGAGAAACCTAAGGCAATCGCTGAATTTGGTGGACCCAAGGAGATGGTCACCTCACTTGCCATCGGCATTCAGAAGATGGTCGAGTATTCAAAGTTTATGAACTTTACGCCCAGGAAATAATAATGAGCTCCCTGATAACACAGGATCAAATTATCACTCAAGACCAGGCAAAGGAGCGCACCACAACGGACGACGCCATGCCTCTTGTGAGTACTGCAACCGGTCAGGTGGATGAAAAGACGAAACAAGGATTGTTTGATTGGCGTAAGGCAGTATCAATGGCCATGGTTGCTGGGTCTTTGGGAGTTTCTTCGACACCCGCACTGGCCGAGGATCGCGCTTTTGTCCCCATCATAATGGAACAGACTGGCGCTTTTACCTCATCGGTCGCACACGCGCTCTCTGAGATTGCGGACCGCTACGAGAGTGTAATTTTTAGCTACCCTGCCAGGGTTTTGGAGATTGAGCGGAACGTCTCTGGAGATCCGATATCCGCGATTGTGCTCGTTTCGGTGGATGGGAATGATACCGTCATCAAGCGCTCTGTTCGGCAGTTTGGTTTTGAGCTCAGGCCAGACATGCGACTCATGGTTGATGGTGTACAAAGAGGCGGTGCGAAGCACCTTGCTTTTCGTGTAGCTCAGCCTCTGCAACTCGACGAGGAGCAGCAAGAATTGCTCAGGGGCATCGTATCTGCATTCAAGACCGCTTGAGATGTTTAGAATCCACGTGCTCAACGTTAAGCTCGGGGATTCCTTAATCCTGGAAACTGAGCTCAATTCAAAATCCTACTATTCCATCATTGACTGCAAGAGTATCGAAGGCAAGACCCCTACTGTTGAGTTCCTCCAGGAACGAGGCGTAACCCAGGTTCAGAGTGTTTTCCTGACCCACCTGCACAGCGATCATTACTCCGGCTTTCCCCGGCTGTGGGACTACCTTAGGGAAGTCAACGGTACACTCGAATATTTCGTATCGCCTCAAATTCCAGACGAATATGACGTTTGGCGGAAAATTCTCGAGTTGGCGCATGACCAGACTACCAGCGTACAACTCATCAGCGTTTTAAAGGCGATGAGAGGTTTTCTGCAGCTGCCTTCTTTGACTCATGAACGCAAAAAGGCAATGCCCGTGCGGATGAATTACGAAGGGGGCCGAGATGAACGCTCTTGGCGTGAGCACCTGCACCCGGCTCTGCTCTTTGCTGCGCTGAGTCCGTCTGATACTGAGGCTTTCCAGCTTCTTCGCTCGGCATTCGATGATGCTGCTCGTTACCACAAGGCAATCAATGCCATCAGTCACGCTTTCCTGGTCAGGCATGAGGTAGGCTCCCATCGACATACGGGACTGTTTTGCGGTGATTTGGAGGGGCAAACCTGGAGGTATGTAAAGAACCGGTGCCTGGAGATAACCAAACGCGCCATAAGATCTGAGCTCAGCTTTCTGAAAGTCCCTCACCATGGCGCTTCCAACCATGTTATGGAACAATGCCTCCAAGAGCTGATCGACGACAAAAATCATTTTATGGCTTCCATAAGCTGTCCCCCGGGAGATCCGAAGCATCCAGCCCAGCGGACATTGGAGTCACTGCGAACTGCCTTTGAGGATTGCTGTATAGCGTGCACAAACATCTCTGCACTCTGCCACAATCGAGGGTTTCCCTCCATCGCATATGAATTCTTTGAGCAGCCTCCCAAGGAAGCTGAATTTCTGGAAGTTGCCTCGTCTGAACAGTTTGGTGCCATCCATCCACGTGTGCCGGGTGCTTGTGCCGGCCATCACACGATTACCATGACGGAAAACGATTGTACATTGACACGATCAACGGGGTTACCGTGCAGTTTCAACCCATCTGACTGCCGCAAGGAGCATTAAGGATACTTCCACAAACAAGCTGCCCCATGAGCAGATCGAGAACTCGGTGGAAACCCTGCGTTCGGTTAGATGACAAGGCTCTGTGCATTTGGTGTTTCTTGAAGTATGTTGCATTCGGAACTCTATAGCCGGAGCTTTGCGGTGGGCAAAATTCAACCATGGGAAGTGTTTAAAGCTTTGTGGGAGAAAACCGCGCCTTTGATTCCTTGGCTTTTTCGAGATCCGAATGCGGTTCTACCAAGACTGCTCATAGGAATGAGTTGATGAAGCCTATTGTTTTCACTTCCCACGCACGGCAACGAATTAAAGATCGAGGTACTGATGAGGAGCGCGTCATCGAAGCGATCCGCAGTGGGGAACACGAGCCAACCCGCTCGGGGCGGGTCATGTGCAGACTGAATCTGGAGTACAAGCGGGAGTGGGATGGGGTATACTATCCGATACAACAGGTAGCTCCTGTTGTTGTCGAGGAAGACGAACGGATTGTGGTCATTACCGTTTACACATTCTATTTTTGAGGAGCATTGAAACCGTGGAAATCACATACGATAAGGAAGTCGATGCTCTCTACATTCGCCTCCTTGAAGGCGAGCATCAGTGCCGCGTAGTTCGGCTTACGGAAGATATTGCCCTGGACTTCACTCAAGGAGAAAGACTGGTCGGGATTGAGGTGCTGGGAGCAAGCCGGCTGTTCGAGACACCCGACAAACCGGTAGTCGTACTGAAAGACCTGATGCCGCGCATTCTGAATGATGTGCCTCTGACCAAACACGACACCGCTGTGGCTTGAGGCAGCATGCCCGGGCAACCCGGACAGCAAACCGCCAACTCCGCACAAGGGAACCAGTGAGGATCCACTCATTCCAATCCAGATACAGGGTGGAGTGAGCAACCTGCTCCCCACCCCCTTCGGATTCTCTTGATCTGACAGTCGGTTGAGTATAGACTGCGTTCAATGACGCATCGACGCACATTTCACGTTGAACAACGGTGAAACACGAGACAACAGGGAAGAAGTCATGAATATCCTTCTTGTCTACCCCAAGGTTGCAGAGACTTTCTGGAGCTTTAAGCACGCTCTCCGCGTGGTGGGTCGGAAAGCCGCGTTTCCGCCGCTGGGCGCATTGACGGTGGCAGCCATGCTGCCCGGATCGTGGAACCTCAGACTGGTTGATTTGAATGTCAGGCCGGTCAAGGATGAAGATCTTGCCTGGGCCGACTACGTCTTCATCAGCGCCATGATTGCTCAGAAGGATTCGGCACGGCAGGTAATTGACCGGTGCCGCAAGCTGGGCGGTGAAGACGGTTGGCGGAGGGCCTCTGTTTCGGTCTTATGGGAATGATTTTTCAGACGTCGATCACCTCGTTTTGGGCGAAGGCGAAGCGACGGTCCCACGCTTTGTCCATGATCTGCAAAACGGCGTCCCGCAAGCCGTCTATGACTGCGATGACCACCCGTCCGCTGGAAAGCACGCCCACCCCTTTGTGGGATCTGATCGACCTGAACAATTATTCCTGCATGAGCGTTCAGTATTCCCGAGGATGCCCATTCAATTGCGAGTTCTGTGACATCATCGTGATGAATGGTCGGGTCCCGCAGAACCAAGAGCACGGAACAGATGCTGGCCGAGCTGGATGCGCTTTACGAGCGCGGGTGGCGGGGTTCGGTATTCATTGTCGACGACAATTTCATCGGCAAGAAGAAAGAGGTGAAAAGTCTGCTCCGAGCCATCGCGGTTTGGCAGGCCAGTCATAAGAAGCGCCTCACCTTCTTCACCGAAGCCTCGGTCGATCTGGCGGAAGATCCGGAACTCATGGACCTTATGGTGCAAGCCGGCTTCAACAAGGTCTTTCTGGGGTTGGAAACTCCTTCCGAAGAGGGGCTCCGCGAATGCGGCAAGGCTCAGAACCTGCGCCGCAGTCTTTCCGAATCGGTGAGCATCATCCAGAACCAAGGCCTGGCGGCCATGGGAGGGTTCATCATTGGTTTCGACAGCGACCCTCCGGATATTTTCCAGCGGCAGGTCAACTTCATTCAGAAAAACGGCATCGTCACGGCGATGATCGGACTCCTGACCGCGATTCCGGGAACGCGCCTCTATCAGCGATTGGAAGAAGAAGGCCGCCTGTTGTTCAAGTCCTCGGGCGACAACACGGATGCCAGCGGCAGCCTCAATTTCATTCCCAAAATGGACCGCAGCACCATTATCGAAGGCTATAAATGGGTGATGAACACCATTTATTCGCCCGAGATGTATTACAAACGAATCCTTGCTTTCCTTCATCAATACCACCCCAAGGCGGTAACCAGCCTCGAATCGCAGGATCTTCTCGCTCTTGTCCGTTCTCTCTGGTTTCTGGGACTCGCCGACAAGGACTCCAACAAAGGCTACTACTGGCGCCTGCTGAAGGATGGGCTCTCCAAATATCGGCAGGCATTTTCGGATGTGGTGACCATGTCGATCTATGGCTACCACTTTCGCAAGCTGTTCTGGTCCCCCCAAATTCCCTTGAAATGGGAAGAATGGTGGAATCATTAAAGCGGACAATCACATCTTTAAATATTATCTCTAACCTTCATGAAGAGGAGACGACAATGGACATGAATCGAAGAAGCAAAGACTTCCCGAAAACAGATCGGTATTCGGTTTCTCTACACCCTGCTCTACCTGATTGTCCTGGAAGTCATCAAAATGGTCGTTCAGGTTACCGTTATTCTGCAGTTCATTTACCTGTCTGATCACCCAGAAGTACAGCGAACCGCTGCGGAACTTTTCCAATAAGCTCGCCGCTTATGCCTACAAGGTCATCCGCTACGCCACGCTCAACGAGAACTTCCGGCCTTTTCCTTTCAACGATTTCCCGGCGGAGATGGAAAAACCGGAAGACCGGGTCCAGTTCGGTTAGCGGCTGTGAAAGTGCTCCGAGATCAGTTCAGGATCAGTGGTTGCGCTTAGTTCCGTGGTTCGTGATGCCACGCGAATGCCAGTGCCATTTAGTCGAGTTGTGCTGGAATCGGAAAAGCTGCCGCAGAGCCATCGCTCCGACGGAGTGCGATAGCTGGCCGGGAGGCTTGAGGTGGTGATTTCCGGCTGATCACCAAGGGTGGTATCTAGAGATCTTGAATCCTGGGTGATTTCGGTCAGTCCGGAGCCAGGCTCGCAAGCCTTGCCTGCTGGCTTTCGCCATGGGCGGCAGGGTGATGAGGCGGTGGTCGTCGTCCAGGAACTCAAAGCTGATGTCCCAACGTTTCTCGGGCAGCAGCCCACCCATACGATCGGGCCATTCAATGACGGCTACGCCATTTCCGAAGATCATTTCCCGCCAGGGGAGCGTTTCCAACTCCTCGAGCGTCGCCAACCGGTAAAGATCCAGGTGATAAAGCCTTAAGCGACCTTCATATTCATTGATAATGGTGAAGGTCGGGCTGGTGATGCGGACCTGTTGCGGCACTCCCATGCCCCGCGCAATCCCGCGGGCAAAGAGCGTTTTGCCGGAACCGAGCTCACCCCAGAGGGCCAGCACGTCACCGGCCTCAACCTGCTCGCCAATCCTGGCACCAAGCCTCAGGCTGCAGCTTCTCGTTTGGCGAGGTGAGCTTCACGGATTGCATGTGAACTTCGTCCTGCGGCCTATGCGTTATTTGTTGCGAAAAGTTCCGGTTTGGGATTCGATTGCGTGTTACTCCGGCCTTTTCATGATTCAGAATTCGTCAATGATAGGAAGTACAGTGCTCGCAAGCCCCGGGAGATAAGTTTCAACGGATTTGCATGACGACCCTGCAAGCCTTCCAGCCGGCCAATCACATGGGGAGTCCGTTCCGCAACATCCGAAGCCAGCAGACCTCGGCTGGCCACGCCACCGCATGCAACAATCCGCCGCCGCACCATGAATGTAAACACCCAAACAGGCCGCTTCGAAAGGTTCATAACCCCTGCCCCAGAAAACCCGCGATCATTCCGGTCAGCACATCTCCCATGCCGCCACTGGCCATGGCCGGGTTCCCGGAACTGTTGATGGCTAATCTTCCATCCGGAGCCGCAATCACCGTCCGATGCCCCTTCAGGACCAGGGTTACCCCATGCTCCCGGCTGAATTGCGCGGCGACCTCGAGCCGATTCTCCTGCACTTCCCGATTTGAACCATGGATGAGCCGAGCCATTTCGCCGGGATGCGGCGTCAGAATCACGGGTGAGGAAGCCTTCTGAAGCAATTCGAGATGGTCCGTCAGGGCCGTGAGCGCATCGGCATCCAGGACCATCGGACATGGAGCTTGACGCAGCAGGGCCCGCACCAGTTCCTGAGTTTCCGGGTGCAGCGAGACGCCCGGCCCCATCGCCAGGGCCTGCTTTCCCTCCAGGAACTCCAGGATCTCTGGGAGCGCCGCCAGGCCTGGGGTTTGCTCCGCAGTCTCGGCGATAGGATAGGTCATGGCTTCTGTCAGTTTGACTTCCAGGATGGGATTCAGACTGCCGGGAATGAAGAGCGTCACCAGTCCTGCGCCAACCCGCCCTGCCCCCAGGCAGATGAGCGTTGCCGCCCCGGTCTTTCCGACGGAGCCTGAAAGCACGGCCACGTGGCCGGCGGTGCCCTTATGGCTCTCGGCAGGTCGCGGCTGCAACCACCCGGAGGCAAGCTCTTCATCCAGCCAAAAGCGCCTGATACCGTTTGCTTCGGCAAGGCCACGGCGGAATCCCGATATCGACCACGTGGAGCTTCCCCACATAATCTTCACCGGGGGTGACCACATGACCCACTTTGAGAAACCCGAAAGTGGCCGTGGCCTGCGCCCGAACGGCTGCTCCAAGGGGTTTTCCGGTGCTGGCATCAAGCCCCGACGGGACATCCACCGCGAGCACTGGCACGGTAAGCGTATTCAGGGCTTCGATGACTGCTCGATAAAGCCCCTGCACTTCACTTTTCAAGCCGGTTCCCAGGATGGCATCAATGACCGCATCACTTTGCGCAATCCATTCGCCATTGACTGCTGAAATCCTTCCCTTCATCCCACACGACCACCGGGACACGCAGTTTTTCCAGAATGCGAAAATTGGTGAGGGCATCTCCCTGAAGCCGATCAGGAGAGCGCAGGCATACCACGCGCACCGCAGCACCCTGGTTATGAAAGATCCTCGCGAGAACAAACCCATCTCCCGGCGTTATTTCCGGCCCCGGCGACGACGGCAATGCGGCGTTCCAAAAGATCGGGAAACTCTCGAAGGAAGAAATCCGCTGCTCCCCGCGCCGCATTCTCCATGAGCACGATACCGGGGATGCCGATTTCTTCAATGGTTTGTCGGTCAAGCCGGGCCATTTCCGAAGCGGTCAGGATGAACATGGCTTCCTCACGATCGTGAGAGTAAGATACAGAATAGTTCTCAATGAGCCCTAGCGCCTGTTTGAAACCCCCCAAAGCCACTGCGACCTCCAATCCTCCATCGCCCATCCCCATCCAAAATCCGAACATGTCACACGAAATCCGAAATCCGCCATCCGACACCCGCATCCGTTTCAAGTTTCCAAAATCACCACGGCCGCGCCATATTCGCCGTCGTCCGTCAGACTCAAATGCCAGGATCGAATCCCAAGATTATTGCAGAACTCGAGAGCGCGCGCGAGAAAGGGCAATCTCGGGTTTTCCGAGGTCATCGTTTTGCACCTCGATGTCACTCCAGAGGATGGGTGAACGCATGCCCCTTCCCAGGGCTTTGACAAAAGCTTCTTTGGCCGCAAAGCGCATGGCCAGGCACGCGACCTGCTTCCTTCTGCCCGGCGCAGGCCGCCAGTTCCGCGGACGTGAAGACACGCCGGGTAAAACGTTCTCCCCAACGGGTCATGGCCTCGCCCAGCCGACCGACTCCGGACCAGGTCAATGCCTATTCCGTAAACGGCCATTTCAACCGTTCACCAGCGCAATCATTTCCCGCACCGCCCGCTCCATCCCAACCAGGACCGCGCGGGCAATGATGGCATGGCCGATACTGAATTCTTCGATTTCAGCAATCTTTCTGAGCCAGAGCACGTTGCGATAATCCACTCCGTGGCCCGCATGCACGCCCAATCCCAGTTTGCGGGAGAGTTTCGCGGCCGTCAGGACCCGCTCAAATTCCTCCTGACGTTCTGCAAACGTAGCGGCATCCGCAAAGGTTCCCGTGTGAATTTCCACGTAGTCCGCTTCCAGCCGGTGAGCAGTCTTGATCTGGTCGGGATCGGCATTGATGAAGAGACTCACCGCGATATTGCCGTCATGGAGGATCTTGATGGCGCCTTTGAGAGACTCCTCAAAGAGCACCACATCCAGGCCGCCTTCCGTCGTCAATTCCTGGCGTTTTTCCGGAACCAGGGTCACGACATCGGGTTTGATGCCGAGGGCGATTTTGACCATCTCTTCGGTTGCGGCCATTTCCAGGTTGAGTTTCGTCTTCACCGTCCGGCGCAACACCTCCACATCCCGATCCTGGATATGGCGACGATCTTCCCGGAGATGCACCACGATCCCCTGGGCCCCCGCAAGTTCCGCCAGGGCTGCCGCAGTAACGGGGTCCGGCTCAATTACCTTGCGGGCCTGCCTTACAGTAGCCACATGATCGACATTGATCGCCACTCGAGCCACTTCTTCTCCTTTTGATAGCCCGGAGTAAGGAGTAGGCAGAAGCAGTAGGGAGCAAAAGCAGCGCAGTCGAGGCTATCTTGGCGATAACGCAGCCGGCATGAGCGGCAGCCTCTCGCCCGACACTCATTTCACGCTATGCCCTCGTCCCCACCCCTCCTCACTGCCTGCTCCCTGCCTATCTAGTCTTACTCCTACTCCTACTCTACTCCTACTCCCTACTCCTTACTCATTACTCCTTACTCCTACTCATCACTCATCACTTTTCGCCAAATACCACTCGAAGCCTTCCCGAGAATGCCCGAGCATCCCCAGAAGTTCCAGGGTCTTTTCGTCCATCCGGCAGGCTTCTTCCTCACTGCGCTCATGATCATAGCCGACCAGGTGCAGGATCCCATGCACGAGCAGCAGGTCCATGACCATGGCCAGCGAGCACTGGTGATGGCGGCTCATGCCCCGAGCCGTAGGAGCAGAGATCACCACATCACCAAGAAGCTCGGGGAAGACATCGCCGCATTCGCCTTCGAGCATGGGAAAGGCAAGCACATCGGTGCTCGCGTTCACCTGCCGATACTGCATGTTGAAGCGCATCATTTCCTCATCATCCACAATGAGGATGCTTAGCTCCGTATCAGTGAATCCCAAGCCGTTTAAGATCTCCGCGGCTGCTTTCTTGATGCGCCGCCGGCTTATCCCGATCCGGCCTGGGTTCACGCTGAGCCGAATCACCGGCATCTGCTTTGCTCTTTCCATTGGGGGAGACGTTCGGATATTCAATCCTGCGGTGATGCACCGTGGCCAAAATCTGGTTGAAATGCTTGGCAATATGATGAAGGTCCTTGAGGGTGAGTTCACACTGCCCCAGTTGGCCGTCACTGAAGACATTATTGATCAACCGATTGATCATCCCCTGGATTCTTGCCGGAGTCGGGTCGTTGAGCGAGCGGCAGGCCGCCTCGACCACATCTGCCAGCATCACCAGGCCGGCTTCCTTGGTCTGGGGTTTGGGGCCGGGATAACGATAATCGTCAACGTCGATGGGAGGCAATTCAGAGCCCTTCGAGGTGCGGGTCTTCTGGCGAGCCTCCTGGGCTTTCATGTAAAAGAAGGAAATGAGACTCGTGCCGTGGTGCTGACTGATAATATCGATGATGGTTTTGCCCAGGCGGTGCTGTTTGGCCAGTTCGACTCCCTCTTTGACATGGGCGATGAGAATCAGACTACTCATCGAAGGGGCCAGCTTTTGATGGCGATTTTCACAGTCCAATTGGTTTTCGATGAAATACACCGGTTTCTTGATCTTGCCGATATCATGATAATAGGCGGCGACCTTGGCCAGCAGTGAATTGGCGCCGATGGACTTGGCCGCCGTCTCCACCATGTTGCCGACGATGATGCTGTGGTGGTAGGTCCCCGGCGCCTGCATCATCAATTCCTGAAGCAGGGGTTGATCCATGGTGACCAACTCAAGCAGTTTAATGTCGGTCGTGTAGCCGAATACCATTTCCACCAGGGGGGTGAACCCCGTAACCAGAATGCCGGCCATGACCCCGCCAAAAAAGCCGAAAAAGACATTGGTCACCACGTGAAAAAACGCCCACTGGTCTTGCAGCAGCGTACCCAGCACAATCAGCGCGGCATTGCTGCAGCCAACCAGCAGGCCGGCCTTGATCGGGACGATGCGGTTCCGGCAGGGACAGACCCCGTGAGCGGCAACGAACGACCCAATCAGGAAATAGAGAAAAAGGCCAAGGTCCTTGCCGAAGAGGAACCCGGAAAAGAGGCAGAGGAGCAAAGAAAAGGTCAGCGACAGCGGAATCCCAAAGAAGATACACGCAATCATCCCCCCTGCGCTCAGGGGGCTGGCATAAATAAGGGTTTTCCCCGAGAGGCTGGTGGCAGCGCTCCCGATGCTTTCTCCAACCCACATGTTGAAGCTGCCAATGCCAAGCATAAGGATGAGCACGATGCCCAAAAATAGAAAATCCTTGCTCTCCATTCGCTGGGAAGGAAAATGCTGGACGGCGACATGGGCAAACACCCAGATGCACAGACCGCTGAGCAGAAACAGCGTAGCGAAGACGAGGAAACGATGGCCGTAAGACTTCCCCTGCTCCTGGCCTCGCAACTTGAGCAGTTCCTCCGGCCCGATGCGCTGTCCCTCGCGGACCAGCATTTCATTTCTCATGACCTGAAGGTAAACCGGTTTGACCGAGGCGTAAGCCTCTTTTCGGCGCTGCTCCGTTTCCTGCAGATTGAATAGCAGGTTGGGCTGCAAGAACTGGGAAGTCAAGAAGACGATGGCGATGATTTCGCCGGGATCTCCTCGATCCTCCAGGGCATGAACCTTCATCAGCTTACGAGCTTCCTCCAGGTCCTGAAAGGCGTGCGGAGGCGTCGACAGAAATTCCTCCCGGGAGGGCACTTTGCGGACCAGGAGATTTTCTCCCTGGGCCTCCGGAAGCCTTGATTTGTCGGAGACAACCCCCTCTCCAAGGGCCCCTTTCAGCAGTTGCGTGATGCGGTCCTGGAGATGCTTACTGAATTGTTTTTCATGGAGAACGGAAAACACTGGGTCAGAAACCTGGAAACCCAGGAGGGCTTCGAATTCCTTTTTCTTCCGGGAGAGTTGCTCTGTGGGAGCACTTGCTTCGGGAAATCCTTGCTGCGGATAGCCCGGAGAGGAGGACACGGCCTGTCGCCCCTCTTGATTTGCAGAGTTTTGAGGGTGGTCGTCAGGCATGTCTTGCCGCATCGCCTGAAAGGCTGCCTCCAGTCTTTCCTGGATACGCTGCGCAACGGTCTCGTCCAGATCGTAGACCACCGCGGCCTGCCTCACTGCTTCTTCGCGCTTCTTCGCGGTGGCCTCCCGGTCTTCAATGAGGAAATCCCGTTTCGCCTTGATATTCTGATCGGCAATATCACCCAGTTGATAGAACGGGGTTTCCATGACAAAAGAGGGAGTGAGGAGGAGGGAGACGGCGAGACTGAATCCGGCCAGGATAAGGAGCTTTTGCACGGTGGTCTGGCGGAGAGCTGCCGGGATGCGGCTCTTGCCGTGCGCGGCTTTTGCCTTGTTCTTTGGTTTTTCGGGTTCTCGTTTCTCCTTATCCATACGCGCTAATTCTCTGTGACCGGACTGGTGGTCCGCGACTTGCGCTCTTCTGCACGTTCGTAGGCCAGAATGATTTCCTGCACGAGCCGGTGCCTCACGACATCACGGTTGGTGAAATAGACAAAACGAATATCGCGAATCCCTTTGAGCAACTGGATTGCTTCCACAAGCCCCGAGGTCTTGTTTTCGGGAAGATCAATCTGAGTAATATCGCCGGTAATCACCGCCTTCGAGCCCAGACCAAGCCGGGTGAGAAACATCTTCATCTGCTCGCTGGTGGTGTTTTGGGCCTCATCCAAAATGACAAACGAATCATTGAGTGTGCGGCCGCGCATAAAGGCCAGCGGGGCCACTTCAATGGCGCCGCGCTGGAGCAGACCGGAAGCCTTTTCGTAATCCATCATATCGTGGAGGGCATCATAAAGAGGGCGCAGGTAAGGGTTGACCTTCTCGGCCAGATCGCCCGGCAGGAACCCCAGTTTCTCACCGGCTTCGACCGCCGGGACGCACCAGCACGATGCGGCGCACCTGCTCCTTGGTCATGGCGGCAACCGCCATCGCCATGGCAAGGTACGTCTTGCCGGTGCCCGCCGGACCAATCCCAAACACGACGTCGAAGTGGCGGATGGCCTCGATATATTCCTTCTGCCTGACACTTTTCGGGGAGATGGTCCTTTTGTTGGAGGCAATGAAGACGTGATCGAGGAAAATATCTTTCAAGCTGCGTTGAAGGTTCTCGCTGAGGATGCGGATGGCGTATACAATGTCACTGTCATAGACCGGATATCCCTTTTGAATCAGCTCAGCAAGCTCTTTTAGCAGGCGTTCGGCCAGTTCCACGTGGGGCTCATCCCCGGCAATGCTAAACTGGTTTCCCCGCAGATGAATCCGCACGTCCAGCTGTTTTTCAATGATTTTGAGATGGCTGTTCCGTTCTCCTGCAAGCTGTTGAACCAACTGGTTCTCTTCAAAAGAGAGCTGCGCTGCGGCTCCTTCGAGTTTGTCTCGTACGGGTAATTGGGTCAAGGTCTGGGAAGTCCTCTCAATACAGGATCAAGATCTGACTTCAACTTGCCACCCTTTTTCGCAAGCGAGCATATCTTTATCATGCCGGTCATCCTGTGGCAATACTCTCTTTAGCCGAGCGCAAAAGCCTAAAATCATTAAAATTCAATATAATCGCTCAGCATTTCAAGAGCTCCGTTCGACCCGGCACGGCCCCTGATTCAAACCAGCGAAAAAACACGGATCAATTTCCATCGTTTCGCACGATCGTCCCAAGCTGCTTTCTCAGATGTTCGAGATTGCGTTTCAATTCCCCTATTTTTGCCTCAAGCACCGGCTCTGCCTGTTCCGGGTTCTTCAGCCATTCACCAAGTTCCTTATCGCTGATCACTTCAAAGAATGGTTTCCAGAGGTCCATGTGCACTTCGGCCAAAACCGGATAGATGGCGTCATCGCCGGTTTCCTCCGGAGCGAGGACGTCCCCGAACAAGGTATCCTGGATGATCCCCGCGATGTGGGGCTTGTGCTTCTCAAATGCCAGCTCGAGGGCCATCGATTTCAAGCCGACAATTGTATTCAACTTGCCATAAATCCCCAATTGCGCCCTGACCTGCTTTGCATCGAGAACCTCTGCCTCATCATGGCTAGAGTTCATAAACGCCCCTTTCCTGTGGTGAATCCTGGACCCGAAGGCCAGAAATCTTACCCTTGATACGCGATTTCTATTCCCTTAATAACCCTGCAAGCAGCCATGCTCTCTCCCTGGTTCTGCCAATGCATCATGGAAGTAACTTTACACTACCCTGACCGTGGAAGTGTATAAATTATCAAGCGCGTACCTCCTCTGAAACGGTGTCTAAAGACCCTCAGTAAGTGGCTTTGTGATAATTGCCGAGTCGCATGCAAGACTCCAAAATCGTCATTCCCGCATGTTCTTGGCGGGAATCCAGGGTATTGTTTGTTCCCTGGAGCTCCGCCAAGAAGCATGCGGGGTGACGGCCGGAGGACCTTTTTAGACACACTCTGATAGACTCGCGTTTCAGGATTTGACATTGCCTGTCAGTGTGATAGGATCAGCTCGGTTTAATGGCAACCGTTGGGGGTGCTCAGATTTCTGGGCTGAGAAAACACCCTTAAAACCTGATCTGGACAATACCAGCGTAGGGAAACGGTGGCGCGTGATGGGTGTTTTTCCATTCGCTCTCAAGACCGTTTCCAGGATGCTGGAAACGGTTTTTTTGTGGAGGAAGGCAAATATCCCATGAGCGACCCATTGATGATAGCAGGCCGTGTATTTCACTCCCGACTCCTGATGGGGACCGGAAAATTCGCTTCTCCGCACCTGATGAAGCAAGCCCTGGAGGCTTCGGGCGCGGAGATTGTGACCGTGGCGCTGCGCCGCGTGGAATTGGAGAACCCTCAGGACAGCATCCTGAGCCTCATTGACCCGAGCAGGTATCTGCTCCTGCCCAACACCTCCGGGGCGCGGGATGCGACCGAAGCGGTCAGGCTCGCGCGCATTGCCCGTGCCGCCGGGTGCGAACCCTGGGTTAAACTGGAAGTGACCCCCGATCCGCACCACTTGCTGCCCGACCCGGTGGAAACCCTGAAGGCCGCGGAAATCCTCGTCAAGGAAGGATTTGTGGTGCTCCCTTACATCAATGCCGACCCCGTGCTTGCCAAGCGCCTCGAGGACGTGGGAACGGCCACGGTGATGCCGCTGGGGTCCGCGCATTGGCTCGAAGCAGGGTATACGAACCCGGGATGCCCTCGAGCTCATCATCGAAAAAGCCCAGGTCCCGGTGGTGGTGGATGCCGGCCTGGGAGCTCCGTCCCACGCTGCCGAGGCGATGGAACTGGGCGCCGATGCCGTTTTGGTCAACACCGCAGTGGCGGTGGCGGGAAACCCCGAAGCCATGGCGCAGGCGTTCAAGAAGGGCGTGGAAGCCGGACGCGAGGCGTTTTTGGCGGGTCTTGGCCGTCCTCAGCAAGGGCCTCCGCTTCAAGCCCGCTAACCGGATTTTTGAGGTGAGGGCCGCATGGAATTCTACAACGAATTGAAGCAATACCCCTGGGATGAGATCGAAAACCACATTGAGAGCCGCTCTGCAAGCGATGTGAAAAGGGCGATCGAGGCCCGAGCGATCAGCCTTGAGGACTTTCTAAGCCTCCTTTCTCCGGCCGCCGCGCCCTTCCTCGAAGCTATGGCCCAGCGCGCCCACCGGCTCACCGAACAGCGCTTCGGCAGAGTAATCAGCCTTTTCGCCCCTCTTTACCTTTCCAACGTGTGCTCGAACAGTTGCGTTTACTGTGGCTTTAACGTGCGCAACCCGGTCGCACGTCTGACCCTTACGCCGAGCAGGCAGCCGCGGAGGGCAAGGTCCTGCACGAGATGGGTTTTCGTCATCTCCTGCTGGTCTCCGGAGATTCGCCTCATCTTGTTACCATGGACTACTTGCGCGCCGTCTTGGAAAAGCTGCGCCCTCTGTTTGCTTCCCTTTCCATCGAGATCTTTCCCCTGGATACCGGCGCCTACAGGGAGCTTATCGGCCACGGTGTGGATGGCCTGACGGTTTTTCAGGAGACCTATAATGAGCATCGCTACCGTGATTTCCATCCCGCGGGAAGAAAGCGGGATTTCGCCTGGCGGCTGGGGACCCCGGAACGAGGCGGTGAAGCAGGATTCCGCAGGCTCGGCCTGGGCGCGCTTCTGGGACTCTGCAACTGGCGGGTGGAAGGCTTCTTCCTGGGGCTCCATGCCCGGCATCTCCTGCGCACTTTCTGGCAGTCCCAGATTGCCATTTCTTTCCCGCGTCTGCGGCCGGCGGCAGGGGCCTATGAGCCGCCGGCGCCGGTTTCCGACGCTCAGTTCGTGCAACTGCTGACGGCGCTGCGGCTGTTTCTACCCGACGCCGGCCTGGTGCTCTCGACGCGAGAATCCCCTTACTTCCGCGACCACCTGATTCCGGTCGGGGTGACCTCGATGAGCGCCGGTTCCCGGACCGAGCCCGGTGGCTACACCCAGGACCGCCACGCGGAGGCGCAGTTTGAAGTGGCGGATGAACGCCCGCCGCAGGTGGTCGCCGAGGTGATCCGCGCCGACGGGTTATGACCCCGTCTGGAAAGATTGGGACCCGGCTTTTCTTGAATACTCCCAAACAGGATAGCAAAGCCTTATGGAAATCACCGTAAACGGACAAAAGAAAAACTACGTCGGTCCACCGCTGGTTACCGGCCTTCTGGAATCCCTGGGCGTCAGCCCACGCGCGGTGGTGGTGGAGCGGAACCTCAGGATTGTGCCAAGGCTCGAATCTCGAGAATGAACCCATCCAGCATGGCGATTCCATTGAAATCATACGATTTGTGGGAGGGGGTTAGATGAACCGGGAAACCAGAAGGGCCAAATTCCTGGAAGTCGATATCTATCCCGTTACCTGCGAACGGCTTTCCGCGGGAAGGTCCAACCTCGAGGTCCTGCAGGCAGTCATCGCGGGAGGCGCCAGGATTATTCAACTGCGAGAGAAAGAATATTCCGGTAAAGATCTCTATCGCCTGGCCCGCAAATTTCGAGAAATCACCAACATCGCGGGAGCCTTGCTGATCATCAATGATCATCTCGATATTGCCATGGCGGTTGCGGCTGACGGCGTCCACCTCGGGCAGGATGACCTGCCCGTGGCCGCGGCCAGGAGACTTGCCCCGGAACTGCTGATCGGAGCTTCCATCCATTCCCTGGAAGAGGCTCTGCAAGCCCAACAAGATGGCGCCGACTACGTGAACATCGGCCCGATCTTCCCCACGAAAACGAAACCTGGAGTGACCCGTCATCTCGGGCCGGACGCTATCCCCACCATCGGGACCGGGATCCAGACGCCCTTTACCGTGATGGGTGGCATTAACGAGTCCAATATCGATCAGGTTTTGGCCAAAGGTGCCCGGCGCATAGCGGTGGTGACGGCCATCACCCAGGCGCCCGATATCACTGCAGCGGTAAGATCTTTGGGACAACGTATCAGGAGCTGCGATTCCGCCTGATGACCCAGGAGCATCATCCGCAGCCTTTCCCTTCCACGGCCTCTCGTTAACCAATTATGCTTTCATCAGTTATCCTTTGTGGGTTATTATTTTCACCTTAAGGAACTGTTGGATGTGCTGGCGTCAGGCGATCAAGAGCGACCGTTTTCGTCTTTGCCAACACATGTTGCCTGAAGATGCGGGAAGGAGCGAGTTGTGCTTTATATCTTGGCGACCTATCTGGGGGTGGGTCTTAATCGCCGGCATCCTTGCCGGCCTCTTTGGCATCGGCGGCGGCTTGATCATTGTGCCCATGTTGGTCATCTGCCTTACGTGGCAGGGAATCCCCCAGGAATATATCATGCACCTCGCTTTGGGGACTTCCATGGCGAGCATCATCTTCACTTCGGTCTCGAGCTTCTGGGCGCACCACAGGCGGGGGGCGGTGCAGTGGCTGGTGGTGCGGCGCATCGTACCGGGCATTCTGGTGGGCACCTTCCTCGGAACCTGTGTCGCTGCCCGTCTGTCAAGCAATTTTCTGAAGGTCTTTTTTGTGGTCTTTCTTTACTATGTCGCTGTGCAAATGCTCATTGACAAGAAACCCAAACCGTCGCGGGAGCTCCCCGGACAGCTCGGCATGTTTGGCGTGGGGAATGTCATCGGCGTCAGTCTCCAGCCTCGTCGGCATCGGTGGCGGCACCCTTTCCGTACCCTTTATGATGTGGTGCAATCTAGCCGTCCACCATGCGATCGGGACTTCAGCCGCCATCGGTTTCCCCATTGCCATTGCCGGAACGGTCGGCTACATCTTGAACGGGTTGCAGGCGTCAGGGCTGCCGGAATACTCCTTCGGCTATATCTATCTCCCGGCGCTGGTGGGCATCGTCGGCGCCAGCGTCTTCACGGCGCCACTGGGAGTGCAATTGGCCCACAGCCTCCCGGTTGCCAGGCTTAAACGACTCTTCGCCATCCTGCTTCTCCTCGTCGGAACGCGCATGCTGATCGGTGCTTACGATCATTGGGGCGAGCTTCTCGAAAATCCTCCACCATGTGATGGGCCGGGCAAGACCTGATCGCTGAACTTCCCCAAGGCAAGCGAGCATCCTGCGGCATGGACCTTTGGATTTCCGGAGCGATACCCATGGGGGCTGGAACTGTTCTCTTTCACCGCAGTCACTCATGTCCCTTCGGGACACCCGAAGACACATGAAAAACTGTACGGTGGCGACCAGACCGACTCGGTTTCCCAAACCGAGTCGGTCTGGAAGGTGGCCTGCCCACCATGATTTTCGGAGCAGAGACGAGGATGCAAAGAATTCGTTATCTTGGCGGTTCTCCTCTCTGCGCCTCTGCGGTGAGTTTTGAAGACCGTCAAAACTAATGATATCATCCCAGATCAAGGATAATTCGCATCACCAGGAAGCCGTGAGAGGTAACCGCATGTTTCAGGCGAAAAACTCATCGGGGGAGTTTCAATGCGTGGCTGCTGCATTTCCTGGAAACTCACATGGACAGGACATACGGTGACCGCAAACACGCGGTTTTCGAAGGCCTCCCTGCCCAGGTTGTGGAAATCGGCCCCGGCACGGGTGCGAATCTTCGCTATTATCCAAGGGGTACCGTGGTCATTGCCATTGAGCCCAATCCCATGATGTATCCCCGGCTCCGGGCGAATGCTGATCGCTATGGCATTGAGCTTGAGATTCGAGGCATCAAAGGCGAGGAACTGGATCTGACGAGTGGCAGCATGGAGGCCGTTGTCGGGACGCTGGTTTTGTGCACCGTCGATGATCCGCAACGCGTCGTCTCGGAGGTCCTTCGGGTTCTCAAACCGGGCGGTCGCTATATTTTTCTCGAACACGTTGCCGCGCCGCGAGGGAGTGGTATGAGCAAGCTCCAGAGCTCACTCCATAAGCCCTGGCATTGGCTTTCCGAAGGGTGCAATCTGAATCGGGACACCCACAGCATCCTGTGGACGGCAGGATTCTCGTCGATCGACATGAATTGTTTTATGCTAAAGCCCGGTTTTGTCCCGATCACTCCTCATATCTTCGGAATGGCGATCAAATAGCAGAGGAAATCGGAGAGCCGCTTCACTGTTCGGCCGGAGCATTGTAGTTCTGCCGATGATCCGAGATCCGGCGTTCGAACTGCTCGACCGCCCGCAGCAGGTCATTCTGGTCGATCTTCTTCCGGTCCTGCAGGAGGGCATTGAGGACCGCTTCTCTGACCACGAGACGAAGGTCGGACCCGGTGTAGCCCTCGGTAAGCTCAGCGAGCCTCGGGGCATCGACCTCGGCATCCATCCGGTCGAGAACCTTGTCGAGAATCTTGCACCGCATCTCGGTATCGGGCCGCGAGAACCCGAGGACCTTGTCGAACCGCCGCCAGGCCGCATAGTCCAACAACTGCGCATAATTGGTGGCGGCAATCAGGAGCACCCCGTCTTCCACCAGGCTCACCTCGTCAATGGCTTTCAGCAGGGTGTTGACCGCCCGCTTCAAAGCCCCGTGATCGTCGGAGCCCCGCGTCTTGGCAACGAAGTCGAACTCATCGATGAAGAGGATGCAGGGACTCAGTTCCTTGGCCAGCAAGAAAACCTTGTCGATATTTTTGGAGGTCTCACCCAGGTAGTGGCTGGTGATCATGGAGAGCTTCACCTCGACGAGGGGCAGTCCAAACCACCTGGAGAGGGCCCGGGCTGACGAGGTTTTGCCCGTTCCCGGCGGCCCCACGAGGAGGAGCTTGCCAATCTCGTAGAGGCCTATATCCTTGAGGTATTGCCGGTACTCGAGGGCCTTGCCTGCCTTCGCGATTTCCTCCCGCTGCTCCGTCGGTCAGAATCAGATCGTCGAGCTTGTCCCTGACGTCCTCCGGGGCCTTTATGGTTGCCAGCTTGAGGAGGTCCTCCGCTTCTTTCTTGTCGGCGCAAAGCTTCCTGATTTTGGCCTCGATCAGTTCGCGGTCAGCGGAAAAAGGCTGGTTTTGCTCCCTGACCTCAGCATAGCTGACATTCATGGAGCCATCTTTTTCATAGAAATAAGCAAGCACAGGATTCGCCCTGATCAGATACAGGGGACGCTGACTCGCGAACCATTGCGCTCCCTCTTCGAAGTCCAGAAGGGTCAACTGGAAACCGATTTCATGAAAAACCACCAAGGGATTCTCTTCAATGAGCTGCCGGATACGATCCACGCCGGAAATTTTCTCCACCGCCTTGAGGGTCACGCGAAGAGGACGCTCGACCCCCTTGATCACGGGATCGAAGTAATACTTGCGTATTTTGGGCGGCAGGTCATCTTCGGTGAGATTCTCCGACCGATTGTAGATCTCGGCAGTGAGCAGCAATTCAAAGATTTCCAGCGTTTTCCGCTTCTCCGTACCCATCTTTCAGACTCCGTAGCACTCAAGATTCGCAACAGCTCAAAAAGAAAGAGCCAATCCCTTTCAAACGCGGGAAACTTATTCTAGAAGACGCACAGTGTCAACGGAAAGGAGCCGTCCAAAAACAAAGCGTTTTCTTTCACCACGAAGAGCACGAAGAAAAGGAAGGACACGCAGTGATTTCTTCGTGGTGCTTTGAGGTTAGGACCCTTCATGGTTTGAGGACTCACAAGCTCAAAGGCGGACTCGCAGGATCTTGGGCTTGCAGCGCTGGATACAATTTGCGCATAGTCTTCAAGTTTGTGGACTACCAAGGAGCAAAAGCCATTCTCCTCGAAACGATATGAACGCATGAGGAAGTCTACTGATCTTGCTGGTTGTCTAAAAAGGAGCGATCACGATTTCTGGAAGACCTGATGGCCCCAGAGCCACTCATCGCGCCACACCTCGACAAAACCGAGGGCAGCCAATCGGCTAAGGGTCGGATCAAAATCCTGCACAATATGGTGAGGGCGCTCTTCATCCACTTCCGAATGGAAGCGGCCAAACAAATATCCTCCAGGCTTCAAGCTTCGCCAAAGTTCATCGACGGTCTTCACGGGATCGACCAGGTGTTCGAAGACATCCATCGCGGCCAGGATATCGTAGGCATTGCTGGGAAGCCCGCCCTCCTTGAGGTCAATGAATTGTGCCGACATGCCCCGCAGGTCGAAACGCCACTGACTGAAGCGCACCATGGCCGAACTGATATCCGCCAGGGTGACGTCCAGCCCGTGCCGGGCAAAGAGGATGCCACCGGAACCCACGCCCGCCCCGAAATCCAAATAGGACTTACATCCGTGCAGCTGGGCAAAGTGGAGCGCGGTGACATAAGCAAGCGGTGAGGTGTCCTCGCTCAGGGTGTGCCACCACATCAGTTCATAGATCATGGCCTCACTCTCGTCGTAGAATTGTTGAACTGACTGCTGATCAGTGCGATCAACCGAGGAACCATGCCACTCGCCTTTGACATTGGACAGCGCGCACAGGCACCGGCGCTGAATTTCCGCCGGGTCCTCACATCCCGTATATGAGGCAAGTTCGGAGCACAGGCTTTCCTGCAGGGTCTCATGTTCATTGAGGATCAGCGCCTGCTCCCATAAGGTCCGGTATTCAGCAAGACAACGTTCCTGTTCCCGACTGAATTCTTCCCGGGTGAGCCGTTTTTCATCGACCATCTGCCACAACTGCTTCAACTGGTCAGGCAACAATTTTTCCATTACTAGACCCTTCCGTCCTAAAACATTTTGATTGCGCAGGACCTCGCGACAAGATCCAGAGATCCTGAGATATGCGGTAGCATAAAGCACGGCAGAGGCTGCGCCGGCTATGGCTCATAGCACAAGATACAAGAGTTTCGGCCGGCAGGCCACAGTTTAGTGCTCAGGGTGGCAATATGGGACGAGGTCCTTTCGAGAAATCCGGAAAACGAAGGCGACTAAACAACGTGAAGCCACGCCATCGGGTCGAAACATCTGGTCCGGTTTTTGGCCAATGATTCACGGGTCTTTTCGCGGCTCGGTTCTTCCTCGCCTTCGCAGCACAAATCCCCCAGCATGAACTCAAAGTCCTCATCAAGAACCGCAAAACCGTTCACCCTTACTCGATCTTCGTATTCAAGCGGCCGATTCATGGTCTTACCTCCTTGCCTGGATCTGAGGGTGGATTAATTATCCATCAATCCACCTTGATTCGTTATTTTTCTATCACGAACCGGTTAAAGAAAGGTTAAGGGAGAAGGCAAACCACAGTACAAAAGCCCCTATTCTTCATAAATGAGGACCCCCTGCGAGCTGCGGCCATCCACCTTGAGGGTCAGAGGACGCGCCAGGGATACGCGGGCCACGAAAGGCCACTCGTCGCTTTTTGGCAGCGACATGAGCCACGGCCAATCAAGCCGGTCGCCCCTTTGCTCGTCTATCGTCAGATAGTTGATGCCCAGCGAGATGAGATTATGGAAGAAATGAGAACCCTGGGATGGTTTGGCATGCAATTTCGGGTGGGCTGTTTCGATGATGGCTGCCACCCCGGAGATATCGGCCCAACTGACGGGGATGCCCAACCAGCGGTCAGCCGATCCCCAGCGTCCGGGTCCGATGAGAACGTACTTGCGCCCTTCTTTCTCGAGGGCCGCGTTCACCTGACCGATCTGCCTGGCAATCTCCGGGGTCTGGCCGGGGTCGAAGGCATCCGGCTTAACGAAGACGATATCGCCGATTCCACTGTTGATCCTGTTGCCCAAAGCCTGCATGGAGATACAAAAAGCTTTACCCAGGTCTTCCTCCGTAATGGTGACGTCCGCCATGTCTTCCCGAGCGCTCATCGGGCGAAGCTGCAGGATGGCAAAGCGGGGCTTGGCTTTCTGACCGAAGCTCCAAGTCGACGCAGAACTCCAGCTCCACGGGGCAGGCCATGCCTTCCTGGCCAATCTTCAAGAGCTCCGCTAGCACTTCCGCCAGGGGAAAGAGGCCGTATTTCAGGATCTGCGCAAAGGTGACCACGCGATAGCCCGGAACATTGTCAGAATCCCGGATCGCATGATCATCCTGGCTGTATACGCTGGTCAGGGCCTTCACTGGTTCCTCGTCCCAGGCATCCATGACTTCGCGTTTGGCCAGGGTGAGCGCATCGTTCACACCAAGAGGGCAAACCGGGTCTTCGAGTTTCAAGGCATAAAAAAACCGTTGCGCATTATCCAGGGTGTCCTTGACCGTGCAGCACTGAGCGAGCAGGTCCGGGTACTGGGGTGCAAAGCGTAAGGCTTTTTCGCCATCCATCACGGTTTTCCCCAGTCCCAGAGCGATGGTCGCAATGCCCTCTTCCGGTCTCATGCTTTGATAAGGGTAATAATTGTGAGACTGCGCAACGCCCGCTATCATCGGGTAGAAGTAATTCTTGTGCCGCCCGCCGATAAGTTTTTGCACGATCACCGCCATTTTTTCTTCTTCCGTGCGGTGCCCTACCCGCCTTGAAAAGGATTTAGGCCCTTGAAAATAGGTCGAAGCAAAAACCATCTTAATGGCATTGATCAGTTGTTCCAGCCGGCAGTCCAGGTCGGGATGATCGTTGGGTAGCATGTAGGTCTTGTAGAGACCGGCGTAGGCTCGAAACTGAGCATCCTCCAGGAGGCCCGACGAGCGCACTGCCAGGGGATAGGAAAATTGGGCCAGGAAACCGGCCAACTGCGCCTTGAAACGCTCGGGAAACTCCGCCTCCATAAAGCGCGCGGCGATGACTTCGTCCGGTAAGTCGGATTTCGCCAGCTCCTTGAGGCCGTTACCGTCCACGAAGGCGTCGAACACCTCCGTCGTGACCACCAGGGTCTGGGGAATGAAGATTTCCACTGCCGCGAACCTCTGTTCGAGATCGGGCTGACGACGCAGGAGAGCGGATACGAAGGACAGGCCTCTCGCCTTGCCACCAAGCGAGCCCTTCCCAATCTTGAAAAACTCTGAATCCTCATCAAAGGCCCTGGGATCGAAATCGACCACCACACCCTTTTGCCGCCCCATGCGCCGTTGATGAATGACGGAAACGAGGAACCGGCGATGGCTGTCAACGTCTGAGAAATCATCCTCTCTGACGGGCCTCACCCGCGTGGCCAGCTCGATTTCCGACCGGGCAAACAACCATCTCGAGAAATCGTTCCGGTTGCAGTGATAGACAAAGGAATCATCCGGAAGACCTTGCAGTTTCTTCTCCAGCATTCTCAGGTTGGACGCCCGCCCAATTTCCTCGCCTGCCGGTGAACGAAAGATGAAGTCGCCGAAGCCGAGATGATTGAGAAAAAAGGAGCGCACATCGGACAGCAGGGTCGGGGAATTCTTGTCGACAAAGACGGCGGAGATCGTCTCTGCCTTGCATGCATTGCCTGCTTCGCTGCTCATCAACAGCATCGGAATATCAAACCGTTCGCTCTTGATGGCTTTCAGCAACTCAACTCCGGCATTTTCATCGAACTGGTTCCCGCGGGGAAAGCGGACATCGGAAATGACGCCCAAAACATAAGGTTGGAACTTTCGAAACAGCTTCATGGCCTGTTCATAGGTATGGGCCAGCAGGATTTTGGGACGCGCACGCATCGCGAGGAGGCGATGTTCTTCATTGAGTCCCTCCTCCATGACCGCCTGGGTCTGGATGACCAGTTCACGATAGAAGACGGGCAACAAGGCAGATAGATACTCGGGCGAATCTTCCACAAAAATGATCACGCGGATGCTGGCCGACCGTGTGTCACGGGCCACATTGTCCTGATCCTCGGCATTCTTGATCATGGCAAGGAGAAGATCAGAGTTTCCGCTCCAGATGAAGACGCGGTTGTGGGCCGGCAGCGACGACTCCGGGGGAAGACCATACTCCTGCCCCGCCTCGAAGCGGTGGCACAGCAACATGATGGGCAGATGCGGAGCTTTTGCCCTGATCTTCTCGGCGATGGCCGAGGCATTGGCATCCGCCACGCGAGGCATAATGATGACCATGTCAAAATGCTTGGTATCCAGCGCCGCCAGAGCGGCATCAGCGGAGGACACCCAGTTCAGGCGCGGGGGATTGCTCAGATTCAGTCCCTTGTATTCGTTGTTGATCGCCTCGGACAGGCGGCAGTCCTCCTCCATGACCCAGGCATCATAGGGCGTTGAGATCAAAAGAACCTCCCGCACCTTCCTGCTCATGAGTTCATGAAACAACTTGAAGCGCGGGTCGAATTGTTCCGCCAAATCGTCAAGTCCTGATGTCGTCATGCTCCCATACCTTCTCTCATGCAACGCGGAAAAATTCAGCGAACGTGGCCAGCTTTCCGGAAATGGTGCCCGCCGAGTTCACTGCCTTCGCTCGGGCGCTTTGGTTTTGTGTCCACAAGCATTGTACCATAGAATAAGCCCCCTTTTCGACCTTGTGCGTAACCATTCGTGCGCCACAGCAGAGAGCCATACCAACGCCTCGTCAAGTGAGTTTGCTCTTGAAGTCGATGCGCGAACCCCTCATAATTTGAAGGCTGCGACATTTCACCAAGATATCACTCAAACCGAAGCTTCGGGCTCGGTGGCCCGGCAAAACGTCATGATCGATTGGCTCGAAAACAGTGGTCAGTGGTTGGTGTTCAGTAGCCGGAGAATAAGGAGAGATTGATGGAACAGCCGCAAAGGACCGTTCTTTATGACCGTCACAAGGCCGCCGGAGCACAGATGGTGGAGTTTGGCGGGTGGGAAATGCCGCTCCAATACCCTTCCGGAGTGGTGGAGGAACATCTGGCCACGCGCCGGAGGGCAGGGATTTTTGATATTTCCCACATGGGTCGCTTCGTCGTCAGAGGCGCCAAGGCGGTCCCGTTCCTCCAGCATGTCCTGAGCAACAACGCGGAGGCTCTCGATCTGAGACCGACCGGGGCGCAGTACACGCTCATCCCTGATGAGACGGGAGGAGTGATCGACGACGCCTATCTTTATCGGTTTGCCGAGAGCGAGTATCTGCTGGTGGTCAACGCCGCCAACCGCCGCAAGGATTGGGAGCATCTTCAGAGGCATCTCAAGGATTTCGACGGCGTGGAACTTAGCGACCGCACCCTGGAGATCGCCATGCTCGCCCTGCAGGGGCCCCTGACCCACCGGCTGATGGCGGAAGCGGTGCAGTCCGGCAGGCTCCCGGAGCCGGCCCGAAATGCGGCAGGGGTGGTGACGATTGCCGGGGCTCGGGTGATGGTCGGCCGCACCGGTTATACGGGCGAACCGCTCGCTCTTGAACTTTTCGCAGACCGGGACGATGCGGCCATGCTCTGGGACCTCTTTGTGACGAAGGGAGCGGCACCGGTCGGTTTGGGAGCGCGGGATACGCTGCGTTTGGAAGCGGCTTTGCCGCTTTATGGTCATGAATACGGCCAGGACCATGAGGGCCGGGAGATTCCCGCTTATGCCGTGCCCATCGCCAAGTTCGCGATCAGCTTTTCCCCGTTCAAGGGTGACTTTATCGGCCGAGACGCCCTGGCCAGGCAGTTTGCGGCCTTCTCTAAAATCGTCTTTCGCGACTATTCCGCCCTTGCCGACCTCCCGCACAGGATCCAACCGGTCGCGGTGACGGGCCGCGGTATTGCCCGAGCGGGGGCCAGGGTCTTTCGAGGTGACCTACACGTCGGTTATGTCACCAGCGGTACGATGGTGCCATATTGGGTCTTCGAGGACAAAGGGCTCGTCTCGAAGCAGACCGGCGAGCACCGCCTGCGCTCGATCTGCCTCGCTCATATGGACAGTGACCTTCTCGAAGACGACCGGCTCACCATCGATATTCGGGGCAAGCTCGTGGAAGCCGTCGTCGTGCCGTTCCATCTTCGTTCCGAGGCGCCCCCCTACGCCCGGCCCATTGTGTACGGCCACGAATTGCCGGCGAAAACGACGGCCGCAGCCACCGGCGGCGCCAAAGCCCTCCGCCTGCTGGATAAGACCGTCGAAAACTGGGAGTGGCGCCAGCGTGAGTGCATCAATCTGATCCCCTCGGAAATGACCATGTCGCCAATGGTCCGCATGCTCTCGGTGATGGACCCGGTGTTCCGTTATGCCGAGCATAAAGAAACGAAAGCCTTCTACGATGCCGACATCTTCTATTATCAGGGGACCGATTTCATTGCCGAAGTAGAATGGCTCCTGGAGGAGGAGATGCGGAAATTCCTCGGCTGCACTGAGGTCGAGATGCGCTTGATCAGCGGGCAGATGGCCAACACGACCGTGTTCAGCGCCATGCTCGACTACCTCAACCGCGCCGATCGCCGCCGGGAACCGCGACGCATTCGCCGCGTCATGAACAATTATATCGGTAAGGGCGGTCACCTCAGCGCCCAGCCGATGGGCGCCCTCAGGGACTTCGTCGCCCGCGATCCGACGACCGAACGCCCGGCCGTGGTGAACTTTCCCGTGCTCGAGGAGAATCCCTATCAGATTGATGTGCCCGCTACCCTCGAATTGATCGACATCTGTCGACCCGAACTGATCATTTTCGGGAAGAGCATGGTTATTCATCGCGAGCCCGTGGCTGAAATTCGCCGCTATCTCGACGCCATGCCAATCGATGCCGTAGTGATGTATGACATGGCCCACGTTGTGGGGCTTGTCGGCCCCCATTTTCAACAACCTTTTCTCGAAGGGGCCGATCTGGTGACGGCTTCAACTCATAAGACCTTCTTCGGCACCCAGCGGGGGGTGGTGGGAAGCCGCTATCAGGAGCATGAAGAACGCTTTGAGCTGTGGGAGGCTATTCGCCGTCGGGCCTTTCCCGGCGCCGTGTCCAACCATCACCTGGGCACCCTCCTCGGGCTGCTCATGGCTGCCTACGAAATGAACCACTTCAAGAACGAATACCAGCCGCGCGTCGTGGCGAACGCCAAAGCCTTCGCTCGGGCGCTCAAGGAATGCGGCTTCGAGGTGGCCGGCGATCCGCGTATCGGCTACACCGAAACCCATCAGGTGATCGTGAGTGTCGGCTACGCCCAGGGTCCGGAAATGGCGCAGCGGCTGGAAGCTAACAACATCATTTGCAATTTCCAGGCAACCCCGGATGATGAGGGTTTCTCTGCCGCCGGGGCGATTCGGCTGGGGGTGTCGGAAATGACCCGTTTCGGCATGGAAGAAGACGACTTTCGCGCCCTGGCGCTCTTGATGAAGGAAGTCGTGATGGAAGGCGCCGCCGTGGTGAGTGAGGTCAAAACATTGCGTGAGCGATTCGGTGAATTGCGCTTCTGCTTCCGCGGCGACGACTTCGCGCCCCTCATGCAGAAGCTGCACGAGTTCCTCTAGCACACGTCGGCGTAAGTTTCTGCTCGGGTCCGGTGGGCACAAAAAGACGTGCCCACCCTACACTCTGCCTCAGGGCTTCAAACATCGTAGGGTGGGCACAGCTCTATCGTGCCCACCAACACCCCACGAATTTTCGCCCAGGTGTACTGGGGTGATATTTCGGCTACCCCTCAGGCTGAATGGCGCCCCTCGAATTCTCGCGCAAAACGGACGCCCTGTTGGATATAACCCCGACGGCGATAGAACTCATGGGCCTCTTGACGGTGTGCCGCACTGGTGACTTCGAGGCGACTGCAGCCGAGCTTTCGGAGAAACGTTTCGGCGTGAAGCAGCAGCGCACTGCCGATGCCACGCCCGGCAAAAGCCTGTGCGACCGTGAGGACGCTTATCCTCCCGACGCCATGGGGGCGATGCAGGACGGAAGAGGCAAAGGCTGAGACCACGCCGACCACGGATTGGTTCATGACGGCGACAAAAGTTCCATAACGCGGCGCGAGGGCCTTCATGGCAAGCAGATTGGCGCCGACTGTTTCCGTCTCGAGCGGATGGCCCATTTCGGCCAGAAGAGCGGAAATGAACCCGGAATCAGCTTCCTGTGCCTCGCGAATGTGGATTTCTGCACGCATGACTGCCCCTCTCGCCTCGGGTAAATGCCCCCTTTGCCCATTGTTAGGAGTTTTCCAAGAACAAATAATCCGCTTTCACCACGAAATACTCGAAACACCCGAAAGGCCAGAAGTAATTCTTTCCTGTATTCCGTGTGTTCCGTGTGTTCCGTGGTTTGAAAATGGGTTCATAATCAGCACAGGCTGTCTCTGGAAGACTCCTAACTGCCGCATGCTACCCTTTTTCGCAGTTGCTGCCGGGGGGCTTGAAATCCGTTGACTCCTCTCCGCCAACCCATTTTTCCAGCCTGTCCACAAATTCAATGGGAAGGATCGTGGCTTGTCCGGTAAAGTGGATGCAGACCATATTGAGAGTGACGGTCGTGCAAAGCACCAATCCCTCTTCTCCTTCATCACGGTAGATCGCTTGCGAAAGGGCGAGGCTGCGCCTTCGCCACCCCTTGACTCCCGTATGGATCTCGATCAGATCATCGTAGTGAAGGGGCCGTCGATAGGAGCAGGAAGCTTCGACAATGGCCAGATGCAACTCCTGATCCATAAAGCGGCGATACGGGTATCCCAGGTCGCGGAGAAAGGCTTCCCGGCCGAGCTCAAGAAGATGAAAGTAGTTGCCGTGGTAAACCGCCTGTCCCAGGTCCACCTCGAAAAGCGGGACCCGCAGCGGCGTCCTGTGCCAGCGAAGGGAGGATTCGTGATTCGTTTTGCTTCCGACCATAGAGTTTGCCTCCGAGAGCACGATGAGAGTTTTGGCAATACTTAGGGCAGCAAAATTGCGATTGATCACGCTCGCTGACTGTACTATTTTTTCACAAATTCTGCCAGCCCTCGTTCGCCGGCGTGGTCATTGGCGTCGGGATGGTGAAGGGAAGCCACTGGAAACGGTCGGCTGAGTACAGCAGCACAGAATAAGGTGACCGTTATCCCAGGACGTCATTCCCGCATGCTTTAAGCGGAAATCCAGAAGAAAAGCCTGGACGCCCGCCTTCGCGGGCATGACAGGCGGATATCGGACACCCATTTATGTGGAGTTGTATCAACCGTTTCCGGCACCAGCGGAACAGATTGTGCCGGCTGTACCCACCACAATTTATGACAGCAGGAGAGAGAGCATGCGCATGGTGGATCTGCGATCCGATACGGTTACCCGGCCGACTCCGAGGATGCGTCGGGCAATGGCTGAGGCAGAAGTGGGGGATGATGTTTTTGGCGAGGACCCAACGGTAAACAAGCTCCAGGAGCGCGCCGCGGAGCGCCTCGGCAAGGAGGCCGCGCTCTTCGTTCCGAGCGGCACCATGGCGAACCTCGTCAGCCTTCTTGCCCATTGCGGCCGGGGTGATGAGGTGATCCTCGGGGATCAATCCCATACCTACTTATGTGAGCAGGGAGGCATGGCCGCTCTCGGGGCGATCCATCCGCGCCCCCTCCCCAATGAGCCGGATGGAACCATCGATTTGCATGACATTGAGGCCGCCATTCGGCCGGATAATGTGCACTTTCCCAGGACTCGCCTGATCTCGCTGGAAAATACGCACAATCGGTGCCACGGCAGTCCCCTCAGCCTCGCCTATCTGGCTGCGGTGAGGGAGATTGCCAGGCGTCACGGGCTCACGGTGCACCTTGACGGCGCCCGCCTGTTCAACGCGGCCGTCGCACTCGGAGTGGAGGCCGGGGAAATTGCCGCGGAGGCCGATTCGGTGTCGTTTTGTTTCAGCAAAGCCCTTGCCGCTCCTGCCGGATCGGTGGTTTGCGGCGCCAGCGGTTTCATTGCCGAAGCGAGACGCGCACGCAAGGTGCTCGGGGGCGGCATGCGCCAGGCCGGTGTGCTCGCCGCAGCCTGCCTGGTGGCCCTCGAGGAGATGGTGGAGAGGCTTGCAGCCGATCACGCCAATGCCCGCAGGCTGGCCGAGGGTCTGGCGGAGGTAGCCGGACTCACAACCGAGCCTCAGCGTGCGGTAACCAATATCGTCTATGTGGGGATCGCGCGCGAGGACATGACCTCACAGCTTCTGGTCGAGAGGCTCAGCACCAAAGGAATTCTCGTCCTGCCCACCGGCCCCCGCCGGATCAGGGCCGTGACCCACTACCATATTACCCCGGATGACATCGAATATGCCCTCGAGGCATTCCGGCAGGTGGTGGGCTAGAGATCCCTTCAAGCGTGTGGTAAAAGTCCTTCTTAGTACAGCACCGCAGAATAGAGTGTCCATTACCCCCGGGCGTCATTCCCGCATGCTTTTAGCGGGAATCCAGAGTCTGCCCACCCTGGATTCCCGCCAGAAACACGCGGGAATGACGTCTGGGATTGGACACTTATTTATGCGGAGGTGTCTAGCGTCACCCCCGCAAATTCCCCGCTCAAAGCCTGCGAGGACAAGCTTTGACAGGGGGCCCAGGCTGTTTACAGGAACCTTGCCCGCTAAAAGCATGTGGGAATGACAATCGGTAGCTCATTCCGCAATCAGCGGCAAGGGCGCTTCGGTTTTAGATATGCTTTGAGGCCGCATTGATCTCTAAGCAGATTTGCACAAAAGCTCTTTCTTCCGCGGTAGGAAGTTAGCAGAGAGGAGGGCTTTACCGACCATATGATGGGTTACAGGCAGGGCGCATCGACCCTGCCCGTAAGGTTTTGGCAGATTGTCAATCACGGGCCAGTCAAAACAAAGCGAGCAAAGCTTCCAGGACATTATGCGGGAGTTGGTAGACCCAGTTCTTCCAAAAACTTTTCCAAACCGATCTCGTCGATCACTCGACCCAGGCGCTTCGCCTTCCCCGTTCGTTGGTACCAATCCACCACGGTATCGATTAGCGAAAGGGCCTCCGCGTCATTAAGACCGGTGGCAATCACGTCAGCAAGCCGTGGTTTGAGGCCGGAGACAAAGCCGCCTGCCAGGACACGCCAGCCTTTGGCGGTGCCGACCAGGCCCAAGTCCTTGACCGAAGCTTCCGAACAGTTGTTGGGGCACCCCGAAACACCCATCTTAAACTTGTAGGGCAAGCTGTACCCGTGGTACTTTTCATCCAGTTTCAGGCCGACTCCTACCGCATCCTGCGCGCCAATGCGGCAAAAAGTGGTGCCGGGGCAGATCTTGACCGAGCGTACGCAAAGACCAACGGCGGCTCCCGGTGACAGCCCCAGGTCCTGCCAGACCTGATCCAGGTCTTCGGCACGAATACCGACGATGGCAAAGCGCCCGGCAGAGGTGAGCTTAACGGCTTTGGCGCCGTACTTTTCGCTCGTATCGGCGATCGTGCGCAACACGTTAAAGTCAGTTATGATGCCCCCGGGAATGTGTGGTGCAATCGCGTAGGTTTCCTTGTCTCGTCTGTAGAATTGCACCTTTCTCCAGCAGATCTCCAGCCATTCTTGTCCTCCTTAATTGTTCCTCCCAAAAATCGTACCCCTTTGCCCACACGGAACACCCGTTCACCGAGCAATTTAGAGTCCATTTCCATCACTTCGGAATGAAAGTCCCTACCGAACCAACCTTCAAAGGTCCAGAGGATCCCGTTCTTTCAACGAAAGTGCACGACCCTATACCAAGTTGTGGATTCAGATTCAATCATTCTCTTGTGGTATTTTGCGAAAATTGCGGGGAAAAGACTTGGATGAATTGACAGGCTCAGTCCTCGACCGAGACTCTCTTCGATCTCTCACGCTTCAAGACGCTGTGCTGCTTCTTCTCTTCCAGGCGTCTTTGTTTCGCCATTCTGCTGACGCCCGTTTTCCTTCTAACCTTCTCCGGTTTCAACACCGCGCGCAGCAATTCCGCAAAACGTTCGATCGCTGCCTCCCGATTAGCACTTTGGCTGCGAGTCTGCTGCGAGATGACACGAAGCACTCCGTCCTTGCTCACACGACTGCCAAGGCGGCTCATGATGAGCTCTTTATGTTCCTGAGACAGGCTTGGTGAATCAGCGACGTCGAACCAGAGCGTCACCAGCGTGTTGACCTTGTTAACATTTTAATCAATTTAACTCGGCCATGGCAGCCATTCTGGCGGAGTTAATCATTTCCTGCTGCCAGATTATCATCATATCCTTCAGGGCTCTTAAGCAGACCAATCCAAATATGATCAATATATCTTATAAGCTTTGAGTCGCAACATTCTTCAAATAGAGGAGAGAATATTGACTTCTGAATTTGCCCTGAAGGCTCCTCTATGATTGAAACCACGTAGGACGGGTCAGGGTGGGTGTGGATCAGGAAGCACACCGGATCTGTCCACGGCGTATTCTACGTCTTGCGATCATTCAGCGGGGGAGTCCACTCTATAGGAAGGCGGCTCATTTCGGTCGAATGAATACGTTCGTGGGGAGGACGTAGCCGCACATCAGCCCCCCCCCAAAAAACTGGTCAAACGGAGACTTGACCCTTTCACCCTGCGGTCCGCTCTTTGATCTGAGGTGTTGCATTTGGCGAAAACTGTAATAAGATAATGCTCTCTCGATGAGGCAACCCTAAATTACGATCCCAATGCGGATTTGGAACCCTGCCGAGGCCAGGACACAACTATGACAAACCGACCGAAGGTAAAAGCAAAATCTCAAAATCGACCGGTGCAGCATGTAGGTATGCAAGTCGGGAAGAAAGTTGTCCATTCTTTGCTCGACGAAATGCAGGATGGTTCGGAGTATCAGAGCATTGTGGGGGCAGTCCCCGAGAACCTGAACCTTGCTACTGAGCTTACGCGGGCACTCCGAGAAATTGAAACGACCAGAAATCGGCCCTGCCTTTGCTATGTGGGCAATGTGGTGAAGCCGGACAGTGAAGCCGGGATTGATGCAACTGACGATCTCCCTTTTGCCGAAATGGTTGGGAAGATCGAGGGAACACCTGCTGGGGTCGATGTCCTATTAGCCACGAATGGTGGTTCAGCGTACCAGATCAGCAGGTTTGTGAATGCATTGCGCGGCCGGTTCCAATCGGTTTGAGTTTCTTCTTCCCTCATTTTGCATGAGTGCGGGTACTCTCTTTGCGCTCTCGGGCGACCGGATATGGATGACCTCACGGGCCTGCCTAGGCCCAATCGATCCTCAAGTTCCTTCAAAAGATGGCCGATTAGTACCAGCACAAGCTCTTTTGCTCTTGGTTGAGCAACTTCAAAAACAGGGCCAGGAAGCTTTAGATAACAAGAGAAGTGTACCATGGACGGCAGTCCGAATTATTGACAGCATCGACAAGAAAGAGCTTGGGGATGCCATTTAAGCGTCCGAATATTCCCGAACAATGGCCACCCAGTTCCTGAAGAGCTACAAGCTGCGTAGCTGGGTTACTCACAGATCATCAGGTTTAACCGTGACAGAGGATGAACGGGAAGAGGCAGCTGGAAACATAGCGGATGCGCTTGCATCCCATTTGAGGTGGAAAGCCCATGGCCATGCCATCCCGCGACAGATTTTGTGGAGCGAAGTGAAATTGGAAATCGACCATCCCGAAACTGTCCCAGGATTGAACAGGGCAATGGCACGTTTTTGGGCGCTTTGCACTTGGCTTTTCGACAAGACGCCTGTGATCAAAGTGATGATTTCCGCGAATCATACTTATATTAAACATAAGATTGTCACGGTACGGCAGGAGCCCCAACATGGTTGATGATAAGATGCTCGAACAGCTTGGTTGGTCCGACGATTTGATCAAAGAGGTGACACGTTCCTCTGATCTGATCCGCAAAACCACTCCCACTATGAAGGTGGTTGAGTCGCCATGGATCATTGATGAGACATCCTTTGCCAGCGACTCCTTCCAACTGTCTTCAGATACGGGAGTTTCGAATAGCCTCTTTGTCTCTCGTGAAGAACCATGAACAGCAAGGTTCAGCGGAGGTTGCGGACTCCGCTCACCGCAGGGTGAAAGGGTCAAGTCTCCGTTTGACCAGTTTTTTGGGGGGGGCTGATGTGCGGCTACGTCCTCCCCGCGAACGTATTCATTCGACCGAAATGAGCCGCCTTCCTATAGAGTGGACTCCCCCGCTGAATGATCGCAAGACGTAGAATACGCCGTGGACAAATCCGGTGTGCTTCCTGATCCACACCCACCCTGACCCGTCCTACGTGGTTTCAGTCATGGAAGAGCCCTCAGGCGCTGAAAGTGTTACCCTCCACCCTGTTTCTTTTTGCCACGCTCCAAGGAACGGAGCTCGCTTATCCGTTTTTCTTTGCAATATATTGAACCCCATCGATTTCCTCGAAGTCGGAATCTTGAGTCCATATGGTAGCCCCATGCACTCGTGCGGTCGCCAGGATGATGCTATCGGCCATAGGCAGGCGGCATTCGATACTCACTCTTGCAGCGAGGATTGAGATTTCTGCCGTGAGGTCTACAACAGAACCCTGCTGCATGAGTGCTACAGCTTGAAGTGCATCGGATTCATTGCGTTGGCGGAGAACCACCTTGAAAACCTCGTAAATCGTAATGGAAGGAACGACGAGATCGGACGTCTCTCGCAAGAGGGCTGGAAAAGAACGATGCGTTGGGGCCGTCCGCGAAAGTATTCAAGCCAGCCTGAGGAATCGACTATGTTCATATTCTGTCGGGTTCTCTTTCGACAGTGGTATCAATTCCTTTGAGAAACCCTTTCATTTCCGAAATCTTTCTGAGAGGGAATCATCTCGATTCTGTTGCCATAGACAACCATTTGAACCTTTTGACCTGGCGATAGTTTTAAAGCATTGCGAAGTCTTTTGGGAATCACAACCTGGAACTTAGGGGAAATCTTAACTGCTTCCATACGCTTTCTCCATCGATGATAGTTTTGTAATATTTTAGCTCATATCGTAGCGTTGAACAAGCAGTGCGTCTCTGATCCCTCCCGGCTGGTCCCTGCCATGGAGGAACCATCAGGCGCCACTATAAATTCCGATGTGTGGAACCAACTGGCCCAATACCTCCCCGGTAATATCCATCATGGAATACCCTGTGACGAAATCACCTGATCTTCATGATCCCTACCATGCCCGACCCATCCTTGGTGGTATCAATCATAGAGGAGCCTTTGGGTGCATGCGAAAGTCACCATACCTTGCCAATATGCCAACTTGGCAATTTTCCAACATATGATTTGAATAATGGAACTTCGTCTGAGCGTTTTTGTATATTTCCCTTTCTCGTATGAGAATGCGGTATATGTTTGAGGATCAGCTCCAAACAACCTATTCTCCTTTACCTCGCTTCCACCAGTCAGGTGCGCTTCAATCCTCGACTATGGCCTTGGATCTTCCGTGTTTCACGATGCTGCGCTGCTTTTTCTCCTCCAGGCGGCGGAGCTTCCCTGCCTTACTCACTCGTGTCTTCTTTCTTACTGGAACCTGCCTTACTGCATCCCGCAACAGTTCAACGAAACGGTTTATAGCCAATTCCCGGTTGGCTGCCTGGCTGCGGGTCTGCTGAGATATTACTCGAAGAACCCCGTTCTTGCCCACCCGGCCCCCGAGGCGGCGCGCGATAAGTTCCTTATCCTCAAGGGAGAGGCTTGGTGAGTTGACCAAATTGAACCAGAGGGTGACTCTGCTGCTCACCTTGTTGACATTTTGGCCTCCCGGTCCGCTGCTGAGGGAGGCCGTGAACCAGAGTTCCTCCTCGGGAATAGAGATTCTGTGCGTCACTTCTATCATTCTTTAGACCCCTGCACGGGAATGGCGCCGCGAGGGTTTCCTCGCGGGCGCTTTCGCTCAGACGGTTTTCTTCTCTCTCGATCCAGTAAGTTTGCTTGTGGTGTCGCGACTCGAACCGGGCCAACGCCTCGCGTGCCGCCTCTTGCTCCTCAAAGTGGGCAACGACCACGCGAATCCCGTTGTCATCCTGCCTCCACAGCTCCCAACGGGCCGGGTTATTGGTGGCTTGCGCTTCCCCAGACTCGCAAACCTCTCGAATATCCTCCACTTTCTTTCCTTCCTGTAAAGGTTGCACCGGTTCTAATTATACCTCTCGGAGGGCATCCAAAAACCCTTAACAGACACCTTTGTGCTGATTGCCGCGATCCGCCACGATTCAGGCAAAGTCCGAGATCGTCATTCCCGAAGGCTTCAGGCGGGGAGCATGCGGAGGTAACGACCTGAGGGCTTTCTTGGACATGCGCTCAAACAACATTAGTTTGGCATATTTTTGCTTTGATCTGAAGCTCTGTCTTGGTAATAGAAGCGAGTTCATCTAAGATTTCATCGAAGCCAGATGCTTCGTATTTCGTAGGTTGTTTTTCCCAATGGTTTCCGGATCACTGACCGGGTTTCTGGCAGAGATGGCTCGCAGGTACTCGAACTCAGCATCCCAATGGGGACTGCTAAGTACGGCCCTGCATAAATGAGTGTCCGAGGCAGTTCGTCATAACGGCGGAAGCCGATATCCAGGCAATTTTTCTGGATTCCGGTTTTCACCGGAATGACGCGTCCGGTATATGGTCACTTTATTGTGCAAGCCTGTACTAAGGGGGTGGATTGATGCGATTTTTCCCAAAGCTGTTGCTTTTGCTTACGGCTATTGCCATTGTCCCCCTCTCCGCGGTAACGATTTATGAATGGATGGCCACGCAGCGCCTCAGTTCCGACATTTCCGAACACGCGGGCGCCTTGCTTACCAGAGAAGCGACAGCGATGCTCGAACAAGCGGTTGAGACCTACGCCAGGCTGGTGAGGGAGCAGGCGCGTACGCTGGAGATGATCGTCACCATGCAGGCCAGGGAAATGGAACGGCTGCTTGCGCAGGAACCTGCCGCATTACCCGAGGTATATTTTTCTGAAGCTTACGACGAGGGCGTCGTCCCAGGTCTGATCACAGCCCCGCCGCGATATGACAGAATGGGAGATGACGGCAGTGTCATCCCGGGCCGCATTTCTCTGGAACATGCGGAGCTCAAGCTGGCGCCGCACGTTGACCGCGAAACGGTTGCCGGGGACATTGCCCGCCTCGCGAAGATGGCTGCTATCTATCGCACTTTCTACGAAAAGCACCCGAATATCCTGGTATTTCTCTATACCGCTACGGAAAGTGGTGCGTTCTCATCCTATCCCGGTATGGGAGGATTTCCGGAAGACTATGATCCCCGCCTGACCCACTGGTACAGGAGAGCCAAAGATGAGGAAGGACTGGTCTGGAACCCCCCTGCCGTCGATGCCGCCGGCATGGGGGTCTTAGCCGGCGTGAGCATGCCCGTACGCTGGCCTGATGGTTCTTTGGCCGGCATCACCGCAATCGATGTACCCAATATTCAAGAGCTCCCATCGACCTTACCGAATGCGCCATGGGCCACCAATCTGCAGGTCTTTCTTACGCATGTGGACCCACGTCAGGACCCGAACGAGCCGAAATTGCTGATAACCAGCGTAAAGGACTACCACAAGGAGCTCAAAGACTGGCGAACCCCGCTCCAGGAGACATGGCTCGCATCCGAGGATCAGCAAGACCTACCGCCGGATGGTCCATGGCATCCAGGAAGGCAAGTCGGGTGCTGTAAGAATGCCCTACGAGGGCCGCGACTCACTCTGGGCTTACGGGCTGATCGACAAAGGTGCCGCAGCTTTGGTCTTCATCGTCCCCATGGAAAACGTCGTTGCCAACGCCAGGGAGATGGGCGAGTTCATCTTCAACGAAGAGTACCGCGAACTGGCTGTTATCGGCACCATTGCGCTTATGGCCGTCGCTGCCGTGGTGCTGTTTTCCTTTGTGGGGTCGCGCTCCATCGCGAATCCTTTGCGGGCATTGGCAAAAGCCACCAACGAGATCGCGGCAGGGAATCTTGATGCCCGGGTCCCTGAGGTTTCTTCCCACGACGAGGTCGGCGATCTCACCCACGCCGTGGCTTCCATGCAGGGAGATTTGAGGAAATTCATCGCCGACCTCACGGAAGCTGCGGGGGCGAGGGAGCGGATCGAGAGCGAACTGAGAATTGCTCGTGAAATCCAGATGAGCTTTTTGCCCAGGGTGTTTCCTCAGTCGCCTCGCGGGAACGAGTTTCAAGTTTTTGCCGCGATTCAGCCCGCCCGCGAAGTCGGCGGGGACCTCTACGACGTTTTCCTGATTGACGACAGCAGCCTCTTCTTTGCCATCGGTGACGTTTCCGGCAAAGGGATACCCGCAGCGCTCTTCATGGCCAAGACGAAGACGATGCTGAAAGGCATTACGCGCGAGCATCGCGTCCCCCACAAGATCCTCACAACCATGAACACAGAACTTGCAGAGGGCAATGACACCTGTATGTTCGTAACGTTTTTCTGTGGCATATTGAATACCGGCACGGGGGAAGTCCTGTTCTGCAATGCCGGACATAATCCACCGGTAGTGCTCCGGAAGCAGGAAGACGCGACGTTCCTGTGCCCCGAGAAGACCTTGATGCTGGGGGTTTTTGAGGACGCCAAATACTATACGGAAAGGATTTTGTTGGGCCCTGGTGACGGTCTCTTCCTCTATACCGACGGCGTCACGGAGGCAACCAACGAGACCAATGAATTCTACTCCTCCGCGCGATTGCAGAAGGACCTCTCCTCGTTTCGCGGACTTTCACCCGACGAGACGGTTGCCGCTCTCACCAATGAGCTCCGCTCCTTTTGCGGCCCGACCCCGCAGGCAGACGACATCACCATGCTCATGGTCCGTTTCACCGGCATTGGTTAGCAGCTTGTTCGAGAAGTAAGGACTCATTGACTCATTGACATATTTGCGTTGACCGGAGAAGTTATGGGAACACCTCGCCGATTCAGAAAGAAGGCCGATCGCTCTGTTGTGGCCGTTCCGTTAGCTCTCGACACTGAGGGGTTCACCTACAGGAAGTGGGGGGCCTCACAGCAGTGCAAACCGGGAGACTGGCTTGTCGACAACGAAGGGGATATCTACACCGTGGACGGGGCCGTATTTGCGAAGACATATCGCAGGGTGAGCCCCGGCATCTACGTCAAGGCCACGCCGGTGTGGGCCGAGGTCGCGAGCAAACCGGGGAGTGTGGCAACCAAAGAAGGGGAATCCCACTACGAGGCGGGCGATTACCTCGTCTCCAACAACGAAGACGGCACGGATGCCTATTGCGTCAGCCGCACGAAGTTCGAGTCGATATACGAACCAGACGAGTAGCAAAACAGTGGAGCAAGCCATGTTTCCCATGGAATTTGACAGTCGCATCCTGGCCACTTTGCCGCTTCCCGGCGACGAACGGATCAAGAATGTCATCCAGTTGCTCAGGGCGATTGTGGTCCGGCGTGTGCTCCCCTATTTCAGGAGCAAAAGGGGGACGGACCCTTTGCGGCTCGGTCATGTCCCGGATCACCTCACCATCACCCGCCTGGAAGATGAAAACAACCGGATCAGAATCGTCAGCATCATCTCGGCTGCAGATCATGACTGGAACCTAAAGATCCACGAACGCATCTTTGATTTCCTCTCCTTTGTCCTCCCCACCGACCCCGAGGCCAGGCTCGGCGAGGGCACGCGCGAAGTACAGAAAATGCTGGCTTTCACCGAATTCCTCCTGCGCCACCAGGTCGAACACATGCTCTATCCCGAACGGAAGGAACGGGAAGTCATTCAGGCTGACCTGGCTTTCGCGCAGGACCGCCGCACGAGTGATCCCACTTTTTACCGCATGCTGCGCTACGCCTTATCCGACGAAATGAACGGGCTCCGGGGGGGACCGTATGTCGCCTTGTTCGATGCCTCGGAAAGAACGCTCCCCCTTGACCCTCTCATCGGGGACATTTTCAACACCCTGCCCGCGGTTCTCGGAGAATTCCCCGACAGCTTGCTCCAGGAAGTCTTTCCGGATCTGGATGCAGAGATCAAGGGCCGAGTTCTGGGCGAAATCTATCGCAAGAGTCGCGACGCTTCATGTTCTCTGCTGCAACGCACTCACGATCTCAGGCTGACACTCAACCTTTTTGCTCTGCTGACAAGAAGGAGCGAAAAAGAAGCCGTGGAGGTCTTCCGCTCCTTCATGGACCGCTGGGGGCTGGTAGACCTGCTGAAGGAGCTCGACCTTCCGGAAACAACCGTCGATGCCGAAACCCAGGAAGAGCTCCTCCACCGCTTCACCACGGCCCTTTACGCTCATCTCGAGGAGGCCTCGACAGAACCGCTGATGCGCCCTCCAAAGGCGACACCGGCGGCGCCCTCAAGGCCGGCCGAAGCGCCGGCAAAAACCCTGATGGAGCGCGTCGAGGAAGCCCGCAACAATCCGGCCGTCCCCCGGCAGGTCATCGAAGCCATCGACAAGAACAAGCAAAACGCCATCGGCCACAGCGGCTCGAAATACAGCGAACTGATCGAAACCCTGCTCGCCATTCCCTGGGGAAGAATCCATAAAATCCAGGTGACTCCGGAGGCCTTCGAAGCGGGCCTGAACCGCTCCCACTATGGCATCCAAACGCCGAAGGAAATCCTTTGCGACTTCTTCTCCAACCTTATCTGGCGCTACCGCCGTTTTACCGAGGATCAGGCCGCGTCCTGGCGCAGGACCGGGAGTGCCTTTTTGCTCGTTGGCCCGCCGGGGGTCGGCAAGACCTCCCTTGCCATCTCGATTGCGCAGAATCTTGGCATTCCCTACCACAAAATCTCCCTCGGCGGCATGCGCGACGAAGCGGACATGCGCGGCCACGGTTTCACCTACGAAGGGTCCAAGCCGGGGGCCATCGTCCAGGGACTGATCAAGATGCAGACCATGAATGGCATGTTCATCCTGGACGAAGCCGATAAGACCGAGAAATTTGCCATTGCGACCTTGCTGGAAATCCTCGACCCGGAACAGAATCACCTGTTTCACGACAAGTACACGGAAACGACCGTCGACATCGATCTGTCCAACTGCCATTTCTTCCTCACGGCGAACACCCTCGAGGGCGTGCCCCCGGTCGTGGTGAACCGCTGCGAAGTGATTGTCCTGAGCCAATACAGTGTCGAGGAAAAAGTCGTCATTGCCCGCGAGCACCTGATCAAACGGCTGCGGAGCCAATACCAGATCACCGAGGAGGCCATTGCTTTTGATCCGGAAGAGGAGGCTGACCTGCTCCGCTATCTCATCCGCATTTACACCTATGAGGCGGGAGTAAGGGAGCTGGAGCGCATCATCCGGACCCTCTTTCTGCGCATCCAGCGCAAGGAACTCTTGGACCGGGAGAATCAGTCCATCCGGATCACTCGTGAGCGGATCAAGCAATACCTCAAGGAACCCACCCGCCCGCGGCAGATCAATCCCGAAGATGCCGTCGGCGAAATGCTGGGGCTGGGAGTCGATGTGGAACGGGGCATCGGGTCGATTATTCCCATCCAGGCCACCCAAATGGGGGCAGGCGCGACAGAAGGAGACGCGCCTCGGGGGTTTTTGAGCGTCATTCATGCCACGGGAAACATCGAAAAGGTCATGGACGAGAGCCGCAAAGTCGCCACCACCGGGATTTTCAGTTGCGCCGCGGAACTGGGGATTGCCGGGAAGGCCGGGACCGAACCCATTCACCTGCACTTTATGGGCGGTTCGACGCGCAAGGACGGACCCTCTGCCGGAGGCGCCATTGCCCTGGCCCTGGCGTCGCTGCTTTCCGGGCGGAAGATTCGCAGGGATGTGGCCATGACCGGGGAGATCGACACCAAGGGCCGCATTACCCTCGTGGGAGGGCTGTCCTTGAAGATCGAGACGGCCTTCAACGCCGGGTGCCGGACGATGATCATCCCCAGGGAAAACCTTTCCGGCGAAGGCGGGATCGAGCGCCTGCCGGAAGCCCTGAAGGAAGAGCTCCAGGTGCTGACCTATGAGGAATGGCGCGGCGCGCACCCGCCCTTCGACTATTCCCGGCATATTCTGGAGGTGGTCGCCGTCGACAACATCGTCCAGGCCGCCGGGGTTGCGTTCATCGACGATTCGGAACTGGATGCGCTCGAGGTTTGTTTTGAATCCCATGCCCGCGAAGTGGCTCACATGCTTGTGCAGGAGTCTTCCCGACTCGCCCGCGGGTTGCCGGTCCTCCAGGTGAAGACCCCGGAGGAAATCGACCCGGCAATGATTGATGCCGCTTCTGGTGAAATGTCGGCGGGCCTTCATCTGTTGGTCCTGCCGGAAGTGCGTGAGGCCGTCCTGGCCAGCTTGGGAGCTCGGCAGGAACGCTTTGGGATCAGTGATTTTGATCCGAAGCAGCAGAAGCTTTCCGAGGTCCTTCCAGGAATCCTGGGACCGTCTCCTGGAGAGCTTCCCTCGCCGGTTCACCTCGGCCTGATTGCCCCCTATTTTCTCCTCAAGCGGGACGGCATTAGCAGTGAAGCGTTCCCCAGCGTTCCCGGTCTTGCCGGTATAAGCCTTTTCGCAAACAACTACGCGGCACAGGAAGTCAAGATAAAACGCTGCAAACTCCTCCTCAACCAGGTTTGTTCCATTCTGGCGCTGCTGCCACCGGCAGCACTCGCCGCCTGCCCCTTCCTGACCAGGCGCGACGGCATCTACGTTGCCGATCTTTCCTTCATCCCGGAAAAATATCGCCTGGACGTGCACCGTGCCGAAAGAATCCTCAATCGCGCCCTCGCCCACTGGCTTGAAACGATCAAGCGGTTCGCGCGCGGGGGCTAAGAATACCCATGATGCGCACCGGTCATGTCTGAACACCTTTTCTGGTTGACAACGCAAACTCACCTCCATTAGGCTTGCGCTGCGCAGGGAAGAATTTTGTGGTGGTAGCTCGATCGCTATTCTTCGCAGGCGGGCAAATCAGAGCTGTGTAACACTTAAAGGCGCAACCCATCTGCTATCGTCAGTTTCCGCGCCTCATTTCTCATCATCCGCATCCGCTAAAAAAACTTCTGTTTGGTTCGATATTCGCTCTTAAGCCATTATTGCGGAGAAGGGGGTGACAAGGGTCGAATGTAACTGGTTAGTATCATTATTAAAAATGAAGATAGGCGAGTGTGGTTAACCAGTGAGATGACAACGGGAGGTCCAAGATGCCCTACGATGCAACAAAACTGAAGGATTGGCAAATTTCCGAAGAAGCTGAAAAGAACATGCCCACGCCGTGGGAATGGCAAGAGAAGCTGGGGTTGAAAAAGGATGAAATTCTGCCCATGGGGCGGCTCTGCAAATTGGATTTCCTCAAGATCATGGAGCGTCTCAAGGATCGGCCCGATGGCAAGTATATCGAGGTGACCGCCATTACACCTACGCCCCTTGGGCGAGGGCAAGAGCACCACTTCCTGCGGCCTTATGGAAGGCCTGGGGATGCGCGGAGTCAATGTCGGCGGGTGCTTGCGGCAGCCGTCGGGCGGGCCGACGATGAATGTCAAGGGAACCGCAGCCGGTGGCGGCAATTCGCTCCTGATCCCGATGACCGAATTCTCCATGGGGCTCACGGGCGACATCAACGACATCATGAATGCTCACAATCTGGCCATGGTGGCCCTGACCGCCCGGATGCAGCACGAGCGGAACTACAACGACGAACAACTGCAGCGGCTCACCAGGATGCGCCGCCTGGACATCGATCCCACCCGGGTGGAAATGGGCTGGATCATGGATTTCTGTGCCCAGTCCCTGCGCAATATCGTCATCGGCATGGGCGGCCGGATGGACGGCTACATGATGCAATCCAAGTTCGGGATTGCGGTCAGCTCCGAGCTGATGGCGACTCTCTCCATCGTCAGAGACCTGGCTGATCTTAAAGAGCGCTTGAACAACATCACGGTGGCTTTTGACAAGCGCGGCAATCCCGTAACCACAGGCGATCTGGAAGTGGGAAATGCCATGACCGCCTGGATGCGCAACACCATCAATCCCACCCTCATGTGCACCGCCGAGTATCAGCCGTGCATGGTTCACGCCGGTCCTTTTGCCAATATCGCCGTCGGCCAGTCCTCCATCATCGCCGACCGGATCGGCCTCAAGATGTTCGATTATCATGTTACCGAGAGCGGTTTTGCCGCCGATATCGGCTTCGAGAAATTCTGGAACGTGAAGTGCCGCTACAGCGGTCTGAAGCCGCATGTTTCCGTACTGACCACAACGATTCGCGCCCTCAAGATGCATGGCGGCGGGCCGAAGGTCGTCGCCGGCATTGCCTCTGCCGGACGCCTACACCAAAGAAGACCTGGCGATTGCTGGAAAAGGGCATTCCCAACATGGTGCACCACATCAACACGATCCGGAAAGCCGGGATCAACCCGGTCGTTTGCATCAACGCCTTCCATACCGATACCAAGGACGAGATTGCTCTGGTGCGCAAGTATGCCGAGGCCGCCGGGGCTCGTTGCGCCGCGTCCGAACACTGGGCCAAAGGCGGCGAAGGGGCCCTGGAATTTGCCGATGCGGTGATGGATGCCTGCAACGAAGAAAACGATTTCAAGTTCCTTTATCCCGTGGAAATGAAGCTGAGAGACCGGGTGGCAACGGTCGCCAGGGAAGTCTACGGCGCCGACGGCGTGGCCTGGACTCCCGAAGCCGAAGCCAAGGCCAAAATGCTCGAAGGCGATCCCAAGTATGATGACTATACGACGATGATGGTGAAGACCCATCTCAGTCTCACCCATGACCCGACCGTCAAAGGCGTGCCCAAGGGCTGGGTCCTTCCCATCCGGGACGTGCTGATCTACTCCGGCGCCAAGTTCCTTTGTCCCTGCGCCGGCGCCATCAGCCTGATGCCCGGGACCTCTTCCGACCCGGCCTTCCGCCGCGTGGATGTGGATGTCAAGACCGGCAAAGTGATGGGGCTGTTTTAAAGAAGTGATGAGTGATGAGTGATGAGTAAAGAGTGATGAGTTGAGTAAAGAGTGAAAAGGATGAGCGTGGAGTGAACCAAGGCGGGGCAGACGATGCCCTGCCTTTATTGGGGAGGGATGAAGATGCCGGCCAAGTTGCTCAAAGGGGCCGATGTGGCCAAGGAAATCCGGGCGGAACTCAAGACGGAAGTCGAGAACCTGCAGGCTAAATACGGGGTGGTACCGGGCCTGGTGACGATTCTCGTGGGGGAAAATCCTGCCTCCCAGAGCTATGTGAGAGGGAAGCAGAAGACCGCCCATGAATTGGGGTTCTATTCCATTCAGGACAATCAGCCCGCTGACTTGAGCGAAGAAAAACTGCTTGCAGCTTGTCGATCAGTACAACAAGGACCCCAAGATCCATGGCATTCTGGTGCAGCTGCCGCTGCCCAAGCATATCAATGAAAACCGCGTCCTGCTCGCCATTGACCCGAGCAAAGACGTGGATGCTTTTCATCCGGTCAATGTCGGAAAGCTCTTGATCGGTGAGCCCGACTACCTGCCTTGCACCCCGGCGGGGATTCAGGAGCTGCTCGTCCGTTCCGGGACCGAGATTTCCGGCGCCGAAGTGGTGGTCGTCGGCCGTTCCAACATCGTGGGAAAGCCGATCGCCGCCATGCTCATGCAAAAGGCCAAGGGCGCCAATGCCACGGTCACCGTATGTCACACCCGCACGAAGGATGTGAAGTTCCATACCACCCGTGCTGACATCCTGATTGTGGCCGCCGGAGTGAAGGAATATGTCACGGGCGACATGGTCAAACCGGGCGCCGTTGTGATCGATGTGGGCGTCAACGACGTGGGAGTGACCGCAGACGGCAAGAGGATCCTCAAGGGTGATGTGGCCTTTGATCAGGCGGTGGAAATTGCCAGCGCCATCACGCCGGTGCCCGGGGGAGTCGGCCCCATGACCATCACCATGCTCATGAAGAACACGGTCCGGGCCTGTAAGGTGCACAATAACATCAAAGATTAACCCCGGCCCAATTTCAGATCCTCTACCAACCGGCCCGCAGATGCTCGTTTCATCATCTGCGGGTCAATCACTCGTTGCGCCACAAGCCTTTTTATAAAAGATTCCCAATGGTTGACCTGACTGTGGGAATACTGCCGATCTTCCGTGTAAGCCGATGATAAGATTGTGAAACTTTTTATGTGGCCACGGTCCGGGTTTTATGGTTTAATTTTTTGTTGAGAGAAATGAGCTTCCCTCTTTAGGGCGTTCTTGATCACGCGATTTTATTGCTGGCAATACCATTCCTCGCGCATTGCTCTTCCTGACAAGCTCCTGCTAATCAATCAGCACCCCCTCAATGACGGTTGCATCGCACCACCGACAGCGTGGCCATCGTTTCTCGGAACAGTTATTAACCTCCCCTCTGTGGTCCAGGGAGTTTGGATTATCTCAAGGGCAGTTTGTTTTTTTTACGTACCGGTTAAATTTACAGGGCTTTTTGCAGGTGCATGAAACCCGTTGTCCGGGTTTGTGGTTCGAAGGTGCGAAGATGCCGGGGCGACGGGTTTGAATATTTGGAGCAAGCTTCATCATTGGTTTCGAAATCGTCAAAATAGGAGGCTGGGGTATGTATGAATTTGTTCGCGGTCCGCTTTTGTGGGTTGCCTTCATCGTCTTTATTGTCGGTATGATTTATCGGGTCGCCGCCCTGGTCAGTCTCAGCCTGAAGAAGGACCAAGTGGTCTATGACCACTTCAGCACGAAGTGGGCACTGCGGTCCATCTTCCACTGGCTGCTGCCACTCAACCGCACGGTCGCGCAGTACCCCGTGTATGCGATCATGACTTATGCCTTCCACATCCTGCTGCTGGGTGTCCCGATCTTCCTTCTGGCTCATAACGTTCTCTGGTATGAATCGTGGAAGATAAGCTGGTGGAGTCTGCCGGAAGATGTTGCCGACTATCTGTCTCTGCTCATGCTCGCGCTGATTCTGTTTCTCGTCATCCGAAGGATGGTTGTTCCCTATGCAAGGATCGTAACCTCTGCCGTCGATTACCTGCTGCTTGTTGCCATCGCCCTGCCCTTCCTTACCGGTTATCTGGCTTACCATCAGTGGATCAACTACCAGTGGATGGTGATCCTGCATATGCTCAGCGGCGAATTGATGTTGATCCTCATTCCCTTTACCAAGCTTTCGCATATGGTCTTTTTCTTCTTTTCCAGAGCTCACATCGGCAGTGAGTTCGGAGAACGAAGAGGGACCGTAACCTGGTAAAGCGGCATAGGATTTAGAAAAAGAGAAAAAGGAGAATCAGAAGATGGGTGAACCTGTCAATACGGAAGTGATCAAAGAGCGCTTGGATGCCGCAAAGGGTGCACGCATGAAAATGTGGCTTGAGCTGTGCGCTCACTGTGGCCTCTGCGCGGAGAGCTGCTTCTTTTATCTGGCCCATGACAAAGATCCAACGTACATGCCTTCCTACAAGGTCATCAAAACCCTTGGGGAAATGTACAAAAAGAAGGGCAAGGTGACGAGAGAATTCCTCGAGGAAACGCTCGAAATCGCATGGGGCAAGTGCTCCGTCTGCAGGAGGTGTTCCCAATACTGCCCCTTTGGGATCGACATGGCCTTGATGATCGCCACCGCGCGAGGCGTCTGCAACAGCCAGGGCGTAGTCCCGGAAGGACTCCAGAGGGCCGTCGCGAACTACCTGGCCGAAGGCAATCAGATGGCCATGACCAAGGAAGATTGGCTTGAGACCTGCACCTGGATGGAATCGGAAACAGGAGAGGAAATAGTTGGCCTCGAGATTCCCATGGATAAGGAAGGCGCCAACATCATGTACACGGTCAACGCCCGGGAGCCCATGTACTACCCCCAGGATATCGGCATGGCGGCCACCATTTTGCATATTGCCGGGGAAGACTGGACCATGAGTTCCGAAGGTTGGGACGACACCAACCTGGCCATGTTTGCAGGCGATGCCAAGGTCATGGCCCAGGTGACCAAAAACACCTACGATGCGGCCATAAGACTGAAAGCGAAACACATAGCAGTCACCGAGTGAGGGCACGCTTACCGACACCTTCGGTACGAAGGTCCATACTGGCTTGGTTATCCCAATGGCGAACCCCCGGTCCCGGTGATCCACTCCGTTGAACTTTTTGCGAAGTACTTGCGCGAGGGTCGCATCAAGATCGATCCTGAGAAGCGGATCAAAGAAAGAGTCACTTATCAGGACCCCTGCAACCTATCCCGAAGTGGAGATCTGGCTGGATACGGCAGAGAGATTATCAGCTATCTCGCAGACGATTTCGTTGAAATGCAACCCAACCGCGAACACGGTCACTGCTGCGGAGGCGGCGGGGGATTCATCCCCATGGGACCTCCTTTTAAGCGCAGGAGAATGGAGTCCGGCAGAGTAAAAGCAGAACAAATTCGAGCCACCGGCGCTACGCTCGCGATTGTCCCCTGTCACAACTGCTTTGATCAAATTCGCGATCTCAGCAAGGAATATGAACTGGGAGTTAAGGTTAAGTCCTTTAAGGAGCTCATCACCGAAACCATGATCATTCCTGAGGAATTCAAGCCGAAGGAAGAAACTGATGAGTAGGACGCGGAAGACCGGGGGAAGAGGCGCAGTCACAGTCACCAAAAGAGGAGGCGGTAATATGGGGAGGGGATTGATCATCTTCCTGTCGGGCTTGATGCTCGCGGTGCTGGTTGTGGCGTTCCATGGCAGGGTTGCGGCCCAAGAAGATATTATTACCCTTGAACACAAGGATGTTCTCGAGAAGCTGCAGCGGCCGCCGGTGAAATTCACCCACCAAAAGCATGCCGATCTCTATTCCAATTGCACGGAATGCCACCACACCTACGAATATAAAGGCGGCCAGAAGGTAAACGAATGGAGCGGAGAGGGACAGCCGTGTTCGGAGTGCCACAAGGCGGAGGAAGCAGGCAAGAAGATCTCGCTGATGAATGCGTTTCATGAAAGCTGTACGGGATGCCATCGGCAGCTTGGCAAGGAAGGCAAAAAGAGTGGTCCCATGGCCTGCGGAGAGTGCCACGTCCGTTAGCCCTTCCCGCCCCAGCACCAGAAAGCACGTGAGAGGATCGCTGCCGATGCGGGATGAGACCAACGCGGAGGAGTGGCAAACTTTTCCTGGGGTCCGATCTTCGCCTCAGAGCGGAATGAGCTTCGAGACCTGCTTGTTTACGCAGTGGTAGATATCTTCGTCGGTGCCGTAAATCTCCACGATACACCGGTGATTGATCAGCTTTTCAATGACATACGCCGTCACATAAAGGCTGATGAAATGCGGGCGTGGCACCAGGGTGCGGACATTGGCAATGTGATACTGGATCTCGAACTCCTCGGCGGTTAAAAGATTCTGCAGCGCAAAATTGATCTGGCCGTCCAAATCATCTTTACTGGTAGTCTCCACCAATCTTTCTTCAATCAGCTTCGTGGCGATTTTTTCACTCAGGGTATCCATATTCTGACGCAGAAGATTCATCGCATTAAAACGTTGTGATTCCTTCTCGTGGTCCAGCCGCGAGATGACTGCCGACTCCCTGGCGTTGGGTCGATGCTCTTTAGCCACTTTTATTCCTTTCCTTGCCCGCTTCCATATCGAGTGATGCTCGCTCGGAAAGAGCGGTCATAATGATTTCAACCTGTCTTGCAGAGACTCCGCCCAGTTTCGAGAGCGCTCCTTCGGCATTCTCTCCGAACCGTCGGAGTTCGGGGAGGTGCTGAATCCAGTAACTCCACTGTTCGAGGAGATCACGTGAATCCTGCACCAGAAAGCCCCCTTTAAAAACCTGGAGGATATTATGTTCATCCGACACTTTTTGCAAGTGAGGGCCGTAAAAAACAGGCTTTCCCCACGCTGCCGGCTCCAGGATGTTGTGCCCGCCAAAGGGTTCGAGCGTGCCGCCGCAGAACACAAGGTCCCCGAGGGCATAGAGATCGAAAAGGATGCCGATGCGATCTACCAGGACGACCGAGGAGGACCGTTTTTCCTTGCCCGCCTCGATCTCTGACAGCAACTGGAAGGCAATTTTCTGATCATTCAGCCACCTGGTCATCTCGGTTATCTGTGCCATGTGTCTTGGCGCAAATATTCCAATAAGCCGGGGAGCAACATTCTGCAGGCCCTGGAAAACCTCCAGGAGCCTGATGCATTCCATGTGGCGCAGACTTCCGCCAACCAGCACCGGGGCTTCGCCGTGAAGATCCAGGATTCGCCGCCACGCAAGCACCTTTTCCGGATCCTTTCGCAAGGAAAGCGCATCGTATTTGGAACTCCCCAGAACGCAGGTGCGCTCGGGGTCGGCTCCGAGATACACGACATTGTTCCGATCTTCCTCAGAATGCATGGCAAGCCATACAAACTGCTTGAAAATTGGTCGAAAAAGCGATCCAAAGAGGCCATACCAGCGGGCGGAGCGAGAAGAAAGTTGCCCATTCAGGAGGATCGCCGGCGTTTGGCAGCGGTCCAGCCAATGGAACAGGTTGGGCCAGAATTCGCCCTCCAGGGCCACATAAAGGTCAGGCTGCAAATTCATGAAAGCCTGTTCCAGGGCAGCCGGAAAATCGAGAGGAAAGGGCAGAATCTGAGCCCACGGCGAAAGGGTTAGGCGAGCGAAGCGAAATCCCTGGGGAGTGGTCACGGTCAGGGTGATCCCGGCATCGGGCAAACGCTCTCGCAACGTCCGAACAATGGGGATCGCCCCGGTCACCTCACCGACCGACGCCGCATGCAGCCAGATTCGCGGCGTCCGGTCACGCGCCGATTGGAGGCCGTAGTGCCCTAATCTCCCGTGCCAAAACAAAGGGTCCTCTTGTATTCTTGAGGAAAGAAAGCGAGGCGCCAGGGGTTCCAGAAAATTTGCCATGCCGTGATAGGATAATCTCGCCAGTTCCAAGAATAAGGTCTCCTCTCAATCATCATCACAGCGAACGACAGAAATCCGCGATCAGATGGCAAAGCCGGGGAAGACACTTTCAAACAGCTTATTTCTGACCTCCGGCCATTGACTTCTGACGTCCGCAACAAAAACGTGGTAAGATAATATTGATAAATTCAACAATAGCCAAGAGAGGATCACACCTGTCATGATGGAAAAGGCAACGAGCATTGCAGAACTTTTTGCACACACTGAGGCATACCTCGGGGAAGCCGCCCGCGTAAGGGGCTGGGTGCGTACCCGAAGGGATTCCAAGGCCGGCATCAGTTTTATCGAGCTCAATGACGGATCATGCCTGAAGAGTGTGCAAATCATCGCGGACCATAACCATCCCGAGTATCAGGAAGTTCTTGCCGACATTACTACGGGAAGCAGCCTCCAGGTGGAAGGCACGGTAACGCCTTCTCCCGGAAAGGGCCAACCAATTGAAATCCATGCAAATCGAATCATGCTTTTCGGACGGTCTGACCCGCTGACCTATCCCCTGCAAAAAAAGCGGCATTCTCTCGAATTCCTGAGGCAGATTGCTCACCTGCGGCCCCGTTCCAACACCATCGGTGCGGTGACCCGGGTGCGCAATCGACTGAGCTACAAGGTTCACCAATTTTTCCAGGAGCGCGGATTCTGCTACATCCACACTCCAATCATTACCTCGAGTGACTGTGAAGGGGCCGGTGACGTTTTTCGCGTGACGACGCTCGGACCGGAGAGCCTGCTTTCAGCCCAGTCCGGCAATGCTTTCGAGAGCGATTTCTTCAACAGGCCGGCCTTTCTGACCGTGAGTGGTCAGCTCCAGGCAGAAATCTACGCCCTGGCGCTCGGCAAAGTCTACACCTTCGGTCCCACGTTTCGCTCGGAAAATTCAAACACGAGCAGGCATCTGGCGGAATTCTGGATGATCGAGCCGGAAGTGGCGTTTTGCGACCTGCAGGATAACCTGGAATTGGCAGTACAATTCGTGAAACATCTTGTGGGTGCAGTCCTTAGCGATTGCAGTGAGGATCTGGAATTTTTCTCCCGTTTCGTCGAACCCACCTTGATGGAAACACTCCAAAAGACGGTGGAGACTCCTTTTGAAATCATTACCTACACCGAGGCCGTGAAATTTCTTAAACGCTCAGGCGAAGCCTTCACTTTCCCGGTGGACTGGGGGAACGACCTGCAGGCGGAACATGAACGCTACCTCACCGAAAAGCTGTTTCAAAGACCGGTGGCCATTATCGATTTCCCGCGGGCACTGAAGCCCTTCTACATGAGGGTCAATGCCGATGAACAGACCGTCGCGGCGATGGACATTCTCGTCCCGCGTATTGGCGAAATCATCGGGGGCTCTCAGCGTGAGGAGCGCCGCGACGTGCTGCTCGCGCAGATGCAGCTGAAGGGGATTTCCGCTGAAGACTATCGCTGGTATGTCGAATTGAGAGAGTTCGGTTCCGCTCCCCATGCCGGTTTCGGCTGCGGTTTGGAACGGTTGGTCCAGTTCGCGACCGGTCTTCCTAATATCCGAGAGGTGATTCCCTTTCCAAGAACTCCCGGGCATGCGGAGTTCTAGTACACACGGGCATAAGTTCGTGCATGTTTCCGGTGGGCAAAAAAACCTGCCCACCCTACGGAACCGAGAGCACTGTAGGGTGGGCACAGCTTCACCGTGCCCACCGGAACTGGTTACCGATTTCCGCCCAAGGATACTAGCGATTAGTGGCCAGTGATCAGTGGTTGTTTGTTGGTGTCGAGTGGTTAGAGCCTGCGTGCGGTTTCGAGAAGGAAGCAAGAGCATGACGCTGCCGGAGTTGGAGACGAAGTGCTGGCAATGCTGGGGGAGTGGCGTGATCCCCTGGAATGATCACGCTGAACTGATCGACTGCCCAGGGTGTGGCGGTCTCGGCTGGATTCCGACCGACGAGGGAAAACGCCTGCTCGATTTCCTGAGGCGCCATTTGGGGCTCGACTTCGAAGAAGAAGCGGAGCCTGCGGAGTGATTGGAGGAAGGACAACATAAGGGACGATTTAACGAAAGGATTCTAGATGATGTCGCTTTTCCAGCCGGAAAAAAAGGCGCTCAAAGTTGGCTTAATCGTGGGGATTGGAGCAGTCCTCCTGATAGGTTACCTGCTTCTCAGCACCACTGCCAAGGAGCCCGCCGATTTCCGGGGCATCAAGTGGGGCAGCCCCATTGCCGACTTGCCGGACATGAAGCTGTTGGCCGAAGATGGTGATCTCAGATTTTATGAGAAGACAAACGACCGGATGAAAATCGGCGATGTCGATGTAGAGAGGATCGTCTATGGTTTTTACAAGGACCGTTTCTACAATGTGATGATCTACTACAGCTCACCCGCCAGCTATAACAGGATTCAGGAAACGCTCTCCGATACTTTTGGAAAACCGTTTCAGCCGAACGAATCGGAAAAAAAGCTCTTCTGGAATGGTGAACATGTCAACCTCCTGCTGCACTTCGACGAGGCGACCAATGCCGGGAGAGTTACCTATCTCTATAAGCCGATCCAGCTGGAAATAGAGGTCAGCGGGTGACAGGAAGAGAATCCAAGAGATTGCTCCAGAAAGGAACGGGAGGAGGATTGTGGACATGAGCAATCAACCTTCAGGCAGGAAATTAGGAGTCATGGTGAGCTGGTCGGTGAGCCTGGTTTTGTTGCTGGCGCTGGCAGCGATCTGGCTAAGATTTCATAATGCAACGATTCGGCTTGAAGACGTGATCGGCAACTTGAGCAAGAAGAATCAGGTCCTGTCCCAGATCAAAGACGATCTGCTCCGTTCGGTAGCGGCTGAGAAGAGCGCTGTGCTGAGTGAATCAGACGAGGAATCAGAGGCTTTCGCCGCCGAATCCCTTCAGGCAATCGCCGCGGTCGAAACAAACCGCAGCGAACTGGTCAAACTCATTGAGAATTCGAAGAATGACGATGAACTCAAGCTACTTCACGAGTTCAGCCAGTGCTGGGCGGAGTTTCAGAAAACCGAGAGAATGGTCCTTGACTTGGCGGTTCAAAACACCAATCTAAAGGCGGCCAGGTTATCCCAGACCAAGGCCAACGATGATGTGCAGCGTTTTGTGCATGACCTGTCCGCGTTCATCGTGACAGACGCTTCGTCCGGGAAATGCGGGCAAATGGTAAGGCCGGTTTTTGACGCCCTCACCTCCTGCCTCCACATCCATTACCTCCACACGCCGCACATCAAGGCAGCCGGCGACGGAGAAATGGATCAAATCGAGGCTGAGATGGAAAGCAGCAACAACGTGGTTGAACAGTCCCTAACAGCACTGACCGACCTTGCCGGAGAGCAGGGCCGTATCGTTCTGCAGGACGCCGGGAAGGCCTACACCGACTTTATGAAGGTCACGAAAGAAGTGGTGCGTCTCTCCAGGCAAAACACCAACGTCAAGTCTCTGGAGCTCTCCCTGGGCAAGAAACGCGCCGTCACGGCTGAGTGCGAAGATATTTTGACCGGTCTTCAGGAAATGGTTCAGAGTAAGACCTTCAGGGCGACCAGGTAAAGGAGTGGCCACTACTCAGTGCAGGATTTCCTCTTCGGCCAGGGCCGCCATTTCTCGAAGCATTCGCAGCGACTCCCGGGCTTCCTCCGGGTCTATCTTGTGCAGGGCGAAGCCCGCGTGCACAATCACATAATCACCAAGCTCCGCCGCTTCGGGCAAAAGCAACAGGGAGGCCTTCCTGAGAGCATCCCCCACCTTAATCGTCGCCATTTCATCTTCAATGTGAACGATTTCTGCCGGGATGGCCAAGCACATTTATGTAATCCTTTCTGAGGGTTGTTCCTGCAACGCTCCATTCCTGGGCGTGAACGTTCCCCCCGCCGCCGCAATCTCTTCGAGCACCTTCGAGCAAATATCAGGCAGCCGGGCCTGGACAATTTCGGTCAATTCCATACCCCAGGGCGACATATCTTCCGGCTCGATACCAACCACCACAGCGCTGGGGCGCTTTTCAAGCATTTCCGCATACGCAAGAGTTTCCACGAGATCCAGCTGATGAAGAGAGTGCTTGTACCTCACCCGTGCTTTGAAAATCTTCTGCCGTGAAGCGGTAGAGGGTTCCGGGAGGATGGCCATATTTCACGGCATCCACCACAATGAGATGGTCTGCTCCGCAGATCGGATCCAGCAGGCTCAAACCCAAAGTGCCGCCATCCATCAGTTCCACGTTATGAGAAAAGTCATATTCCGATTGGAGCTTGACCACGGCCTTCACGCCAACTCCCTCATCCCGCAGGAGAATGTTGCCCACTCCCAGAACCAGTATCCGTTTGTTTTCCATGGCGAGCGCCTTCATCGTCCGAGTATTAAAACAAAAAAACAGGAACCCGGCTCAGCAGCGACAGAGCCAGGTTCCTGCTTTAAATGATAGCCACAATAGGTGGGCTTAGACAACTTTAAATTTGTACACCTCATTGGTCTTCGGGTCGATCACATGCACGCCGCAGGCAATGCAGGGATCGAACGAATGAATGGTGCGCAGGATTTCGACCGGGCGCTTCGGATCGGCAACCGGGGTATTCATGAGCGCTTCCTCAAGGGGACCCGGCTTGTTCTGAGCACAGCGCGGTCCCAGGTTCCAGGTGGAAGGCACCACGAGTTGGAAGTTCCCGATCTTCTGGTCCTTAATCTCGATCCAATGTCCGAGAGCACCACGGGGAACATCGTTCAGACCTGCGCCCATGGCCGCATCCGGCATCTGGTACTCCTGGTAGATCTTGGTGTCGCCTTTCGCCACATTAGCAATCAATTGCGCCATCCAGCCTTCCATGGCTTCGCCGATGATCTTGGTTTCCAACGCCCTGGCAGCGGTCCTGCCGAGCGTCGAGAAGAGCGCATCCTGGGGAACTGCCAGCGTTTTCAGTAACCCGTCAACGGCGGCTTTGGTCGGCGCATGACCCTTGCCGTAAGCCACCAGAACGCGCGCCAGCGGTCCCACTTCCATCGGCTCGCCATTGTAGCGCGGCGCCTTCATCCAGCTGTAGCGATCGTTGACATCGAGTTTGCCGGGTTTGGGCTTGGTTTCGCCCTTGGCCGGATGCAACGCCTTGTCGCCCTCATACCAGCTGTGCTTGACACCTTCCTCGATCTTGCCAATATCGACTGCCTGCACCTGACCGATGTTACGCTTGAAAATGGCGCCCCGCGGGAAGAGGAAGCTGTCAGGTTCCTTGGAGCTTTGCGGAAATTCGCCATAGACCAGGAAGTTCGTGGTCCCGCCGATTTTACCCCAGTCTTTATAGAACCCGGCCACCGCTACCACATCCGGGATGTAGACGTTGTTGACAAAGTCCATGGTCTCTGCCCAGAGGTACTTGAACTCGGCGATGCGGTCGGCGGTCAAATCCGTGGCGCAGGTTACCCCACCCACCACCAGGCCCTGGGGGTGCGGGTTCTTGCCGCCGAAAATGGCATGCATGCGCGCCGTCCGGGCCTGCTGCCGAAGTGCCATGAGATAGTGATGCACGGCCAGCAAATTCACTTCGGGAGGCAGCTTATAGGCCGGACTTCCCCAGTAGCCGTTGGCGAAAATGCCGAGCTGGCCGCTGTCGACGAATTTTTTCAATCTGGCCTGGGTCGCCTTGAAATCATTGATACCGCTATTGGGCGCGGGAGTCACCTTCGCGGCGAGGTCGGCGGTCTTCTTGGCATCGGCCTTGAGGGAACTCACCACATCTACCCAATCCAGAGCGCTCAGCTGATAGAAATGGACGATGTGGTCATGGAGGAATTGCGCGCCCAGAAGGAGGTTTCGAATCAACCTGGCATTATCGGGGATGGTGACCTTGGCTGCGTCGTCCACGGCTCGCACCGAAGCCAGCCCATGAACATAGGTGCACACGCCGCAGGAACGCTGGGTAAAAAGCCATGCATCGCGGGGATCGCGGCCCTGAAGGATAATCTCCAGGCCGCGGAACAGCATCGAACTGCTCCACGCGTTGCTTACCTTCCCGTTGGTTATTTCCACTTCTATCCGCAAATGACCCTCAATCCGGGTGATCGGGTCGATGACTACTCTCTGTCCCATAGTCAGTTCTCCTTGCTTCTCATAGTGCTATCTCAGGTTTGCTCCACAGACAGGGGTTACCACACTGACGCGGAGCGATCTTTAAAGAGACTTGTAGAAAGGCGACATCTTGTCCCAGAAATCGGGCTCACTGCATCCAATACAGGGGTGTCCCGCCTGCACCGGCCAACTCGTGCCGTCGTTGAATTTGACTATTGGGCAGTTGTTGTACGTTTCCGGTCCCTTGCATCCCACCTGGTAGAGGCAGTAGGCTTTCTTGGCTTCAACGCTCTCGAACGAGGTCACAAACTCACCCATTTCAAAATGGGAACGACGCGGACACTGATCGTGGATCGTCTTTCCATAAGCAAAGAGCGGACGGCCTTTGTCATCAAGTTCGGGCAGCTTGCCGAAAAGCAGGTAGTTCACTATGGTGCCAACAAAATTGATCGGGTTCGGAGGACATCCGGGAATGTTCAGCGTGTTGATCCCGATGGCATCCTTGACACTCTTGGCTGCGGTGGGATTGGGAGCTGCGGCAGCGACCCCGCCGTAGGATGCGCAGGTACCGATAGCGATGGTTGCCAGGGCCTTGGGGCAGACCTCCTTGGCGACCTGCAGGAAGGTCTTGCCGCCGATCATGCCATAGATGCCGTTTTCCGCAGTCGGAATGGCGCCATCCACAACACAGATGAACTTGCCCGGATACTTGGTGACCGTATCATGGAGAGACTTTTCCGCAGCCTCACCCGATGGCGCCATGATCGTTTCATGGTAGTCCAGCGAGATGATATCCAACAACAAGGTATCGATCCAAGGATACGTCGTCCTCAGCAACGATTCGGCGCAACCGGTACATTCGGCGAAGGCAAGGTAGACTACCGGGGGCCGTGGAGCAGTGAGTGCTTCTGCGATCTTTGGTATGAATGATGATGAAAGTCCCATGGTGGCTGACAACAGGGTGCAGTATTTCATGAAATCCCTTCGAGACACGCCCCTCTGTTCCAACCGCTGCTTTACGCTGTTCTCGTGTTCCATAAAACACCTCCTCGAGCCGTTTAAAACCAGTGAATCTGCCTCATGACAAGCATCTCATCGCCCGGTGACGAGGCATGAGAGGTAAAAGATTACCACCAACTCTTCCTGATCGCGTTCATCATTCACGCAGCCGTCAGGAAGACCCTTCCTGCTGCAACAACTAATGGAGATCGGAAAATGAGACATGCACTCGGAACGAGCCAGAACATGCAGAAAAACACTACCGCCTGAAGAATGTCAGCCGGAATCTACTATCACCAGGAATACGAACTGTCAAGAAAAGAAGTTGCAGTGCGAAAGCAATTACCATTTGCGATCAGTTACTGATCGCTTCCGCCAGCTTGTCAATGATCCTTTTGGGTACGGGGTATGAATCCTGAGCAAAATAGAGCTTCAAAAGGTTCGGGTCAAACGCAATGCGTTCTGCAGCCTCTGCCAAGCTTATGCCTTTGGCTTCCATGTTTCGGGACAGTTCAAGCTTCTGTGATTCCATGATGACCTCTTTCGTGGTGAGCTGTTTTCAAGCCCTCTTCAGGCAGAGGGGCGCCCGGAAGCGTAACGCTCAGCGCGTGCTCAGCGCCGGCTTCCATCGGATTCGAACGGCACCATTCTAGCGCAGCTAAAAACAAAAGGCCATAAGGATTATCCTCATGGCCTTTCGTTATCAAAAAGGGAGGGCTCTCAGATTATTCCAATTCCGCTTCAACCGTTCAAAAGAGCTGCAACCATTCAACAGAACTTGAAGACCCACCGCCGCATCAGATGTCCCGATAGAATTTCCGCATGATGATCAACCCAGACAGCAACCGCTTCCACCTCATCCGCTCGAACATCCGCACCCGCTACCACTCGCTTGTCCACTTCCGGCTTCGCTTCAACGTGAATTTACCACTTCAACTCGAACCCACAACTTCCGCTATCCACTTGAGATCAGAAATAACTTTGAAATGCAAACCTCTGAGAGTTCCCTACTCAACTGTAAAGCCGGGTATGCCTTCGAAACCAAGTTCCGGTCCCTCTTCAATATTCTCAACTGACGTTAATTTCGCTTTCGAGCGCGCAGAGGACAAAGCAGCTTCCAATTCAACCAGATCGAAGGGTTTCTTGAGAAATGACCGCACTACAACGGGATCAAGATCTTTCGCCACAGCCTCAAAGTCATATTCCGAAAGAAGAATCGCAGCTACATCGGGGACAATCCGCTTCAACTTTTCCAGCAACGCCACGCCATTTGCATCGGGAAGGTGATATTCCGCAATCACAATCGCAGGATCAAGTCTCTCCGCCAGCGCTAACGCCTCACGAGCAGTCGCACAACACTCGAAAGCATACCCAGCTCGTTCCAAATACTTTTCCAAAGAACGTCTTAAGGAAGCCTCATCCTCAACTACCAACACTTGAAATTCAGCATTCACCAGCAGCCTCCGCCCTGACACATAGCAAAGTGCATGCCATGAACACATAAACTCCTGTTTCCCTGATACACAAGGAATTCCAGGCTATCAAGGCCACACCAGGAGTGGGGAGAATGACGAATATTCTCCACCACGCCCTTCCCACGCTCAAGAAGATTATGCTTGTTGGCAGTTTGTTTTAATGATTCTAAACTGTTATGGATTTATGAAGACTATTGTTTAGTCCGGCTGGAATTTGCACATTATTCGACACTGTTTGTCACTCGGCGATGCCGAGTTTTTTCAGTCGATAAATGAGAACGTGTCTTGGCATCTTGAGAAAACGTGCCGTTCTTGACTTGTTTCTCTGGCATTTTTCGTAAGCTTCCAGAATTATTTGTTTTTCTATCTCTTCCAGGGCAATCCCCTGATCGGGAAACTCGACGCGGAGGACATCGGCCACGGCGGGTGTCTCGGTGCTCACGCGGTGTCCCAGAAAATGCAGGTGCCTGGCAAGAATGGTATCTTCATTTTCAAGCAGGATTACCCGCTCGATCGTGTTCCTCAGTTCGCGCACGTTCCCCGGCCAGGAATGCGTCAGGAGCAGGCGTTCAGCCTCCGAGCTGACTCTCCGAAAGCGTTTGCCGTACTTATCGTTAAAATCGTCCATGAAGAACTGCACCAGCGGCGGAATATCTTCGGTGCGCTCACGCAATGGCGGCAGATCAATGCGTATCGTTGCCAGTCTGAAAAACAGGTCCTTTCGAAATCGCCCCACTTCCGCGCCCTGCCAGAGATCGCGATTGCAGGCGGAAATAATGCGAATGTCCACGGTTTTCTTGCGCGTTCCTCCAATTGGATAGAATTCTTGTTCTTCCAGAACGCGCAGCAACTTGGCCTGGATTTCCGAATGCAGGTCGATCACCTCGTCCAGAAAAAGGGTGCCGCCGTCTGCAACCTCGAGCAACCCTTCCTTTCCCTCCGCACGCGCTCCGGTGAAGGCCCCCTTTTCATAGCCAAAGAGCTCGCTTTCGATGATTTCCGCACTGAATGCGGCACAGTTGAGCGCCACAAAGGGATAATTGGCCCGGGGGCTCTGGGCATGAATGAGCCGCGCAAAAAGCTCTTTCCCAGCCCCGCTCTCACCCTGCAGAAGGACCCCGGCGTCGCGGCTCTGAGCGCTCTTTATGGCGAGCATCTGGGCCTCGAGGAACTTCGGGTTCAGGCCGATGAAGCGATCGACCTTCTGCAGTCGCTGCACCTCCTGGCGAAGCCGGTCAACTTCATTTCTAAGCCCGGCATGCTCCAGGGCCGTCTGGATGGTAAATTCGAATTCATCGAGGTCCACGGGCTTGACAAGGTAGTCGAACGCCCCGCGTTTGATGGCGGTGACGACATCTTTGACCTGTTCGTAGGCGGTGATCATCACCACCGTAGGCGAAGGGCGCAGTTCCTTAAATTGCGACAGGATCTCGAGCCCGCTCGCATCGGGCAGGGCCACGTCGAGAAGGACCAGGTCCGGTTCCTCTCGATAGGCAGAATTGAGGCCTTTGGCGCCCGTATCGGCCTCGATAACGAGATATTTCTTCTCCAGTAAACGCCGTAGAGCAGAGCGAAAAGGGGCTTCATCATCCACGATGAGAATCTTCTGAGTATTGCGCATAAGAGGATTTCCTAATTGAGCAGTCTATTTTGCCCGAAAGGTTAACCGGCTATGGAGAAAATATTCATCTACTAAAGTCCTTTGAACCAGGCCCAAGCTCCTGAGTAGTTCGGCCTTAATCACACTTATATCACACTCACGCGGCTCCGGTCGAGATGACAACGCAGAAGCCGAAAATGAAAGGGCATCCACCTATTTTAAATAGGCCCTTCTTCCACCATAAGCTGTACCCAGGCGGAATCATTACGACCCCACTCACGCAGGGCTTGCTCGATCCCCCACCCGGCGGCCAGTTCTTTTCCGACGGCGCTCACCAGCGCTTCCTTTGCGTCCGCTTTCAGGGTGGTCTGGAGTGCCGGGCACAGGTAGTGGACGCAGTAGTAGTAACGGGCCCGGAGCTTGCACCCCGTTGCTTCCAACAAAAAAACAACTTTCCGCCACCTCTCGAGAGTCGGGAAGAGCAACCCCCATAAGGAGGTTGATCAGGAGGAGGATACGGTCGTAGCCGGTCTCGATCCCCTCAAAGCAGCAACTTCCCGGCCCTTTTTCCGCACAAGCGGTGCATGCTGCGGTCACGCCCAACTCGTGCATCAGGCCTTGAGTCTCATCAATAGCGTGACGATAGAGGGTGAGCAACCGCAGTATTTCCGGCTGCCGGCCGAGAACGCGCCCGAAATGGTCGAAGAGCGCTCTGGCCGAAGTGATCTCGCGGAGCAGTTTCTGTTCTTGGGACGATTTCATGGTGAGATGCACCGGCCCGGGCGGGTTGCGGAAAAGGGGCGAGGCGAAACGGAAGATTTCACGGCGCGGCAAGGTCACGGAGGGAATCGTGGAGACAATTCTCCGGCTGATAACCCCGGAGGCGAGCAAGGTTGACTAAACCCAGCAGGAGTTTCCCAAAGGCGTCTGAAGATACCGGAATGCCATCAAGCAGCTCCCTTGACAAGGCCTGGCTCTTCACCGCAAATTCCTCTGCCCGGGATTTGAGGTCATTCCAGGGAGAGCCCTCATCGTGGGAGAGACGTGACACCATCCGGTAGCCTCGCATCAGCGCGGGCAGGGATTGCGGAATCCCTCCGGAGCTTTTCCCCGTGGCGGCCTTTTCGTTCGCCTTGATCTTCTCCCAGTTATCGCGCACTTCCTGGGCAGTCTCCGCCGTTGCATCACCAAAAACATGAGGATGACGGCGTATCATCTTGTCGCAAATCAAATCACCCACCTCATCCAACCGAAACAAGCCCTTTTCTTCGTACAAATGGACGAGAAAGAGCACCATGAAAATGAGGTCGCCCAGCTCCTCCGCCACTTCCCGAACATGGCCCGCACGCACGGCTGCGGCAGCTTCATGAGCCTCTTCGATCAGGTATGTCTGCACACTTTCCGGAGTCTGTTTGCGATCCCACGGACAGCCCGCCTCGCCGCGGAGCCGGTCGATGATCTCCCAGATAGCGCGAAGCTTTTCCCAGCGAATGTCAGCGCTCTCCGGAGCTCTCAACTCTTCCTCGCTTCCGCGGTCACCGATTCAACCCGTGAGTTCTTCTCACTGCGCTCCAGCCAGTCATGTTTGAGCGCTTTTTGCTTTTCCTCGAATAGCTTTTGAAGGTTTTCGGGGGTCGCCTTGAGCAGCAGCTGGGCACCCTGCTGAATGAAAGGCGTCAGGTATGACTGAGCCAGCAGAGGGCTCTTCGGCGAGAGGAGGAGCGTTAGCGACGCAACGACAATCACGGCCAGGACGAAGGCCTTCGCCATGCCCACCGCACCCCCAAGAAGCCGGTCAAGGAACCCGAGGCTGGTGCGGCGAAGCAATTTTGCTATCCAGTAGCCGGCCAGCCCGAAACAGACCCAGGTAAGGAGGAAGATCACGATGAAGCTCACCGCCGCAGCCCCCGGAAGACCGGGAAAAACCCTGGAGAGTTGTGCTGCCACGGATTCGTAGGAGTGAGCTGCCAGCAGGAAGCCGCCGATGACCCCGGCAATCCCGAAGATTTGGGAGACCGCTCCCCGAAACATTCCGCGCGCCAAACAAACAATGGCCGATACCGATGAGGAACCAATCGAGTCCGTTCATCATCTTCCCTGCTGCCTGGTTGAACTTTGCTTTTCCTCAGACTGAATAAGTAAGCCCCGGACTATCGATCCGGGGCCTACCGCTAGAAATCTACCGCACTGTTTTTCCTGGCTGAAATTCCCTCCGCAAGCCCCCAATCCGTTCCTGCCCCCGGGGAATGTGCTCCGGTCGGGTGCAGAAAGCAAAAGGAGCTTACCGGACTGCTGCGAATTTAACAGCCGATCTGTTTGAAGAAGTCATTCCCCTTGTCATCCACCAGGATGAAGGCCGGGAAGTCCTCGACCTCGATCTTCCAGATGGCTTCCATGCCCAGTTCCGGATATTCAAGGACCTCGACCTTCTTGATGTTTTCCTTGGCAAGCAGGGCCGCCGGGCCGCCAATGGAGCCGAGGTAGAAACCGCCGTGCTTCTTGCACGCATCGGTCACCTGCTGGGTGCGGTTGCCCTTGGCGATCATGACCATCGAGCCGCCATTGGACTGGAAAAGGTCCACATAGGAATCCATGCGCCCGGCAGTGGTCGGTCCGAAAGAACCGGAGGGCATGCCCTTGGGCGTCTTGGCGGGGCCGGCATAGTAAATGGGATGGTCCTTCATGTACTGCGGCATCCCTTCACCCTTGTCGATCCGCTCTTTCAGCTTCGCGTGGGCGATGTCGCGCCCCACGATCAGGGTGCCGGTAAGCGAAAGCTGGGTGGTGACCGGATACTTGGTCAGCTCGGCCAGGATCTCTTTCATCGGCCGGTTCAGGTCGATCTTCACGACGCCATGTTCATGCTTGCCGCGATACTTATCGGGAATGAAGCGGCCGGGGTTGCGCTCCATCTCTTCCAGCCAGATGCCGTCCTTGTTGATCTTGGCCTTGATGTTGCGGTCGGCGGAGCAGGAAACGCCCATGGCCACCGGACAGGAAGCGCCATGGCGGGGCAGGCGAACGATCCGGACATCCAGGACGAAATGCTTGCCGCCGAACTGAGCGCCGTAGCCGCTCTTGTAGGCAGCCTGCAGGATCTTTTCTTCCATCTCCAGGTCGCGGAAGGCCTGTCCGCCCTCATTGCCCTTCGTGGGAAGGTTGTCCAGGTAGCCCGTGCTGGCCAGCTTAACCGTCTTCAGGCAACCTTCGGCCGAGGTGCCGCCAATGACGAAGGCCAGATGGTAGGGCGGGCATGCTGCGGTCCCGAGGCTCTTCATCTTCTCGACCAGGAACTTTTCCAGGCTGGCCGGATTCAGCAATGCTTTCGTTTCCTGATACAGCATGGTCTTGTTCGCGGAACCGCCACCCTTGGCAACAAAGAGGAACTTGTATTCCATGCCCTGCGTCGCGTAAAGATCGATCTGAGCGGGCATGTTGGTGCCGGAATTGATTTCGTCGTACATGTTCAGCGGAATCGTCTGCGAATAGCGCAGATTTTCTTCGGTGTAGGTCTTGTGAACACCCTTGCTGAGATACTCCTCGTCATTGGCCCCGGTCCAGACCTGCTGTCCCTTTTTGCCGACAATGGTCGCCGTGCCGGTGTCCTGGCAGAGCGGGAGCAGACCCTCGGCGGAAACTTCAGCGTTTCTCAGCAGGGCGATGGCCACGCCTCGTTCATTGGGAGAAGATTCCGGGTCAGTCAGGATTGCCGCCACCTTTTCCAGGTGCGCCGGGCGCAGCAGGAAGGAAACATCCCGCATGGCGCTGTTGGCAAGAAAGGCGAGTCCTTCCGGGTCGACCTTGAGGATCTCTTTGCCGTCAAAATTGACGGTGGAAACATAATCCTTGGTCAGCAGACGGTATTTCGTGTCATCTTTGGTCTGGGGAAACGGTTCTTGATACTTGAACTCTGGCATTTTTAACTCCTTTACCTACAGTGTTTCAGATTCAATGAGCACGAGGGCGAACTCAGAACTTACGCGGCTATCATATTGAAAAAATATTCACATGTCGAGCCTTGAGTTTGCAGGTTTCATGATTTTCTATTCGATTGTTTTGGGACCCTGACTTTCGAGGTGGCGGCCGAAAGCCGCCGTTTTTTCTGGATGGGGAAAGCTCTTAGGAATAATTTCCGAGACAGGCGTTAGGCATCGAGATGCTTGAAGAAGCATGAAAAAAGAGCGCAAAACCACATTGCGCCGGTTCTCGCAGAACAATATGATCTTCATCCCGGTCTCAGGCACCGGCAGAAGCTTTGATCTCTTCCAAGGCTGCCTTGAGCTTCGCCTCATCGGTGTGCAGCAGGGAAGTATGGAGCACCTTGCCTCCGAAAGTTGCTTAATTCATCGAGGCACCTTTTCCAGGTGCGCTCTGACCAGGATGCACAGAGCCGACGAGCCGGGTTTCAGATGCTCGGCGAGGTCCTCCATGAAATCTTCGTCGATGCCGACATGAGACATGGCTCCGGAAATTCCCCCGACGACAAGGCCCGTTGCCAAACCGAGGAGTGCAAAAACAGGACTGAGCAGCAAAATCCCCACAAGCGTACCCAGGAACCCTCCGCTCATGGCGCCCCCAATGGCAAAATGAGCCACATGATGAAGCCTGACCTTGCCCTCCTGGTTCCTGACTAAAACGACGGAGTCTTCCAGGTCGATGAGATGTGCGGCTTCCTTTTTCCGCAACTCGAGTCGCACCTCTTCCGCCTTGAATTCATTAGCAAAGATGGCAACAACCAATTCACTCATGGCCTCCTCCTTTCTCTTGCAGAAAATTCTCTGCTCATCACCCCTCAAGACGCTTGGTACACCCCCTGGCAAATTTATAGCGCTCTTACTATTTTAGAGTAATTACCGACAATACCGTGTCAAGGCGCTCTTGCAGAACATTTGAAACCAGGGAAAACGGTCTTCCGATTTGGGTATCAATACATTCTGAGGCTCACAGCCATTACCTCAACGACTTGGCTCTTCAGATGGAACTGGCGGGAAATGCTGGCTCACGATTTCTTGTACCTCTTCAAGCCAGCGTTTTTTCTGCTCCAAAGTGCTGACAACAACGACACTGAAAATTTTTCGAAATTTTCGGCGTCAAAACCGGCAACTCGTTCAGGATCGTGCGGGCTGCCCGCCGATGGTCCACCATCGCCGGAACCTGAGCCTCGGGCGGCCAGATCGGGCAACGCCCGGTCTGGGACAGGAGTGCTCCGCTTTATCAATGGATTGATGATGCAAACCAGGACAACGCATATTTCAAACCACCCGTCTCAATTCTTCGACTGCCTTGAGCACCTCGTCTTTCGTATCAGCCCGGAACACGCTGTTCCGTAAGGGTTTCGTTCCCCTTAGCCCTCTCGTATACCAGATGAAGAATTTGCGGAAGCAGGCGATCCCCCTCTTTTCCCCATAATACTGAACCACAAGGTTAAGATGGTTCGTGATTGTAGTGATGCGTTCATCGATACCGGGTTTTTCGCAAAGCGTGCCGTCTTGAAAGAACCTGATTACTTCCCTGTATATCCACGGGTATCCAAGGGAGCCTCGGGCAATGGCCACGCCGTCGCAACCGGTCTCATCAAACATCTTTTTGATTGAATGCACTGAGAGGTTGTCGCCGCTGGCAATGACGGGTATTGCCAAGGCCTTTTTCACTTCCTGTATGGTCCGGTAATCTACCTTTCCGCCATACCCCTGACTCCTCGTTCTCCCGTGTATGAAGAGAGCACTGACACCGGCATCCTCGGCACAGAGGGCAACCCGCCGTGCGTTCACCGAGGTGGCGTCCCATCCTGTCCTGATTTTCACCGTCACCGGGACCTTAGCGTGTTCAACGAGCACTTTAAGCAGCTTTCCAAGCGTGTGGGGCTCTCTGAGGAGGGCTGCCCCTTTGCCTTTGCGCGTTACTTTGGGTGCGGGACAGGCAGCATTAAGATCAAGAAGATCGAAATCATGATCTTCAATGGCTTCGAGGGCTTTCACGAAATATGCTTCATCATTACCCAAAAGCTGAATTCCCAGAGGCCGGTCATCGGGGGTGGAGGTGAGCATACGGCGGGTTCTCTTTTCACCCTGACTTATGGCCCTTGCATCAATCATCTCAGTAAATGCCAGCGGAGCACCGAAGGAACGGGTAACAATCCGAAAGGGAAGATCACTCACCCCGGCCATGGGAGCAAGCATAAAGGGGACAGACAGCGTAATATTGCCAATTTTAAGCACGCTTTATGCTATCCTTCAGTTTCCCTGGGCGAGCTCGGCTTTTTCTCTTTAGCCCACACTTCCCAGTCATATGGTAAATTGATGAATCTCCGACAAAGGGTAACCATAGAGGTAGCCCCCGAGGAAGATACCATGAATCCTTCGCGAACGCCAGACGCCCTTCCACAACGCAGTAGATTGGATCTCCCCAGACTGCTGGATCGTAGCACCAATTGTCAAATTGACACGCTGATTAGGCAAAATGGGTGCAATTAGAAGTGGGAGTTGTGACAGATCTGAACGCAACAATAATAGCTTTGGACATACCCAAATCGTCATTACGGCACGCTTTAAGCCGGAATCCAGGAGTACATCTGCAGCGGTGAAACTGCCCTGGATTCCGGCTAGTACGCGTGGGCGGAAGTCACTAATTGGTTTCGGCTGGTAGGGGCGACCGGCCGGTCGCCCCTACACAATCCGGTTGAATCGTCGCTGAACTGACCAGAAACTTCCGCCCGGCTGTACCAGTACACATGGGCATAAGTTCGTGCATGTTTGCGGTGGGCAAAAAAACCTGCCCACCCTACGCCGGGAACACTGTAGGGTGGGCACAGCTTCACCGTGCCCACCGGAACTGGCTACTATTTCGGCCCAGTTACTAGAAGATTGCCGGAATGACGATAGTGGCTCAGCAGCAGGCATTCGGGACGAAGGTTACTCCCGCTTCTGATTACACCCAGGCGAAATTATGCGCTTGACAACCCAACGAGACCAGGTTAATTCTTATTTTGCGATTTTACGAAGACTACTTCGGTCAAGATTTCCTATCTGTTGTCCTAGCTGATAACCTCACACGGAGACCCACAACCTGGCTGAATCCGAAAAAATCAATCCAATTCGCTCGCCGTCAAGGCGAGTGTTCTTCAGGACGTCCACTGCGGCAGCGGCCATGGGTTTGCTTGCCGTATCGCTTTATCACCTGCACACCATGGAGGAGGGATCTGATGAAAATAGTGTTTGGTCTGACGGCAGTAATGCTCGTGCTGGCGATGGGCTGCGCCACCACCCAACGGCAGGAAGTTGAAGAGCATCCGGCAATCTGTGCGTTCCTCGGCGAAGCCTGCCGGGAGCTCCAACCCGGCGCGAGCGGGCAGCCGAGTCTGCGCTGGGTCAACCCCAACGCTCAGCCGACCAGGTACAACAAGGTGATCATCGAGATGGTCGGCTTCTTCGGCTCCGATCCGGCAAACGTGTCGCTCGCGGATGAACAGATGCTCACCGACTTGTTCTACAGGACGCTCAATGACGAGCTGGCGAAGAAGTTCCAGATCGTAGACCAGCCCGGTCCGGATGTGGCGCGCATCCGGGTTGCGATCCTGGATGCCGAGGCAGCGACAAGGGGAGCGCGGTCAGTCACGATGGTGGTCCCGCAGCTGCGCCTTCTCACCACCGGCACCTCTCTCGTAACAGGAAGGTATCCCTTCTCCGGGGGTGGAATGGCGGTCGCGAAGGTCTCGGACTCCGTGACCGGCCAAATCATCGCAGCCGGAGTGGACCGGCGTTCCGGTGGGGGGGCGATCCAGGCCGCGGCCCAGTGGCAGTGGGGCGACGCTGCGAACGCGATCCAGAAGTGGTCTGAGCTGGTTACCAACGGGCTGTATGCCTACACGTCGGGCGCCCGGAAACCCTAGGGGTGAGGCGAGAGGCTCTGAGGAATGCGCCTAACTGATGATTGACTGACGCGAGCCGGAACCGGACCCCGCCATTGCGCAGGCAATGATCGTCGGGCGATCAACAAGCGTGCTGCACCAGAGCAATGGAATAGTGATAGCAAGGACAGTCAAATTACTGAAATGGTCGGCGGTGGTGGTCGCCGTATGCGCAGTGACGGTGCTGGCCGTACGTGCCTACGACTCGCAGCGCGGTCCGCCGCTCCAACTGTGGCATACCCACGTTCCCCATGAACTGAAGGCCGGGGAACTCGCCAAGTCGGACTGGAATGCTTACCTGGTCGCCGAGCAGGCCGTTTTCGACGACGTGCGGACGGAGGTGACGCAGAAGCTCGACCCGGAAGATCGCGTCACCGCCAATCGCTACTTCGACGGCAGCCCGATCAATCCGGAAAGGTTTGCCCGGGACTGGAACCGCTCCTTCATCATGGAGCCCGACGGCGCTCCGGTTGGCGCGGTCGTGATCCTGCACGGACTCACGGATTCACCTTACAGTTCGCGCCACATCGCGCGGCGCTATCGCGATGACGGGTTCGTCGCCATCGCGATCAGGCTGCCCGGTCATGGCACGGTGCCGGCCGGCCTCACCACCGTCGAATGGGAAGACTGGTCGGAAGCGACCCGCCTTGCGGTCAGGGAAGCCCGGCGGCGCATCGGCCCGTCCCTGCCATTGCATCTGGTCGGGTATTCCAACGGCGGGGCGCTGGCGATGAAGTACACGCTCGATGCACTCGGCGACAAGACCTTGTCACGGCCGGACCGCATCGTCCTGATTTCACCGATGATCGGCGTCACCAGCATGGCCCGGTTCGCCGGCGTGCTTGGCTGGCCGGCAATATTTCCCGCCTTCGCCAAAGCGGCGTGGCTCAGCATCGTGCCGGAGTTCAATCCCTTCAAATACAACTCCTTTCCGGTCAACGCCGCACGGCAATCGTCGCTGACTGCGCGCGCCCTGCAAGAACAGATTGCGCAAAACGGGCGCGAAGGCCGGCTGGCCGAGTTGCCGCCCATTCTCACCTTTCAATCGGTGGTGGATTTCACGGTCAGCACGCGCGCGATCGTCGACGCGCTTTATGTCAATCTGCCGGCGAACGGCAGTGAGCTCGTGTTGTTCGACCTGAACCGGCATGCCAGGTTCGGCCCGCTCCTGCGGCCCGGCACCGACACCATTCTGGCCCGGCTCCTGCCCGAACCGCCACGCAACTTCAGGACCACCATCATCACCAACGCGAGCCCCGACAGCAGCGAGGTCGTGGAGCGGGTCATCGATGCGGGTGCAACGACCGAGCATTCGCGCGCGTTGGGTCTCACGTACCCGGACGATGTCTTTTCACTGTCGCATATCGCGCTGCCGTTTCCCATTGACGATGCGCTGTACGGCATGCAACCCGATCCGCGCGAGGACTTCGGCGTGAACCTCGGCGCCATGGCGAAGCGCGGCGAGCGCAACACGCTGATCGTCAGCATCGATTCGTTGAACCGCATGTCGTCCAACCCGTTCTTCCCGTACCTGCTGGCACGAATCGAAGAAGGCATCGGCACGGGATCAAAAGGCGTGTCGCCGCCTCCGGCAATCCCCGTGCACCCGCGCGAAAACGCACCGGGGCGGGCAGCACCTGCAGCAGGTCCGGCAAAATGAACGGGGCCATTTGCCGAGTCCGTCACCGCAGGGTCCCGCAAAGATCTACGCCGACCATCGTGATCGTCATGCGTCTTGCCCTCGTTTGCGCCGTTCTCTGCCTCGCAGGCTGTGCCATTCTGCCGCGCAACGCGGTGCCTGTGGACCTGATGCGCAGGCCGTGATTCCAGGCATGCCTGAAATACGTGCGCCCGCCGGCCAAATCAGCGCCGCGATGATGAGCGATCTGGCACGGTCCTTCGAACAGGAATCACCGAGCGATTTTCCGATCGATCCCGACGGCTACGTCCACTATGCCCATCTCGCGCTGTCGGGCGGCGGAGCGAACGGCGCGTTCGGGGCGGGGTTCCTGAGCGGCTGGACGAAGATGGGACATCGCCCGGTCTTCAAGATCGTCACCGGTGTATCGACCGGGGCGTTGATGGCGCCGTATGCATTTCTTGGTCCTGAGTACGACGGCGCAATGCGGCAGTTCTACACGACCACGGCGTCACGCAATATCTTCAGGAGGCTTTCGATCGTGCCCCAGTTACTGAGCGGCGAGTCACTGGCGGACACGGGACCGCTGATGGCGATGCTCGAGCAAGCGGTGGATGCCGAGTTCCTGCGCGCTGTTGCGCAAGCGCATGAGTCCGGCCGGCGGCTCTACATCGGCACCGTGGACCTGGACTCCCAGCGCTTCGTCGTGTGGAACATGGGGCTCATCGCGACGAGCGGTCGTCCGGGGGCTCTCGAACTGTTCCGCAGCATCATGCTGGCGTCCGCTTCGGTGCCGATCGCGTTTCCGCCCGTGTTCTTCGACGTCGAGGCAGGCGGCCGGCGCTACGACGAGATGCACGTCGATGGCTCTGTGGGCTTCAACGTGTTCTACACCGGAGGGGCATTCAGTTTCTCCGCCGCTCGTGCGGGCGTGGGGCGCGGTCAAGGACGCGAAGACATCTTCGTCATTCACAACGGACAACTGCTCCCGGTGCCGGCGACGACGTCCCGGTCGCTGCGCAGTATTGCCATGCGTTCCTTCGAGTTGGCGGCCAAATCGAAGACCATCGGGGACCTCTTCCGCATTTACGCCGTATCCTTGCGGGAATCGGCGGGCTTCAAGATGGATTACCATTCCCGAGGGTGCGGAGCTGTCCGGGAACGAAGTGTTCGATCCTGTCGTGATGAGGCAGCTGTATGAGATCGGCTACCAGAAGGCGCTCGCAGGGACCGGTATGGTCGACCGATCCTCCGGGATTGCAGTTCCAGCCGACGCCCTGAAGCAATTTTCACCTTTTGCCTGCTACCGCGGCAAGGTGCCCGTCACCAGCATCTCGATCGGTCAACCCGGCGCCGCATCACGGCTCTGCACGGAACCGGCGGGCGTGATGGAGCAGGAAGCCCATTTCCCGGCGGCCTTGCAGTCCTTAGTCAATCTCCTCATCGACGGCAACAAGCCGGCAATGCGCTCGGTCGCCGATCAGATCGCCGTGGTCGCAAGCCGACTTCCAAAAACATCAGCCTCACCGGAATAGGACTGACGGCCCTGCCCAACCCGGTGCAGGACCGTCGGTATCCTGGCCAGGAGGTCATCAACATATGCCTGTACGGAAGAGGATACCGTCCCACCGGGTTCAACCGCGCGCAAGGCCCAAGAAATACTTTCCGGAGCGCTTGCTCGACCCCATCGATCTACTGTCCGAAATGATCTTCAGCATCCTCATCGTGCTGACCTTTACCTTGGCGTTCAGGATATTCAAGCTTGGCAACGACCCCGGCCAGGTGATCTCGGCCGAGTACATCGACGATCTCCTCATCGGCGCCCTGGGCGCGACGCTGGCATCGGGCTTGATCGACGGCATCATGTACGCGTTGATGTCCATGTTCGAGCGCGGCGAGAAACACCGTCTGCTGCTGCGCATCCAAACCGCGACGACGCAAGAGGAAGGCATTGAGGCGATTGCGGAAGAGCTGGATCATATTCTTGAACCGATCACGGGATCGGAAAAACGACGTGCGCTCTATGCAGACGTACTCGAACATCTGCATGATAGCCACCCACAGCCGGTAAGGCTCACGCGCGAGGACCTGGCCGGCGCGTTCGGGTCTGTGCTGGTGGCGATCATCGCCGTGCTGCCGTCGCTGACGCCACTGCTGCTCCTGCGCAGCAACTATGCGCTCGCGATTCGGGTCTCGAACGTCGTGTCGTTCGTCGTGCTCTTTATCGCCGGCTACCAATGGGGAAGACACACCGGCGCCAACCCGTGGAGAACCGGCTTGCTGTTATTCGCAGTTGGCGCAATCATGGTGCTGATCGCGATTCCGCTGGGGGGATAACAACGTATGGAACGACATTTCTGCTCCGTTTTTACTCAAAACCTGAAACGAAAATGTCCTTGAGAACTCCTTGACAATCTCCAGAGGACCTGCTATCCAAAAACCTCCAAGAAGCAATTTCCTAATAGAAAAATTGCATTTCTGCCATCATCATTGCCAAGCAAGTTATTGTTGTGAGGAGGAGAATCATGAAAGCCAGCATAATAAGCCCCGAGCCTCGCGGCTCCCGGGATTGCACTAGAATGCGACGGCACACCCAGTTCCGTGGATCTCACGGATCGTGGACGCGGGCCAGGAGGCTGCGATGAACTCGACCAGTGGAGGTACCGGCAGGAAGGGCACTGCGGCGGTCGCGGAGAACGCGGACCCGGCGAGGGTCGAAGCGGCGATTCGTCGGGTCGTCGAGCTGAGCGGAGGGATGGATTGGCTCGAGCCCGGGCAGTCCGTGGTGATCAAGCCCGCCCTGAACTCCACGCACTCCTTTCCGTTCACCGCGAGCCCGGCGTCCTGCGCCGCGCTGGTCCGGATGTGCCTGGAGCGCGGGGCGAAGAAGGTCTACGTTGCCGACGAGACCGGCTTCGAGCACACGATGTTCAAGCACTGGAAGACCGGCCAGTTCGCGGGATTCGAGAAGGACCAGACCATCAAGTCCTTCAAGAGGACCGGGATCTACGATGCCGTGAGAGCGGTCGGCGACGAGCTGGGCGCAGCCGATCGCATCCACGTCACCACCTTCCGAGAGGACGGCTGGCGCAGGCACGAGCTGAGCACGGGCAGGGGCCGGATGGGGTCAGGCGGCTTCGCGCTCCACAACGAGTGGGTCAAGGAGCAGCTGAAGGGAGCCGAGAAGCTCGGCGGCGGCCAGGCGCGGCGCAGGTACCTGCCTCGCCTGTTCGATCGGAAGCCCGGGGGCTCGAAGGCCGGGTTGTGGGTGCCGTCGCTTCTGGACGAGGCCGATCACATCATCAACGTCTTTCGGGTCTCGACGCACGTCTGGTCCCACTTCACCATGGCGATCAAGAACTGGGTGGGGATCATGCGCCCGGACGATCGTGTCTGGATGCACCAGCTGAACTACCTGAAGAACAACCGGCATTCCCGGCACGGGCTGGGCTGGGACCACCCGATCCGGAGCGAGCCTCTGTACCATGAACAGCTGGCGGAGCTGCACCTCGCACACGCGGACAAGGAGAGGCTGTGCGTCGCCGACGCCACGCAGGTCATCGTCACCGGGGGGCCCGACGGGACGGACCAGCCCTTGTGCCAAACGGATCTGGTCCTGGCCGCCACCGACATCGTTGCGGCCGACGTGGCCAGCCTCGCCATCCTGCGCTACGGCACGCTGAAGGCACCGGACGGGCTGCACGGCCAGTATCAACCCCAGCCGAGCGGATGGCTAGAGGCGGCCAGCGGCTTGATCAAGGACCTCAGATGGCCCAAGGGCAAGCACGTGTTCCGGGGAACCGATGGGAAGCTGTGCGATCCGGAGTTCAGCAACTGGGACTGGGTCGCCATCCAGCGCGCCCGGGAGCTGGGGCTCGGCGTCGAACGCCCGGCGGACCTCGACCTGAGATTCGAAGAGGGGAGTTCGGGTTTCGCGGTGTCGAAGGAGAAGCGTGCCTGGATAGCCGAGGACGTGTCGCGCGGGCCGCGGTACGAGCTGAAGTGAGCCGACGGGCCGGCCCGCGCGCGTCAGCCCCTCACCACGTGTAGCCGACGAACACGAGCGGGCCGTCGTACGTCATGTCGAAGAGCTTGCGATCGGCGCCCTCGCCCTGGTCGTAGTCGACCTTGGTCCAGCGCCACGCGAGGCCCGTGACCCATCGCTGCGACAGGCGGAAGCCGAGGTCCGCGCGCGCGTTCCAGGTCACGTCCGAGCCGAGGCCGGCCACGTCAGCGTGGACGAAGACGTTCGCCTGAGTGGGCGCAGGTCTCTGTCGCCTGCGCCCACTATCTCAACCCTTACGACGAGTCTATGAGCAATGACGCCGTCTGAGTTCCACGTTCCGCCGCTCTTCGACTACTTCGCCACTTTCCTGTGGGCGTTGAGCGGTGCCATCGTAGGCATGCATAAGCGTTATGACATTGCGGGTGTCCTGGTAATTGCCTTGCTCGCATCGACGGGCGGCAGTCTGATCCGTGATGGTTTCTTTTTGCAGCAAACGCCCCCCGTGCTCAGAGACGGCTGGTACATCCCGTTGATTGTGCTGGCCACTGCCATCGTCAGCCTCTTTCGTCAGCGGATCGCCCGGATGTCGCTGGTAGATCGGGCCATCGACGTGATTGATGCGATTGGCGTCCCGGCCTTTGCCGTGTTAGGCATGCAGCTATCCCTGGCTGCAGGAATCCCGTCGCCGGGCGTGGTGCTGGTGGGTGTGGTCAACGGCTTTGGCGGTGGCTTGCTGCGCGACCTGGTCGTTGGCGATACACCGACCATCCTGAAGCCGGGCCAATTCTATATCTCGGCTGCGATTTTTGTCTGTATACTCTTTGTCTTCCTCGTCCGATGGCTTGGGATTGACAATAAAATCGCTGCCTGGGGCATCATAGTACTCTTTTTCACCGTTCGTATGTTGAGTATCCGCTACGATTGGCGGACACGTCCAGTTCTGCGTGATCCTCCATCATAGTGCAAAACCACGCAGGGTCCGGATCCGACAAGGAGCAAACGTTGTGTATAGTGCGGTCGTATCGCTCGTCATCGACCGTCTTTCAATCTTTCAAACCCCTATCAGAGGAGAAATCGCATGAGTTATTTCTGGGACGCCGTCGTGCTGATGACATCGACATTTTTTTTCATCGCGTACCTGATTGTCCTCTTCCAGGTCGTGATCGACCTCTTCCGGGACTCGGAAATGGGTGGCGGCTCGAAAGTGCTCTGGATCATCGGCCTCATCTTTCTTCCGGTCCTGACGGCCCTCATCTACATCCTTGTCCGGGGCGAAGGCATGGCCGAGCGGCAGCGCTCCGCATTGCGCAGCGCCAAAGCGGACACTGAGGCGTATATCCGCGAAGTGGCGGCAAAATCCCCAGCCGACCAGATTGCCGACGCAAAGAAATTGCTCGATGCCGGCACCATCAGCAACGACGAATTCGCACGCCTGAAGGCTAAGGCGCTCGCGTGACTTTCTCAATCGTCGATTGCAAGGCGCTCCGATGAGGCCGGTCCACGAGACAAAGGCCAACGCGCGGCCGAGGGAAGGTGACCCGGTCCTCATAGATCTGGCCCTGCAGGGCGGGGGCTCGCACGGCGCCTTTCCCTGGGGCGTGCTCGACCCTCGACCTCGACGCAATGCCGGAAGGCCTCTGATGGTCCCGGGCCTTATCGGCACGCTGCTCCCCCAAAAGGAACAGGGAACGACATTTCTGCTCCATCCTTACTCAAAAAACGAAACAAAAGAGCCTCCTGCAAAAGTCCTTTTCACCCCCTTCGGTATATCAGGACAGGCTTCGATACCTCAGGGCGAACGGACTTTTGCATGCGTAAGGTGCTCAATTTCCTTTCGTGGTGAGGTATCGAACGACGAATGGAAATAGTTCTGCAAGTGGCTCAAAAATGTCCTTGAAAACCTCCTTGACAGTCTCTAGAAAATCTTGTAGACAAATTCTTCCGTGTATACGAGCTGCTCCAAGAAGCAATTTCCTATCACCCCACACGCGATCTCTGGCCCAGTTAGTGCGATTCGGTTTTTGAGCTCGGCGTCGTGCTGAACATCTCCAATGGTTGGAGAGACCTGATTCGCAGCGATATGTCCGCGCTGCAAGCGTTTAAACAGTTATTCGGGGAGGAACGACATGGCTTCGACTGAACAGAAAATGTCACGGTTGCAACTGACCGCGATGGTGGTCGGCAGTATGATCGGCGCGGGCATCTTTTCGCTCCCGCGGACCTTCGCCGGTGCCACCGGGCCGATGGGCGCGGTCATCGCATGGCTCATCGCGGGCACGGGCATGTACATGCTGGCCCGCGTGTTCCAGGCACTGGCCGAGCGCAAGCCCGATCTCGATGCCGGCGTCTTCGCGTATGCGAAGGCCGGGTTCGGTGACTACCCCGGCTTCCTGTCGGCCTTCGGCTACTGGATGTCCAGTTGCATCGGCAACGTGTCCTACTGGGTGCTGATCAAATCGACGCTCGGGGCGTTTTTTCCCATCTTCGGCGACGGCAACACGGTGACGGCGATCGCGGTCGCGTCGCTCGGCATCTGGCTCTTCCATTTCCTGATTTTGCGCGGCGTCCAGCAGGCCGCGTTCATCAACAGCATCGTCACGGTCGCCAAGATCATTCCGATCCTGGTCTTCATCGTGATCCTGTTCTTCGCCTTCAAGCTCGACCTGTTCAACATGAACCTCTATGGGGGCGATCTGGTTGGAAACCTGTTCGAGCAGGTCAAGGCGACGATGCTCGTCACCGTTTTCGTGTTCATCGGCATCGAAGGCGCGAGCGTCTACTCGCGCTACGCGAAGGAGCGCGCGGACGTCGGCAAGGCGACGATCCTGGGCTTCATCGGCGTCACGGGCATCATGGTGCTGGTGACGTTGCTGCCGTACGCCGCGCTGGCGCGTGCTGACATCGCCGGCATGCGTCAGCCATCGATGGCGGGGGTGCTGGAGGCCGTGGTCGGGCACTGGGGCGCGATTTTCGTCAGCCTGGGGCTCATCCTTTCGGTGCTCGGCGCCTACCTGGCCTGGTCGCTGATCTGCGCCGAAGTGATGTTCGCCGCGGGGAAGTCCAAGGACATGCCGTCGGTGTTCGTCAAGGTCAACAAGAACAATGTGCCCGTGGTAGCCCTCTGGGCGACCAGCATCGTCGTCCAGCTCATCGTGATCACGACCTACTGGTCGCGCGATGCGTTCTCTCTGATGCTGAACCTGACCAGCGCAGCGACGCTGATTCCGTACCTGTTCGTCGCCGCCTACGGCCTGCTGATTGCCAAGCGCGGTGAAACCTACGACCAACGGCCGCAGGAGCGCAACCGCGACCTGATCCTGGCCTCCATCGCCACCCTGTACACGGTCTTCATGATCTACGCCGGCGGCCTCAAGTTCATCCTGCTTTCCGCCCTTTTGTTTGCGCCGGGAACGCTGCTGTATTTCTGGGCGCGGCGCGAGCAGGGCAAGCCAGTCTTCAACAAGCCCTCGGATTGGGTCATTTTCGGCATCACTGTTGCCGGTGCCATCGTCGGCATCTACGGTATGGCGACCGGGCTTATTAAAATCTAAACACAGAGTTCAATTTAGGCACAGGAGTTATCATGGCTAATACGAAAGAGGTCAAAGTTTGGCGTGCACTCGGAAGTCGGTCAACTGCGCAAGGTGTTGGTCTGTGCACCGGGGTCGCGCACACGCGACTGACACCGTCCAACTGCGACGCGCTCCTTTTCGACGACGTGCTGTGGGTCGACAATGCCAAGCGCGACCACTTCGACTTCATCACCAAGCTGCGCGACCGCGGTGTCGACGTGGTGGAGATGCACAACCTGCTGGCCGAAACGGTCGCGGTTCCAGAAGGCAAGAAGTGGATTCTCGACAATCAAGTGGTGCCGGACCAGGTCGGTCTTGGCCTGGTGGACGAAATCCGGGGCTACCTCGAAGGCCTGGATTCCCGCAAACTCGCCGAAACGCTGCTCGGCGGTCTGTCAACCGAGGATTTTCCGGAAACGCACGGCGGCGAAATGCTCAAGCTGGTGAAGGACGCGGCCGGCGTCACCGAGTATCTGTTGCCGCCGCTGCCGAACACGCTGTACACGCGCGACACGACCTGCTGGATCTACGGCGGCGTCACGCTCAATCCGCTGTATTGGCCGGCGCGGCACGAAGAAACGATCCTGACCACAGCGATTTACAAGTTCCATCCCGATTTCGCGGGCAAGGTGAATGTCTGGTGGGGCGATCCGACCAGAGACCATGGCTTGGCGACGCTGGAAGGCGGCGACGTGATGCCAATCGGCAAGGGCAACGTCCTGATCGGCATGAGCGAGCGCACTTCGCGCCAGGCGATCAGCCAACTCGCCGCCACGCTGTTCGAAAAGGGCGCGGCGGAGCGGGTCATCGTGGCCGCAATGCCGAAGCTGCGGGCGGCCATGCACCTGGACACGGTGTTCACGTTCGCCGACCGCGACTGCGTTTTGCTGTACCCGGACATCGTGTACAATATAGCCGCCTACTCGTACCGCCCGAGCAGCGCGCCGAGCGGCGTCGAGTTGGTCAAGGACAAGAAGCCTTTCGTTGAGGTGATCGCCGAGGCCCTGGGGCTGAAAAAGCTGCGCGTGGTCGAGACCGGCGGCAACGCGTACCTGCGGGAGCGCACGCAGTGGGACAGCGGCGCCAACCTGGTGTGCGCATCGCCGGGCGTGGTTTTCGCCTACGACCGCAATGTGTACACCAACACGCTGCTGCGCAAGGAAGGCATCGAAGTGATCACGATCGTCGGCGCCGAACTGGGCCGCGGGCGCGGGGGCGGTCATTGTATGACCTGCCCGATCATCCGGGACGCAGTCGACTACTAGTACAAGCGGGCGTTAGTTTCTCGTCAGTTCGGCCACCGTTTGACCCCATCGTGTAGGGGCGACCGGCCGGTCGCCCTTACAGGCCGAAACCGGCTGGTGGCTTCGGCCCATGGGTACTAGTCAGTGTCCATCCGGAAAGGTCCCGAATTTCTCCTCCCCCTCGACGGGGGAGGTTGGGCGAGGGTGAAGATGGGTGTGATTGCTGACCCTTGATCAACCCCCTCCCCCTGCCCCTCTCACCAAGGGAGGGGTTTCCGGATGGGAACCAGTCAGGGGCGGTGAATGTCCATTGCCGCCGAAGTGCCACCTTATGATGAGCATTGAGAGAAACAGGATGGCTTTTCTTCTACTGTGTTTTGGCCAAAATGGCCTTTTGTGCTCTTTAAACCCGCATAAAATCTAGCGTGAAATTGAGCAATACCTTCAGCGAAAGCGGTCTCTTGGCCGGGATTACTCGTATGAGGCAGCTATTCTCCATGCTTTCGACTGCTCCATTATAGATTCTATATTGGTTAAGTTATCCTACTCATTTCATTGTTCCGGGGCATAATCACGTGCTTTAAGCTTATTCACCTTGTTTCGGCCCGGGCCGCAAACTGAATGTCGGGCCGTAACGATTTTTCCTTAATCCACCCGTCCTGGCGGATGAGCCGCCGTGAAAGGTTTCCCATGCTTAAGACCAGATACCCTGACCGCCAGAGTCTTCAGCAATTTTCCCGGGTCGGCCTCGGCATTTTCCTGCTTCTGGTTGCGGCCTGTGGTTCCAAGGAACAAGCTGGAACCCCGCAGGGCCTCCCGCCTCCGACCGTGGTAGTGACGCCGGTGACCCCAAGAACCGTCCCTATCTATGGAGAATACGTTGCCCGGACCGAGGCCCGCCAAAGTGTGGAGATCAGGGCCCGGGTGGAAGGATTCCTGGAGAAGGTTCTCTTCCAGGAAGGCAGCCAGGTCAAGGCCGGACAGCTCCTTTTTGTTATCGACCAGCGGCCCTATAAGACGGCCTTGCAAGAAGCCCGGGGGACCATGGCCCAGGCTCAGGCGTCCCTGGGGAAGGCCCAGAAGGATGTGGCGCGTCTGCACCCCCTGGTAGCCGAAGATGCCGCCCCCCAGGTGGACCTGGACAACGCCGAATCGGCAGTCCAGCACAGCCGGGCTTCCATTGAAAGGGCCCAGGCCGCTATCGCCAGGGCCGAGCTGGACCTGAAATTCACCGAAATTCGCTCCCCCATCACCGGCATTATCGGCAAGGAAGAAGTGACGGTGGGCAACCTGGTCTCCAGGGATCAGACCGTTCTGACAACGGTGTCTGCCTGGGACCCCATGCGGGTGGTCTTCAGCCTCAGCGAGGCTGACTACCTGCTCCGGGCCCAGGAGTTCCATGAAGGTAATCCGTTCCCACCGGAGAAGGATGCCGCACCGTTCGAACTGATCATCGCCGACAATTCCGTCTATCCCTTCAGAGGCAGGCTCAGCTTTGTGGACCGGGCCCTGAATCTGACCACCGGCTCCCTGAACGTGTATGTGAGCTTCCCAAACCCCGACCGGTTGCTCAGGCCCGGGCTGTTCGGCCGCATCCGGGTCATGCTGGAGGAGAGACCCGACACCCTCGTGGTGCCCCAGAGGGCGGTGCAGGTCATGCAGGGAATAACCAGCGTCTTAGTGGTGGGTAAGGATGACAAGGTGGCGCTCCATACCGTCACCCTGGGGGAGCGCTATCAAGATTTTTTCATTGTCACTGAGGGACTCAAGGCCGGGGACCGGGTGGTGGTGGAAGGGCTGCAGAGGGCCATCCCGGGGCAGCAGGTAGCGCCCACGGTACAGCCTGTCAGCCAGGAAAAGAAAGGAGGCTGAGGGTCGTGTCTAAATATTTCATCCATCGGCCCATCTTCGCAATGGTCATCGGCCTGGTGATTCTCATTGCCGGGCTAGTGGCCATCTTCAGTCTGCCCATCGCCCAATATCCCCCCATCAGCCCGCCCACGATCACGGTGGAGACCTTTTTCACCGGGGCGAGCGCCCGGGTGGTGGAGGAAAACGTGGCCGTGCCCATCGAGCAGGAGGTGAACGGGGCCGAGAACATGATTTACATGTCCTCCAGCAGCACCAGCGACGGCCGCTACTCCCTGACCTGCACGTTTGCCGTGGGTACCGACATCGATATCGCCCAGGTGGATGTGCAGAACCGGGTGAGCCGGGCCAACCGGGCCCTGCCGCCAGAGGTTCTAAACTTTGGCATTAACGTCCAGAAAGCCTCGCCGGACATGCTCATCGTCCTGTCCTTGTATTCCCCGGACGACACCTATGACGATTTGTTTCTCAGCAACTATGCCTCCTTGAACCTCTACGATCCCCTCGCCCGCATCTATGGCGTGGGCAACATCAGCATCGTGGGGGAACGGGAGTATGCCATGCGCCTCTGGGTCAGGCCCGACCGACTGGCCGCCCTGGGACTCACGGCCAGAGATGTGGCCCAGGCGGTGCAGGACCAGAACGTCCAGGCCCCGGCCGGCCAGGTGGGCCAACCGCCGGCCAAGGCCGGTTTGAGCTTCCAGTACACCGTGGACGTCAAGGGACGCCTCACCGATAAAGAAGAATTTGACAATATCATCATCCGCACCCTGCCGGACGGGTCGGTCTTGCGCGTCCGGGACGTGGCGAGCACCGAACTGGGCGCCAGAAGGTACACTTCATTTTCTCGGCGGGCCGGCAAGCCGGCCACCACCATGGTGATCTACCAGCTCCCCGGGGCCAATGCCCTCGACGTGGCCAACAAGATCCAGGCCTTCATGGAAGAGGCCAAAAGAAGTTTTCCGCCGGGGCTGGAATACGAGGTCTCCTACGACAATACCCTGTTCGTCAGGGCGGCGCTCAAGGAAGTGGTGTTCACCCTTTTCAAGGCCATGGGTCTGGTAATGCTGGTGGTGTTCATCTTCCTGGGGAACTTCAGGGCCACTCTGATTCCCTGCCTGGTAGTGCCCATACCCATGGTGGGCACTTTTGCCGCCTTTGCCGGGTTAGGGTTGTCCATCAACACCCTCTCTTTGTTCGGCCTGGTCCTGGCCATCGGCTCCGTGGTGGATGACGCCATCGTCGTGGTGGAGGCGGTGAAGACTCATATGGGGGCGGGCTTAAGTCCTCTAGAGGCCACGGAGAAGGCCATGGACGAGGTTAGCCGGCCCATGATCGGGGTGGCCTGCGCGCTCCTTTCGGTCTATGTCCCGGTGATCTTTCTGGGGGGCATTGTCGGCCAACTTTACCGCCAGTTCGCTCTCACCCTCTGCTTTGCGGCGCTGCTGTCGATCATTATGGCCCTGACCCTCACCCCGGCGTTATGCGTCAAGATCCTGCGTCCCAAGAAAAAGGACCAGCGGGGACCTCTGGGGGCCTTCAACCGGGCCTTCGACCGGCTCTTCGACCGCACCACCAAAGCTTATATCACGGGGGTACAGTTTTTCATGCGCCGCCTGGCCCTGGCCCTGATCCTCCTGGCGGCCGTATATGTAGGAGCGGGCAGCCTCTTGCGGACCTTGCCCGGGGGGTTGGTGCCGGATGAAGATCAAGGGGTCGTTTTTGTTACCTTCACCCTGCCACCGGCCGCCTCCCTGGAACGCACCGGCACGGTTTTGACCCGGGCGGAGCAATTTGCCGCCAAAGTGCCGGGCATCCAGACCATCCTTGGCTGGGGCGGCTTTAATCTCATGACCAACAGCTTCAGCTCCGACGCCGCCACCCTGGTCATGACCCTGGAACCATGGGATAAGCGCACTTCCGGGGAAACTCAGCTCGTCGCTATCATGCAGCGCCTGCGCCGGGAATTCGCCGGTTATCCCGAGGCCCGGTCTTTTGTCTTTTCCTTGCCATCCATTCCCGGCATGGGCAACGTCAGCGGTTTCCAATACCAGCTTCAGGACCGGTCCGCCCGCACCCCGGAGGAACTTTATCAGACGGCCCAGAATTTGGTGGCGGCGGCGCCCAGAGAGCCGGCTATCGCGGCAGTATTCAATACCTTCCAGGTCAGCGTGCCTCAGGTGAAACTGGATATTGACCGGGACAAGGTCCAGACTCTGGGCATACCCCTGAGAAATGTCTTTGACGGCCTCCAGCTTTACCTGGGCGGCTTTATGATCAACGACTTCAACAAATTCGGCCGGGTGTACCGGGTCATGGTCCAGGCCAAGCCGGAATTCCGCCGGAACCCGGATGACATCGGCGACATTTATGTCCGAAATGCGAACGGCAGGATGGTTCCCCTGAGCACCCTGGTGAAAGTGGGGTCCCAGACCGGCCCCATCCACATCAACCGCTACAATATGTTTCGCTCGGCAGAACTCGCGGGACAAAACGCGCCCGGCTACAGCTCCGGGGATGCCATCGCCGCCATGGAGCGCCTTTCCAAGGATCTGCCCCGGGGGTTCGGGTATGAATGGACGGGTCTGGCGTTCCAGGAAAAGGTGGCCGGCGGCCAGGCGGGCTATATCTTCGCCTTCTCCCTGCTTTTCGTTTTTCTGACGCTGGCGGCCCTGTATGAGAGCTGGGCCATCCCCTTCGGGGTGCTCCTGGGCTTGCCCATCACCGTCTTCGGGGCCTTTTTAGGGGTGTGGCTCCGAGGCTTGGCGAACGACGTCTACGTGCAGGTTGGCATCGTGATGCTCATCGGTCTGAACGCCAAACTCTCCATCATGATCGTGGAATTCGCCAAGGAGAAGCGGGATCGGGAGGGCTATTCGGCGTTTGCGGCCGCGGGTGAGGGGGCCCGGCTGCGCTTTCGGGCCGTTCTGATGACCGCGCTGGCTGAAGTCTTCGGGTTGATGACGCTGGTATTGTCCAGCGGAGCCGGCGCCGCGGCCCGCTGGTCGGTGGGCACGGCCGTCGTTTTCGGTATGGCCACGGCCACGCTGCTGAGCTTGTTCTTCATCCCGGTGCTTTATTATGGCGTCGAAACTCTCCTGGAGAAGGTGCGAGGCCCACAGAGCACCGCAGCACCGGGCATTCCGGCCCCAGCCCCTGAGCGCCGGGGGGAGCAGGGAGGTCAATTATGAAACGGCAGGTCGGTTTGCTCATCATCACCCTGCTCCTGGCCGGCTGCACCCTGGCCCCGAAATATGCGCGCGCCCCGGGGGACGTGCCCCAGGAATACCGCTTCCAGTCTCTCCAGGGGCAGCCGCAGCCGGGACTTGACACCCTGGCGGACCTGAGCTGGTGGGAAATTTTCGACGACCAGGAACTCCAGGGCCTCATCCGCACCGCTCTGGAGCAAAATTACGACGTGCTCCTGGCTGCGGCCCGGGTGGCTGAGGTCCGGGCCCGGGTGGGCGTGAGCCGTTCCCTGTGGCTGCCGCAAGCTGGAGGCGCGTATGCCTTCCAGCGCCAGCGTGTGTCCGAGGTCAGTTTCCCTCCCTTATCTCCCCTGGTGCCGCATACGGTCAACATTAGCCAACTTAATCTGGATCTTTTCTGGGAGATCGATCTGTTCGGCCGACTGCGCAGTCTGACCGACGCGGCCCGGGCCGAGTTTTTTGCCTCGGAGTGGGCCCAGCGGGCGGTCTTCGCCAGCGTGGTGGCCGAGGTGGCCCAGGCGTATTTCGAGCTGCGCACCCTGGACCGGCAGTTGGAGATCTCGGAAGCCACCTTGAAGTCGTTCGAGGTCTCCCGCAAGCTGGTGGTCAAGCGTTTCGAAGGCGGCCTGGTGTCCCGCCAGGATGTGGCCCAGATTGACTCTCTGGTGCATACGGCCGGGGCCAGAATCGCCGACCTGAAGCGCCAGATCGGCCAGCAGGAAGACCGGATCTGCCTCCTTCTGGGACTCAACCCCCAGCCCGTCAAGCGGGGTAAACCGCTCACGGCCCTGGTGGTGCGGGCCACCGTGCCGGCCGGTCTCCCTTCGGACCTCCTCGAGCGGCGGCCGGACATCCGCCAGGCGGAAGAGGTGCTGGTGGCCGCCAACTATCGCATCGGCGCGGCCCGGGCCGACTTCTTCCCCCGCATTAACCTTACGGGGCTTTTCGGCGCCCAGAGCGTGGAACTGTCCGATCTCTTCACCGGGCCGGCCAAAATCTGGAGCATCGGCCCCAGCGTGACGCTCCCCATCTTCACCGGCGGCCGTCATTACTTCAATCTGCAGTCCACCTGGGCCCAGCAGGAGCAGGCCCTGACCCTGTACCAATTCACCGTCCGTCAGGCCTTCCGGGAAGTGGCCGATGGCCTGATCGGCCACACGCAGTTCCGTGACTTGCGCCTGGAGCAGGAGGCTCTGGTGAAAAGCGATCAGGATTACGCTCAGTTGGCCAGCTTGCGCTATAAAGGCGGGATGGAGTCGTTCCTGGCCGTGCTGGATGCTGATCGCCAGCTTTTCGCCGCCCAACTGGACCTGGCGGCAGTACAGCGGGACCAGCTTCTCACCATCGTGCAGCTTTATAAGGCCTTAGGGGGAGGCTGGGAACTCATCAGGCAGCCTCCCGATAACCCCATCGGTTCCGACCCCGAACCCCCCTGAGAAACGATAACCGGGGACCTGCCCCCGGTGGCTGAAAGGCTTTCCTGCGAAAATGGAACATTCAATCCTTAACGGGTATGATTCCTTGACAAGCTCCAGAGGACCGGCTATCCAAAAGCCTCCAAGAAGCAAATTTCCATCACCGATTGGGAGATGCCAATGACAAACCAGACCCCACCCACACGCGTCACGAAGGAACCCTCCTACGCGGACGCGATCATCCCGCTGGTCGTGCTCATAGTCCTGATCGCGGGGTCCGTTTTCCTGTTCGGGAACGACGCGATCGACGGCCCGTTACAGGTGGCGTTGCTGCTCAGCGCCATGATCACCGCTCTTGTCATCCTCAAGAACGGGCATCCCTGGGAGGAGGTCAGCGCCGCCAGCGGACGGGCGATCTCCTCGGTCATCAGCGCGATCTTCATTCTTCTGTCCGTTGGTGCCCTGATCGGCACCTGGAACATGTCCGGCACGATCCCGACGTTGGTCGACTACGGGATCCGTCTGCTGCAACCGAGCTGGTTCTATATGGCGACGGCGGGCATCTGCGCCGCCATCGCCGTGAGCATCGGCAGCTCCTGGACGACGGCGGGCACCATCGGCGTGGGGCTCGTCGGCATCGCGACGATGGTGGGCGTGTCCCCCGTCATCACGGCTGGTGCGGTCATCTCGGGAGGCTACTTCGGCGACAAGACGTCGCCGCTGTCGGAGACCACGGTCCTGGCCGCGCAGTTGGCGGGTGTCGATGTCTTCAAGCACATTCGTGCGCAGATCTGGACGTCGATCCCCGCCATGGTCATCGCGCTCGTCGTCTTTGCGATCCTGGGCCTCAGGGAGAACGTCACTGAGGGTGTCCAGACGGCGCTCGACCTCGCCAAGTTGGAGGAGCTCTTCTGGATCACACCCCTCAACCTGATCCCCCTGGCGTTCCTCATCGTGCTGTCGGTGCGCAAGGTGCCCGCCTTCCTCGCGATCATGAGCGCGGCGTTGGTCGGCGGAGTCTGCGCAGTGATTTTGCAGCCGGAGGCCGTCTCGCGCTTCGTCGACGACCCGACGCTGAGCGCACCCATCGTCTATGTGAAAGGCATCTGGCTGGCGATGGCCAACGGCTACCAGTCCACCTCCGGCATCCCCGACGTTGACGCGCTGCTCTCGCGCGGCGGCATGGACAGCATGCTCAAGACCCTGTGGATCATCATCGGGGCGGTGACCTTCGGCTCGTTGATGGAGGAGTTCGGTCTTCTGGCGAAACTCATCGACCCGGTGCTTCGTTGGGCGAACACCACGGGTCGTCTCTTCGTCACAGTGGTGGCGACGGGGATGGGGCTCAACATCGTCGCCGGTGATCAGTTCATCGCCCTGGTGCTGCCGGCACGGTTGTTCCGCGTGGAGTTTCAGAAGCGCGGTTTGCAGCCGCAGAACTTGTCGCGGGTCGTTGCCGATGCCGGAACGGTGACGTCGCCGCTGGTACCCTGGAATTCGTGCGGTGCCTACATGGCCGCCACGCTGGGCGTCTCGACCTTCCTGTACCTGCCCTTCTGCATCTTCAACATCGCCAGCCCATTGCTTTCTCTGGCGTATGGGATCACGGGCTTCAAGATCACGCGCATGCCACCCGACATCGGGGAGAAAGGTCCGCCGACCGCGTGATCGGAAGGCGATTCGTCGTGAGTCGGTGGCGTGGCAACGGTTTCGCTCTTTTCCGCCGGCGTTATTCTCCCGCTGTCCATCCTGGTTCCTGCAATCTATACTTTGCGCGGGCATAAATTGCGTTTACGTCATTCCGATTGGAGGCTCCCGTGAAAGCCTTACTAATAGCATTTGTTTTGGCCACGGTTCTGTGTGCCTGTGTGCAGCGGAAAGAGAGGGTGGCGCCGCCGGAGCCGGTGACAGCGAAGCCTGCCGATTCACACACAAGCCGGAACTCGCTCGACTGGGCGGGTGTCTATGAAGGCGTTTTGCCGTGCGCAGACTGTCCCGGCATGATGACCAGGCTGACGCTCAACCCCGATGGCACGTACGAACGCGTGACTCAGTATCCGGGACGGCAGGATGCGGCGGAAACCGTGCGCGGGCGCTTCGCATGGCAATCCAACGGGAACGCCGTTACGCTCGATGAGCGTGGCGGTGGGCAACAGTATGCAGTGGGCGAGGCCCGACTCATTCTGATCTACCCTGATGGTGGGCCTGGAGGGTCACCGGCGCCCAACCGGGTGCTGACGCTCGTCCCGCAAACGGCGACAAGAGATGGTTTGGTGCAGACGCTTGAGCGCTATCGCTGGAGCCTTGAGTCCGCGACCGACGGCCAAGATCGAGCCATTGAGGCCCTGTCTCCCCGTAAGGGTCACCCGGTTGTGTTCGATTTTTCCGGCACCGGACTCAGCATCCAAGGTTCCTGCAACCGAATGATGGGGACTTACCGGATCAATGCCGCGGAACAACTCTCGGTGAAGGGCACAGCTTCCACGAATATGGCCTGCGCTCCGGCGCTGATGCAGGCCGATGCCGCCCTGTCCGGCGTGCTGGCCAAACCAATGCAGGTCGCGCTGGACGATGGCCCAAAACCGAGGCTGCGCTTGATTTCGGCGTCGAACGAGACGCTGACGCTTACCGGCCAGGCTACGCCGGAAGCCCGTTACGGACCCGGGACCCTCATCTTTCTGGAGGTCTCCGCTAACCATGTGGCGTGCACAGATCCTCCGCCCCCGAATACACGTTGTCTTCAAGTGCGCGAACGACACTTTGACGAGCGTGGCCTTGCCGTCGGAACACCGGGAGAATGGCAGCCTCTTCACGAGAATATCGAGGGCTTCACCCACAAGGAAGGCGAACGCAATGTGTTGCGGGTCAAACGCTTCAACCGCACCCCGGCGCGTCCCGGGGGCCCCTCGACTCTCGATGTGCTGGATATGATCATCGAGTCGGAGATCGTGACGCCGTAACGCTTAACAGCCCGTGGCACCGGGCGACGCTTAGTACTGCGTCGCAGAATTGAGTGTCCGGATTTCCCTTCGTCATACCGGCATGTTTTTAGCCGGTATCCAGGAAGGTCTTGTGGATTCCGGCTAGGAGATTGCCGGAATGACGATCCAGGATAATGGACACTTTATTCTGCTGAGCTGTATTAGAGAAGGAGGGAAAATGATCTCACGAAGAGCCGGCATGATGTTGCTGTTTGCGACCACAGTAATTGTGGCTGTGGTCGCTCTCTTGTTGCCACCAATTCCGCAGCCGCAGTCATATCACATGTTCGCTGACCAGCGCGGTTTTCTGGGCTTTCCCAATTTTGGTGACGTGGTTTCCAATCTGGCTTTCGCAGTAATTGGATTGTGGGGTCTGGTTTTCTTGCTGCGATCCAACTCCGAACAGATTCCAACACATTTTCTTGACAGGCGAGAACGCTGGCCATTCCTGTTTGTTTTTGCCGGCATGCTGCTCACGGCATTCGGTTCCTGGTACTATCATCTTCATCCAAGCAACGCATCCCTCGTCTGGGACAGATTGCCGATGACGATAGTGTTCATGTCGTTAGTGGCGGCCATAATCGCAGAGCGCATCAGCCTGCGAGCCGGTCTCTGGCTGTTGCCGGTACTTCTGCTAATCGGCCTGAGCAGCGTGTTGCATTGGTACCTGAGCGAAGTGCGCGGTGCCAGCGATTTGCGCTTTTATGCCGCGGTGCAGGCGTATTCGATTCTCGTGCTCTTGATCGCACTTGTTCTTCCGCCGCGCTACACGCGAGGATCAGACCTGGCGGCGGTGGTGGGTTTCTATGCCCTCGCGAAAGTCCTGGAGATTCTTGACAAGCCGATTTTCGGGATAGGACACATCGTCAGCGGCCACACCTTAAAGCATCTGGCGGCCGCAGTCGCCGGCTACTGGATTTTGCGCATGTTGCAGAAGAGACGGCCGCTCCCGAGCCTCTCTTCCGCCTCTTCCGGTTCTTGACGTCATCGGGGAACGGCACGCCTCGTTCAATGCGCCGCTGTGGAAGACGTTGCCAATTCCGGTGACAATCGCATGGTTCGGGAAAGAAGCAGGAGCCCGAAGATCAAGGCGAAGATATCGCCTCCAAGGGTCAGGATCACCGACAGCAGGTTCATCATGTCCACCGCGGAGACCCAGCTGGCGACCCCACTGGTGGTGGTCTGTACGGTCGGCAGACCCGCCTGTGGCGCCGATAAAAAATAGAAGAGCAGCGTACCGACTTCGAACAGCAATACCAGCATCGAGAAGAAGATGGCCAAGATCGTCGCGACAAGTCCAGTCCTTACGGTCCTGCGCAAGGAAGACTCGGACGGCCGCGATGCTGGGTCCTGAATGCGCCTGGCAATGCGCGTGTACCGGTAAAACCAGAGGGCGATGAAGACCGAGAGCAGCAAGCCAACGGTCGACAAGATTTGCACGAAGGGCAGCCCGGAACGAGAGCCTCCGGATGGCCTGCCCGTAAATACAAAAGTGTAGAACATGATGATGATGGGAAGCGCGCCCATCACCACCAGTGCCCAAAAACCACACCAGCCCAATCGCGAAAAGGCTTTGTCAAGATTATCGGTTTTCAACGTCTGCCGACCTTCCGTCATGTTATCCAGCATCACACGGTTCCTTCTTACCCCCGTCGGGGATTGGGAGAAAAACCTTCGCCTTCAGGCGCACACCTCGGGTGCCTTGCTTACCCCTCGAGCACCTGCCGCAGCCGCTTCTCATCGTCGATGGTGAGGGAGGTCTTCAGGACTTTGCCCTTGAAGCCTTGCAGGCGTTCCAGCACCTTGTCCTCCGTGGCCGTGCGAAACAGCACGAAAAGCGCCGAGGCGCCGGGCGTGAAGTCTTTGCTGAACTCTTTCATGAATTTGTCGTCGATACCGATGTCCGTGAGCTTGCCGCTGAGGGCGCCGGCGCCGGCGCCCACGGCAGCGCCCAGCAGGGGGTTGAGAAAGAGAAGGCCGATGAGCATTCCCCAGAAGCTGCCGCTCACGGCTCCCGTCATGGTCAGGTTGACGGCCTGATGCAGCTTGACTTTGCCCTTTTCATCCTTGGTGACCACCACCACGTCTTTCATGTCGATCAGATACTCTTTCTGCATCTTGGCCAATTCCGCCCGCACGGCAAAAGCGGTGTGCTCGTCATGAAATTCGATTGCGACCAGTTGGGACATGGAGACCTCCTTTGGTTGAATGGAGTTGCAAAAAAGATTGCGTCATTCACGGTGGACAACCACGGCTGACAATGCGCCGGGTTTCCCGCAATCGGGTAAAGCCGAACACTCGAAAACCCCAAAAAAATAAGATCAAATCCGACAATAAGCAAGGCTTATGTTTCTTTATTGCATGAGTGGGATTACCCCGATGCCCTGCTCTCCGGGTGTTGACCATCCCGTGCTGTCGTTTCCACAATCATTGGCGCTATCCATCCACGCCGGCACCCGTGCCTGAACTTAGCGCCCTTCGGGTGAATTTTCTTTGACAGGATTTATTTAGAAAAATGGAAATTCCTATACGGTGAACCTCTTGGGCGAACTTTAATCAAACAACTCACCACGAAGAGCACGAAGGAATGCTTTCACAATAATCTCTGTGCTCTTCTTCGTGATCTTCGTGTCCTTCGTGGCAAAAAAAAAATTCAAATTACTATACGGTCAAGGTACGCGCAAGACGGGTTGTACCGCTGTCCCCCCACCGGTCAGCGGCCTCGCGTCAGGATCCAGTAAACCGAGCCGTTGGGTGCTTCGACCGCATAGATCAGTCGGCTCCGGGGGGTCTCGGTGTTGGTAAGCCGCAGGAATAAATCGTCGAAAAACTCCGGCGTTTCCAGGCTGAAATTGTGGAAATTGCGCGTGCGGTTAACCGGTGTCACATCCACCACGGTCACGTCCTCGCTGTCCGGATCGATCGAGTCCGTCACGCGCACGGCCTCTTCCAACTGGCGCGGGCTGAGGGTGCTTTCGCCGCGCCGTCGTCCCCAGTTGAGGAGGCGGCTTGCCAGCAAGGCCCTGTCGTTGGAGGAAACGTAGATCGTGGTCTTGCGGGCCAGGGCCTTGAGCGCATGCTTGAACTGGTCGTTGAACTCATTGTAATCGACGTCCGGGGCGGTCAGCACGACGTCTTCGATCTCGGTCTTGGCGTCGGCCAGGTCCGTCTGCTCGTAGAGCAGGCGGAAGGCATCGACGGCGACCTGGGCCCCCATGCTGTTGGCTATCAGCCACAGCCGCTCGGGCCGGATGTCCCGAATGGTCAGCTCCAGGGTGCGGGCCAGGTCCGCCCCGGACGCTTCGGCGACCCGGCGCGCCGCTGGTAGCCGCCCGGCGAACTGCCCTGGTTGCCGGGCCAGTCGAAGAGGAGAACCGGCGAGTTGATGTCCAGCACGTGGCCGAGGAAAGCGGTCTTGCGCAGGCCGGAGGGGAAAGCCTCCCTGAAGCCGTGCACGACGACCAGCAACGACCGGAGCGGAGATTCTTTGACGCGCTCTTGCACCTGCGCGACAAAGCTTGCGGGATCCAACTCCTGCACCGCCGTGAGCTTGATTTCCTCATTCTGGAACCACTCGGTCGGGTTGATGAGCATGCCCAGGCCCAGAGAGGGTTCAATCTTGACATCAAAGTATCCGAACGTGAGGGTTTCCTGTCGTTCTATCCCGAAACGCTCCTCGATCGGCCCGGCGTTGCTTTCCGGGCGGCGGTTCGTGACGAAGAAAAACCGATACTCCCCCTGCCGGCTCAGTTGGGCGACCTGCATGCGCCGGAACAAAAAGGCCTCGGCGCGCTGCAACGCGTAGCTCGTCGAAGCAAAATAGACCTTGTAGAACCAGACCCCCAGCCCCACCAAAACCACCAGCGTCAACCCCATGCCGATCAGCACGCGTCGTTTCAAGCGGGTCATGGCATCTCCTCCTGCACCCGATCGGTGCCGTTTCAAACTTGGCGCCCGGGCGGTATTCGTCTTCACGACGGATCAAGCACAATGTTGACAAAAATGGCAGCAAACTTGCAGCGGCAGGTCCGGGGTCGACAACAGGTGATATGGAATCGTTTATTGCACGCCGAACCATGTCATCGAGCGAGTTTATATCCGCACCGTTCTTATACCGCTGCTATTCTATGCCTGTCAACTGCTCGACATTGATCAGCAACGCCGGACCTTTGTTTTTCTTCACCCCTTTTTCGTCTTTCAGAGGGGTTGCCCGGAAGCATCAAAGCCGGACCTTCCAGCCCGAGTCTGCGTCCATTGCCGGTTCGAAGAGGGTTGCATTCATGATTGGCTCTCCTTGTGCGGCAGGCCTTTCAGGACAAGGCCTGCTTGGCGGCGAGGCGGCGGCTGCCATAAATGTTGGCATACGCATACGAGAACTCGCATCCCAGGAAGAAAATCTGACAGGCCAGAAAAATCCACAGCATCAGAATCATCACACTGCCGATCACCCCGTAGGACAGGAACCGGCTGAAAACGGAAACAACGCTGCCGGTGGCGAGTTGCTGCAGCCCGGCCAGCAAGACCGCCGTCATCAGCGCCCCCATCCAGACATCCCGCCACTGCGGGCGGACGGAGGGCAGCACTTTGAACAGCACGCACAGGGTGAGGCTCAGAATAAAAATGGTCGAGCCGATCTGCAAACCTCGCGTCAATTGCAGCTCGTCCACCCTTTGAATCCAGGCGAAGGTTTCCTGAAAGCGGGATAGCAGATCGAGGACGGTCCTGATAAAAATGTTCGCTACCAGTGACGTCAGCAGCAGCAAGGCCGTCCCCACCACGAGCAAATACGCCACCAGCTTGTTGACGATGAGGAATAAAACCATTTTGGGGACCGAGCCCGCATCGGAGACACGGTTGGGGGACTCCCAGATTTTGTTGACCGACTGCCGGAGGATCGCAAACAAGGTGCTGGCCGCAAAAAAGAGCAGCATGAAGCCCACGATCCCGGCGCCGACACTGGTTTCGTTGAGGGCAATGATCGTGCCGACAACCATGCTTTGCACGTCCGGCGGCAAGTCCCGCACAATCATAGACTGGATGTATCGGAACGCCTCCGTGTCCGGTCCGATCAGGGCGCCCACAATACTCAGGATCACCAGCAGCAAGGGGAAAAGGGAGAACAGCGCGTAGTACGAGAGGGCGGCGGCCATGCCGGGGCAGTTATCGCGGTCCCACTTCAGCCCGGTTTGAATCAGCAGCTGCGCCGGTCTCGATGGCAGAACGACTGAACGCAGGTACGGCCAAACGATGGTTTGAAGGCGTCGCATCATAAGGTTTCTTTGGGGGCCATCCGGCACCCGAATTTGTCGATCACAGGTGAAAAGGACTTTTGCAAGAGGCTCTCTTGGCAACAACACTATTAGCGGCCGGTAAAGTAGAAGAGACCCAAAACATACAGAGCCGAGACAACCAGCTGGCAGATAGTCAGGGGCACGCCGTACCGCATAAAGGTTACAAATGATATCGGCTTGCCCTGCGAGGCGCAGATCCCGCTGGCCACCACATTGGCCGAGGCGCCGATGAGGGTGGCGTTCCCTCCCAGGGTACCGGCGAACATCATGGCCACAAAGACGGGTAGAACATGCGTCGGCCACTCTGCAAAGGACCCAGACAGCGCCGTCTCAGGAACAAATTGGGCAGTCACCAGATACCCCTTGACCATGAGCAGCATAATGGCGACCACGGGAATATTGGCCAGCAGGCTGGAGGAGAGACCAACAAAGGCCAGGACGAACAGGCTGATGAGGACGAGTTCGGTGCCGAACCAGGTGTAGAGGTACTGTGACATTCCCTGGAGAATCCCGGTCTTGGAAAATGCCTCCACCAGGCAGAAGAGGGCAAGGAGAAACAGAATGGTCCGCCAATCCACGTCCTGGAGCACCTTGGTGACCGGTTCGACGTCGGCTTTATAGACTAACAGCAAAGCCAGGGCCGCGGCAATAATGGCGACGGCCGGGGGCACGATCCTGGAGGGCAAGAAATCGCCAGCCACAAATAATACCACCATGAAGGCCAGGATCAGGAGAGCAAAGAGGCACAGGTAAGGACGCTGCAAGGGTTCGGGTTTGAGGTCGGTTGGCAGGGTGCGTTTCGCCTGCCACAGGTCTTTCATCAGCCAGGGCAGGAGGGGCACCAGGACCAAGACCGAGAAGAGACCGCCAAGACTCACTCTCTGGAGATACTGAATAAAGGTCATACCGATACTGCTGCCCACCAGAAAGGTCGCCGGATCGCCCACGAGGGTGAGCAGGCCGGCCGAATTGCTGATAATGGCAGTGACAATCATGGGTCCCACAAAGTCTACCTCCAGGGCCCGGGTCACCCGGATGATGATGGGCGCCAGGAGGATCACCGTGGTGGCATTGGGCAGCATGGTGCACAGTGGCCCCACCAGCAGGAACAGACTCAGGAGAAACCGTTTGCCGCTGCCTTTGGTGGCTAACAGATACCGCGAGCCGATATACTCGAAGATACCGGTGGGCACCAGGACCCGGGCCACCACCATGCCGCCGAACAGCAGCGCCAGCGGACCGCCGGCGGTGCGGGTGACGTTCAGAATGTCCTGCTGGTTAAAAACGCCGAAGACAATCAGCACGCACACCCCCAGGAGCGCGGCGAGAAGCATGTCGACAACATCAAAAGCAATGGCGGCAATAACGCCGAGGAAGACCACAATGATGACAATATTCTGGACAGATTCAGTCAGCATGGCAACCGCCTGCTAAGGAATAGCACCGTGAGATTCCTTCGTGGGATGGCAGAACTGATGGCAATGGCGGTTTAGCGGAAAGGCGGGGCATACAACAAGCCTCCTTGGGTCCAGAGACGGTTGAGTCCCCGGTCGAGTTTAATCTCGCTTTTAGTTCCCAGGTGACGCTCGTAGACCTCGCTGTAGTTGCCCACCGCCTCGATGACCCGGACAACCCAGCCGGGTTTGAGCCCTAAAGCCTTTTCCGGTAAGCCGTCGGAGGCGAGAAAACGACGTAGCCCGGGGTCGGGGGAGGTTTCTACCAGGGTGCGCACATTGGCCTGGGTGATACCACGCTCTTCCGCTTCGATGAGGGCATAAAGCACCCATTTTGTGAGCGTCAGCCAGGCCTCGTCATCCTTGCGGACAACCGGCCCCAAGGGTTCCTTGGAGATGGTTTCAGGGAGGATGACATATTCTTCGGGGCCGCCAGGGGCCAACGTGCGGATGCCGATTAACTCCGCCCGATCTGCGGTTAGAGCCTGGCAGCGGCCCTGAAAAAAATTATCTCGCAACTCCTGGAGGGTATCCACGGGCATGGGGGTAAAAGACCATCCCTGCTGATGAAAGTAGTCCCCCAGATTGATCTCATGGGTGGTCCTTCTGGCCAGGCAGATGGTGGCGCCACTTAAATCCGCGAGTCGGTGTATACCGCTGGTTCGGGGGACCATGAAGGCTTGGCCGTCGTAGTAGTAGATACCGGCGAAGCGGACCCCGATGGCAGCTTCACGCTCGAAAGTATAGGTCGTGTTGCGCAGGAGCAGGTCAATCTTGCCGGCGAGCAGCACCGGGAACCGGCTGGCTGAGGTCACCGGCACAAAGGCCACCTTATCAGCCTGACCCAGGGCCGCGGCAGCCACGGCGCGGCAGAAATCGATTTCAAAACCCTGCCAAAGGCCGGCCTCGTCTTGCCTGGAAAACCCGGGCATGTCACCACTGACACCGCACCGGACCACACCGTTGGCCCGTACCAGGTCCAGGGTTGGGCCTGCCAGGGCCGCGGCGGGATGCAGCACCTGCAGCCACAAAAAGCACGCTATGAGAATCAGTCGCATCATACGTCCCCTGCTTCGGCTTGCCGGAAGGCCTGGTCAATAAACTTGGCCAAGATGGCCTCAGATGTATTTATAATACTTCGCCGGCAAACAACAAGCGTTTTCATCCACGGTGAACCGGTTCAGCGTGAGTCGGCACCTGAAACCCCCTTGACAGCATCCACGGCAGGTGCTATCCAAATAAATCTTAAAAAGTGATTTTTTACCCCCTCATCAGGAGACCCTGATATGCATCGCTTAAAACGCTTGATCATTATCCTCGCAGCCACGTTCCTGTCTTTAGGCGCTCTCTATGGGTTGTTCGGATTGGTCTTCACCGACTTTCTGGTTAATGAATGGTGGTTCCGATCCTTGGGGTTCGGCTTCTATTTCTGGCAGAGACTGCTGTACCGTTACCTGGTGTTTGCGGGGTTTACCCTCCTGTTCTTTCTGGTCATTTTTATCAATTTCTGGGTGGCCACGCGGTTTCTGGGCGAGGCGCCCACGGGTGAAACCAAGCCGGAATCGAGGGTCCGCCTCGGGTACCGGCAGCTGTTGGAGAACTTTCGCCGGCGGTCGCTAAAATTTTACTTCCTCTTCTCTCTTGTTGTTGCGGTCTTCATCGCCTTTCCCCTCTACGGCCATTGGGAAGATGCCCTGCTCTTCCTGTTCGCTCCCCCAGCCGGCCTCCAGGACCCGGCTTACGGCAAGGACGTGAGCTACTTCCTCTTTTCCCTGCCCATCTACCAGCTTCTCCTGCAGGAACTGTTGTTTGCTGTGGTGTTCATGTTCCTGGGGTCAGCCCTGCTTTACTGGCGGGAGAACCACCTGCTTGGCGGTCAGGGGCTGCACCTGCCGTGGGGGGCCAAGGTTCACCTCAGCGGGTTGGCCTGCCTGGCCTTTCTCATAGGCGCCTGGTTTTTCATGCTCCAACGGCACAACCTGCTTTACGACCAGACCCATACCCCCCTGTTTTTCGGCCCCGGCTACGCCCAGATGCGCGTGGTCCTGCCCCTCATCTGGCTGTCCATCGTTTTCCTTCTGGGAGTCGCAATCTCCCTCATTTTCTTCATTCATACGCGCAAGGGACTAAGAGTATTTATTGCTTCCACCGCATTGTTTTTTCTGGCCCTGGGGGCGTTATACTCTCCGTTTTTACCCAATCTGGTTCACGAATACATCGTGGCTCCCAACCAAATCGTCCGGGAAAGACCCTTCATCAATCACAACATCCAGGCAACTCTGGCCGCCTACGATCTGACCGGGGTGGAAACCCGAAATTACCCCATCAGCGACCTTCCCTTGGACATCCGGTCACCCAAGCTCCAGATGTCCCTGCGCAACATTCCGGTATGGGACGCGGAGATGCTCAAGGATGTTTTTCAGCCACTCCAGGCGCTGCGCACGTATTACGCTTTCGAGTCCGTGGACGTGGACCGCTACACCGTTGGCGGTGTCTATCAGCAAGTGTTTCTCTCGGCCCGCGAATTGGATCACCAAAAGCTGCCTCCCGCGGCCCAAAACTGGGTGAACGAGCGCCTCAAGTACACACACGGCAACGGGGTGGTGATGATCCCGGCGGCCCAGCGGGGCGAGGCCCCCATGACCTGGTTTCTTCAGGACATCCCACCATGGTCCGGCTATGGCTTGCAGATCGAGCAGTCTGCCATCTATTACGGCCTGGGGGCGTATCCTCCGGTCATCGCCCCGAATGATAGCGGAGAGATCGGCTCTCCCCTCAATGGCACCAACGCCATCGTAAATTATAGCGGCACGGGCGGGGTGCCGGTCTCCTCCTTTTTCCGGAAGCTCATCTTTGCCCTGTATTTCAAAGAAAAGGACATCCTTTTCACCACTCAGACCAACGCCAAGAGCCGCATGCAGTTCCATCGCAACATCGTGGAGCGGATCAAGATCCTGACCCCCTTTTTCCTGCTGGATAAAGACCCCTATATCGTGGCCACTTCCCAGCGGCTCTACTGGATACAGGACGCCTACACCGTGTCCAACCGCTATCCCTACTCCCAGCCCTACAACGACGAGATCAACTATATCCGCAACTCCGTCAAAATCGTGGTGGACGCCTATGACGGTACCGTGGACTTTTACCTGGCGGATCCCCGGGACCCCATCATCCAGGCTTACAGCCGCATCTACCCGGGGCTCTTCAAAGGACTGGATCGCATGCCGGCTGAACTGCAGGCGCACATCCGGTATCCCAAGGATATTTTCGATATTCAGATGAGTATTTTCACCAAGTATCACCAAACCGACCCGGAGGTCTTTTTCAAACAGGAAGACATCTGGGAGTTTCCCACGATTTCCTCTCATGGCAAGTCGACCAGAATAGAGCCAAACTACCTGACCCTCAGCATCCTGGAAAAAGAGAAGGACGAATTCATCCTGCTCACCTCCATGATTCCCAAGGCTCGCACCAACCTCCGGTCATTGGTCGTGGCGGGATGCGATGGCCCCAACTATGGGAAAATCGTGGTTTTTAGTTTTCCCAGAGGCACCCTGGTCTTCGGTCCCCAGCAGGTGGATGCCTTTATCAATCAGGATACCGCCATGTCCCAATCTTTCACCCTGTGGAACCAGATGGGCTCCCGGGTGAACCGGGGCAAGATGATCATTCAGCCTATTGGAGAGGCTATCGTCTATGTACAGCCCGTGTATCTGGAAGCCACGCAGGGCACCGGGATTCCCCAGCTCAAACGCCTGATTCTGTCCAAGGGGGAAACCGTCGTCATGGAACCCTCGCTGGAACAAGGGCTGGAGGCTCTGAATGAGCGTATGCGGGTATCAACGGAGCCGGAGAAAAGACTCGCGCCTCAATCGCCCTGAACCTGATCAGAAAAGCCGGAAGAATTTCTTAGGGTAGGCCCCAAAATAATGGGTGATAAAGTTGTCAACGTTCTCGTCATCCTGATCACGGCGGCTGTATTCGTCATAATTGTTGCCGGGATGCGTGCCGCTGCTTCAATCATCAATCCTTTCCTGATAGCGGTTTTTCTCTCTTCCCTCTGTGCGCCCCTGCTTTATTGGCTGCAGCGCCGGGGTGTTCCGAATGGCTTGGCAGTTGCCGCCATTGTCTTGGGACTTCTGGTGGTCGCGCTCCTTCTCATGATATTTACGGGGAGATCGTTGAATACTCTGGCGCAGCAAGTTCCGGTGTATCAAGAACGCCTTACGGAGCTCATAGCCCAGGTCTTCGACCGGCTAAACAATCTGGGTTTGGATATGACCCTATCGCCGTTGACCGATTTTGTCACCCCGGGAAGAGTCATGAGCCTGGTTTCCTATTGCCTGTCGATCTTCAGGGCTTTATTTACGAACATGTTTCTGATTTTGCTCTTCGTCCTCTTTATTCTGCTGGAGACGGCGGGGTTTCCCCGGAAGCTGCAGGCTGCCTTTCCCGATCCGGAAGGAACCCTGGGCCATTTCAAAACCATGACGGCAAATGTAAATCGTTATATGGGATTTAAAGCGCTCTTCAGTCTGGCCACCGGGGTTTCTCTGTGGATCCTGTTGGCTCTTATCGGGGTCGAGTTCGCCGGGACCTGGGGGATGCTGGCATTTTTTTTGAACTTTATCCCGGCAATCGGTTCATTTATTGCCGCAATACCACCAATGATCTGGGCTTTGGTTCAGCTGGGTCTTCCCTCCGCCTTGTTCACTTTGCTGGCGTTTCTTGTCGTGAATATCGTCATCGGCAACCTCCTGGAACCAAGATTTATGGGGCACAGGTTGGGGTTGTCTCCTCTGGTCGTGATTCTTTCGATGATATTCTGGGGGTGGGTTTTGGGCCCCATCGGGATGGTGCTTTCAGTTCCACTCACCATGATCGGCAAAATAGCGCTTGCCACCAATGAAGACACCCGGTGGATTGCCGTTATGCTGGAATAGGGCCTTATCCCGGCAAACCCCGCCATGAAAAGCATCATTACCGATCTTGCCGGAACGGGCTCGGTCCTTACCCACTCCGAAAGGAAACGACCATGCCCATGACCTATTACTTCATCAGCGATCTGCACATCGGGGGCGATGAGGCCCTCGGCGTCTGTGATTACGAGGCAGAGCTGATCGAGTTCCTGGAAAAGCTCGCGGGGCAGAAGGAAGACGCCGAACTCCTGATTATTGGTGATATCTTCGGCCTGTGGGAATTTACCGACCTCAAGGGGCCGGAGAAGCTCAAGGCGGTAATGGATCAGTTCCCAAATATCTTCAAGGCCTTACAGAATACCGGAAAGACGGTTGGGATCACCATGCTGCCCGGAAATCACGACTATGAAATCGCCTGCTACCCTGAGTTCGTGGAAATGTTGAAACCGTATCATATCCACTTGGAGCAAACCCCGGCGATAACCAGAGAGATCGCGGGCAAGCGGATCTGGATCGAGCACGGCAACCAATACGATGCCTACAACCATATGCCCGACTTTGGCAACCCCCATGCCCAGCCGATCGGTTATTTCATTACCAGCAGTGTAGTCAGTACCGCCGGAAAACATTCGAAATTCGGAAAATACAATTGGTTAAAAGATATCCAGTCGGTCTATCCCTCAGAGCAAATTCCGTATTGGGTTCTGTCGAATTACTTCTACCAGGAGATGAGTCCTTTGCTGCGCTGGCTGATCCTGCCATTCGTGTTCTTGGCCGGATTCGAGATTTTCGTTTTGGGCGGGGCCGCGCTTGAGTGGCTTGGCAAAACCGATACCAATATCTTCCTCAACAACCGGCTGTTTAGTGCTCTGGGCATCGTCGGCAACCTGGTGCAGATGATCCTCATGGTCAACACCGTCCTTTTTGTGAACTTTGTCGCCCTGGCGGTGCCGCTCTACCTGATTTGGCGGGACTTCAAGGCAACCTTGCAACGATTTCGGATCGTGTTGGATCCATCCGAACTGAGCAGCGAAAAAGAACAGCAATACTTGGAGGCGGCCCAAAAAGTCTTCGATCAGGATCCGGACACCAGCAATCTTTATTTACGGCCACACCCATTTTCCCTCGCTGCGAAAATTCGGCCATCGGGTGGTGATCAACACCGGTACCTGGCTGAAAAGGCTTGATGATGTGCCAACCCGCTTCCGCTTCTTGCCCAAAATCTATGTTCCATTCTTTTGTCTTAACTATTTCAGGATCAGCGAGATCGAGGGCAAGATCGCCATCGACTACCACAGGATCGACAAGGAGCAGCCAAAAGATTTGAGCTTTTTGCAGCGTTTGTTGATTTTCAAAAGACGCCGCCGGTCACCGGACCCCATTCCTGAGCGAACCTTGCTTGAGACCTGAGGCTGCAATATTTGTCCAAGTCAACTCTTTGAGCGGGTCCGCGCCGGGAATGGTGTAGGCATGCTGAACCGAGAATGCTCCTGTCATCAACTTGACAAACTGGCAGAAAGTCCCCAAATGGCGTTTCCCCGATCTTTAAACCCCATTGAAATTTGACGGTCTTGTATCCATCATCACTTGCCAGACACATCATGGCGCCTCGAATCCCATTGACAGCATCCATGAATAGGTGCTGACTGAAATCTCTATTGGTTGGGCCAGGAGTTCAAACGAAACGCCATGTAATGGAAAGAGGCCTTGAAAAGTTCGCTCTATGACCTGGAACCATGAATTTCGAAAATCCAGCCACAAACTATACTTATGGCCAAGAACTGCACTTGGATTTCATTGTGGGCCGGCATTTGCCCAAAGGTTGCCCCGGGCCTGGCCGGCTATTTCTATCAGCAGGCGACCGGGGACAGCGGCAAAGGGGCCAACTTTAGGAGCTTGTCATGACCGGCGCCGCGATACCTCCTCGAATTCACGTCTTGGCCAAGCCCACCGGGGCAATATGTAATCTTAAGTGTTCCTACTGCTTTTTTCTGAACAAGGAGCGTCTCTATCCCGGCAGTCACTTTCGCATGAGCGATGAAGTGCTGGAGACCTACATCCGCCAGCTCATAGAGTACCATCGCAGCCCCCAAGTGACGGTTTCCTGGCAGGGGGGGGAGCCCACTTTGATGGGGATCGACTTCTTCCGGCGGGCCATCGACCACCAGTATCGATACAAGAAGCCCGGCATGGTCTTCGAGAACACCCTGCAGACCAACGGCACGCTCTTAAACGAGGAGTGGTGCGAGTTTTTCAAAGAACATAACTTCCTCATCGGCATCAGCATCGACGGGCCGCGCCACCTGCACGATGTTTACCGGCGGGACAAACAGGGCCGACCGACTTTCGACAGGGTAATGCAGGGCCTCCGGTTGTTGCAGAAGCATGGGGTTGAGGTACAACATTCTGATTACCGTCAATCGCATCAATGCCGACCATCCCCTGGAGGTCTACCGGTTCCTGCGGGATGAAGCCGGCACCACCTGGATCCAGTTCATTCCCGCCATCGAGCGCCTGAGCGAAGGGAAAGTCACCATTTACCAGGAAGGGACGACGGTCTCGGAGCGCTCGGTCAAACCGAAGCAGTTCGGCCATTTCCTGATCACTATTTTTGATGAATGGGTGCGCCACGACGTGGGCACGGTGTTTGTGCAGACCTTCGAGGCCGCGGTGAGGAATTGGCTGGGGCTGCCCTCCTCCGGCATGTGTGTCTTCAATGCCACCTGCGGCCACGGGCTTGCCCTGGAGCATAACGGGGATCTCTACGCCTGCGACCATTTCGTGGAGCCCAAATATCTTCTGGGCAATATCCAGCAAAGCCACCTGCTGGAGTTAGTGGCCTCCGAACCGCAGCGCACCTTTGGCCGCAGCAAGCTGGAGGCCCTGCCCCGCTCCTGCCGGGAATGTGAGGTCTGGTTCGCCTGCAAGGGGGAATGTCCCAAGAACCGGTTTCTCACCACCCCGGAGGGGGAGCCTGGACTGAACTATTTGTGTGCCGGCTATAAGGCCTTTTTTCGCCACATCGACCGGCCCCTGAAGATCATGGCTCAATTGCTGCGCAAGGAACAGCCGGCCGCTCTGGTGATGGAGGTCCTGGCCGCAGAGGAAGCCCGACAGGCTTCTGTTCGGGGCAAGGTGGGGCGCAACGATCCCTGTCCGTGCGGCAGCGGGCTCAAGTTTAAAAAATGCCACTGCCACAGTAACCCTGCCGAACCCGAGAAGAGCCTTCCGCAGGGGAGTCGCACTTAATCTTGGGATCAAGGAAAAGTGATGTCGCCAAACCCATCAGGAAAGACCTGGAGCAGGACTGGCGGACTCGTGATTAAAGTTCACCGTTAACCACACAGCAAGGAGGAGTTATGGCAACAGACAAACAACCCAACATTCTGGTCATCTGGGGCGATGACATCGGCATGTGGAACCTGAGCTGCTACAGCAAGGGCATGATGGGTTACCAGACGCCGAACATCGACCGCATCGCCAAGGAAGGCATGTTGTTCACCGATCACTACGGCGAGCAGAGCTGCACCGCCGGTCGATCCGCGTTCATTACCGGCCAGAGCGTTTTCCGCACCGGCCTCAGCAAGGTGGGGTTCCCGGGCGCCGACATGGGCCTGCGGGGTGAGGACCCCACCATTCCCGAACTGTTAAAGCCCATGGGCTATGCCACCGGTCAGTTCGGCAAGAACCACTTCGGCGATCGGGATGAATTCCTGCCCACCAACCACGGGTTCGACGAGTTCTTCGGCAACCTCTATCACCTGAACGCCGAGGAAGAGCCGGAACAGCGGGATTACCCCCCGGAAGAAGACTTTCCCAACTTCCGAAAAAACTTCGGCCCCCGGGGCGTGCTGCATTGCTACGCCGACGGCCGCATCGAAGACACCGGCCCTTTGACCAAGAAGCGCATGGAGACGGTGGATGAAGAGTTCCTGGCTACGGCCAAGGACTTTATCAAACGCCAGCATCAGGACGACAAACCCTTCTTTGTCTGGTTTAACACCACCGCCATGCACTTCCGTACCCATCCCAAGCCCGAGGTCCTGGGTCAGTCCGGCCGCTGGCAGTCGGAATACCACGACGTCATGATCGAACATGACAAGCACGTCGGCGAACTGCTCAACCTGTTGGACGAGCTGAAAATAACCGACAACACCATCGTCTTCTACAGCACCGACAACGGGCCTCATATGAACTCCTGGCCCGATGCCGCCATGACCCCCTTCCGGAACGAAAAGAATTCCAACTGGGAAGGGGCCTACCGGGTGCCGGCCATGGTGCGCTGGCCCGGCAAGATCAAGGCCGGCACCGTGTGCAATGAGATAGTCAGCCACATGGATTGGCTGCCCACCTTCCTGGCCGCGGCGGGCGACCCCAATATCGCCGAGAAGCTCAAAAAAGGCCATACGGCGGGTAAAAAGACCTTCAAAGTGCATCTGGACGGCTACAACCTGCTGCCCCTCCTGACGGGCCAGGAGTCGAAGAGCCCCCGCGTATCCTTTTTCTATTTCAGCGACGATGGCGACCTGACGGGTCTGCGCTACGACAACTGGAAGTTCGTCTTCATGGAACAGCGCATGACAGGCACCTGTGCGATTTGGGCGGAGCCTCTTGTGCGGCTTCGGATACCCAAGGTCTTTAACCTGCGCACCGACCCCTTTGAGAGGGCCGACACCACTTCCAACACTTACTGGGACTGGATGATAGACCACGCCTTCCTGCTGATCCCGGCCCAGAAATATGTGGGTGACTTCTTGGCGACCTTCAAGGAATTCCCACCGCGTCAGAGAGCGGCCAGCTTCAGCATCGACCAGGTTTTGGAAAAACTCGAAGCGGGCCTTGGCCATTAGCTTTTCTGCCAGGCCCTGTCCCTGGCGAAAGGGAACAATCCCCCGTAAGTCCTTGACCCCGTCTCTGAGCATGGGTCGCCATGCCTTCCCTCAAACAACCCGAACAGTTGCCCGGGCCGCAAAGAGCCCGAATCTGCAAGGCTGGGAGTTGGAGGATTGATGATGGACCTTGAACGTTTCATAGGTTTTGATGTCTCTAAGGAGCTGCTGGAGATTGCCATCTTGCCTGAAAAGGAGACATGGAGCAGTAGGAATGATGAGGCAGGAGTCGAGGCATTGGTCAAACGGCTCAAAGGACTTAGTCCGAGTCTCATCGTGCTTGAGGCCACAGGCGGGCTAGAGACACTCGTATTGGCCTCCCTGGCCGCGGCCGGTCTTTCAGTGTGCATCATCAACCCGCGCCAAGTCCGCAGATTGCCAAGGCAACGGAGACGTTGCCAAAAACGGATAGAATCGATGCCAACATATCAGCCCAGTTTGGCCAGAAGCTTCTTACACCCGCCTCATTGCAGCGGGCAAAGGAGTCAAGGTGGCATTGACGGCATGTATGAGAAAGTTACTCACAATCCTTAATGCCATAATTAAAAAATCATAAACCCTGGCAACAATCTTTCGCCGCCACCGTTGACAATTAATACAGTTGCTCAGGGCGAACGGACTTTTGCATGCATAAGGTGCTGAATTTCCGTTCGTGGTGAGGTATCGAACGACGAATGGAAATAGTTCTGCAAGAGGCTCCCCTTTCTGTTATGATTTCATTGTCCACCCGGAGGATCGGGCTCTGCTCGGGAGCAACCCGAGCGCCGAGGTGGGTGAACGACGAAGGGGCAGGTCACCTCCCTCGTTCCCTTTAAGGAATTAGGCCGACCCAGGGCCAAAAGACGGAGCCCCTGAAGACATCGCAGAATCTCCCCCAATGGAAAGGTAATATGATATGAAGATCGCATCCCTGTTGGCAATGCTTGTGTTTGGCTTCGCATGTACGGTATCCAGAGGGCCGGGTTATAGTGACCAGGCGGTGGCGAGGGTCGACCTGGAGCGCTACATGGGGAAATGGTACGAGATTGCATCTTTTCCAGCCTGGTTTCAACGGGACTGCTTCTGCACGACGGCGGAATATGAGCTCAGAGGAGATCATGTCTGGGTCAAAAACAGTTGCCGCAAGGGGTCCCCGGGCGGGGATCTCGACGTTGCGACGGCAAAGGCTTTCGCCGTTGCCGGCAGCAACAATTCCCGCCTCAAGGTACAGTTTTTCTGGCCTTTCAAAGGAGACTACTGGATCATCGCCCTTGATGACAATTATCAATATGCCATGGTGGGTCACCCCGACAGGGAGTATTTGTGGATCCTGTCGAGGACTCCGGAGATGCCGGAGAATGTGTACCTGAGCTTGGTTGAGACCGCTCGCGAAAAGGGATATGACGTAACGAAACTCAGGAAGACACTTTGTGCCGATTAGGGGGATATGCAGCACGTTGAGGCTGATGAAGCACTCCGGGGCCGCAGGTTTTCCGGTAATCGGCCAAGTGAAAGCTTTTGTAGATGATGTTGCCCACGGTCTCTTCCCGGGAAGAGACTTTCACCTTGGCATGGCCTCTTCCATGAGCCGAAGTTTAGCCAAGAACGCTTGCCGAAACGAGGGCAAGAGGCTAAGATCTCTCACGTCTTAGAATTATGCGTCAACAGTTGACGGCATCTTCGGGAAGAACAAGGGAGCAATCTCCGTGCGCTATCTCCCCCTGGGAAAAACCGGGATTGAGGCCTCCGAGGTCGGTTTCGGCGGCATCCCGATCATCCGCCTATCCACTGATGAGGCAATCCGGGTGCTTCGACGGGCCTTTGACCGGGGAATCAATCTTTACGATACCGCCAACATGTACCTCGACAGCGAGGAAAAGATCGGCCTGGCCTTCGATGGTCTGCGCCATCAGGTGGTCCTGGCCACCAAAACCATCAAGCGCGACGCTGCCGGTGCTGCGGCCCATATCGAACAAAGCCTCCGCTTGTTGCGCACCGACTACCTGGACCTCTTTCAATTCCATCAGGTTTCTCAGGAAGCTGACTATCAAGCGCTTATCGGGCCGCAGGGTGCCCTGGAAGCCGTCACCCGCGCCAAACAATCCGGCGAGATCAGGCACATAGGGTTCTCATCCCACAGCCTTGAGATGGCTACGCGGCTCATCCGGACCGGGTTGTTCAGCACCGTCCAGTTCCCCTTCAATTTTCTGGAGGATGCCGCCGGGGAGGTGCTGCACCCAATGGCAAGGGAGCTGGGCGTGGCTATTTTAGCGATGAAACCCTTTGGCGGCGGAATGCTTGAGAACGCCGGGCTGTGCTTCAAATTTCTGCGACAATGGCCCGACGTCATCCCTTTGCCCGGTTTCGAAACCGTGGCAGGCGTCGATGAGATCGTCGCTTTCTATGATACCGAGAACGTAGTATCTCCGGAAGATCTGGCGGCTATGGAGCGGTGCCGGCTGGAAATCGGGCAGCAGTTTTGTCGGCGCTGCGAATACTGTCAGCCATGCCCCCACGGGGTCATGATCACCCCGTCCATGATCTATCCGGTGATTGCCCATCGGATGTCTCCCGCCAAGGCCGCCCGCTTTTCCGCAAAAGCCATGGAATCGGTCGCGAACTGCATCGAATGCGGCGAGTGTCTCGAGCGCTGTCCCTATGGCCTGCCCATTCCCGAGATGATTCGAAGACACTACGCCATGTTTGAGGAGCACCTTGCCTGGGCGGAAAGGGCCGCGGGATAGCGGCTGTTAATCCGAAACCGACACTGAGAGAGGAGGGTTTATGCGTCGTTTTGGCATGATGATTTTGGGGTTCTTGATGGTGTTGTCCCTCTGTGCCGCAGCTTGGGCGGCAAGCGAGCAGGCCGTGAAACTGCGAGGCCGGAATGCCTTGTCCGAATACATGCCGCCCGAGGCTTTTCTTTCAGGCAATTTTGTGGCGGATGAGGTCGAACCGGTCTTCATTTTCGGAAAGGTGAGGGATTTTGCCAAAGCGCGCTCCTGTACGACCACCTGGCTGATCGAAGAGGGAGAAAAAAAACGGGTCGCGGCCTGGGACCGCCAAGCGGGCCCGATCGAGTACACCCTTTACCTGGAGGAAGACTGTCCGGGACAGGTCGCCTACTACGTCTTCGTCGACAGGTCTGAGGCCAATCTCAGCCAATGGATGAACTGGCGCCAGCAGTTTCACAAGAGCAAGACGGAGCCCCAGTACGGCACGGTCAAAACCGGCCTTGAACAGGCTGCTCAAACCGGGTTCCCTGTGGCCGCCGAGTTGCGCTTTGTCGAAATCAACGGCGATTTGTCGCTGAAGAAACCTGAAGAAGTTTTGATCGCCGAACTCAAAGTGCAACCACTCTACGATCTTAAGCAGGGCAAAACGCTAACCAAATAACCGAAACCGGCTCGGTCCCGTCGGCCTTTTGCCGCAAGCCTATGTGCTGAACCGCAAAAAGCCCGGACCTTTAATTACTTGGAGGTGGCTGTTATGGCAGAGAAGGAATCAAAAGAGGGGTTGACCCGTCGAAACTTCATCAGGACTGTCGGACTTGGCGGGATAGCGGCAACAGGCATCGAGATCGACCGGGCGATGGCGGCCCCGGCGCAGGCTGCGGGCCAGGCCCAAACCGTACCCAAGCGAAAGCTGGGGAAAACCGGGGTCGAGGTCTCTGATTCTCTGTTTGGGCGGGATGTTTGACACGATCAACAACCAGTTGCTGCTCAAACAGGCCTACAACTGGGGAGTGACTTACTGGGACACGGCCGAAGGGTACGGCAACGGCAGAAGCGAAGAGGGCTTCGGCCGCTTTTTCAGCCGAAATCCCGAAGCCCGCAAGGAGATTTTCCTCGTCACCAAAACCCGTCCCGGCACGCCCGAGAAAATGACCGAGCAGCCTGGAGAAGAGCCTGAAAGAAATGCAGACCGATTACGTGGATATGTTTTTTGTCCACGCTATCACGGCTTCCAGTGAGCTTGGCGACCCCATCAGGGAGTGGGCGGCGAAAATGAAGAAGGCCGGCAAAATGAAGTTTTTCGGGTTCAGCACCCACACCAACATGGAGGATTGCCTGCTGGGCGCGGCCAAAATGAACTGGATCGACGGGATCATGTTTTCCTACAATTTTCGACTCATGAACACCCCGAAAATGAAAGAAGCGCTGGCCGCCTGCGTCGACGCCGGCATCGGCCTGGTAGCCATGAAGACCCAGGGCAGCGGACCGGCCAAGGCCGAGAGTGAGATCGAATTGCAGGCGGTCAATAGATTCCTCGAACGCGGATTTACCGACAAGCAGGCCAAGCTGAAGGTCGTGTGGGAAAATCCCCACATTGCCAGCATTTGTTCTCAGATGCCCAGTCTGACCATCCTTTCGGCCAACGTGGCGGCCGCCCGGGACCTCACCAAGATGGGCCGCAGCGACCTCGATCTGTTCGAGAGGTTCGCCATGGATACCTGCTCAGGGTATTGCGCCGGTTGCGGCCGCATCTGCCAGGAGGCTGTGGGCGGGGCTGTACCGGTGAGCGATGTGATGCGCTGCTTGATGTACTACCGGGATTACGGCGACCGCGATCTGGCCCGGAATGTCTTTGCCGGTCTTTCCGGGGAAGCCAGAGCAAAACTGACCGAAGTTGACTATGCCGGGGCCGAAAGGGCCTGCCCTCAGGGATTGGCCATCGCCAAACTCATGCGTGAGGCTGCACGCGTGCTGGTTTGACGGTCTGCATCTCATCTGACCGTTCACAATGGCCGCGGATAAACAGATGAGGACGCAGATCTTTGCTCCGCTTTATCCGCGTCTCCGTGATGACACCATGAACGAACTCTAGTGGTTTGTAGTGGGCGCTTCAGCGCTTGTTCTTGCGGGGTACTTTGAGCATAACGATCAGCCCCGCAATGAAGAAAACTTCAAGAGACAGGATGGCGATACGGGGGTTGTTTGTCTGCTGTGAGATGACCCCGTAGAGCAAAGGCCCGAAGATCGCGGCAACCTTCGAGCCGAAGGTCATGAAGCCAAAGAACTCGCCCTGCTTTTCAGGGGGCGACTCAAGTGCGATGAAGCTCCGCGCGGTCGCCTGGGTCCCGCCCAGAACCAGCCCTGCGCAAACCGAAAGCACATAGAAGGCGGAAGTGCTGGAGAAGGCAAAGATCCCGAGAAGTGCCCCAATCCACACCACGATGGTCAGGATCACCGTCTGCAGGGCGCCGATTCGTCTGGCGATGAATCCCGTGGCGATTGACCCGGCGGCGGCGGAGAGCTGGATGATCATGAGCAGCATAACGTTCTGCCGCACACTGAAATGAAGGGTGTGTACGGTGTAGGAAGAAAAGAAGACGATGATGGTCGACATCGCGTCGCTCACAAAGAAATATCCGAGAAGAAAGACGAAGACCGTTCGGAACGATCGAATTTCCTTAAAGGTCGCGAGGATGCGGAGAAAGCCGTCCTTGATGGAGGCGCCCTCGATTCTTGCCGAATTCGGGGAGTCTTTCAAAACAACGAATGCAGGCAGGGCGAAGACGGCGAACATAACCCCCGTGAGCAGGATAATGGCTTTTCCCTCGGCAACGCTCGGCACCATAAACACCATACACAAAAGCGCGGTCAGACCGCCGATATAGCCCAATCCCCAGCCAAGGCCCGAGAGTTTCTCAATCGATTCGGCCCCGGCAATCTCGGGGAGGAAAGCGTTGTAGAAGGTCATGGCGAGCGTGTAGCCCGTATAACCGGTGATCACCAGAAGCATTGCCGGCAATACCGTGTCCGGTCCGGTGAAGTACAGGAGAACCGTGCTGACGATCGATACCCCGGCAGCCGCAGCCAGGAAGGTCTTCTTCTTTCCCCGCATGTCGGCTACCGCTCCCAGCAGAGGTGAGAGCACCACCGAGAGCAGCATGGCGGTGGAAACCGCGATCCCCCAAAGAAAATCCCCGTGCCCCTTGTCCCCTCCGACCACCACTTCTTTGAAATAGAGGATGAAGTAAGCGGTGATATGACCATGGAGAACCAGGCCATGCCGAAATCATAGAGAATCCAAGCGATGATTGCTGACGACGGCCTGGTTTTAGCCATGGTATTCACCTGTGTCGGGGGGTGGGAAATGGTGCCGGGCATGGAACTCCCGGGTCATTTTCAGCTGAACCTCTTGAAAGAGTTCAGACGTTACGCCCCTCAAGGACCTCCCAGCGCCGGTAAGCGTCCTCCAATTCCCGTTCAAGGGATTCCAGGCGGGCTTTGGCCCCGGCGATCTCGGCACCGGGTCGCTGGTAAAAAGACGGGTCGGAGAGGGATGCGTACCACTTTGCTTGTTCTGCTTCAAGGGTTTCAATGTGCGGCGGCAGGGCTTCGAGTTCGCGTTGTTCCTTGTAACTCAGTGATGGGCGGCGTTCCGGCCGGGGCCGCTGCGGCACCGTCGCGGCTGCCGCTTTTTCGGTGCCCGACGGGGGCAACGGGCCGTCGCTGGCGCAGCCAGTCGTCATAACCCCCGACATATTCACCGACACGGCCCTCGCCTTCAAGCACGAGCGTGCTGGTCACCACATTGTTAAGAAACGTCCGGTCATGACTCACCAGGAGGAGAGCGCCCGGATAGTCGAGGAGCAGTTCTTCGAGCAATTCCAGAGTCTCGGTATCGAGGTCGTTGGTCGGTTCGTCCATGACCAGAACGTTGGACGGTTTGGTGAAGAGCCGCGCCAATAACAGCCGATTCCGTTCTCCGCCGGAGAGGATGCGAACGGGAGACCTGGCACGTTCCGGGGAGAAAAGGAAATCCTCCAGGTAGCCGAAAATGTGCCGCGGCCTGCCATTGAACACGATGACATCGTTTCCTTCGCCGACATTTTCAAGCACCGACTTATCCTCTTCCAGTTGCGTCCGGAGTTGGTCAAAATACGCTATTTCCAGGCGGACGCCGTGGCGCAGCCTGCCCTCCTGCGGCGGCAACTCCCCGAGAAGGAGGCGGAGCAAGGTGGTCTTCCCGGAACCATTCGGGCCGATGATTCCCACTTTGTCGCCGCGCATGATGAGCGTCGAAAGACCGCGGACAACAGGCGTTTCTTTGATGTAGCCGAAACTCACGGCTTCCGCCTCGACGACCAGTTTTCCGGAACGCCCGGCCTCCTGGGTGCGCATCCGCACCGACCCGGTGAGTTCACGCCGAGCGCGCCGGGCTTCCCGCATCCTTTCCAGGGCACGAACTCTGCCCTCATTGCGCGTGCGCCGGGCCTTGACTCCCTGGCGCAGCCAGGTTTCTTCGCGAGCCAGTTTCTTGTCGAACTGGGCCCACTGTTCAGCCTCGGCCTCGAGAAGAGCTTGCTTGCGTTTCTGGAAGTTCTCATAATCACACGCCCAGTCGATAAGGCTACCTCGGTCCAATTCAACGATACGCGTTGCGAGTTTTTGCAGCAACAAGCGGTCGTGAGTGACAAAAAGCAGAGTCCCCCCGGAGCGCAGCAGGAATTCCTCCAGCGACTCGATGGCTTCCACGTCCAAGTGATTGGTAGGTTCGTCCAGGAGCAGAAGGTCGGGATCACGCACCAGGCCCCTGGCCAGCATGACGCGCCGCTTAAGACCTGCAGAAAGGGTTTCGAAGGACGCCTGAGGGTCAAGGTTCAAGCGCGAGATGGTTTTCGCCACTTGCTGATGCTTACGCCATTCAGCCTCATCCTCTCGGGAGAACAAAGCAGCGTTCGAATCATCCAGGCCGCCGGCGACGATATCGGACAACGTTTCCCCACAGCCCCTGCGGGACCTCCTGAGGGAGGAGACTCAGGCGCAGACCCTGCTGTCTTGTGATCTCGCCGTCATCCGGAATAAGCTCGCCAACCAACAATCTCATCAAGGTGGACTTGCCCGTTCCGTTTCTGCCGACCAAACACACCCGTTCCCCGCGCTCGATTTGAAAGTTGATGCGGTCGAGCAACGGCGGACCCCCGAAGCTCACACTCACATCCTGCATGCTGATCATCGCCATACGGACTTCATCCCTCTCATTCAGGACCCTCAGACCTGAGTCCAGGGGGAGGACAGCACCAGACCTCGAAGATTGATTCCGTTGCCGGATGGCGCAGGTGAAGACGTTCGGCATGGAGGAGATAGCCGCAATCTCCGGGAAGTGCGTCGCCCCCGTTCAGCAATCCTCCGCCCGCCGCATAGAGAGGATCACCCACCAGCGGGTGCCCCGCGGCGGCAAGATGAATGCGGATTTGATGGGGCCTTCCGGTCTCGATCGACACCTGCAGGAGGGAGGTATCGGCACGGCGCTCAAGAATGCTGACCCGACTCAGTGCGCGCTTACCCGTCGGACAGGCGGCGTGGATCGTCCCCAGGAGCGCGTGAGGCACCGGCCCGATGGGCGAGGTTATGGAAAAATCGGCCACGGCCGGAATGCCACAGGCCAGAGCCCGATAAACTTTGGTTATTCTATTCTGCCGCATGGCTGCACAAAGAACGGATCTGGCCCGGGCGGTGCGGGCAAAGAGGACCACTCCCGAAGTGCCCCGCCCGAGGCGATGGATGGGCGTGGCTTCAGGGTAACGCTTTTGCACCAAACTAAGGAGCGTGTGCTCAAGGAATCCGCCGCCGGGAATGGTGGGAAGTCCGCAAGGCTTGGCCACTGCCAGCAACTCTTCGTCTTCGTACAAAACAGCGCAGGCAAGCGGCACATCAGCTTCATTCCAGGGTGGACGGCGCCAAATGAGCATCTGGCCATGTTTCAAAACGGCGTCGCCTCGCGCCTCGAGACCATCCAGAGCGATTTCACCGTTCGCGATGCGCTCCTGCCAGTCGTCTCGGGAGGAATGGCGATACGCCCGACTCAGATAGGCCAGGACCGCATGCCCGTTGCCGCGATGGTCGATTCTTTCCCGATACTCATATCCCCGGTTAAAAGCCAATCAGCGAACCTTCCCGCTCTATCTTCATCATAAACTCGGTCTGACGCCGCTTTTTCACGTGCCCGGTGATCGAAAAGCGAACCCGGCGCATTATGCCCGGGGCTAACGGGACGGGGCATCTGCCGGCATGACCCCGTGACCCGCCGGCGGCAGGAGCGTTTCAATCAGATTGTCTTTTTCCGCCCAAAGGGTGTTCAACCAGTTGTTGAAACGCCGGCGGAATTCCTTGTCCCCAAGATAGTCCCCGAACAATTCCGGCGTAACCGGCAGCTCTCTCACCCGCACCTTGACGGTCATCGATCTGCAGCACAGAAAGGACCATATGCCCTGAGCGCCCTCCGGGTAGACGATGGTCACATCCAGGATGGAGTGAAGTTGTTTCCCCAAAGTGTCGAGCACTATCGCCGTGCCGCCGGCTTTGGGTTTCAGCAGGTTTTTGAAGGGTGAATGCTGCTTCTCCCGCTTTTCGCTGGTGAACCGCGTCCCCTCGATGAAGTTCATGACCGACACCGGAACGGCTTTGAATTTCTCACAGGCATTCCGGGCCGTCTCGAAGTCTTTCTGCACCGAGGAACTCCTTCGCATAAAAGGGAAATCCAAAACCCACCAGACGATTCCAAGAACCGGAACCCAAATCAGTTCTTTCTTTAAGAAGAATTTCAAAAATGGGATTTTACGGTGGAAAACCTTTTGCAGAACCACAATATCCACCCAGGTCTGATGGTTGGCCAGCACCAGGTACCAGGCATTCGGTTTAAGCGTGTCGACGCCTTCAACATCCCAGTCGATCTTCTTGGTGAACTGCAAGCCTAAGTTGTTGCACATAATCCAATTCCGACCGATGGCATTCAACAGCTTACTGCAGAAGGTCCGCCAGCCTTGCGAGGGAATGGCCCATTTGCACAGGGCGACGAAGAGCAACAGGGACGACCAGAAGACGGTGTTCACAGCCACAACCAACAGCGAGAACCAACCACGGACGGGATCCGGCACGGATTCTAACATGGTCTCTATAGGTTCCTTTCAACAGGGGTACACAGTTCTGCCGCCATCTCTGGATGGCGTTTCAGCACGGAAAACCTTTCAAAGCCTAAAATCTTCCTGGCGTCAAGATCTAAACCTCGAAAAACAAGCACCTTCCGCAAACCACAAGCGCGTCGTGGTCACGGTTTTTTCAAAGCCGCTTCGAAAGGATTATTGAACCCGCCTTTTCCGGGAGCAGGTTTCCCTTGATCAGCGCGTTTCTTGGTGGGGGCCGATCCCTTGGTTTGGGATAGTTCCGCCCGGGGCGCCGAAGATGACTTCAAGGAAAGGGAGATGCGGCTTCTTTCCAGGTCCACTTCGAGGACCGTCACCGTGACCCGCTGGTGAACGCGTACCACCTGCCGGGGGTCGCTCACGAAGTGGTCGGAAAGCTCGCTCACGTGAACCAAACCGTCCCGGTGCACGCCAATATCCACAAACGCGCCGAAAGCCGTCACATTGGTCACGATTCCGGGGAGCTTCAGGCCCGGCCTGAGGTCCGCCACTTTCTCGATTCCCGGAGCAAAGGAAAAAGCTTCGAAGGTCTCCCGCGGATCGCGGCCCGGTTTCGCAAGCTCTGAAAGGATATCCTGAAGGGTCGGGAGCCCGGCTTCTTCGGTTACGTAGCGTGAGGGGTCAATGGCCTGGCGGAGCGTCGCCTCGTGCATCAGGTCGCTCGACCGACAGCCAAGGTCCCGCGCCATGTGCTTTCAACAATGGGATACGCTTCGGGATGAACGGCGCTCGCATCCAGAGGGTTCGTTGCCATCCCTGATGCGCAGGAAACCCGCTGCCTGCTGGAAAGCTTTGGGACCCAGGCGCGGGACCTTTTTGAACTCCTCCCGCGAGCCAAAAGGGCCGTGATCATTCCGATAGGTCACGATATTCTTCGCCAGCTGCGGCCCCAGCCCCGAGACATAGGCCAGGAGGTGAGGACTTGCGGTATTGACTTCAACGCCTACGGCATTCACACAGCTCATGACGGTGTCGTCCAGGCTTCTCTTCAGAGCACTCTGATCGACATCATGCTGGTACTGGCCCACCCCGATGGCCTTGGGATCGATCTTCACCAGCTCCGCCAGAGGGTCCATCAGGCGCCTCCCGATCGAAACGGAGCCGCGAACGGTCAGGTCGTGCTCGGGAAATTCCTCACGGGCCACGCTGGATGCCGAATACACCGACGCCCCGCTTTCATCCGCCATGATGACCTGAATGTCGGATCGGCAGACTGAGACTGCGGACAAAAGACTCCGTTTCCCTTCCCGCCGTGCCATTGCCTATGGCAATAGCTTCAATGTCGTATGCGACGGCAAGGCTCTCGATGCGCTCGGCAGCTTTGACCGAGGACTGGACCCCGGAATGCGGATAGACGGTCTCGCTGTGGATGAGCTTTCCCTGGGGATCCAGGCAGACCACTTTGCACCCGGTACGGAACCCCGGATCGATGGCCATGACCCGCCTCGGCCCCAAAGGAGGCGCCATTAAGAGATGGCGGAGATTATCGACGAAGATCTGAATCGCCTCTCGATCGGCCCGCTCCTTGGACCATTGCTTCGCTTCGGTTTCCAGGGAGGGTTGAAGAAGCCTCTTGTAGCTGTCGTGCACCGCAGCCCTGACCTCCCGGCTTGCGGCCGCCCCCTCGCCCTTTACAAAGAGCCCCTCCAGAATGGACAGAGCCCGCTCTTCGGGAGGTCCGATGTGGACGGTGAGAAAGCCCTCCTTCTCGCCGCGCCGCACGGCCAGAATCCTATGCGACGGAGCTTTCCCGAGGGATTCCTCCCAATTGTAATAGTCGCGGAATTGGATACCCTCGCCCTCTTTCCCGGAAATCACCCCGGCGCGGATGACTCCCTGATCGTCAAAAAGCGCCCGCAGTCTTGCCCGAGCTTCGCTATTTTCGCTTACCCACTCGGCAATAATATCGCGCGCACCGGCCAGGGCATCTTCTGCGGAGGAGACCCCCTTTTCCGGATTTATCCAGCGGCTCGCTTCAGCAAACGGGTTCGTGGCAGGGTCCTGAGCGAAGAGCAGATGAGCCAGGGGTTCCAGCCCCTTTTCCCTCGCCATGGAGGCCCTGGTGCGGCGCTTCGGCCGGAAGGGCAAATAGAGGTCTTCCAGGACCGCCAGAGTTTCAGCGCCGAGGATCTTCGCTTTGAGCTCGTCGCTCAGGTTGTCCTGGTCTTCGAGGGACTTTAAGACCGCCGCCCGGCGTTTATCGAGAGCCTCGAGTTGCTCCAACCGATCGCGGATGGCGGTTATCGCGGTCTCATCCAGGGAGCCGGTGGCTTCCTTGCGGTATCGAGCAATGAAGGGAATGGTAGCCCCATCTTCCAGGAGCTGGGCCGTTGCCCGGACCTGATGGGGCGAAATCTGAAGTTCGCGGGACAGGAGAGCAAGATGCTGTTCGTTCATTTGATTTCATTAATCCTCAATGAATTACCGGATCGAGAGTCAACCCAGCCGGACCGAAGCGAAGTAGTTCTAGCAGATAACCTCGATGATGGGGAGAGTCGCCAAATCATGCCTTGCTTTGCGGATATCCGGTCGATGACTCTCATCCTTTGCCCAAATTGGCATAGAGCTCGTCACTACGTGCCGGATCCGGCAAGTAGATTCCGATACCTTGATGACGGGGACATGAACATGCATTCCGCTTTCACCGGAATGGCAGTGGAGCATCATGAGCTGAGCCCTTTATACGAACCGGCCCGAGCACCGCGTCAACAAGCAGGGTCCGGGTGCTTGAGGAAACCGTGACATTCGGGTTAAATTGAATTGCGCCACCAGGGCCTGAAATGATAAGTCATGGTGGCCTATATGCTTATGGACCTTTCCCCATTATGCTTGTTCTAAACCGGATGACAGGAGGGTGCGCACATGGGGCCAAAGAATACACGGGCGGAGCTCGAGAAGACCTATCGGGAGCGGGCGCTCAAGATCCTGCCGTGGATCTGCGCGCGGTGCGGGCGTGAGTTCACCGGCAAGAAGCTGCGGGAACTCACGGTCCATCACAAGGACCACAACCACCAGAACAACCCGCCTGACGGCAGCAATTGGGAGCTGCTCTGTCTGTACTGTCACGACAATGAACACTCACGGTCGCTGGACGGGGAATGGTATGACGACGTGACGCCGGGCGGTGATCAGGAGCCGAGATCCACCTTCAAGCCCTTTGCAGGCCTTGAAGCCTTGCTGAAAAAGAAAGAATAGCCGTCACTTTCCGTCTTCGACGGTCAATCCTTGGCCAAGCCAAAAAATACAGCGCGCAACTCCTCTGAGCATGAAGATCTTGGTGCACGTCGCTCAGGGGGCGGAACCGAGGAGTTCGATGGCATTCGATACGGTCTTGAGCGGCATCTTTTCGAACGGTCTCCGGCAGAAGTCGATCTTGATCCGGTATCTCCCCTCGCGCAGATTCGGCGGCAGCATCAGGGTGATAAAGTGTGATGTCTTTCTATCGGATATCACCGTGCAGTCGGCGCCGTCCGGTGATATAATCTGAGTCGTTGCCATCGTTTTGTTGTCGTCGCCGTCAGCGACGAGGGCCACGGACCGCTTGACCCCGAAACCAAAGGTGCTTGCCGAAGCGAACGAAAGCCGCACGGGGTCCCCGGCCCGGTAACGGTCATAATCGGTGGCAAGATAAATACGCTGGTTATAGTCGCTTTCTCCCGTCCTGACCTGCGAGGTCGCCGCCTCCCAGAACCTCGGCTTTGCCGCATCGAGGTGGATGCTCGCCCCGCCGTAGTGACCGACGCCGCAGCAGTCCTTGCTTTTGACGAGTTCCCACAGCTTCTTGCCGCTCACCCCTTCGATGCTGAAATCGAGCGCCATGCCATCCATGTGGATGCTCGTTTTCGCGACATTCCCGCCCCCGTTTCTGAGAGTCGTATTGTACTCAGGGCTGCGATAGCCTGATTCCATTTTGATCAGTTTTCCCGGGGCAACCAGGTCGGAAAAATAGTCGAGCATGAAGAGCAGCCGTGGCGAGATGTGTTCGCCCCTCTCCTTTGTCGGAAATTCGAAGACCTCGTCGATTTTGGCAAACCCCTCATCGTTCAGGGAACCATCAGGGTTGACAAGGGTCGCCGAAGCCTGCTGTCCGGTATGCATGTTCTTGATCTGAATCCGCCCGTCACCCATCAGGAAAAATCGACCGGGTCCCGCGTCGGCCGAAACGAGGAAGGGCAGCGTTAACAGTATGAGACAGGACAGAACGGCTTGAAGCCAAGCCGACACTGTACTCCGGAAGAGAGTGCCACGGATCGGTTGCCTCCGTTCTTCCTGATTTCGTCATGCCGCGCTCATCCATCTGGATATCTCCTCGGGTTTCCAATTATGTCTGATACGCCTTCACCATCACGCACAAAAATGCTGAACCGAGCCTCTTCCCGTGGAGAGCGGAAATTCCATAGAAGATCTCCGTTTATACGAAAGATCCCGGGAAAAGCTCGCCAACCGGATTGGCGGAACGCACATCACCTTCGGCGAATCAAGGCCTGATCCCGATCCAAAAGGGTTTTCGATTACTCGGGATGGAAGTCCCACAACAACTCCCCATGAGAAGAGAGTTGGACCTGAAGGTGTCCCCGCCAGTTGTCATCATCCTGTTCCGGAAAATCCTCTCGAAAATGAGCGCCTCGGCTCTCACAACGGCGCAGGGCCCCTTCAAGAATAAGCGCCGCCACTCTGGCGGCCGAGTGGAGTTCCACAATTCTTGACGGGTCACTGCCGCCGTGCCGGGGAGGAAAGTCCTTCAGCGCATCCGACATTTTTTTCACCGCAGTGGCCGCACTGACCAGGCCTTCCCGGTTTCTTATGATACCGCCATCCCGCCACATTATTTCTCGGAGCCTTTGTCGCAAATCGACATCGGGACCTTGAGCCCTCTCCCAGGCCAATGCGCGTTCTCTCAACAGCCCCGAGAGCAATCGCTGATCGCCGCCGCCGCTCCTCTTTGCCCAATCCGCGGCCGCATCGCCGGCCCTGGCCCCAAAGACCAGGGTCTCGCTCAGGGCGTTCCCTCCCATTCGGTTGGCCCCGTGAAGCCCCCCGGCAACTTCTCCGGCCGCAAACAACCCGGGAACGGTGGTCGCCCCCAGACGATCAATCAGAACGCCACCCATCACATGGTGCGCCACGGGAGAGACACGCACCGGTCGATGCTTTGCCCCGTATCGTTCGCCGAGAAGAGGACTCAGGGCCGCAGAAAATGGATCGGCGCGCCAGACCTCGTCGGAGAGGCCTTCAAGATGCAGCAGGACTTCGAGACCGTTTCGATAAATCTCCATGAAGATGGCCTGAGAGAGCTTATCCCGGGCCCTTTCGGCGGCCGGGCGCTCCTCTATTCCATATTTGTCAAGGATGGGTTCCCCGAGGCTGTTTACGAGTCGACCGCAATCAGCCAATCGCGGGGGGACCACAAGAGGCGGCCGTCCGGGTTCGGCCAGGGCCACAGGATAGAACTGCACAAATTCCATATCCTGAAGAGCCGCTCCGGCCTCCAGAGCCAAGCGGTAGCCGTCTCCCAGAATCCGTTTCGGGTTGTCATGGCGAAGATAGAGGGCGGAGGCCCCACCCGTCGCCAGGATGACAGCTTTCGCGGTAACAGCCAGCCACCTGCGCGAAACTTCCTCGTAGGCGTTGACCCCAACCGATCCGCCCTTCACGACTAAATCAGCGACCAGCAGGTTCCCAGTGAAGCGGGTCCCCAATGCCATATTTCTTTTGAGAAGACAGCGGACCAGTTCCTCGCCCAGGACGGGAGGACGGCCTTTAGAGTACAGATATCCATGCTGAAATTCGGCATGAATACCCCACTGCATGAGCTCATTCAATCGCAGAGGAGCTTCGTCAACGAGAATTTCAACCAGTTCGCGCTGGTTTGTCCCCCGGCCCGCCATGAGGGTGCGCTGCAAATGGCCGTCCGTCGCTGCCCCATCGGCCGTTCCGGCCATCACCCCGCCACTGAACCAGGTGCAGGTTGACTTGCCCGGCACGCCTTTGGAAGCAACCAGGACCTCGAGGCCTTTCTCTCGTGCCGCTATCGCTGCTCTCAAGCCCGCAGCGCCGCTGCCCAGCACCAGGACATCGCAGCCAAGATGATCCACGCTCACCTCCTCGATGTGAAAATAACCCTCCACGATTCAATAGCGCAGAATGCACAGATGAAAATCTCGAACCGCTCCCATCAAGGTATCAAGAGCGCAATCACCATGCCACCGATCATGGTGCAACCGGTTCAAAAACAAGAGAGCCGGTCCCAGAAATCCATTTACCGTTTCCATCGGGGAGACTATTCTATCGTGGCCGCGCTCGCAACAGACAAGTTTCCTGAGAGAGAATTCAAGGAGAGATCGATGAAGACCATACCGCTTGATGAACGCATCATCTTCGCACTCGATGTGGATTCCGTCAAAGTTGCGGAAGCATGGGTCGAACGCCTGGAATCCCATATTGGATTCTACAAAGTCGGATTACAGTTGTTCCTTGCCGGCTGGTTTCACATCGTCGACTGGATCATTAAGCGCAACCATAAAGTCATGCTGGACCTGAAGTTCTTTGACGTTCCGGAAACGGTGAAACTGGCGGTGAGGCAACTCCGGGACCGGGGTGTCACCTTCGCCACCGTTCATGGCAACGACCCGATCCTCAGAGCAGCAGCCGAGGCCAAAGGTGATGTTAAGATCCTGGCGGTTACGGTGTTGACCAGTTTCGGCCAGGAAGATATGCAGGAAACGCTGGGGGGGCCGGTGAATATTGAAGATCTAGTGTATATCAGAGCGAAGCGAGCCCTGGACTTGGGCTGCGATGGAGTGGTGTCGTCCGGTCTGGAAGCAAAACGGCTGCGAAGCCAACTCGGAGAGCGTTTCCTGGTGGTGACTCCCGGGATACGGCCCGGAGTCAACCGGGAAATCAATCAAGACGATCAGAAGCGCATCGTCACCGCCGGCGAAGCCATGGCAAACGGCGCGGACCACATCGTGGTGGGGAGACCGATCAGCACGGCCACAGACCCCATTGCTTTAGTGGAATTGATGCAAAGAGATATCGCATTGCATACCCGAGTGTGAAGACGGAGGACCCTCGACGCAGGCCGGCTCCTCTCGACGCCACCGGTGCGCAGGTCGAACAGGCTTGATCTTTTTGTCCCGAGATTGTATTCGAAGCAGGACTGGTGAGGGGAATCAATGATGGGATTTTGAGGACCTGCAGTTCGAAATATCTGGGTGAAGGGGGAGATGATGAAAGGAGAGCTTTTGAGATTCAAACTGGTTATGGTGGCACTCACGGTCTTCGTTTTTCCGGTACTCGCCGGTGCTGATGTCTTCATGAAGGAAAAGCACCACACGGACGGCATGACGATCATGGGGCATGCGCAGCCCCCGCAGGACACCGTGGCCACCGTGTGGATTGCCAAGGACAAGATGCGCCGGGACCAGGGAGAAATGTCAAGCATCGCCCTGGTGGAAAAGGATAAGGTGGTGATCTATCAGATCAACCACCCGAAAAAGACCTATATGGAATTGTCCCTCGGATCCGATGCCGTTCAAGATATGGCTTCGGCCATGGCGGGAGAAATCAAGGTAAAGGTCACGCCAACCGGCGAGAAGAAGAAGATCGGCCAATGGAATTGCACGAAATACATCCAGGAAATGGACATGGGCATGATGCCGATGACTTCCGAAATTTGGGCGAGCGAAGACATCAAGATCCCTTTCCAGGAAATCTATGAGAAGCTTTCCGCAGCCATGACGGGGCAACCCCCGGGATCGCAGAAGTCCATGGAGGCGATGCAGGCGGAAATGAAAAAGATCAAAGGGGTCCCGGTGCTTACCGTCACCACCACGACGGTGATGAAAGACGCAACCATGAAAAGCTCGCGCGAATTGCTGGAGGTGAAAGAGGACACGGCACCGGCGGGCATTTTTGATCTCCCCGAGGGATATGCCAAGCAGACTCTGCCTCAGGGCCTGGGTGAGCGCAAGAAACCCGGAAAACAAAAAACCCAATAGGGGAAACGATTCAGAAACCGCGGGAGGGCATCAGAGCCTGACCTGCTGCACCGAGATGATGTTGGGGTGGTTTCGGAGAGCATCGAGTGCCTCGGGAGGGGCCTCTTCGTCCAGACGCACGATAGCAACCGCCCGGTCTCGCTGTGGCGTCCGCGCCAGGTGCATGTTCGCAATATTGGCCTGGAAGGCGCCGAGGGTTGTCCCGATGAAGCCGATCGTCCCCGGCTTATCGAGGTTTTGAATGATCAGGTTGACCCCTTCCAACTCGGCTTCCAGGCGGTAATCGTTCAGTCGAACAAGCCTTGTTTCATCTCCCGGGAACACGGTGCCGGCAGCGGAAGACTCGCCCTTCTTCCCCTTCACCCGAACCGTGATCAGGCCGGTGTATCCCTTGGTCGCTGACAAGCTGGAGGCAATAAGGTCAATCTGACGCTCTTTGAGGAGCAGCGGGGCATTTACCAGATTCACGTTCTCAGCCAGAATGGGATCCAAAAGTCCTTTAATAACGGTGTGCGTCAGCGGCTGCAGGTTTACCTCCTGCAGGTCCGCGCCGCTGTATTCGATCTCCAGGCGCTGAATGGGAGTGAGCAGCTGTCCCTGCAGGCTGCCCAGCTTCTCGGCCAGGGTCAAGTAGGGGCGAATCTTTTCAAAGTCCTTGGCGCGCATGGAGGGGAAGTTCACGGCGTTGCGGATGACGCCCAGCTGCAGGTAATCCAGGATCTGGGAGGCGATGGCTTTGGCCACGTTGGCCTGAGCCTGGACGCTGGATGCCCCGAGATGCGGGGTGCAGATCACATTGGGCAGCGTCAGCAGGGGATTGCCTATGGGGGGCTCCTGCATGAACACATCCAGGGCTGCACCGCCGACCTGTCCCGCCAGAAGAGCTTCGTAAAGAGCTTGTTCGTCGACAAGGCCGCCTCGTGCGCAGTTGATGATCCGCACACCGGGTTTCATTTTCGGGATGGTGGTACGGTTGACAATCTGGCGGGTCTCATTGGTGATGGGCGTGTGCAAAGTTACGAAATCCGAGCGAACCAGAAGGTCATCCAGCGAAACCAGTTCCACGCCGTGGATGGCGGCCACTTCAGGGAGGACATAAGGATCGAAGCAAATGACGTCCATCTTCATTCCCAGGGCTCGATCCGCCACAATGGTCCCAATCCTCCCCAGACCGATAACCCCGAGGGTCTGCCCATAGAGCTCGGTACCCATGAAATCTTTCTTTTCCCATTGCCCGTTGTGCATGGACTGGTTAGCCTGCGGGACATGGCGGGCAAGGGCCAGCATGAGCGCCAGGGTATGTTCGGCGGCAGCCATGGCATTGGCGCCGGGAGTGTTCATAACCAGGACGCCGCGGGCGCTTGCGGATTTTACATCGATATTGTCAACGCCGGTACCGGCACGGCCGATAACCTTCATCCGGGGAGCATGCTCCAACAGCTCCGCCGTCACCCGGGTGCGGCTGCGAACGACCATGGCATCATATTCGTGCAACCTGGCCTTGATCTCTTCCGCACTCAGCTGCTCATAGGCATCCACGGTGATGCTTTCGGCCGCCGCGAAAAGCTCCAGACCGCTCTCATGCAGTCCGTCACAAACAAGAATCTTCATCTATTTGTCACCTTGGCACGACGCATTATCAAATCGTCGACAAACAACCTCACGCAGAGGCGCAAATACGCAGCTAAAACGAGCAAATTCTATCTCTGCGCCTCCGCATCTCTGCGTGAACCAATAGAAAATTCTCAAGCCATCAAGCTATCCGCCCAAATAGGCTTCCTTGACCTGAGGGTTGCGGGCAATTTCCTCGGCTGGCCCGGAGAGGACGATTTGGCCGGTTTCCAGTACGTAAGCACGGGACGCATACTGGAGGGCCATGTGGGCATTCTGTTCGACCAGCAGGATGGTGATCCCCTCATTTCGGTTCAACTGCAGAATCACATCGAAGATCAGCTCCACCAGGACCGGCGCCAGCCCCATGGAGGGTTCATCCATGAGCAGAATCTTGGGTCTGAGCATCAGGCCCCGAGCGGTGGCCAACATCTGCTGTTCTCCACCGGAAAGCGTGCCGCCCTTTTGGGTGAGCCGCTCCTTCAGGCGTGGAAACAGTTCGAAAACGGCCTCCATGCGTCGTTGGACTTCACTGCGGGAATGGATTGGAAAGGCGCCGATCTCCAGGTTCTCCCTCACCGTCAGCCGGGGAAAGACACCACGGCCTTCCGGCACATGACCCACACCGGTCAACACGATCTCATGGGGTGGCAAGTTGGAGATATCCTGACCGGCAAAAAACACTCTGCCTTGACGGGCGCGCACCAGGCCCGAGATCGTGCGAAGAGTGGTGCTCTTGCCGGCGCCGTTGGCTCCGATCAAGGTGACGATCTCCCCCTCCTCGACCGAGAGTGAAATGCCCTTCAGAGCGTGGATCTTGCCGTAGAAGGTGTGGATGTCTTCGAGCTTCAGAAGCGACACGAGTTCACCCCACCACGATGTTTTCGGTCGCCGCGCCACGCCCCAGATAGGCCTCGATGACACGGGAATTGGAGCGAATCTCAGCCGGCAAACCCTCGGCAATCTTCTGGCCGTAATCCATCACCGTGATCCGATCGGAAATCGTCATCACCACCCTCATGTCGTGTTCGATGAGCAGGATGGTGATTCCGAGTTCATCGCGCAATCGCTGGAACAGGAGCATGGCTTCGCGCGATTCATTGGGGTTCATGCCCGCGGTGGGTTCGTCCAATAGGAGCAGCTTTGGTTCCGAGGCCAAAGCACGCGCGATTTCGATTCGCCGCTGGGCACCGTAGGGGAGGTTGCTGGCGAGTTCGTCGGCGCACCCTTGCAAACCGACATAGTCTATCATTTGGTGAGCTTTGGTCAGTGCCCGGTCTTCTTCCGTTAGGAAGGCTCTGGTGCGCAACAGAGCGCCCAGCATGGTCTGTCCCAACCGCTGGTGCATGCCCACCCGTATGTTTTCACTGACCGTCATGCCCCCGAACAAGCGAATGTTTTGAAACGTACGCGCGATGGCACGGGCGTTGATCTGGTCCGGTCGCAACCCCAACAGTGAATTGCCCTCGAAGAGGATGCGCCCATCGTCCGGTTGGTAGATCCCCGTCAGTGTATTGAAAAAAGTGGTCTTTCCGGCACCATTGGGACCGATGATGCTGTAGATGGCTCCCTCTTCGATGGCAAAGTCCACCTCTGCGACTGCAACCAGACCGCCAAAGCGTTTGGTAACACCAATGGTCTCAAGCAGGGGCATCTGCATCCTCCGGCGGCTCGGGGGGGGCTTCCGAGCGACTGCCGCTATTCTCGGGGTCGTGAGTGCTCAATTCCCGCTTGCGTCGTTCGGCCGGGATCAGGCCGGCCGGCCGGTAGATCATCATGAGCACCAGTATGATCCCAAAAAGCATGCGCTGGTACTTGGCCGGGTCGAGCTGGGTGGAGAGGTTTTTCCAGGCGAAGTTGATGATAGGAATCACCGCGTCACTTTGGCGCAGCTGGCTCAAGTATAACGAAAGGCCCATCAGCACCTGGAGATTGAGGATGATGACTACGGTTGCTCCCAGGATCACCCCGGGAATGCTTCCGAGTCCTCCCAGGATCACCATGGAAAGCACACCGATGGACTGCATGAACGAAAAGGATTCGGGACTGACAAAGGTGCGGCTGGCGGCGAACAACACCCCCATCACTCCGGCAAAGGAGGCCCCCGCGGCAAAAGCCATAAGCTTCATCCGCACCAGCGGAACCCCCATGGCAACGGCCGCCACTTCATCCTCGCGGATGGCAGTCCAGGCCCTGCCGATCTTCGAGTCGTCCAGCCGCATGGCCACGACAATCGCCACCACCACCACGAAGAGCGCCGCCAGGTAGAAAAAGAGGTTGTAGAAATCTCCTTCACTGATTGGGTGCTGCACCAGGGGATCGAGAATGGCCGAAAGCGCGTTGCGCAGCGGTTCCGGCAGCGATGGGCGCTGGATGGGGGTGATTCCCTGAGGGCCGTTGGTGAAATTGAGGGGTTTATCCAGGTTGTTGGCCAGAACCCGAATGACTTCGCCAAAGCCCAGCGTGACGATGGCCAGGTAGTCGCCCCGCAACCGCAGCACCGGCAGGCCCAGAAGGATTCCGGTAAACGCCGCGACGATGACGGCCAGGAAAGCGAACAGGTAGAACATGTCCGCCGGCAGAAAGAAGGGAGTACCGGGAGGTGCCGTGCCGGGTATGTAGTGCAGCAGGTAGGGTTGCTGAGATCCAAAAAAAGCCCACAAATAGGCGCCGACCGCGTAGAAAGCCACATAGCCCAGATCAAGCAGGCCGGCAAAGCCGACGACGATGTTGAGTCCCAGGGCCAGAGCGGTGAAGACGCTGATCTGGAAGATCACTTCCAGATAGAAAATATTGCGGATGCCGACGATGGGGACCAGAACAAGCAGGGCAAAACCAGCCAGCGCCAGTTTGAATCGTGAGTCCATTTTCAAGTAGTAGACCACCAGGGCTGTGGACAGAAAAAAGATGAAGGCGATCAAGCTGCGTGGACTGAAAAACACCGAGGCGGTTCCCAGGGCCAGGTAGACGCATGTGAAGGCGTATGGTCGTTTGCCCTGCTGAAGCCAATGCTCACATTGGCGGGCAGCACCGGAAAGCAAGGATTTGATCGTGGCTATCATATGCGCCTACGCCTTTTGTTCGACTTGTTCGCCAAGCAGTCCTGCAGGTCTGAAAATCAGGACCACAATCAGGATTCCGAAGGCCAAAATATCTTTGTATTCGGCCCCGAATGCGCCCATGGTGAAAACGGAAAGATAAGATCCGGCAAAGGTCTCCAGCAAACCCAGCACAATCCCCCCGAGCAGGGCGCCGGTGAGGTTGCCGATTCCCCCCAGAACGGCGGCGGCAAAGGCCTTCAAACCAGGGAAGAAACCCACAAAAGGATCGATCCGGGTAAACTTCAGCGCGTATAGCACCCCGGCGGCGCCTCCGAGCGCACCTCCGACGAGGAAGGTCAGGGAAATATAGCGATTCACATTGATCCCCATAAGGCTTGCCGTGGGTCGATCCTGAGCCACGGCCCGGATGGCCATCCCCATTTTGGTGGCGTTCACCAGATAATTCAAGAGCATCAGCATCATGACAGCGGCCACGATGACGACGATGGACTTGTATTGCATGTTGAGACTCATGGTGGTGGCGCCGATGGAAAACTGGCCGATGGATAACCGCTGGTCGAAATTACCGAAGGTGGGGAAGATTCGATGAAACTGGCCCGTGGTGAGGCTTTCCACCAAACGGATGGCGTCCTGGAGGAAAAAGGAAACGCCGATAGCCGATATAAGAGGGACGAGACGTGGTGCCCCCCGTAAGGGACGATAGGCCGTCATTTCCATCAAAGTAGCCGTGGCACCGGCAAAGACCATCGCAACCACAATGGCGAGGGCCAACCAGGCATAGGCTCCCCAGAGGGGAATGGAACTCAGCTGTCCCACCCCGGCGAGGGCGATGAGCAGTTCGACGCCAACAAAGGCCCCAATGGCGAAAATCTCGCTATGGGCAAAATTAATGAACTCGAGCACGCCGTACACCATGGTGTAGCCCAAGGCGATGGCGGCATAGACAAAGCCCAGGGTGACGCCGTCTATAAGGACCTGAGGCAGGTTCTGCAGGGTATAGACGAAAATGTCAACCTTGTAGTGGCTCAGGGTGAGCTGGTTGACGGCGGTTCCACGAAGCAGAAAGGCCAGGAGCAGGATCAAGATCGAGAGGACCACACTGCTCGCGGTGACAAAAACGGCAATCTGCCCCAGTGGGCGAAGCAACTCACGTAAAGCGGCAGATTCGTAAAACCGTCGCATCGGAACTCCGGAAGCCGAATCGGGCACAGGGGGTTATCAGCGGCGCAGTGGACGCGGCGCAGCATCACTACCGTAAGCCGATGGGCAAGATGAAAAGAACTGACCCTCTCCGATGGGAGAGGGTCAGGCTAGACCTTAACCGTTACATGGGTGGGGCGATATCCAGAGTTTTGTCGATTTTGTTGTCATTCCACTTGGCTGGATCCGCCGAGGTGACCTGAATAACAAAATACTTGGCCACGGTCATGTCACCCTTGGTATTGAAATTGATGGTACCGGTGATGCCGGGGAAATCCTTGACCGCCCGGACTGCTTCAGCCACAGCCTTGCGGGTGGGCATCTTGCCGTCGGCTTTGGCGGCGTTCTCGACCCCTTTCAGGCAGAGGGCCATCGAATCGAAGCCCTGGGCTGCAAAGGGCTTGGGATCAGCGCCGTACTTGGCCTTGAAATCAGTCTGGAATTTGGCGGTACCGGGATAGAGCTTTGCTGGTCCGGCCACGGTGGCATAGTAAAGGCCGCCGCCATCGAGGAGGGCCGGTCCGCCGATATTGATGGCCTCGGGGGAGTCAAAGCCGTCATCGCTGATGAACATGCCCTTGTAACCCTTTTCGCGCGCTTGTTTGAAGAACACCGCAGCCTGATCATAAATGCCTCCGAAAAAGATCACGTCGGGGTTGGCGGCGATGACCGGAGCCAGGATGGCATCAAAATTGGCCTTCTCCTCGGTGCCCTCAAAACCCGGAACGGTCATGCCCAGCTTCTCGGCTTCCTTCTTGAAGAAGGTGGCGATGCCCTGTCCATAGGCGGTTTTGTCATGCAACACATAGGCGCTCTTCATCCCCTTGGAATTGGCGAACTGAGCGGCAACCACCCCCTGAACGTCATCGCGGCCCACAATGCGGCTGACTTCAAGGTAACCGCGATCGGTGACTTTGGGGTTGGTGTTGGCAGGGGAAACATTGGCAAGGTTGGCGGCATGGTAGTTTTCCGACGAGGGGATCTGCACGCCCGAGTTGTAATGGCCGACAACACAAAGGATGGAGGGGTCGGCCACAATGTTCTTGGAGTTGGCAACACCGTTGTCCGGGTTGGCCTGATCATCGTAGGGTGCCAGTTCGATCTTGAATCCCATGGCTTCAATGGGCGCTTTCATCTGCTCCAAGGCCAGCTCCGCACCATTCTTTATGTCCACCCCGATGGCGGACTGCCCTCCGGATAAGGGGGACTGGGTTGCAATCTTGATCGTGCCCTTGTCCCCACTGGCTGCCAGCAGCGGGCTGGCCATAAGGAGTACCAGAAAAACCGTGAAAAACCTTTTTCCCATGCTGTTTCTCCTTCCCTGATTGATGGTGTAAAAAATTTGGAATCTCTCACGATGGCAAACTTGGGCCATCGCACGCCCGAATGGATAAGTGAGATTTTGTACACGATTCGTTTGGAATAATCAAGCCGCGGAGTTGTTCTTGCACGGTGAAGCTGTTCAGCGAGCATATGCGATCTTTGCCTCAATTTTTCCGCAATATCCCCGACCCCCCGCCGTGTGCAAGGACAGCCGCCACAGGCTTCCAACCGTGCTCGCGATTGCCGCCGGCGCGGTTTTGCGCGGGATGTGAGGCTATGATGTGCAACGCCATCGATGAGCAAGGATATCAAACCCACATCATGAGTACCATCGGCCATCAGACCAAGAATTGGGATACTGAAATCCAAAGCTACATCCACCGTCGCACAGAACGGCAACTCACACCCAACGTCCGCTTGGTTTTCGATTACTTGCGAATGACCAGAGACTCGCACCCCATGCAAACCCTTGAACGAGAAAAAATTTACCGTGGCTTTGAGCCGAAAACATCGTTGCCTGCATGAGGCATACGCTCATCTACGAATGGGAAATTGATTTTTTTCAATGCATTTTTTGTGGTATTGTATTCGGATAGCGGTTGAGTGAGGCAGGCCACCGTCGGTCGTCTTGCGCAGCGTCTGGGCAGTGGACATTCATTTTGCGTGTTCGAGGGATCATGAACGAGTCAAGGAAATAGGTTTCGAAGAGAGGAGAAAAGGAGACGAGATGTTCAAAAAAGCTTCGAGCAAGGTTGATGTTGATAAAGTTAAAGCAGCCGAGAAGAGCTTTCTTCATGGCCTCAAGATCTTTGAGATCATTTTCGTTGTCCTCATGGTGCTTGCAATCATTGGCGTTGGGATCACGGATTTCTCACCGGCCCGCAGCTATTGGTATTGGCTTGCCATGGCTCCCGTTTTTGCCTGCGCCTGCCTCATCATTGAATGGACCCGTGTGCGCAGTGAAGGAAGGAGTTGGTTGAGCATCCTCCGGACTCAGTTGCTCACCTGGTTTGGCCTGCTGGTTGCCGTCCAACTGGTGTACTTGCTTCTGCGCGCGGGACGTTTGACCTACGAGAGCACTGGCCTGATAATCCTTCTGCTGCTGGCGCTGACGACGTTTATCGTGGGGATCCAACTCGGCTTCGAGCTATGCGTGCTGGGGGCTTTCCTTGGGCTCACCCTTTTGTTTGTTGCTTTCCTGGAACAATACGTCTGGGTGATCGCGTTTGTGGCGATGCTCGGGGTAATCGCCACTTTCTTTGTGCTCAAACGAAGACGCAGTCAGTGAAAGCGGGAGCCGCTGCACATTTCAGATACGAACCTTAGCGGGAAGATTACTCGACGTGCCGTTTTGAGCGGCCTTGACGAGCCTTGACGCGCGTGGATAGCGACGGTTCGCGACAGCCGAGGCAGGCTGCTCCAGCACACTCCGGCAGAGGGAGAGCACAACCATGCACAATGACGAATCGAGGAGAAAAGGCTGCACCAGAACTGGCGGACATGGTTGGTCGTCGGCTTGATGCTGATGGCGATAGGCATGTACGTCTTACTTTGGACGATTCGATCGTTCCGGTCAGCCCAAGCGGAAGCAATGCCCGGGTATCGACCGCACTCCGAAACCATAACGCAGAGGGCTCCGGCCGGCTCCCTTGAAATCGCCATGGCGCCTCGGACAGGCAACAGGATTAACCCTCAAGGTCTCAGGGTGAATCGCTGGTTTAGGGTTCTGCCACAGCCCTTTGACGATGATGCTGTGACAGACCTCGGTTTTGGTTATTCTTGGCCGGACGAGATGCGATGAGTCTCAGGATTCCCCTTGCAATTGCATTATTTGCGGCTATAATTTTATTAAGTTTCAAAGAAATATACGGTTCGGTATTTTCGAGTTATCACGGGAATCGGTCTTTCGCCTTCTCAGAACGGTTCTGGAGTGGCTCCGAAGTAACGGGCCCTTTTCGTGACCCTTGTACAAGGAAAGGATTGTATTCATGGCGGAAGGTCGAGTGAAGTGGTTCGATCACAAGAAGGGCTATGGGTTCATCACGGCGGACACCGGAAAGGAACTCTTTGTTCATCACAGTGCCATCGAGGGGCAAGGCTTCAAGAGCCTGGAAGAGGGTGAACGGGTGAGTTTCGACGAAGAGCGGGGAGCAAAGGGACCTCAGGCCGTAAGGGTGAAAAAGCTTTAGTGGCTTGTTGAAATACTCCGATAATCTTACGATGGACAACAGGCCGGAGTAAAGCTCCGGCTTTTTTTAGTTTTGCCTGACAGATCGCGCTACGCTGAATGCGGTTTCCCGTGGACGCATCCGAAGGCTTCTGGAGTTTATAATGCAGGCTACTAAGCTATATGTTGGAAACCTTGTTTTTTCCCTAACCAATAAGGACCTGGAGGATCTTTTCTCCCAATACGGAACCGTGAAGGAAGCCAAGATAATTCAGGGCAAGGGTTTTGCGTTTGTGGAAATGTCCAGCCAATTGGAAGCCGAAAGGGCCAAGGCGGCCCTGGACAACTTTGAATTTAAGGGGCTCAATCTGAAAGTCCAGTCCGCCAAGCCCCCCAAGAAACAGTCATCGCGAAGAGGTTTCAGAAGATAGCCGCAGGCTTCTCCAGGCCAGGCGTCGATAAAGCCCCTGCAAACGACTGCTGCAAGGCTGTCGTTTCCCGATGGAGCAAGGCCGCGACAAGCGGATCCGGCAAGGGGCCTTGATCCAGAACAGACAACGCAACGATTGATCCGGAGCTAAGATTTTGACTATTCCTAACCTTAAAATTAAAGATTTAGTTGCCAGGATCCCCATCATTCAGGGTGGCATGGGAGTGGGCATTTCCCTCTCCGGTCTCGCTTCAGCCGTCGCCAACGAGGGAGGAATCGGGGTGATTGCCGCCGCCATGATCGGTTTGCATGAGACCGACATCTGCTCCAATTTCAGAGAGGCGAACATCAGGGCCTTGCGGAGGGAAATCAGAAAGGCCAGAGAAGCCACCAAAGGCATCCTCGGCGTGAATATCATGGTTGCCCTGACCAATTTTGCCGACATGGTCAAAACCTCCATCGAAGAAGGAATCGACATCATATTCTCGGGCGCCGGCCTTCCTATGGATTTGCCAAAGTATTTAAAGGATGAATTCGAGACCAAGCTGGTGCCGATAATCTCTTCGGCGAGGGCGGCGAAGGCCATCTGCAAGCGGTGGCTGTCACGCTTCAACAGCCTCCCGGATGCCTTCGTGGTGGAGGGACCGATGGCCGGAGGACATCTTGGCTTCAATGCCGACCAGCTAAACAACCCCGACTTTAGCTCTGGAAAAGCTTGTCCCGGAAGTCGTGGCGGCGGTGATCCCGTTTTGCGAAGAACATAATGTCGAGATCCCGGTGATCGCTGCGGGGGGAATCTACAGTGGGGCCGATATCCACCACTTTCTGCAGCTCGGAGCGGCGGGCGTCCAGATGGCCACCCGCTTTGTTGCCACCCACGAATGTGATGCCGACATCCGGTTCAAGCAATCTTTCGTGGATGCCCAAAAGCAAGATCTGGTGATCATTGAAAGCCCCGTGGGAATGCTGGGACGGGCAATTCGCAACCGGTTCATCGACGACGTGGAAGCGGGGCGAAACAAGCCCTTCAAGTGCCCCTATCACTGCATCACCTCCTGCAATTGCACGGACAGCCCTTACTGCATCGCTCTGGCCCTGGTCAATGCCAAAAGAGGGAACCTGAAACGCGGTTTCGCCTTCGCCGGCGAAAACGCTTACCGAGTCGATCGGATCATGTCCGTTAAGGAATTGATCTCGTCTCTGCTGGACGAGTACCGGAGGTTTTCCTACGGCCCTGCCGCAAGCCGGCAGCCCGAGCAACTGCTGAGCGCTTCAGGCACGGGTTGAAGGGCAGACAGGTGCGAAAGGCAGGGGACGGCACAATCAAGCCTTAAGGCAGATTAACCAGCCTTGATGACTGGTGGGTCACAAAAAAGCAGAAATCCCCCCTGCCCCCTTTAGAAAAGGGGGGATTATCAATGATCCCCTCTACCAATAGGGTTGCGCGTTCATCACAGCCATTTTCATGGTTTAGGGTGTCCCGAAGGGACATGAACAAATGCTTTGCTTGACACGTTAGCGCAAAAAACCGTCATTTCCCTTTCAGAAGCGTGACTCTGCCGTCTTCAAGGTCATATTTGGCGCCCACTATCTTCACCTTCCCCGCATCAGCCAGCTCTTTAATAACTTCCGATTGTGTGCTTAACGAGCGGCAGACCAACCTGATGTTGCCGTCGATGGCTGCCTCCACCAGTTCCGCCCCGTCCCTGCCGGCGCCTTCCTTTTCAGCCTGACTCACCGCCGGGGCGATAGCTTCGAGAATGGCACCGATATTGCCCTCGTGCGGCTTCCCGCGGGCGGCAACGGCTGCGGTCACGGCCCCGCAACGCCCGTGTCCGAGAACCATGATCAGAGGAGAACCCAGGTGCTCGGCCGCATATTCAATGCTTCCCAGAACGATGGGATCGGGAACGTTGCCGGCGACCCTGACGACAAAGATCTCCCCCAGGCCCTGGTCGAAAATGATCTCGGGCGGGACGCGGGAGTCGGAACAACAAAGAATGATCGCATGGGGGCTCTGCCCCTTGGTTAGAGAATGACGGGTCGTCGCGTCACAAAGCTTCCGGCCGGTCATTTGATTGACAACATAGCGGTGATTTCCATCCAGCAGTTTCTGCAGTGATTCATCGGCGGTCATCAATTCGTCAACTCCTTCCTGATTCAGACAGATAATTGCTTTTCATCGTTCGAGAATGTCTTCCGCGGCATGACAACATCCATCGCTTTCGCGACCATCGAGCTTGATGGCCGGCTCCCTTAATTTTTGAATTGCATTGACTTGATTTCGAGGAATTCCTCCAGGCCGAATTTACCCAGTTCCCGCCCGTTGCCGGATTGCTTGTATCCGCCGAAGGGGGCGTATAGGTTGAACGGGCCGCCGTTGATGTCGACCTGACCGGTGCGCAGGCGGCGGGCCACCCGCTCGGCCCTTGCGGTATCGCCCGACCATACTCCTCCCGCCAAACCGTAAATGGTATCGTTGGCGATGCGCACGGCATCGTCTTCATCGCTGAAGGTGATTATGGCCAGCACCGGCCCGAAGATCTCTTCTCTCGCTATGGTCATCCCGGGGTCCACACGACCGAAAACGGTCGGCTTCACATAATACCCCTTGTGCAGCCCGTCCGGCGCTTCCGGGCCACCCAGTGAGCAGTTCCGCCCCTTCCTCGATTCCCTTGCGGATGTAGCTTCTTACGCGATCCCGCTGAGCCGCCGAAACGAGGGGGCCGATTCTCGTCTTGTCGTCAAGAGGATCGCCCGGGACGAAGGTCTTGCAGATTTCCAGCACCAGGCCTTTGATCTCTTCGTAGCGGTTCTCCGGCACCAGCATCCGGGTGTGGGCGGTGCAGGTCTGGCCCGAGTTAAGAAAACAGGCGGCCAGGGTGCTCCTGACGGCGGAGGGCAGATCCGCGTCATCCAGAATGATCGAGGCCGATTTGCCCCCCAGTTCCAAAGCGACGCGCTTGACGGTCTCCGCAGCCAGCACCGACAGGCGTCTTCCCGTAGCCGTGGAGCCGGTGAAGGAGATCATGTCCACCTCCGGGTGGAGGGCGAGGGCTTCTCCCACAACCCCGCCGGGACCGCTGACGAGGTTGAAGACACCGTGCGGAAGGCCGGCTTCATCCGCTATTTCAGCCAGGATGAAGGCCGTAAGCGGCGCTTCCGAACTGGGCTTCAGGACCACGGTGCAGCCGGCGGCAAGGGCGGGCGCAACTTTCGCCACGGTCTGGTGAAGGGGGTAGTTCCAGGGAGTGATGCAGGCCGCCACGCCGATCGGTTCCCGAACGATCAGCGAGTTCCCGATCCGTTCCTCGAATTGGTAAGCGGCGACCAGCTTCGCGTAGCTCTCCATCACCGCCGCCGGAAGACCGGCCTGGATACGCTGCGAAAGCTTAAAAGGCATGCCGACTTCTCCGGCCACGGTGCGTGCGATCTCGTCAGTCCGCGCGGCAAGTCCCTGGTGAAGCTTGCGTAGATATTCCGAACGCGTTTCCACGGGTGTCGAACCCCATTCGGTAAAGGCAGCGCGAGCGGCGGCAACGGCCCTGTCAACGTCTTCCCGGGTTCCGGCGGGAACCCGCCCCATGATCCCTTCGGTTGAGGCGTTGATGACCTCGATAAAAGACGAACTGCCGGCCGGCGTCCATTGGCCCCCGATGTAAAGCTTGTCGTAGATTACCATGCCAACCTCCAGCTGATAGGAAATTACTTTTCCGAGACTTGTCGATATCAGCCTCTGCGAAACCGGTCAAGGACATTTTCGGTGGAGTTTCCGTTGAATTGCGCGCAAATCACCATGGTACCGGGCTCCTGCTTGACGAATCAGCGGTCGGATTACACGTTCATTGGTGAGCCCCGTTTTTCTCGAGGGTCATAAAGGATTGGTCGCCAAAGGCAATCTGTATCAAAACATCAAACGCCCCTGCACCATCAGCCGGATGCTGAATCAATCCTCATCTTCTTCGTCCGGGTCATAGCGCTTTTTCCTGATCATGAGGCGAACGAAGGCCACTATCGTCAGGATCGCAGCCAGCAGGAACAGGAGTTCATAAAGGTTCTGGCTGGCCCAAAGCAGCCACATGTTCTTGCTGCGCAACTCTTCCAGCCATTCATCCTCAAGGTTTTGGAGAGACTTTGAGGTCGCTCCGGAGATGGCTTGATCAATCGACAATCCTTCACGCAAATGCTGCAAGACCCTGAGAAGGCTCTCTTTGCCGTAACGGGCCACCAGATATTCAACAAACAGACGACTTTCCACATACGCCTGGATGAGTGAATCCTTGTCTTTCGGGAAACTCACCGCCAGCTGCCGCAAGGGGATGGGATGACGCGCCGGATTGATCGCGCCGGCGGCAACTCCCTTGCCAACCAGGATTTCCCCCAGACTTCCGCTTACCCACTGGCAAATTCCCTCATCCAGCCATCGGGGAAGGAACATCCTCCTTGATGTGGTCATGAAGGAGAAGATGGCAGAGCTCATGTTCGAAGGTCTCGCGCAAAAGGTAGGGTTCGGAGACGGCGGGAGACAGATGAATGACAATGGAATGTTGCGAAGGGACCGCGAAAGCTGAGATCAGAGGATTCCCGCTCATTTTCTCGAAAGTCTCTCGATCTGCGACCAACAGCACCCGTGGGTGGCGAGCGGAACTTCCAGCCCAGAGTGTCCTCAACATGAGCCCTGATTTCGGGGTAGATCTGCTGGAGGTGCCTGGCCTGAACCCCTAGCGGCTCATCACCGGCAATGACGAGTTCTTCACTTCTCTCCTCTGCTCCCGGCAAGTCAATAGAAGTGAGAGCGCAGGCGATACAGGCAAGCAAAAAGAGCACCATTTTAGGTGCCTGTTTATTTGCCTCGGGGTGCTTTCCGCGGATCGTCCCCATCAAAATCCTGCGAATACGGCTTATGAAAGGCTTCTCATGGGCTGGAAGTAGACCACTCCCGGGGCATTTTGAGGATTTGTTCGTAATGGCCGGTTTCAATTCCCGACATATAATGGACAATATCAAAGCTGCACAGGATGCCGATGGGGCGCCTCGGTCCTGCGTGCGGGTCGACGATAATCAGGTGCTCATACTTGGTCCGCTTCATGAGCTCGATCGCCTTTTCAATCGGCCATTGGGGATCCACCTCAATCCGGTAGGGCCGCATGACATCCTCGGCGCGTGTTTGCTCCAGATCCTCTCCGTAAAACCGAATGACCGCCAGCCTCGTAACAATGCCCCAAACCTCACCGCTTTCATGCACCACTACCACCGGGCGGAATTGATTGGCTTTCATCATCCGCACCACATCCTTCACGCTGTCGTCCGGATAGCAGAAGATAACATCACGATCCATAAGGTCACAAACGCGCATCATGACGGTTGCCTTTCTTCATCCCGCGCCATTCTGTCGACGATGTCTTCCACATGAAGCAACCCAAGGATGGCTTTGCTTCCGGGGCGGTCCGAAACCACAATCAGATGTTCGATCTTCCGTTTATCCATTAACTGAATGGCCTCCTTGAGCGGAGTGCTGGGGGTAATCGTGAAGGTATAGGGCACAAGAATATCCTTTGCTTTGGTTTGATCAAGGTCCCTGCCAAAGGCCTTCAGAATACTCCGGGCGGAAATGATCCCCATGACTTCGTGGTTTTGGTTCATCACCGTACAATAGTGCGTTGAGTTCACCACCATGATTTGAGCCACATCCCTGATGCTGGTGTCTTCGCTGCAAGCCAAAGACCCTTTCTGCATCAGGCGCATCACCCTCTCTTCCATTGCTTGCCTTTCCTATAATATTCTAGAAGTTCGCCCTAATTAAAAACACTCCGAGGTCAAAAGCAATGCCCTCGAAGCAAAAAAAGCCAAACGCCCCGGTTCAGGCATTAAAGCGCTGCAGCTTTTCTCTGTGCAGTTGCAACAATTCCTCCCGCCCGATCTCATAACATTCTTTGCAAACATGAGCTACCAGGAAGTCAACAATATCATGAATAATTGCACAAAAGCTTCGCTGCCAAGACTTTGATGCCTCCGGAATTGCAGACTTAGTGATGAAGAGCCTTGATCACGCGCCACCAGCAAACCACTCTTTTACGAATCCATCAACGTTAACTTCAAGACACGTCCGAAAGAAACACAAGACCCTTTCGGTTTTTGACCTGACAGCGCCACAACAGGGTTTGGGGACCGGAAAAAAGTCTTGACACAATCCGCTCTCCTCCGACCGTATCATCTATACCTACATGGGGGTGCTGCAACCGAAGATGCGGAATGCGAATTACTGTGGCGAGGCCGGAAATGCGGGTTTCCTTTGACCAGGACAAGTGCATTGCCTGTGAGCTCTGTGTCCCCGCATGTCCTTACAGGGCGGTAGAGATCATTTCTTGAGACCCTCAGGATTTCGGAACGGAGATCGAAGGTATCGAAATCCGCTTTCCGAAATCCGTGAGTCATGCGCTGCATGGGACTCCATCAGGCACTGAAATAATAGGGTGCTCCCATTTCTTCGAACGCAAAGTTAAGAAAAACGTGATGTCCGTCGATGTCCAGTATGCGCAGGTCGTCGGTTTGAGAGAGGTCGCCGGTGATCACCGAAAAATGGGTGCCGTACCGCTGTTTGACTTTCTCCAAAGGAACTTCATAAGCAATAAACTTTTTCATTCCTCTGGCCTTGAGCTTCTCTGCCAGCCGGGGTTCGCTCAGTGAATCGTAGGTCGTTAAGATGAGAATCGGCCCTGTTCCCGTGAAAATAATCCCTGCTTTCATCTCATTGCTCCTTTCTCTGTTAGTTGATCACATGACTGACCCACCAACCATGCCGCCCTTTCCTGTATCGACTGCCACGTTCAGGAGCAAAACAAGAATCAATTTGAAGACCTATCAGCTCACCGGATGAACTTTCGAGCTCGACAATGAAAATGATAAGCTTTTAGATTAACTCTATGACAGGATCGCCTTTTGTCAAGAAGCTTTGATACTATGACCAGGGCATCCGGATGCCCCGCTGCTCTTTGCGGCAAGGTTCCACATAACGGGCGTTTTGGAATCAGATTACTTGCGGAAAGGAGGATAACACAATGACCGACATCTTCTCCGACATCACCCTGACTGTAGGCAGGACTCCCCTGGTGAGGTTGAACGCGATTGCCGGCGGCCTGCAGGCGGAAATTCTGGCTAAGCTCGAATTCCAGAACCCGCTCGGAAGCATCAAAGACCGCATCGGGGTAGCCATGATCCAGGCTGCCGAGGCACAGGGGCTCATTCAGCGCGACACCCTGATTGTTGAACCGACCAGCGGCAACACCGGTATTGCCCTGGCTTTTGTGTGCACGGTCAGAAAATACCGCCTTTTGTTAACCATGCCGGAAACCATGAGCATGGAACGGAGGAAATTGCTCAAGCACCTCGGGGCCGAGGTCTTCCTCACGCCGGGAAGCGAGGGCATGAAAGGGGCTATCGGCAAGGCCCGGGAGATCGTCGCGCAGGACCCTCGTTCGTTCATGCCCGACCAGTTCGCCAATCCGGCAAATCCCGAAATCCATCGCCGCACCACTGCCGAGGAGATCTGGCAGGACACGCGCGGGGCCGTCGACATCCTGGTTGCCGGTGTGGGAACGGGGGGAACGATCACGGGTATCAGCGAAGTCATTAAACAGCGCAAGCCCTCTTTCCGGGCTGTTGCCGTGGAACCGGCCTCCTCCCCCGTGCTGTCCGGAGGCAAGGCCGGACCTCACAAGATCCAGGGAATCGGGGCAGGCTTCGTTCCCGCCGTCTTAAATACCCGCATCATCGATGAGATCATTGCCATCACCAACGATGAGGCTTTCGAGACCGCAAGGGCAGTAGCGAAAGCCGAAGGGATCCTCTGCGGGATTTCTTCAGGCGCCTCTGTCGCTGCGGCCCTTCAGCTGGCCGCGCGAACGGAAAACAAGGGCAAACTGATTGTAGTCATCCTGCCGAGCACCGGTGAGCGGTATTTGAGCACGGACCTTTTTCAGGAATAGCGTCTTTTAAGAATCCACCAGACAGAGCATCGCGCCCGTGAGGTTCTGTAGGATCTTGTTGGCATGACTGCCCAGCAGAAAAGGCTTTCTTTCCTGAAAACTGCGCTTGCCGATGACGACCAACTGGTATTTGTTCGACTCAATCTCATTGAGCAGGTCGCGGGCAATGCCCTCTTTGGTGGTTTGAACAATCACGGTCACATTCTGCTCCGGCACACCCTTTTCAAGAAGCGATATACAGCCTTCGGCCATAAATTGTTCGGCTTTTTGGCGGTACTCGGAACGCCACTTTTCGACCCTGCCCTGGCGGTCTCTCTGCTCCGGTGGACTCAGGACGTGCCCGTCATCCCAGAACGCAGGGGGTATCGGGGGCATCAGGTGGAAGAGGGTGTATTTCAATCCGGGAATGAGAGCAACGGACTCCGCCAGGTAAGTCGTTAAGGCACGCACATCGGCAGTGCCTTCCACGGGCACCAGCACTTTTCGCGATTCCCGAACCGGGGTGTCAACGATCCAAACCGAGTGGTGCTGCGCGTAATGCGCCACCTTGCTGGAAACACTCCCCAGGAGCAGGGTCTTTACCGGGCTCAGGCCGCGACGCCCCAGGGCAATAGTTCGCATCTTTCCGCTCTCGGCCTCAGTTTGAATATCGATCGCCGGATCAACGCCGACCGCCTTCAGCTTAAATTCCATTCTGTTTTCAGGAAATCCGACTGCCAGGAGACGGCGGCGGCCTTCCTCGAAAATCATGCTTCCCAACCGTTCCTGATCAGCCGGCTTGAGCAGGCATTTTGCCTCCAGGCCGACACACAGTTCACCGGGTAACAGTCCCGACAGCTCCTGTACGCAATGGAAGAGGTACAGGTGCAAATCAGGATGGTCTTTGACAAGGTTTCCCACAATCGAGACCGCATCAAACCCTCTCTTCGACCCGTCAACTGCCACCAAAATCTTCTCTGCCATGGCTGGCCTCCATTACGGCGATGCACCCCGACCGCCGGGGCAGTCGGGCAAAAGTCCCCGGGAGAAGAAAGTGCCGATCTCATCTCTCTCGTGAACAACGCGACAGGGGGGCAGGCTCTTGAGGAACATCTGACCATAGCTTTTGGTAAGCAGACGGACGTCGAATATGGCAATAACACCTCGATCTTGAGTAGAGCGAATGAGACGTCCCACTCCCTGTTTCAGCTGAATAATAGCCCTTGGAACCTGATAATGGAAGAAGGCATTCTTGCCTTGCTTGGCTAGATGGTCCATCCGGGCGGCAATCAGCGGGTCGTCCGGCACTTCGAAGGGGAGCTTGTCAATCAGCAGGCAACTCAAGGCCTCACCGGGAACGTCAACACCCTGCCAGAACGAACTGGTAGCGAGCAGGACCGAATCCACCTTCTCCTTGAATTCGGCCAGGAGAATGCGCTTTGGCTTCTGCCCTTGCATGAGCACGGTGAAGGGAAGATGATCCCGGAGCTCTTGATGGACTTCGTTCATGTTTCGATAACTGGTAAACAAAAGCAGGGCACGCCCTTGGCTTTTCATGAGAATTTGCAGGGCCTCGCGGGACAACTGCGAGCAAAAGCGAGGGTCCTGCGGCTCAGGGAACTGCGAAGGAATATATAAGAGCGACTGTCTTTCAAAGGAGAACGGTGACGAGAGCACTTTTTCTTTACTCTCCGGCGGAACACCGAGGGCATCCCGGAAGAAGCTAAAAGCTCCACCGACCGACAGCGTGGCTGATGTGAAGACCGAAGAGGGTGTTTTGGCGAATATTTCCTCTTGCAGGATGGAGTCTATCCGAACCGGAGTACCATGAAGGAAAACGGCATGTTGATTCACTTCATACCAGTATACAAGGGATGGGTTGCGTTGTTCGAGGATGTCCCGAATCGCCGAGGCCGCTTCGAGACCGCGGTTTATCAACGATTCACAGAGCGGGTGCTGATCGACCGAGGGAGACAGGAGAGCACTCAGTTGTTCGAGAGCACCCACCGTCTGCTGTGGAATCACAGGAAACTCCTGCCCGACCCGGTCGAGAGCCAAAGGGTAGCGCCCGGGAGACTTGTGCAGGCGCTGAAACTGATGATGCAGTTGACGGCCCAACACCTCCAATTGCCTGGCGATGTTTCGAATCCCCTGGAGGTTGGCGGCATTTTTGAGTTCCTTTTGGCAACACCGGTCAAGATCGTGCACCAGTTCGGAAAGCCTGAGGTTGCTGAACTGCAGGCCGAAGTAGACCCCGACGATGTCTTCCAGTTGGTGGGCTTCGTCAAAAATAACGGCATCGTAGTGAGGGAGCACCCCTGCTCCTCTTTTTCGCAAGGCCAGATCGGCAAAAAAGAGATGGTGGTTGACCACCACCAGATCAGCCCGGGAGGCTTGGCCGCGAATCAGGCTGAGGAAACAGTGGGGTTGATCTTCGCATTTCTGTCCGAGACACTGATCACTGCTGGAACTCACTTCATTCCAAAATTGATAGTGGTCGGGGAGCCATGGAATCTCCGAGCGGTCTCCGGTTTTCGTGCGGGTGGCCCAACTCTGGAAACGATGGAAAGATTTGGCTTCCTCCCGGTTCCAGAAGGTCGGCTGATAGGTGAAATCCTTGAACCGGCGCAAGCAGAGGTAATTTTTGCGCCCTTTCAGGCAGACCGCCTGCAATCGAGGAGAAATGACTCTCTTGAGGACGGGAATGTCATGGTCCAGAATCTGGTCTTGCAGGGTTTTGGTGCCGGTGGAGACAATGGTCTTTTTCCCGCTCAGAATTGCCGGGATAAGATAGGCCCAAGTCTTGCCGGTCCCGGTGCCTGCTTCGACCAGCAGGGGTGTGCCCCCGGTCAGGCAGTCGAACACCTCGCTGGCCATTTCCTGCTGTGAGGCCCGGAATTCGAAAGTAGGGATCTTGGTGGAGAGCAGTCCTTCAGGACCAAAATACCGCTGCATGGTTCAGCTTTCGGGGAAGCGCCCGTGGTCAGAACAGGTCGGACTTGAAAAAGGATTCCGAAGCCGAGGCGGGGGTATAGGGTCTCCCCCCCATTTCACCCTGCTGACCGGCTTCCGAAGGTGGCCCTCCTGAAAACGCTGCATAAACCCCGTTGGGATCATCGGCGCGTGTGACCATGCCGGAGTAGGAATTCACTCTGGCAAACACCACCCCGGGGGGAATGGGAAAGCTTTCGAGGGGTTCATTTTTCAGCCATTCTTTCATGAAGTACAACCAGATCGGGCAGGCTGCCCGGCCTCCGGTTTCGCCCTTGCCCAGAGATAGCGTATGGTCGTCATAACCGACCCAGACCCCGGCGAGGGTCGAAGGAGTGTAGCCGACGAACCAGGCATCTTTCATTTCGTTCGTGGTTCCTGTCTTTCCGGCTGCGGGTCGGCCGAGTTCCTTGGCTTTTTGACCGGTGCCTTCCTCGACCACGCCCTGGAGTAAATTCGTCATGATGTAAGCCGTTTGCGGCGAAATCACACTCTCCCGCACCACCTGGTGCTCTTCCACCAAGCGACCTTTGCGATCAAGTATTTTTTCAATCAAATAGGGCTGAACCCGTTCGCCCTGGTTGATGAAAGGCGTATAAGCGGTGATCAACTCCTCCAGGGTGACCCCTGAAGAACCCAGAGCGAGCGCCAGAGTAGGCGTTAAGGGGGACGTGACGCCCAGTTGTCTGGCGTAGTTTATGGCATAGTTGACGCCGATCTGCCCCAGGAGTTTCACAGTCACCACATTTCGGGAGTGGATCAAAGCCTTCCTGAAAAGAATCGGCCCCCAAAACTGCTGGTCGTAGTTGGCTGGTTTCCAGGGGCCTTTCAGGCTTCGATCATCCAACACGATCGGTGAATCGATGAGGATGGAAGCCTCCGTGAACCCTTTATCCAGAGCAGCAGCGTAAATAATCGGCTTGAAGGCGGAACCCGGCTGCCTGACCGCTTGCGTGGCACGATTGAACTGGCTCTTTTCGAAATCCCTGCCGCCAACCATACAAAGCACTCTGCCGGTTTCAGGGACCATCGCCATCAGCGCCCCTTCCATGCCCGGGTCCTGCTCCAAAACCGCCAGCCAGCTCTTATCATCCAGGAGCTTGTCGAGATGCACTCTGACGACATCTCCAACTCGAAACATCTTCGTCGCACGCTTGTCGGAAACCTGCGTCCATTGCCAACCCGACGGCGGCAGCTTGGCCGAAACGTCACCCAACCGAAGCAGGCATGTCTGGGTCTTGGGATCGTAGGCAGTCACCAGGGCGGCAACGATTTTGCCCTGAGTCAGATCACCGTTTCTTTCCGTCAAGACTTTCAAAGTTGTCGGCCAGTCTTCTTTCGCTACGTTAAGATTGACACCTCGATAACGACTGTGGCGTTTGTCCAGTTCCCTCAACCCGGCATCCAGGGCCTTTTGGGCTATTTCCTGAGCCCTGACATCCATGGTGGTATAAATGGAGATGCCCTGTTTGTAGAGACCATCACGCCCATAGCGGGCTTCCACCTGGCGGCGGACTTCTTCGGTAAACGAGTTGAGTGCCTTCAGGGTCCAATGCTTCGGTTTGGCGAAATGCAGGGGCTGGGCAAGGGCTTTTCGCGCTTCCTCGGAAGTGAGGAATCCAACTTCCGCCATTCTCTTCAAAACATATTCCTGGCGATCTTTGGCCACAGAAAAGTTCTGAAGCGGCGAAAAGCGGCTCGGCGCCTTGGGCAGACCTGCCAGCATGGCACCCTCGGCAAGGCTCAGATCCCCAACATGCTTGTCGAAATAGGTCCGAGCGGCGGCTTCCACACCATAGGCGCCCGCCCCGAAATAGATCTGGTTCAGATAAAGGTAGAGAATCTCGTCCTTGCTCAACGAATGGTCGATCCGATAGGCGAGCGCGGCTTCCTTCAGCTTGCGCATCCAGGTCTTCTCGGGCGAGAGGAGCAGTGATTTAACCACCTGCTGCGTGATGGTGCTCCCGCCCTGGACTATTTCCCCGGCTTCAAGATTCTTCAACGAGGCCCGGATGATTCCAAGCAGATCCACCCCTCCGTGCTCATAAAAGCGGGCGTCTTCCGAAGCGAGAAAAGCCTTCACAACGTAAGGAGGAACTTCCTGCAGCGGCACCAGGAAGCGACGCTCCGTATAGAATTCGCCGATCAATGACCCATTGGCGGCGTAGACGCTGGAAACCAAAGGCGGATGGTAGTTCCTGAGTGACTGGGTGCTCGGGAGGGAGCGGTCCAGTTCGATGTAAAAAACTATAAGCGCAAGCCCGGCGGCAACCACCAAGCCCGTAACGAGAGTCAAAAAGCCAAATGCAAGCCAGCGTATGGGGCCCTTTTTCGCAGGCATCCTTTTGCGCGGTGATGCACGTCTCATGAATGGCACCTCATGAGGAACGATACTATCAGAACTGCGGCAGCAGAGGTCGGAAATCCGAAATAACCGCTCCGACATGCGGAACCCCGAATCAGAGGAAAGTCCGGAGCAACCTCTGCTAGTCCTCGAATGCGGCTTCAATGCATATTCTCCCCGAATGAACAACGAATTATCACGCCTTTCCAGTCAAGATATCGACCAAAGACAAGAACCCGCCATGGCTTTGCGTCGGCCGGCCGTTCCCGTTAAAGGAACATGCTTAGAACCAACTCAACCCTATATATCTACCATATTCTATATTCGAGGAAAAGCACCTGAATCTAATGAAACCTCGAGTACTCAGTGAGGAAACAGAGGGCAACGCCATTTTCTTGACATTCGAGGACGCGGTCTCTAGCATGATTTGCAGGCGGGGAGGATAGAATACGATTTGAGAAAAACCAGCTGACCGATGGAGCAAGAGCATGGACACTAAGGAACTCAAGAAAGTTCTCGCCGGGTTGTGCTTTGCAACCCTGCTGTCCGGGGCCGGCCTTACCGCCGCAGGAGCAGCGAGCGGGTGAGGTGCAGGCCAGTCCGGCGCCGGCGGCGCCCAACCTCCCAAAAAAGAAGCTGGAAAAAGTGGGTGAGGAGGGACCCAACCCAGCGCAGTTAGCGTTGGAGAAAAAAGCAAAGAAGCGACTAAGGGTGACGGAAATGCCACCAGGTCCGGAACGGGTGGTGCAGAAGAGCAGAAGAAAGTCCCCGGCAAGAGCGGCTGAGGCGGGAGCAAGCAATAGTGCAGGTTGCACTGGCCCCGCTTGTCAGGACATACCCTTCATTGCAGAAGAGAGCGAAGGTTACCGGTTTAACCGGGTGTTTCAGCACGATGTTTGTATTTTGGCCGTGTTCTATCCTCCCCCCGAATCAAACGACGAAAGCCTCGACCCGTGTATCAAGAGACTACGGATAGGATTGAAGCGATATATCCCGGATGCCGGCAGATTATTCCATCCGACGCATGGGATCGTCTTGCAGGCGCCTGTGCCGCGGGCCGTGGACCGGAAGAACTGCCTCAGGTTTTGTCTCGGCAAGCGGATATGCTTTCCCTCCCCGGTTATTTGCCGGAGCTTGCGCTTCTGGAGTGGGCCCTCTTCCGAGTGAAAACCATTGAGCCCGATTACTCCCTGCCGGGCAATTCAATTGATATCAACCCTTCTCTCCAGTTGCTCCGCTTCTCCTGGAAAAACCTGACGTTTCTGCTGACTGCCGCTGAGAATGACCCTTCTCCCCTCACGGAACCAGGTGAAGAATACGTGCTCGTCTGGCGGCATCCGAGAACCGTGAGGCCCTGGTCTGCCCTGCCACTCACGAAGATCTCCTGGTGCTCAAAATGGCGGCTGAGGAGATCGATCCCAAACAGGTGGCCGCTGCCGGCAGGGTTACCCTTCATCAACTCGATTCAGCCATCGATCGAGCAGTGGGGAAGGGGTTGTTGATTGCCCCACCTTCGGGCATTCGGCGTGATCCCTCTTGTTTCCTTATGGATCATGAGATCGAGGAGGATTTCCTGTCGTCTCCCGTTTTCACCCTCCAATGGCATATCACCGGGGCTTGCGACCTTCACTGCAGGCACTGCTATGATCGGAGCGGCACGCATTCCCTCGAACCGGAACAAGCGCTGAAGGTCCTTGATGGACTCTCCGAATTCTGCCGGAGCCGAAAGGTCAAGGGGCAAGTCTCCTTCACCGGCGGCAACCCCATGCTCTATCCCGCCTTCCTGGAGGTCTACCGGGCTGCCTCCGAGCGCGGCTTCGGCCTCGCCATCCTCGGCAATCCGGCGCCCCGGGAGCTGATCGAAGAACTGGTCGCCGTCGAGCCGCCCCTTTATTATCAGGTGAGCCTCGAAGGGCTGCGGGAACACAATGATTATATTCGCGGGCGCGGACATTTCGATCGCGTGCTTGAATTTCTCGAGGTGTTGCGCCATCTCGATATTTACTCAATGGTTATGCTCACGCTTACCAGGGACAACCTCTCTCAAGTGCTGCCTCTCGCTGAAATGCTTCGCGGCCACACTGACTTATTCACTTTTAACCGCCTCTCCCTGGTGGGCCGGGGCGCCGCCCTCAAACTCCCCTCCAAGAACGACTACAGGGTCTTTCTGGAGGCTTATTCGGAGGCTGCAGAGCGCAACTCCGTCTGCGCTTTGAAAGACAATCTGATCAACATTATCCATCACCAAAAGGGCTTGCCCGCCTTTGGCGGATGTACCGGCTATGGATGCGGAGCCGCCTTCAACTTCATTTCTCTTCTGGCGGATGGGAGCGTCCATGCCTGCCGCAAATTTCCGTCACCCATCGGAAACATCCTTCACACCAGTCTCGGGGAACTCTACGACTCCGAACCCGCCCGGCGCTACCGTTCCGGCTCCCGTGCCTGCCGGTCCTGTGCCATAAAGCCCGTATGCGGGGGCTGCCTGGCGATCGCTCACAGCTTCGGACTTGACGTGTTTGAAGACCGCGACCCCTATTGCTTTATCGCGGAGTGATCGGACTATAGCCTCCTGCAACCGCTCGGGAGCAGCAAGCCTTCTCGATCCTCACTCACGCAAAAAGGTCCTGTTTCTTCATGAGTTCTCGGAAGATGATCAGTTTCTGCACGTCCTGGGTGCCCTCGCCCAGCGATGCTGCCCAGGCATCCATGGGGTACTTATGGATAGGATGTTCGAAGATGACCGAGGCAGCACCAAAAAGGTCCGCAGCCCACACCCCGATCTCTCTTGCCGCCTCCACCGCAAGGTATTTCGCCACGGATGATTCCAGACGAAAGTCCAACCCCTGATCTTTAAGCCAGCAAGCCTTCCACAAGGTCAGCCCGGCGGCTTCGATCCTGCTGAAGAAGTGCGCAGCTTCGAACGATTTGGCCTGGAAATGGACTATGCTCTCATCGAACACCTTCCGCTTTCGAGCGTGTTCAAGGCCTTGTTCAAAAGCCCCCCTGGCCGTCCCCAACGTCAGTGCACTGATCGCGATCCGGCTGTGCGTGAAAATGTTCAGGACCTGCTGCAAGCCTTTGCCCCGTTCACCAACCAGGTTCTCATCGGGAACATAGGCATCCTTGAAACGGAGCCGGGTAAGATCGGAAGGAATCCACACCCTTTTGTTAAGCTTCGTTCGGGAAATCCCCTGAGCCGACAGGTCCACCAGGAACATGGATAATCGCTGGTTTCTCGGGGCTTCCGGATCGGAAACGGCAGTAATGAGAGCCAAATCGCTGATGGTCCCATTAGTAACGTATGCTTTGGTTCCGTTCAGTAACCATCCGCCCTCAATGCGATCAGCCCTGGTCGCAATGCCGGCCACATCACTTCCGGCGGTGGGTTCCGTGTTGCCAAGGCACATCAGAGTTTCCCCGAGAATGGCCGCAGGCAGAATGCGGGCGGCTTGCTCGGCATTCCCGCACAGGTAAAGTCCTTTAACCCCGAGGGAGATCTGCACGGCAACGGCAACGGCAACCCCCGGCGACAGCCTTGCCAGACATTCCATCAGGACGGCCTGTTTCAAGGCGGATTCCTCCTGTATGCCCTCATCGCCGGCAACGAAACCCAGCCAGCCAGTCCCTCCCAGTTCCTGGAAGAAATCACCCGGAATGACCCCGTCTTCATACCATTGCGATAGCCGCGGCCGAAGACGCTTATCGAGAAAGGCCTGAAAACGATTCAGCTCTTCACTTATCTCTTGCGGCAAGGAAAAGTTCATCACGCGACTCCTGTGTTAGAGTTCAGTGGGTGACTATCTCGAAACCCCTTTCAGCCGAGGAAATACTTCGTTTCAAGAAACCACGGCAACGGCGCAGAGGTCGCGGTGACAACAGGACCAAAGAGTTTTGCGTCCTCTGCCTCTCTGCGGCACAAGAAGAACTCCTCCAACCAAAATCGGCACAATTACTTCACCAGCAAGAGGCTCAGCGGAGGGAAGAAGGTGATGATCGCGAGAGCCACCAGGAGGATGGCAATGAAGGGAAGGGATGCGTAATAAAGATAGATAACCGATTTTTCGAACCTCAGGCTCGCAATGAGAAGGTCCATGCCGATCGGAGGAAGCGAATAGCCGATTTGGAGGTTGGTGAGAAAGATGATCCCCAGGTGCAGCAGGTCCACTCCATAGCTCTTGGCAATGGGTACGATTAGAGGCACCACAATAACCAGGGCGGAGAAAATGTTGAGGACGCAGCCGACCCCGAGCAGGAACAGGTTCAAGATGAAGAGAAAAGCGACCTTGCTTTCGACGTGGGCGCGCATGAAGCTCAAAATCTTGTTCGGCACCTGCTGGTCGATCAGGAAGCTGTTGAAGGCAAGAGATGCGCCCAGAATCACCACAATGGCGCCCACCATCATTACCGTTTTCATGATGGTGGACGGCAAATCCTTTATCTTGATTTCCCGGTGGATGGCCATCTCCACAAAGAGCACATAAATGGCCGTAATCGCTGCGGCTTCACTCAGTGCCAGGTAACCGCTGAAGATCCCGCCCAGGACTACCACGGGAAGAAGGATTTCCCAGAGGGCTTCGCGGAGGGCCGCGAGGATTTCGCGGAAACTGAAATTGTCATGGGCGCCGGTGGTTCCGCACCGAATGCCCTGGACCATGCCGTAGAGGGAAAGCAGAACCAGCATGAGCACACCGGGCAAAACCCCCGCCAGGAAAAGATCGGCGGTATTGATGTCGGCGACCATGGCATAGATGATCAGAGGAAGGCTGGGAGGGAAGAGCAGTCCGAGGCTTCCGCAGGTGGTCAGCAGCCCGAGGGAGAACTTTTCCGGGTACTTGTCGGCGATCAGTGCAGGCAGCATCAACCCGCCGAGGGCGACAATGGTAATTCCGGAAGCGCCGGTAAGCGCCGTAAAAAAAGAACAGGTGATGAGCGAGACGATGGCCAATCCTCCGGGCGCCCGCCCCATGATCGCCGCCGATAGCCTGACCAGCCTCCTGCTGGCCTGGCTTTCCCCGAGCACGTATCCGGCGAAGGCAAAAAGCAGGAGGGCAATCAGAATGGGACTGGCCGCCAGGCGGTACATTTCGATGATGACTGCGGAGAGGTCCACGCCCAGGGAATGCAGGCACAACAGGGCGCCGGCGGAGATCACCAGGAACAGCGGGGCCCCGGAAAAAGCCACCAGGATCAGCAAGACAGTCAGCAGCAGCGTCATTCGCTCAGGTCACCATGGCCCATACTTAGCTTTCCAATGAACTGATAACCAAACCGTAACGTCATGAGCGCGAAACTGAGCGGAAAAACCGTCTCCAGCCACCAGTTGGGAATGCCAACGAAGGCCATGGTGCCCGAGCTCATTTCCATTTGGACAAAGATGAAGGAGGCATAAAGGAGCGTGGCGGAAACCAGCGTTGCGAAAAGGTTGCTGATAATACCGAGGGCTCGGGCGCTTGCAGCGGGCAGCAACTTCGGGAGGAGATCAATTTGGATATGCTTATTTTCAGCAGTGGCTCGCGCCGCCCCGAGCAAACTGACCCAGAGTACGATTTGCCGCAGCAAGGTATCACCCCAGATGACGCCGGTTGAAAAGAAATTGCGGAGGATGATTTGGACCATCGAGAACAGGACTAGAAATATCACCAGCGAAGCGATCAACCCGTTTTCGAGCAGTCCGAACCAGCGGCTCAACTGCAATATGCTGTTTCGCAGGGAAGACTTCATTGTTTTTTGGGAGATCGCGCCCGGTATTCGGCAAGTTCGGCCTGGATCTTCTTATAGGTGGCCATAGGAAACTCCTTCGGGCCAATGTCAGCCATAGCCTTATCGGTGAGTTCCTTAAAATCCTTGATCTGGTTCGGGTCCGGAGTCACCTTCTTCACCCCCCGCTTAAAAATGATCTCGAGGGCATCGGTGTTATCTTTCCTGGTTTGCTCAACGACCCGCTGCAAATATCTGGCAGAGACTTTTCTCAGGGTCTCCTGAAGAGGAGCCGGGATTTTGGCAAGAAATTTTTTGTCCATCACCAGGACCCCGCCGACATAGGAAACCGGAGCGTCGGTAAGGTACTTGATCTGGGTGTACCACTGGGTGATCAGCGCATAGTAGGGTGAATTGTACACCACTTCGAGGAGGTTGGTCTGGAGGGCCATGAGCACATCCGGAGCGTTAATGGCGACGGTGGAAACGCCGACCTTTTCCATGATCGCCTGCAGCATGGGGGCGTTGGACTTGCCCCAGACTTTCTTGCCCTTGATGTCGTTCAGGCCGGCAATAGGAGTTGTCGACATAAAATAGAGAAAGCCAAGCTCCGGCCAGCCCAGGATTTCAAAACCCTTCTCGGCAAACCCGCGCTTCAAGTCGGGTTCGAGCTTAGCCATGACATAGTCGACTTCCTGGTAATTGTCGAAAAGGAAAGGAACAAGGAGCGCACGCAGATCATGATTGACATCGGTGAGTCCGGACGCGGTGAAGGCTGCGCCGTGCACCATGCCAATGCGAAGCTTCCTCAGCACATCCTCTTCATCGCCCAGGACAAAGCCGGCGAAGAGTTTGAAGCCCACTTTGCCTTCGGTTTCCTTGAGCAGTTCCGCATTCATCTCATTGAAAATCTGCATCATGGAGCTGTTTTCCGGCGCCATTGTAGCCAGTTTGATCTCGTACTCGGGCACCCCCGCCGCAAACGCCGCAGAAGTCGAGAAGACGACAAAAAGAAACAACAGGCCAAAGGTGACGACACCGGACTTCCTGTGGATTATCTCACGCGGGTTTGCAGCGCACTTAGGGCTAACCACCAAAATATACCTCCGTTTCAGCAAGCAGTTTCTTTGCCTTTTCCTTGGCCAGCGTGTTGGAGAGGGTCAACTCCGGGACCTCATCCACAGGGGCCGCCAGGACCTCGCGCAAACTCCCTTCAAAAAGCTGACGGTCTTTTATTCCTGCGGCATAATACTGGGCAAAAAGAACCTTTGCCGCCAATACTTTGTTCCCGCTGATGGATAAAGCGCGATCGAATTGTTTTTTTGCTTCCGCCAGGCCGCCTCCGAGCACCGGGGCCCGGACCGCGAGGTAGACCCCCATGAGGAGGTGCGGACCGCCATAATCATAGGTATCATCCAGTTCGAGTATCCGGTCCAGGGTGGCACCGAAAACCGGCAAGTCCCCCACGGCTTCAACGTTGCCAAGGTTGCTGCCGATCCACCCCCCCCAAGCGCTGGCCGTCCAGAAGAGCGCCGGTACGTCCTCTTTCTTGTATCCCTGCAGGAAAGACTTGAATTCATCAAGGTTTCCCGCGGCGGCTTTGCCAAAATCCCCCTTGTCCGAAAGGGCACGGAAACCATAGAGCTTGGCCTTCCGATAAAGAGCTTCGGCCTCTTTGGGCTGCTCATCGGCCACAAACATGGCGGCATAGGAAGTGTAGGCTCGGCACCCGGCGACGAGCAGTTCCCGGTTGCCGGGGTAAGCTTCGATCAAACCATCCACCAGCATCAGATAGGCAGGCGTGCCTTCCCTGACGATGGTCAGGTCCGTTTGCTTGGCGGCGGCCTGTGCCACATCCTGCAGGGTCAGGGCGACGCCGGCCACTCGAGCCGATTTGGCAGGGACACAAGCGGTCGAGGAGAGCAACAAACCTACAATGAGAGGAAAGAAGAAACAGGGTGAAACCGGGTAAAAGCGAACCATTTTCCCTCAGCTCATTTCACGGGGTTCACTATTGCAGATTGAGCCGCAACCGCCGACTCACGGGAAAATTCGTGGACTTATTGATAGTTGGTGGACCAAGGTTTGTCAAGCGAGGAAACTTCCGCACCTTACCATAGGTATGAAATCGTCTCCAAACGGCAAACCTCCGGCGCGCTTCAGATCAGTCATCCTCTTCGTTCAGAGCATCACCGGTGATTGGCTCGACTTCCTTCTGTTTGATTTCAAGCCGCTTCCAGCGCCCCTTGTCATTGATGAGCTTTTCCATTTCGCGTCGCACGTCCGCCTGGGAGATCAGTTCCGACAGCAGGATGCGCTTGTAACTGATGTTCCGCAATTCGTTCTCGAGGAATTCATCCCGCTCCTGTTTGAGCTTGAGGTTCTGCATGAAGAGTTTCTCTTCAAGGTTTTCGTTCTCAATCAGCAGACCGATGAACATGTCCGCCAACTTGCTTCTCCGCAAACCCATCATACCGATCCCGGCGGCCTTCTGGCGGTATTGATCCACTTTGCCTTCCAGAAAAGAAATGCGCCTTTGCAGTTCGCCTTTCTCTTTTTCGAGTTTTTCCTTTTCCTCGTCCCAAAAGCGCTTGAGCGCCTTCTCGATAGATAGCATTTCCTCTCGGTCGTTGACGCTTTGGGCGGCATATCTGACCACCGTTTTGCGGTACCCGAAATAGTACCCAATCGAGAAGATGAGCAACATACAGGCTGCGACTGCGAAGATCTGGTATGCGATTGGGGGAATCATGGGAGTCTGACCTCCTTGCCTTGAGAATAGAGAAGCGAATTATCCAGCAAAGTGATGCAAAGCACACCGCAACTAATCATCCAGTGGCCACGGATGCACGCCGATGAGCACAGATCTCTCTTGTATCTTTATCCGCGTCAATCCGTACAATCTGTGGCTTTTTGCACCGGCGGTTCGGATGTAACTGTGACTGCCGCCGCGATTGATTTTAGCACGGATTAACGGTAACGCATAATGCCTTTCCGAATCCGGTGAATAGACTCAGAGTCAGCTCATCCGGCCGATCTTAACCGCGCAGAGCTTACCGCACATGGAGCAGGCTTCCCGGTCCTGCGTCACCTGAAGACGCCGCTTGACCAACTCGGGATCAAGCGCCGAGGCAATCATGCCCTCCCAGTCGAGTTTCTGGCGGCATTCGGACATCCGGCGATCGGCATCCATGGCACCCGGGAGTCCCTTGGCAATGTCGGCCACGTGGCCGGCGATGCGCGCCGCCATGACCCCGGCGTAAACATCCTCGGCGTTGGGCAGGCCAAGGTGTTCGGCAGGCGTGACATAGCAGATATAGTCGGCACCGGCGGCCCCGGCGATGGCACCGCCGATCGCGGCGACAATGTGATCGTAGCCGGCACCGATATCGGTGGGCAAAGGTCCCAGGATATAGAAGGGGGCCCCGTCACAAAGCTTCTTTTGCAGGAGGATGTTGGATTGGATCTGAGGCAGCGGCACATGTCCGGGCCCTTCGATCATGACCTGAACGCCCCGACTGCGAGCTCGCCTGGCCAGCTCCCCCAAAATCATCAATTCCTGCAACTGCGCGCCATCGGTGGCATCACAGATGGTGCCGGGGCGGAAGCCATCGCCCAGGCTGAGCGTGACGTCGTATTTGTGGGCAATCTCGAGGAGGTCGTCAAAGTATTCGTAGAGGGGATTTTCTTTGCCATTCTTGCGCATCCAGTGCATGTGAATGGAGCCCCCCCGACTCACGCAAGGCATGATCCGTTCATAGGATTCGAGCCGCTTTACCGCCACCTGAGTGACCCCGCAGTGGACGGTAATATAATCGATCCCCTCGTTGCACTGTTTTTCGATACTCCTCAGGAGCCGGTCCCCGTCCATTTCGTCCAGACGACTGATGCCTGGCCATCATCTCGGTGGCCAGCGTGTAGATGGGAACTGCTCCCACCGTTACGGGGGAGTGTTCGAGGAAAAAGCGGCGGAATTCGGCCAGGTCTCCCCCGGTGGAAAGATCCATGATGGAGTCCGTCTTGGCATCCAGCGCCGCCTTGAGTTTCTCCGCCTCCATTTCCATGCTGCAGCATTCGCCACTCGTTCCCAGGTTGGCGTTCACCTTGGTTTTCAAACCCTGCCCGATGGCCCGGAGAATGGGAAAGGAATGGTTGCGATTCTTGGGAAGCACGGCCCACCCAGCCGCAATCAGGTCCCGCAGTTCTTCAGCGCTGACGGGCTCTCCCGCAACCGCCTGCCGCATCTCTTCGGTAACAATGCCCGCTCGTGCAAAATCCAGTTGTGTATTCATGACATCCTCCAATTCAGCTCGCGCGGAGAGCTCCGGCAATGGCTGTGGTCAACGGCGTCCAATTCCCTGAAAATGAAAATGGCCGTTTGGGAAAACGGCCATCTGACAGCTGCCTTGTCACTTGCCGATTCCTCCGCCAGTATTAATCTGGATCAGGTTCCAAGGGTTTGATCTCAGCCCTCGTGACGAGAGCACCCCTTCGGCTATAGAACCTCATTAAACAAACGATACCATGATCAATGACGCCGGAATCCTACCCCACAACGGATCAAAAAGCAATTGTTACATTTATGGCATTGCTCTCTTCGGCGGCATCACCTGCCGGGATGCCCGGCGATTTGGACGCCTGTAATACCCTCACCATCTATTCTCAATTCATTGGGCTTCTCCTGCGCTGAGAAGGTATGTTCAGAAAAGGATTTGTGGGACCAGAAGTGCAACAGAAAGAATTACTTCACTCCCAGACTTATCTAGCCATTACCGAATAAGCATTGTAAAATTCCGTGCCTGTTTCTTGGAGACTGCTGAGTTTTGAGCGTTGAGTGCTGAGCAAAGGCTTTAAGACCCCTTTCGCTGTTCTCATCTTTCACGGGTGTTGCCCAGACATTCATCTGACTGATGCTTTTGGAGAAACGATGAAAATCCAAAAAATCTTTATTGCCGTTTGTCTCCTTTTGGGAACACTCGTTTTTCCCGCCATCGAGCACGCCCATGGACAATCGCAGGCTGTTGTGGATACTGCCCCGGGTGAGCCCCTTCGTGCGCCTCAGGCCAATGTCGCCATCCCCACCCTGAAGACCCTTGCCGAATCCATCGATGATTTGAAGCAGCAGGTCCACGGCAAAGAAGAGGAACTCCAGCTCGTCAGAACCGAAAATCAAAAAGTCAGGCTTCTGAAAGAGCTTGCCGAACTGAACGGACGCGTCGAGATGCTCTCACGGGACTTCGAACAGATTGCCACGGGCGTGAATCTCGAGACCTTCAAAGCCAAACCCAAAGAACACTTCGATTGGCGCGAACAACTGCAGGACGTGCTGGGGCCCATCGTCAAAGAGTTGCAGAACATGACCGCCCACCCCCGTGAAATCGAAAAACTGCGCGGTGACGCCGCCTATTATGAAAAGCAAATGGCCGTAGCGAAGAGCGCCCTTCAAAACGTTCAGCGACTCACCACGGAAACGCAGGACCAGGAACTCCTCCGGCAGCTGCAGAACGTGGAAAAAGAATGGAAGCAAAAGGAGCAGCAGCTTTCCAGCCAACTGGCTGTGGTCAGCTATCAGCTCAACGAGAAACTGAAAGAACAGAAACCCTTTCTGGAATCGTTCCAGAGTTTTATGAAAGGTTTCTTCAAGAGCCGGGGAAGAAATCTTCTCCTGGCCTTTGCCGCCTTCATCCTCGTGGTGGTGCTGTGCCGCTTCCTGAATCGGCTGATATACCGTTTCAGCCCCCTTCACAAATCAGGGGAAAGGACCTTTTACACACGCCTGACGGACTTACTCTATTATGTGGTTACGTTTGCCGGGGCCACCGGCGCGTCGCTCCTGGTGCTCTATCTCTCGGGCGACTGGGTGCTCCTCAGCGTCGCAGCCCTGTTTCTTCTCGGCATCTTCTGGACGGCCCGGCAAACCCTGCCGAAGTTCTGGACCGAGGCGAAATTCTTGCTCAATCTCGGCACCGTGAGAGAGGATGAGCGCGTTGTCTACCAGGGCATTCCGTGGAAGGTTCAGTCGCTAAATTTTCACACCCTGCTGATCAATCCCCACCTGAAGGGAGGGCTGCTGCGACTCCCTCTCAAGGAACTGATGGACCTCAGGTCTCGCCCTTACGATCCGGACGAACCGTGGTTTCCCAGCCGGGAAACCGAATGGGTCATGCTCGCGGACGGGACCCTGGGGCAGGTGGTCATGCAAACCCCTGAAATGGTGGAGCTCACTCTCCCGGGGGGAAGCCGCAAAACCTATCCCACGGCGGGATTCCTGAAACAAAACCCGGACAACATCTCCGTCGGTTTTCGCCTCAGCACCACCTTCCGCCTCGACTATCAGCATCAGAGGGAAAGCACCCGCGAGATTCCCGAAATGCTGCAGGAGGCTGTGTGGCAGGAGCTCAAGAGGGAGGCTTTCGCCAAGAAAATTCTCAACGTCAGTGTCGAGTTCAAAGAGGCCCGGCCATCCTCCCTGGATCTTGCCATACTCGTGGATGTCGGCGCCAAGGCCGGCCGCCATTACGACAGATTGACGAGGCTCATCCCGAGGATTGCGGTGGAGGCGAGCAACGAGTATGGGTGGGTGATTCCTTTTCCGCAGGTCACCCTCCACAGCGCCGCTCCCGCTGATGAAAACGAGGACGAATCCTCGCCCCGGGAGCAGGAGGCAAAGGGGAAGAGGCGATGGGCTTTCTGGAGGCCAAAAGAACCGGCTTCCTAGCCGTCGGGGGAGTGAACTGCCGGGTCATGGCGGATGGTGGTTGGCGGAGGTAAACCCGTTCCCGGGGAAATTGAATGAAGATAAAATTTGGTATAATGGTTAAATTCTTCTTGTGGTATCTGGTTCTGATCTCCATTTTCTACGGCACTATTCTGATTCTCTTCGTTCACATCCAGCATATCATGGGTATTTCTGAGAAAATCGTGAATCGGAACTACAGGATCTCCTCCGCCTCCAAAAAGATGATAGATAGCCTGCTCTGGATGGCGGAGAGCGAGAATAAATATGACCTCTTGAAAAAGGAGGACTACAAAGAGTATTTTGTCGCGGCGCAAAGGGAGTTCGAGGGAAGCCTCACCGAGATTCTCTTTCTCGAATCGCCCGAAAACGGCGCCGATGACCCTTGGAGGCAGCTTTATCGGGACTATGTGGCACAACTCCCCGAGGTGGGAGAAGGGTCCGAGGGTGAATCCGGAAAAACGTTGTGGATCCCGGAAGCGGTGATCAACGAGTGGATCAAAACGATATCCAAAGCGCGGGCGGATAACGAACAGAGTATCGAGTCGCAAATGCGCTCTCTGAATGAACGGGGGCAGCGGGCCGTCCGGTTCGGTTTCATGGGTCTTGGTTTTTCCATAGTGGTTGGCCTGCTGGGAAGTATTTTCCTGGCGTATTCCATGAACCGACCTCTGCGCGAGCTGCGCCGAGGCATTCGCGCCATCTCCCACGAGGGGCTGAGCGAACCGATCCGCATCCCGTCACGGGATGAATTTGGCGAATTGGCCGGGGCCTTTAACGAGATGGCGGCGCTGCTCAAGGAGGAAGAGCGCATGCGCTCGGATTTCATTTCCATGCTGAGCCACGAGATCAGAACCCCTCTTACCTCCATTAGGGAGTCAGTGAACATGATTTTAGAGGAGCTAATGGGTCCCGTCAATCAGCGTCAACGGCGTTTCCTGGAAATTGCGGGCGGCGAAATCGAGCGGATTTCAGACCTTTTGAGCCATCTGATGCAGGTTTCTCGCATGGAGGCCGGAGCCCTGAAGATAGAGCTTCGTCCCATGGACCCTTCGGTTTTCATGTCCACCTGTATCTATCGCGTTGGTCCGGCAGCGGAGGCGAAAGGTATCATCATCCGGACCACTATCCCATCCGGGCTGCCTTTCATCATGGGAGATCCCGACAACCTCCAGCAAGTGCTTTTGAATCTTTTGGGCAATGCCATCAAGTTCGCTCCTCCCCAAAGCGAGGTGATGGTAGCGATGGCACGTGAGGCTTCAGCAGATGGTCTCAAGCTCAAGTTCTCAGTTTCGGACGACGGCCCGGGCATACCGCCCGAGGAGCAGTCGCTGGTATTCCACAAGTATTATCGAGCCCCGGGGACGCGCGATCAGGTGGACGGCGTTGGCCTGGGTCTGAGCATTTCCCGATACATCGTTGAGGCGCACGGTGGCATCATATGGGTAGAAAGTCAGGCCGGGCAGGGCAGCACTTTTGGTTTCACCCTTCCCGCCCTCACCGGCATCGATGACCCGAGGGCACCCAATGAATAAGGAAACTCCCCCGTCGCTTTGGTGCAAGGCGGTCCGGAGCTCATGCAAAGGAATAGAAAATTGATTATGGGGTGGCATATTCACTCAGATCGCCTATACTGCTTATACCTGATGCTGATCCTCCTTGTCGGGCTGGGGCTTTCGGCATGCAACACGGTCCCGAAACCACCGCCCTCCGGGGGCAATGATGTTTACCGTGAAAGTGAACTGAAGGCCTGGGAGGAAGGAGTGCAGGCTTTCGAGGACGGTGATTACGAGAAAGCTCGGGTGGTTTTTGAGGTGCTCACCGAGAGTGCGGAAACCGAAAGCATGAGGAGCAAGGCGTTTTTTGCTCTGGCCTCGACCCGTCTGATCCTGGCTCAAACCCCCGAGGAGTTCAACGAGGCCATGTCCGTCTGGGCATGCTGGAGTCGGCAGTTGCCTGATGAGATGAGGGAGGAAGACCCGCGGATGCTCACCCCTTTCCTGCAGCGTCTCACAGCACCCGGCGCGCCGGAGACCAACCTGACGAAGAGTCGGGCACCGGTGAAGAAGATCATCGTCTATAGTAATCCCGGAGGCTGTAAAGAGCTTCTTCAGGCCAAAGAGAAGGAATTGGAGCGGATCAGATCGAGGCTGGAAACCAGAGAGAGGGAAATAAGGCGCCTCAAGCATCAGATCGACAGCCTTGAAGCCATTCATCTGAAGTTTCAAGAACGCAAGCAGGGGGCCTCTTCGCCTTGAAAGATCGGAGTTCGGACCCGACGGCAAATTCCAGGCAAACCGTCCTGATCGTGGACGATGACCATCACATCCTGGAGGTTTTGGAAGCCCGCCTTTCCTCCGCAGGACTCCGCGTGCACACCGCCATCAGCGCCCCGGAAGCTCTTGAGATCCTTAAAACACGCCCGGTCGACCTCCTCATCTCCGATGTTCGAATGCCGGGGATGGGAGGTATGGACCTGTTCAGCGAGGCACGCGCGATGCGGCCGGAACTGCCGGTCATTTTTCTTACGGCCTACGGGACCATCCCGGACGCGGTAAAGGCGGTCAAGGCCGGAGTTGTGGACTATTTGACGAAACCCTTCGAAGGCCGCGAGCTCCTGCAGAAAGTCCAGGACATTCTGCGCACGCGAGCGCCTCGTCAACCCCACGAAGCTTTGCCGCCGTTGCACAAAGTCCTGACCGGAGGGAAGAGTCAGGCGATGAGAGAACTCTACGACCTGATTGAAAGGATCGCACCCAGCGACATCAATGTTCTCATTTTGGGTGAGAGCGGCGTAGGGAAAGAACGGGTGGCGCGCCTGATTCACGAGCGTGGTCCGCGGCGTCATCACCCTTTTGTCGTCGTGGATTGCGGGTCTACTCCTACGGGGCTCCTCGAAAGCGAACTCTTTGGACATGTGCGGGGGGCCTTTACTCACGCGATTCGCGACAAGAAAGGGTTGATCGAGGCGGCGGATCGCGGCACCCTGTTTCTGGATGAAATCGGAAACATCTCTGCGGAAATGCAGATGCGGCTCCTGCGCTTTCTTGAAGACCGCAAGATCCGGAGAATCGGGGACCTGCGGGAAATCCCCATAGACTGCCGGGTAATTGCCGCTACCAATGTGGATCTGCCGGAAGAGGTCGAGGAGGGAAATTTCCGTGAGGACCTCTATTATCGGCTCCGGGTTGTCACTCTCAAAATTCCGCCCTTGCGCGAGCGAAAAGAAGACATTCCTCTCCTTGCTCAAAACTTTGTGGAAGTCTTTTGCGAGAGCCACAAGCTTCCCCTGGCGAAATTACCGCCCGAAACCGTAAAATGGCTGGGCGATTATCCCTGGCCGGGCAATGTGAGAGAATTGAAGAACGCCCTGGAGGGCGGAGTGGTGCTCTGCCGCGACGGCAACTTGCGCCCCGGCGATCTCAATCTCCCCGGGCTTCCCGAGTGGCGGCCAAAAACCGCAGCGGCAGGCGGGAGTGATGCCTTTTCGCTTGACCAAAGTGAGCGCAACGCCATTATTCGTGCCCTGCAACAGGCAGGATGGGTGCAAAAGGACGCGGCGGAGTTGCTCGGCATCAGCCGTCGTGCCATCCATTACAAAATCAAGAAATACGGCATCGAACTTGCCGGCAAACGCTCGGGCGGCGATGATGCTCACAGCGATTGAAAGATCCCGGGAAAATCCTTGGCGACCTGAAAAAATACCGTCTTATTCCTCTTAAAATACATAAAATCCCCCATTTACGAACGAGTTTTATGTGAGTAGGAAATTGATCTAATATTTGTGATCTTGAGCTCCTCTGCTCCTTCTCAAAATCAATCGCATGGTCCGGCCGTTGTCATCTGAGCCTCAAATGCAAATATCCGCAGTGACAAACTCTTCGCCCGTTGACTGACAACCGGGATTCCAGCAGCATCGAGTGCAGCCATTTCCAACGGATCCCAAAGGATTATGCACTGCCCGGGCCGCCGGTGTCTGATAAGGAGGACTGACCATGTTTTCGGTGCTGGTCGTTGAAAACAATGAGTTTTTCAGGAAATCCTTTGCGGGCATGCTGAAGAGCCACATACCGGCTCTGGTGATCGAGGACACGGGAGATGAAGAAGACGCCATCAAAAAGATCGCCTCACGAGTCCCTGATATCATTTTTCTCGACCTGCGCCTGCCTGGGAAAAATGGGCTTGAACTGACGAGGGAAATAAAGACCAGACACCCGGAGACGAAAATCGGCATCTTCTCAAACCTCGATCTGCCTGAATACCGGATGAGTGTTTCCAGGTGTGGCGCCGATTACTTTCTGGACAAATCTTCCCTCTGCTGCGCCGAGATTGTCGCCCTTATCGAGGGTTTGTTGGGGAGCGGAAGGACAGCCACCTGAATCACCAAGTCAAAGATTACAGGTAAGGTTCCCCGGAGACCCTTCAAGGGGGATTCCCCTTAAAGCTTTCACAAAACTCCGCTCGGAAACTGCTCAGGGTGATGTGCTCCCGGACAAGGTGTTCCTGCATTGCCGGGGAAATCAGGAGGTCTCTCTCTTTTTCACGCTCTTCCGACAGTCGGGTGTCCATGCCCAAAAGGTCCTGGTCGCAATTGCCGGGGTGGACCATCCATTCAGTTATTCCCTCCGGGAGCTCCCGGAACAGGAGGATCATGGCAGCCTCATTCCAAATGCCGGTCAGGGAAATCCCTAAAAAATGATCGGGCACACGAACCCCGGCGCTCCTTATGCGCCCTCGAAAGGAGGATCGCAGAACTCCGATCAGGTTGGCTTTTGAATGCTGAATACAAAAGGATCTTCTATTATCCTTGTCCAGAAGCCGGGCAACGCGGAAAAAGGGGACTGTGTCGAAAGGGTTGCGGATCCACGGGATGGAGAACTGGCGCGCAAGTTCGACAACCACCTCTAAGACCCCGGGCAAGACATGCACGTGCTTGTGGCTGTCAAGATGAGTCGGTTGCAGACCGTGGTCCAGGATCATGGTGATCTGATTGCTCAGTTCCTGTCGTATGGCGGCCCTGCTGATCCCGCCTCCAAGGAGAGAAGCCGCCAGGGCCCAGGGACTCACGGGAAGACGGCCGCGCTCATCGACCAGCCCGCTGATCTCTGAGGGGTTCGAAACGGGAGGAAGGCCCGTGAGCACCAGATGGACTCCGACATCCAGGATTTCCGCATCCCTGACCATGGCCACGGCATCATCGAAAGCGGACCCGTTGGCCATGAGCGACGTGCTGCGCACCATGCCGGCAACGGAGCAATCCCGAATCGCCTGATTGATGCCCCGGGTATAGCCCAGATCATCCGCATTGATGATCAGGATCCTCTTCCCTGTCGTTTCCATGACTCCCTTTTTTTCTCACCACAGGGTTTCGATAGACGTGACGGAATTGAAACGACTTCTTGAAATCGGTTTCCCGGTCCATGCCCGTCGCGTATGCTCGAATGTCCCCCGCTATCGACCGGTGCCCATGACGGCTGGTCTTTGCTAGCAGAAGTATCACCCTGTGTCAAGCCGGCTTCCTCCGGCCTTTCCCTCGGCTTGTCAGAGCTTTACCGCTTTTCATTTGACTGTGGCTGCGCTATATTCCGCCGCACTTCATTCGTGAAGCTCGGTCCAATATTGAGGTAAGAAGCGTGTCCAAATTGGCAGTAGCGCGGGTCATATTCCTTTCGTTGGCGGTTGTTTTTCTTGTTTCGAGCGGATCTGCTTCAGCCGGGGAAGTGCCGGTGCTGGGGTTGCATCAGGTGATTCTGATGGCCCTGGAAAAGAGCCCTCAGATGAAGGAGGCAGACCAGGACATAGCGGCCGCCCAAAGTGAACTGGCCCAGGCAAAAGCCGGGCAATGGGCCCAGCTGGACGTCCTTGCGTTGACAGGACCGGCCCAGAACGCAGATCTCCCAACAGTCCTGAGCCAGCCGATCGGGGACGGGAACTACCTGGGGCAACTCACCAACAACGACAAGAACAGCGTCGGCATCTTCGGGATGTTTGATATGGCCCTCATACAGCCGCTTTTCACGTTCGGCAAAATCTCTCACCGCCAGGACGCCGCCGCGTACGGGGTAGACGCGTCGAAATCCGCCAAGGAGAAGAAGCGCGCTCAAGTGGTGCTGAATATTAAGGAGCTCTTCTACGGGACGATCGTAGCCAGGCAGGGTGTAAGCGCCGCAGATGACGCCAACCTATTCATCCGGGATGCACGCCAGCGCATCGAGCGACTCCTCAAGCTTGGCTCCCCGAATGTCAGCGACGTGGACCTCTACCGGTTGGAAACCTTTGAATCGGACGTTATGGCTTTCAAGGCCAAGGCTGAGGCAGGGGCCCGTGTGGCCTACCTTGCCCTCAAGAAAAACATCGGACTCAAGGAGGACCAGGAATTTCAACTTGACTTGAAAGAACTCCCCAGAGACACGCGGGAGCTTGAACACCAGGAAGAATACATGCAAAGGGCGCTGGAGAACAGACCCGAACTTCAGGAACTCAAGAAGGGCATAGAGGCGCGCAAGGCGCTTGTGGATGCCGCAAGGGCCGACCTCTATCCATCTTTTTTTCTTGCTGCAGTCGGTTCCCTTGCCGGGGCTCCCGGTCGGGAGAGGATGCCGATCTCCTATTTCCGTGACGGCCTTAACCATGCCGAAGGAGGCTTTTTCCTCGGCACTGCCTGGCATTTCGATTTTGGCATCGGCACCGGGAAAATAAATAAAGCCAGGGCCGAGCATCAAAAATTGCTCTATACCAAGGAATATGCGGAACGGAACATTCCCCTTGAGGTTGCCAAATACTATCAGGATGCAACGGAGTTTCGGAAATCCTTCCAAGCTTATGAGAAGGGCATGGTTGCAGCCCGCAAATGGATTGTCGCGGCGTTTGCCAACTTCGACATCGGCACAGGCACGGCCAAGGATATGTTTGATGCTATCGACCGTTACGGCAAGAACCGGGGCGACTACCTTGTCGCTCTTTATAACTACCATATCGCCTTGGCCAAGATGAGTTACGCTGTCGGGGAAAAGTGGACGGAGCAATAAGGTACCGGGCCTTCAGGTCTCGGCTTTTGGGTTTTACGGGGTTTCTTTTCCCGTGAGGCATGACGGTTGCCAAAAGAAAGATTGACAGGGATGATTATGAGGGCATGCTTAATTATATGTTTCAGCATTCTTTTGCTGCCGGGAGGGTCCCATGGGGCAGCAGCCCCCGCATCAGGCACGGCAGCGGTGAAGTCGGTGCTGGATCAAGCCATGGACATTCAGACGCGGCCGGACCTCCAGGGGGAGGCCCACGTCAAGAAACGGTCGCAACTGATCCGGCAGCTTATCGCCGAGAATTTTGCCGCCGAGGAGATGGCAAAAGAATCGCTCAAAGACAGCTGGGACAAACTCTCAGCGGCTCAGCGCACGGAGTACCAGAAGCTTTTCACCACCCTCTTTCAGGATTCCTATACCCGCATGGTACTGAATTTTCTTCAAAAGGAGAGTGTTGAATATCGTCAGGAGTCTCCAGACAAGAAAGGGGTGGGAGTCTCGACAACCATCATGCGGGCAAACGAACACATTCCGGTGGATTACCATTTGATTCAGAAGAGCGGCCGCTGGCTCATAAGCGATGTCGATATCGATGGGGTCAGCATCGTTGAAAACTACCGGAACTCCTTCCGCCGCGTCATACAGACCAGCTCCTTTGACAACCTCTTGCAGAAGATGCGCCTGCAGAGCCAAGCGGTTCAGGGGGATTCCTCATCATAAACGCCCGGAAGACCGCGATTCGTCACGAGTCTCTGACCGCCATTTTGCCGTCGTCGATGAGTCTGTAGGTTCTTCCCCGCCATGATACGGTCTTTCCCGTCTGTCCCAAAAGCCAGAACACGAAGCCGAAAAGATCTCTCAGCGGCAACAGCCAGAAGGCTTGCCGCAACAGCTTGTCACCGAGCCTCCGGATGGCCACTGCGTAGGCCATCGTCATCCGGGCGCAAAGGGTTATGGCCAGGATCGAGAGGCTCAGCGCAGACCCTTTGCCGGCCACCGCTAATAGAGTGGCAAGCACCGTCCCGTGGGTCACCATCGAGCCCAGATACCCCCAAGGCCGGCAGGCCCTGATACCTCGCGCCCAGCGGATCTGGTGTTTCATCATGTCTATAAATGAGGTCGGCGGGAGCACAAGTTCGACCACATGGGATGAGAGCTTAACTTCATAACCGGCTTGCGCCATGAGCTTGCCAAGCATGAAGTCGTCAGCGAGGTAATCCGCGACGGCCTCAAAGCCCCCGATAGCCTGCAGGTGCTTTTTGGTCGTCGCAATGGTCGCACCGAAGGCGAAAGAAAGACCCTCCATAAGCCAGGCAACCAGGACCCCGGGGGCAAATTCCGCCGTTATCCCCATAGCCTCGATCTTGGACGCAAAATCGGGCGCCGCGCCTGCCCGATAGAGGCAGGTAACCAGACCGACTCGCTCGTCGGTGAACTCAGGGACAATACTTGCCAGGTAGTCGGCCTGCACCCTGATGTCGCTGTCCACCAACACAATCAGCTCATGTTTTGCCTTTTTGAGCATATTGTGCAAGTTGTTGACCTTCGGGTTTTCTCCAATGGCGGCCGCGTCTGAAACGAGGGTGATGTCCTTACGAGAGAAATTCGCCATCAAGCGGCGGATAACCGGAATCGATGAATCCGTCTCATCACTCACGCCAAAAACGATTTGGTAATCCGAGTAATCTTGAAGGCAGAAGGAGACATAGTTCTCGTAAGCCTCAAAATCTTTGCCGCAGAGGGGAATCATGATCGAGACGGGAGGCCCCTGAAAACGCTTGTCCACCGATGGTTGGGAAAAGAACCGCCGGGCTGCGTAGATGCAGGCAAGATAATAGCAGATCGACACAAAGCTTAAGAAAGTCAGTATGATCGTGATCATTCGTTCACAGCCAGCCCGGAGTAATTTATTAGAGCCATACCGGGGCCGTGCAGGCGGTTCCTGAAAGCACTGCTGGTAAGGATGTCGAGTTCCCTGGAGCCTCTGAGCCTTTAAAACGGGAACCGGCGAGACCGTCGGCAGCAGAAGGATGGAAGTATATTTCATTGGTTCTTGCTGAGAGATGCTCAAGAACATGGAGAGCATATCCGAGGGTCATGGCGCCGCTGAAAAAATGGCCGTAGACACGATCGGCGAAGGAGAAACCGCGATTAATGAGATCTCTTTTCATGCGCCGAGTAAGCAGCCAAAAGACGAAAGCGACAATCGCCTTGCTCGCCAGGGCCTGTCTCCGGTATTGCACGGCAAGTCGGAAATCATCATGAGGGACCCGCATCCGTTTGACCCGGTGCTGTTCGGCAAGTTCAAGGGCGGCCGCAAAAATCACCGGATGGACGTGCATGTGGAGATGGCTGTCGACGTGAGAAAGCTTGAGTCCGGTGGCACGAAACCGGTGGAATTGGGCGGTAAGTTCCTTTTTCAGCTGCTCTCGGGCCAAACGGGAGAAATAGTACTTCAAGCCGGCCACGGCCGGATTGTCCGAAAAATTGCCTTGCCGGTCGACCAGACGGGGGATTTCAGAATGGGGCAAGACAGCCTTGCCTTGCACGGTGACGAGGTGAATCCCAACAGCTAAACCGCGGTTCTGGTCGGCTAAGTGCACCGCATGGTCGAAGGCTTCCCCCGTTACCATCAGACTGCAACTGGTGAGCGTCCCCGCTTTGAAGGCCCTGATGATGGCTTCATTGACTTGCGGGGTCTTGCCGAAATCATCGCCGTTAACAATCACTTGAGTCTGATGCATCGAGCCTTTGGTCTTGCAGCAATTGAGGCGTTTGCCGACCTGTTCCACCCCGCTTCAAGCCTTGACGAAGCGCCTTCTTTTGGCACGCAACTGCAGGTATTCCTTGGCTTCACGGAATAGCCGGGTGCGCTCGCTTGGTCCCAGAACGCCTGTCGCAAGATGCGGAAAACAATTTTAGGGCGAAAGTAGTAGCGCCCGTAGAAGTACTCCACCGCCTCCACGATCTCCTCCCTGGAGAGCCCCGGGTATTTGAAATTGGGAAGCTGATGGCCCAATTCGTCGGCCATGTCGTCATCGGTCAGGTAGCCGTTGCGGCGCAGGTATGCATCAAATTCGGTCCCCGGGAAAGGATGGGCGATAGACACTTGAATCGTTTCGCAATCGAGTTCTTCCGCAAAGCGGATGGTCCGCATGATAGTCTCCGAAGTCTCCCCCGGAAGGCCCATGATGAAGTCTCCATGAACTCTGATGCCCAGTTCTCTGCAGTTCCTCATAAAGGTGCGGGCCTGCGTCAAGGTGATACCCTTTTTGATGTTCTTGAGGATGACCGGGTCACCCGACTCGAACCCCACGACCAGCAGGCGGCAACCCGCCTCTTTCATGGCCTTAAGCATCTCGAAATCGGCATGCACCCGGGAGTTGCAGGACCAGGTAAACTTGAGGCGTTTCAGTCGGGCGCAAAGCTCCAACACCCTGGCCTTACCCCAGGCAAAGGTGTCGTCATCAAAGAAGATCTCTCTGACATTGGGAAAGAGCTCAAAGGCTCTCCTGATTTCGGCAACGACGTTTTCACCGCTCCGGGTCCGCCACTTATGGCCGCTGAAGGTTTGAGGCCAGAGACAGAAGGTGCAAAAAGCCGGACATCCGCGGGAGGTGTAGAAGGAAATGAACGGGTGCTGCAAAAATGGTATATTGTATTTCGTTATATCAAGGTCGCGTTTGTAAATCTCAACGGCAAACGGCAGGGAATCAAGATCGGTGAGGAGGGGGCCGTCCTGATTGTGAATCACGTGACCGTTATTTCGAAAGGAGACCCCCCTGAGGTCTTCAAGCCTCTTGCCCCGGGCATATTCAGCAACGGTGTAGTCAAACTCTCTCCGGGCGACAAAATCAATAGCGGATGAGGCGTTGAGCGTCTCTTCAGGCAAGACGGAAACAGGTGGGCCAACAAAGGCAATCTTGATTCCCGGATTGGTGTCCTTGATTCGCTCGGCAAGCCGGATATCGTTTTTAAAGCCCGCAGTACTGGTGAAGACGACCACGAATTCGTAGTCCCCGGCGATCAGGATCGTTTCTTCTGCGGTCACCCCGTGGGGAGGAGCGTCGAGCAAGCGACTCTCTTTGATGAGCCCGGCAGGGTAGGAAAGCCAGGCCGGGTACCAGTAGGAAGTTATCTCGCGGCGTGCCGGCCAGCGACAGCCTGCCCCTCCGTCGAATTTCTCGAAAGATGGGGGATTGAGGAGCAAGGTTTTCATCCAGTCTCCACAGGTGGAATGGCAGCGAACAGGGGTTTCATTCGGGAATCAACCGCTTAAAATCCACAGGCTCCTTGGCTCTCCTTTCTCCCTTCGCATGTTTTTGCTGCTGCGGTTCCGGGTTCTTCAGTTCTTCGCATTTGGCTTCTTTTTCGATGAGCGATGTGGCACTCAGTTTCACCGAATTACCCCTGGTGTATTCCTCAACGTCCGCGCTGTTGTGTTGCAGGATCATGCTGACATTGTTGCCATCTTTGTCCTTGAACGACCATTTCCAAGCAACAAAGGCGCGAAAAGCATCTCCACGATATTGGTCCGGGTTACCGAATTTCTGCTTGAAACGACTGAGCAACTCATCAAAGAATTCCTTGTCGTTCCGATCATATTTGAGCTTGATCTTGACGATGCGGCCGGGTTTTTCACAGTTTCCGTAGAAGATGTAGCCGCTTCGATAGCCTTCGAAGGAAGGCTTGAGCTCGACTTCCGATATGTACTCCATGTGGCGAACGGGCAAAGCGGTAGCCATCTGGAGAATACTCTTGTACTGATCGAGGCTCGCTCCCAGGCGAATTCCTGCGATCTGCTGGGGAGCCTGAGCAAAACCCATGACGGGAAAAAGAAGAGCAGTGATCAGGATTGATAGGGAAATGATCTTTCGCATGGACACGGCCTCCTTGAACACCCTATTCGGTATTCGGTAAGGGTTTTGCTTTCTTTTTCCGGTAATCCTTGTTGTGCAAATACCGAAACATCCTCTCAAGTTGGTCTTTGCAAATCATGGCGCATATAACGATCACCAGCGCGATACTCAGGAGAATCCAAAACCGGCCATATTGCTCAAGCCTTAAGAAATTCCCTTCCACAGTGAGCAGCACCGTGCCCAGCAACCGACCGACGCCGCCGATGAGAAGGAATTCCATGGTGGACAGATGCCCCAGTCCCAGGATATAGCAAAGCGCATCCTTGGGAAAACCGGGGATCAGAAAGAGCAGAAAGACCAGAAACGCGCCCTTGTGATGGAGCAGGTAGTCAAAACGTGCCATCGCCTGCGGAGCGATAAAGCGTTCGACGAAGGGCCTGCCGAGAGATCTTGAGAGTGCAAAGGCAAGGTAAGAACCCAGGGTCAGGCCGATGGTCGACAGCAAAACCCCCAGCCAGGGTCCAAACATAAAGCCCCCTAAAATCCCGGTAGCCTCCCCCGGTACGGGCGCCGCCACAACTTGGAAGGCCTGCAGAAAAACAAATGCCACGGTTGACCAGGGACCGAGAGATTCCAGAAAACTCAGCAGTTTTTCTCTGCTGAGGAAGAGTCGCATCCAATCCGATTCATAGATCAAGGCCCAGACACCGCCAACAACAATAAGCAGGGCAAATAACTTGAGCCAAATGTGATTCCTTCGCTTGCCGTTTCCGTTAATGCTCCTGTCCTTCCTCTGAATGCCGGTGAATCAGATCTGTCGGTGCTCGCAACCCGCAGGAGTATCAGCCCCGACTGTCAGCCCGATCTCCAGGCGCTGAGATGAATATCATTAGTCTCCGATGTTCCTGGCGCCATTTCAGTAGCAGCAGAGAGCCAGGCTCTTGGGGTGATCCCCGCTTCCCACAGCGACCGCTTAAAGCATGCGGAAGGCAAGCTTCTCGATGGTGACGAAGGGAAGCAACCCAAACCGAAACGGGTGCACAGGCGCATTTGCAGATAACGAAGATCCGCTGCGATAGCAGCTTCGAACCGCACCTGAAGGACCAGCCGACATGACGCTGATGAATATAATACATCCTTTCCGTCTTGCATAGACTGAACGGGCGGAAACGATGACTTCCCGTTGCGGGACCGCTCCCCTTCGATTCACGAAACCGAGAAGAAGCCCCGGCCGACCTGATTATGTTCTCCATCATTGAGGGCCATATTTTCGAGGGGAAAGCCATAACCGGTTGCTTTACTCCTTATACCACCCCGCCGGCCCTCAAATCTTGAGGCAGGAGCATTATTTCATCTCTCATCCTCCCCAAACTCGCATGTACGGACCGGTTGCACCGAAAAAACTCTTGACATGTCGGTTCGGGGGTAATACTTCGGTTTTCTGTGAACGCTGTTGAATAAGAACTCGACCATCAACTCTCCCGCACCAGACCCGGAAATTTTAGATCTCGCGAAAGAGACGCTTCTTTGCTGCCAGAGGCGTGCTGCCTATCTGCCCCAGAAGGCCTACATTGCCAAGAAGGAGAAAAGCATGAAATCGACACCCTTTGTCAAAGCCCTCAGCTTCCTCATCGTTCTTGCTCTCATCACCATCTGGAATGGTCCCGGCGGCCTTCCCACGGCACGAGCTTATGATCTACCCCCCGGCCTGAACCTGGGTTTGACCAGCTTTCTCGACGGGGGACCGCCGGCCGGCCCGGGATTCTATTTCACTCAGTATTTTCAATATTATACAGCAAGCAAGTTGGCTGGTCCCAATGGCAATGAACTTCTGCCCCCGTTCGCAGGAGAAAGGTTAAATGTCTATGCCTTTGCTTCCCAGTTTATCTACCAGTCAAACCAGAGTGTGCTGCTGGGCGGCAAATGGGGCCTCGACTTGATCATCCCGGTTATCGTGACGGACCTTTCCTATGGCAGCTCGGGACCTTTTCCACAGAGTAACGGTGCCGGGCTCGGAGACATCTACGTAGGGCCTTTCCTCCAGTGGGATCCCGTCATGGGCTGCAACGGTCCCCTCTTCGTGCACAGGGTCGAGCTGCAAATGATTTTTCCCACCGGAAAATATGACAACGACAAAGCGGTAAACCCGGGCAGCAATTTCTTTTCGTTCGATCCATACTGGGCGGCAACGCTATTCATCATGCCCGGATGGGAGTTTTCTACGCGCGTCCATTACCTTTGGAACGCCAAGAACAATGATCCGAATCGTGTCTTTGTTGGTGCGGATAGCACCCGGGCCGGTCAGGCGGTCCATCTCAATTTTGCCAGCTCTTATGAAATTCTCGAGAAGAGACTCCACGCAGGAGTGAACGGCTACTACCTTAAGCAGGTCACCGACACGCAAGTAGACAGTGACGGCATAAGCGGGAGCAAGGAGCAGGTCCTTGGCATCGGTCCCGGCCTGGTCTACCATTGGTCTCAAGACACTCATTTCTTCTTCAATGTATATTTTGAAACAGCAGTTGAGAATCGAGCTCAAGGGCAGCGATATAATTTCCGTTTCGTCCATCACTTTTAGTCCTCTTGGGTAAGATCGGATCGAGGCGCGGTCAGTGACCGCGCCTGATCACTCCGCCTTCAACGGGATTGCGCGGATTGCGAATTTCAGATTGCGGAAACGGGAGCTCAGCTTGTCGGTCGACCGTTGTTTGTTTTTTGGAGTCCTCAGTTTGGTCCAAACTCCCATTTTTTTGTTGAAAAAGCGTGAAGCATCCTTTAATAGCTTAAGAATATTCGGAAAACTCGGGGATTGACAGAGGATTGAGGCGCCTTCTCAAGGATTCGGTCCTAAAGAGAGAAAGGAAGAGACCATGACCGTGACCAAAGCCCATATCGTGGAAAACCTTTTTGCCAAGAACATTTTCACCAAGACCGAATCGGCTCAAATCATAGAAACCCTTTTTGAAATCGTGAAAGACTCTCTCGAGGAGGGAGATGACGTTCTCATCAGCGGGTTTGGCAAGTTCAGCGTCAAAGAAAAAAACCAACGCCGCGGGCGCAATCCGCAAACGGGTGACCCGATCCTCCTGGCACCGCGCAAAGTGGTTACCTTCAAATGTTCCGGCGTTTTGAGAGAGCGGATCAACAGAGGGAAGTAGGGGGCGGGTTCAATTGAAACCCTCAGTGCGGTTGGGAGAGGCAACTCGTTTCCAACCGCCGGATTACGTACTCCACCTGACGCTTCAACTTGCTTCTTTGTTCCTTCATCTCTTTGCTCATTTCATTCACCGCATGCAAGACGGAACTATGGCTGCGCCTGAATGACTGCCCGATCGAAACGAGGGATTGCGTCGTGTACTGACGACAGAGGTACATGGCGATTTTTCTGGCCGTGGCGATCTCCTTGCGACGTGATTTCGAATTCAATTCCTCCAGCGAAATCTGAAAGCTGTCGCATACCACCTGTTGGATGTTGCCCACGCTGATCTTGGGAAGATAATCCAGCATGGTCTGGGTAACTTCCTGAGCCAAGCGAAGCGAAACGGGAACCCCCAAGATATTCGTCTTGGCGATGATCCCCACAATGCAACTCTCAAGCTGGCGCACGTCACTGGTAATGCGGTCGGCCAGAAACTCCATCACTTCAACCGGTATCGTCACGTTTTCGTAGCAGGTCTTGCGTCTGATGATTTCAAGTCTGGTCTTGAAATCAGGCCGTTCGATCGGAGCCACCAAAAAACCACTCAGCCGCGACTGCAGTTCGTTGGTCAGTTTCGGGATATCCTTGGGATAAAAGCTGCCTGTGCAGAGCACCTTCTTTCCCCGGTCCATGAGCTCATCCAGGGTATAGACCAGTTCGCTCTGAAGCTTCTCCTTGCCGCTCAAGAATTCGACTCTCTCCAGCAGCAGAACATCACAAGCACAGCGGTACCGGTTCTTGAAGGCCTCGATACTGCCGTTCTTGAGGGCAAAAACCATCTCGTTGGCAAACTGTTCGCTCGTAACATACTGAACCGAAACCTGCGGCTCTTGCTTAATCAGGAGGTTGCCGACCGCATGAGAGAGATGGCTCTTTCCCAGCCCCGATTCGGAGAGCAAATATACCGATTGATTATAAAATTGTTGGCCGCTCGCCACTGCCATGGACGCAGCGTAAGCAAAATGGTTGCAGTTCCCGACCACAAACTGGTCAAAGGTGAAACGTGGGTTGAACGTCAACCCCGGGCGACGGATCAGTTGGCCGAAATTGGCCTGCAGAGGCCCTGCCGTTTGGTCCTCAGCATCATTTGGATGCCCGCGAATGATTTGATATTCGATCTTGCGAACTTCAGGGAAGTGAGGATGCGCAAGACGGAGCAGAGCTCTCCTCCATCTTCTCGCGCAACCAATCAACGTGGAGACGATTACGGCAGCCAAGGAGGAGTCGGTCATCCTCAATTCCCAGGAAATCGATGGTAGACACCCACAGGTCGTACTGACCTCGAGGAAGGCAATTTTGCAGCGCTTTCTTAATTGTCTGCCACTTCTGATCCATGTCGATTTCCACTCTCCACCCGAAACAAGACTCTGGATGAGACTGCCCGCACCTGTCCAACCTATGCCAATTAAGTGATAATGAGATTTGTGGAACGTTGCCGGAATACACCGAAGTGCGAGTCGCACTTCCTTTAAAGCTCACCCAAGAATTGGGCACTTCATAACGGACAAAACGATTCAGGTCAAAGTCGATACCGGTGATTCTCGGAAGGAATAGAAGAAAGTCCACCCAGAGAAATTATCCCAGAATGAACTGGTGTTAGCCGGTGAAATGAGATAAACGCTTGAGACTCAATGGTTTTTCGCTTATAAAACTTTTATAAATGAAATCAGATTATTAGCACATCGTTCAATGTATCGTTCTCTAATTATGCTCAGATTGAACTTCAATTTCCTGCCCTTTTCTCACAAAATCACATTTCCTCATTTTACCGCCCGGTCATGTCGTGAAACCAAGCGACTAAAAAAACCTCTCGCCGTGCTTATCATTTAAAAGGGTTTCGATGATATACTCGGCACGGTCGCGGACAGCGCTTTTTAGTTCACGACCGGACTCACGGAGAGATCCCGGGGATAGTGCTTCTCCGCAATCCCTGGTGCTTGTGGCGATACCTGCCGTCGGGAACTCGGATTTCAGGCATGAACAGCCTATATAGGAAGAAATACAGGTGGTGATTATCCCAACACGCAGCCAATGCCTGGTTCTCATGGATCAGGAGAAGATGCCGGAGCATATTAAAAATCACAGTTTTATGGTCGCTCAAATTGCAGTATATTTGGGTGGACTTTTGAATCAAAACAGTGTCCGCCTCAATATTGAACTGCTGGAGGCCGGGGCCCTGCTTCACGACATTGCTAAAGAGCGGACGCTTGCCACCGGTGAACGGCATGAAAAAGTGGGAGGCCGGATGGTGGAGGAATGGGGCTACACTCTGCTCTCGCCCATCGTCAAGGAACATGTAATTCTGGATGCCACCCTTCTCGGTGGGCCGATTACCGAATCGCTGCTGGTCAATTATGCCGACAAACGAGTAAAGCACGACCAGATCGTTTCCCTTGGGGAACGATTCTCCGACCTGATCGATCGTTACGCGAAGACAGAAGCACACAGGGTCTGGCTCCAGGAGAAATACGCTCTCTATGTGCTTTTGGAATCCAAGATTTTTGAGCATCTCATCATAAACCCGGAGGATCTGGGCCGTCGCCTGGCCAAAAAGGCAGTACTCAATGGTTGATCGAAATGAGTTCTTACAAGCGGCCGCAGGCCGAAGAACAGGAGACTTATGGCTGACAAGAGATTGACCGTGGCTCTATTGGCTGGAGGAAAATCCGCCGAACGCGACGTTTCCCTGAAAAGCGGGGAGCAAGTTTTCCGGGCACTCGACAAGGAGCGTTACGAGATCATGCGCTACGATCCGCGTGACGACCTGCCGCGCCTGGCAACGGACGCTGATCGCATTGACGTGGCACTGATCATTCTGCACGGCCGCCTGGGAGAGGATGGCACCATTCAGGGATTTCTGGATTTGCTCAACGTTCCTTATCAGGGAAGCGGCGTTCTGGGAAGCGCCCTGGCCATGAACAAGATTCTCAGCAAACAGCTGTACGTTCAGGCGGGGCTGCCGACGGCACCGTTCGCCGTGCTGGATCGGACGGGGACAGTCGAAGCCGCGAGCGTGCTCGATCAACTGGGACTCCCGGTAGTGGTGAAACCGGAGCATGAAGGGTCCAGCATTGGCCTGACTATTGTTAGAAGTGCCGAACAGCTTCACAAGGCACTCGAAGAGGCCTGGCAGTTTGACCGGCGTTGCCTGGTGGAGAAGTTCATTGGCGGAGTGGAAGTGACGGGCGGAGTGCTGGGAAACGATTCCCTGCAGGCGTTGCCGTTGATCGAAATCGTCCCCGGTGCGGGTCATGAGTTCTTCGACTATACTGCAAAATATACCCCCGGCGCTTCCCAGGAAATCTGCCCCGCAAGGCTCTCCCCGGAACTCACCGCAAGAGCAAGGGATTACGCGCTGCGCGCTCACCAGGCCTTGTGCTGCAGGGGCTACAGTCGCACCGACATGATCGTGTCGGACGATGAAATTATTATCCTTGAGACCAACACCATCCCGGGGATGACTCAGACCAGCCTTTTCCCTCAGGCTGCGGCAGTTGCCGGCATGCCCTTCCCGAAATTGCTGGACCGCCTGATCGAACTGGCTCTGGAGAAGTGAAAGAAGAACCGGCATGACGGGGAACGCTTTGCGGCCTCATGGCAGGACTCTGTTGACTTTGAGCAGGGCCTGCCTCACCTGAACGCTCTTGCGCTCATAGCCTCCAGCAAACAATTCAAGGACCGACTCTGCAAAAGGCTTCTCGGTGTCAACCTTCAGAAGAGTCTCACCGGGGATTTCGCTGAGGGGTTCGAAGGACCTTACCATATCGCTCAAATGCCTGAGACGGGCATCGGAAATGCCTTGCTTCCGGTCCCGTTTCTCCAGTCGCTCCCTGAGGGTCTCCTCCGGACAAACACACTCCACAAAGATCAGGTTGGTATCCAGGTCCGCCGCCAATTGTCGGGCTGCTTCCCGCCATTTACTTTGGGAAAAGGTCGCATCAAGGACTACGGAATGGCCTTTCTTGAGCTGCTCCTGCGCCAGAGCGAGCATTCGCGCATAGACCCGCTGCCTCAGCGCAACGCGATAAATTCCCTGGCCGAACGGCACGTCATCTTCGTGTGGAGCGGAATCTCCCCTCCCCTCTTTTCGAATCCGATCCGACTGAAAGAGGGTCATCGACAGAGCCTGAGAGAGTTCTTCGGCCAGCGCCGATTTCCCCGTTGCAGGAAGGCCGCAAAGCACCCACAGGGTGGGACGGCTAAACTGCAGGGCGTAGCGATAGGCCTGCTCCAAGTAGTCCCTTGCACTAGCCTGCAAAGCAAACCGCGCCTCGGGGCCTTCCACTTCCGTAGACCTGAGGCAGGCCACCTTGACTTTCACCAAAGCCCGGTAGACAGTATAGAAATCAAGCAGCGAATAGCACTGGTAATCTCTTGAGTGCTCCGCGTAGGCCGAAACAACCAGGCTGCCGGCATCGGAGCAGCCCAAAAACTCAAGGTCCATGTGGAGAAAGGCAAGGTCGGAAACAACATCACCGTAGCGGAACCGGTCGTTGAACTCCACGCAGTCAATAATCTGTATCCCATTGAAAAGATAGACGTGCTCCGCACGCAGGTCCCCGTGACCATCCCGGATGCACCCCTTGCGCACACGGTCTTCAAAGAGTTCGTGCCGGTCATGAAAAAAGGCCCGACTTACCTCACGGATGAATTCCCATCGCTCGCGCTCCAGGAATTCGTCCACGAAGGGTTCCACTTGCTGGAAATTCTCCTCCATGTTGAAGGCAATCACTGCGGGGTCGCCATAATGGTCGATTTCGCCGGTTCTGGCACTCCCTGAATAAAACTCCGCCAGCTTACGGCCGAGTTGCCGCATCTCCTCAGGGCTGATTGCGCCTCGCTTCAGCAGTTCCATCAGGTTTGCCTCATCCGGCAGGCGTTTCATTCTGACGGCATACTCCAACGGCGTTCCGCCGTCGAGAAAGAACCGGCCGGTCTCATCGCGGCAGATGCCCACCACCTTATCGTACACACCGCTGGTAAGGCGCTGATTCAGGAGCACTTCTCGTTCACAGAAGTGGCGTCTGGCACCGAGGGTGCGAAAATCAAGGAACCCGAAATCAACCGGCTTCTTCAGTTTGTAGACCCGGTCTCCGGCAAGAAATACTTTTGATATGTGGGTTTCCCGGCATTCGACGAGGGTAACGGCATGAGGATAAAAAGCCGGGTCAGCCATGGCCGCGCAAATTTCTTGAAAAACCGGGAGACTGTCCATGGCAGGATACTGGCAGGGGTTACTTGGTGCGCTCGATACAGGCGTAAGCGCTGTGATTGTGGATGGATTCAAAATTCTCGACGTCGACAAGGAACCAGCAGATGTTGGAATCTTGTTTCAAATCGTAAGCGATATCGCGAACGACATCTTCCACGAACTTGGGATTATCGAAGGCTTTCTCGGTCACGAATTTTTCGTCGGGCCGTTTGAGCACCGAATAGACCTCACAGGATGCGGCGTATTCGACCATCCGCACCAAATCTTCGATCCACAGGAAGCGCTTAAAGCGCACCGCCAGCCGCACCAGGCCTCGCTGGTTGTGGGCGCCCTGATTGCTGATCTCTTTCGAACAGGGGCAAACGGTGGTGATGGGTACGTTGACTTCAAGGACAAGATCATAGCCGTTCTTGCGATCCAGGGAACCGGAAACGCGACAGCCGTATTCCATCATGCCGGCCGTTGCCGTGATCGGCGAGTGCTTCTTGACAAAATAAGGGAAGGTGATCTCGATATGAGCCGATTCGGCCTGAAGCCGCTCCTGCATGGATTCGAGAATGGCCCGGAATTCACGAATGTCCAGATTGCCGTGAAATTCGTTCAGGATCTCTATGAAACGGCTCATGTGGGTGCCCTTGAAGCTCCGGGGCAGGTTGACGTACATATTGATGGAGGCGACGGTATGCTGTAAGCCGTGGTGTTTGTCCATCACCGTGATGGGATAACGAATGTCTTTGACACCCACCTTGTCTACGTTGATGTTCCGGTGGTCCGCCTGATTCTGAACGTCGATCATGGAAGTCTTTCTTATAGGTTCATGACGTTTTGGGCGATTTCCTCGAAACCTGCAAGCGTCTCCTTTGCCAAATCTTCAGGAAAGACCCCGCGAAGGTCGGCTTCGATGATCTGTTCATCGTAGGGAATAAAGCCCAGAAAACGAAAATCGGACAAAGCGCTTCTCAAGAAATCCCGGTCTTTGCTGCTGCGGATTTTGTTGCCTACCAGGAAAACTTTCCGCAGCCCGATGTCTCCGGCCAGATCCTTGATCTTAAGGGCCGTATCGATACTCCTCCGCCCGGGTTCCACGACCACGATCAGGCAATCGACGGAACCGGAAGTTGCCCGCCCGAGATGTTCGATGCCGGCCTCCATATCCATCACCACCACCTCATCGCGCCTCAGGATGAGATGCTGCACCAGGTTCTTGAGCAGGACGCTTTCGGGGCAAACACATCCCATGCCCCCTTTCTTTACTCCGCCCATGACCATCAAACGAATGCCGTCGCCGATTGTGACAGCGAGCTTTTCAGGAAGGTCATCGACCTGCGGATTCATTTTGAAGAAACCGCCAAAGCTTCCCGGAACGGATTCGGTGCGCTCCGCGACGAGGTCCTTCATTGCAGAAATGGGAACGATATCGGAGGCTCCTCCGGTTCCCAACCCGTGAGCCAGATTCGCATCCGGGTCGGCATCAATGGCCAGGACATTCTTTCCCTGGCCTGCAAACCACCTTGCCAGAAAAGCTGAAAGCGTGGTTTTGCCAACCCCGCCCTTACCGCTGACGGCAATCTTCAAAGCGAATTACCCCCAATTCCATATGGCTCCCGGCTCTCAACTGCTTTCCTGTGAGAACACGGGACCCTTCGATCATCGATCAGAATGAACATCACTTCTACCCGCCACCTCTGCGTTGCCCCCCGATTAATGACTCCTGGCAATTCCCATCAGCCGGTAAACCAGCATTCCACTCAAAACGGCAACATCCTCAGCGGCGAGCTCCTGCCGAATGTTGGCGTCAAAAAGAATACCGGCTTCCGGCGGAAACTCGTCATCACCCCTCCAAAGGACCAGCTGAATGGCGATTCGAGGCAGCACCTGAAAGGCGAGGCCCACATCCCCGGCCGCCACTTCGCGACCGCCGAGCATTCGCCCACACCGTTGGAAGAGCTCAGGATCCTTACCAAAAGTTCCCAGGAACGGGTCCCTTGCACGCCTCTGAAAAGCTTCGAAGTAGAAATGGCCGTCGGGAATCTGGCGAAAGGTAATGAGCTCACCCTTAGGCGGTTCCCCCGAAGCGTGGAGAAGATAGTGGCAGAGAAGTATTTTCTCCGGGAGGGACACTTCCTGATGGTCCCCTTCTCTCCTTATGGCGACGTTTTCACCGACCCGGACATGGCAGGGTGCACCGAAAAAGGGCACGATCAGGACAGGTATCCCTTCTTCAGAAAGCGCCATGTCAACTTGAGCAAGCCGCACCGCCCTTTGAAGGTCCGCTCTTTTCAGTTCTTCCGAAGCGAGCCGAAAAGACTCCTTGTAGTCGTCTATGCGTGCCACTTCTCTTCTGCTTCCTCTCTTTTTCATTTGCCCTTGAATACTAACACGTTTATGCTAGAAAGCACAAACGATCCGGATATTTTGGAGTGCAAGGCACCTGATCGTTAGGCACCATCCTTCGTTAAAGCCTTTTAGGCCTTTGTTCCCGTAAAAGCACAGAACGTTGCTGCGAAGGAGAAATCTCCCAATGCGAATCAGAGTTCTTGGATCCTCCGGTTCCGAAGTCCCGGGACACAATCCTCCCGCCTTTCTCGTCGACGATTTCCTCCTCCTGGATGCCGGGACGGTATCGCTTTCCCTGGGGCGTGAAGCGCAGTGCCAAATTACCCATATTTTCCTCACCCATGCACATTTCGATCACATCAAAGCGATTCCCTTCCTGGTGGATAACATCGTCTCAAGCGACCAGGGTTGCCAGTTGCTCATTCTAAGCGGCAAGGAAGTGATCGAGGACCTCAAAAGGAATATCTTCAACGACCGGATATGGCCCGACTTCACCAATCTGCCCGACTCCCGCCATCCCGTGATTCGCTTTCAAGAGATACTCCCCGGGGAACCCGTTGCGGTGAGGGGCTACCGGGTGCATTCGACGACCGTCGATCACAGTGTTCCCGCATACGGGTATTTGATCGAGAATTCCTCAAAAGTCGCCGTGGTCTATACCGGTGACACCGGTCCCACGGAGAACTTGTGGAGACTCATGAGCGAGCACCGGGTAAAGGCACTTATCATTGAGGTCTCATTCCCCGACGAGATGCAGCCGCTGGCTCTGGCTTCAGGGCATCTCACCCCTTCACTGCTCGCTCTGGAGATCCGGAAGATGCAGACTATCCCGGAGAAGATCTACATCACACACCTCAAGCCTTTTTACCGGGACACCATTAAGAACCAACTCTCGAACTTGAACCATCCCGGCATTGAAGTGCTGGAAGATGGCATGGTACTTTCCTTCTAACATTACACGGCAAGAGCAGAGGCCGAAACCGCCGCTCCCGCCTCCCTACCGAAGCAACTCGCGCGCGATGATCAGGCGCTGGATTTCGCTGGTTCCCTCATAGATTGTCGTCACACGCACATCACGGAAATGGCGCTCCAGGGGAAACTCCTGCGTGTAACCATACCCTCCCAGAATCTGCATGGCATCGTAGCAGGCCTTGTTGGCCGCCTCCGTGGCAAAGAGCTTGGCCATGGAAGCCTCCTTGGCGAAGTATTTCTTCTGATCCTTCAGAAAAGCGGCCCGCAGCAGCAGCAACTGTGCCGCTTCAAGGCGCGTGTAATTGTCCGCAATCATCATTTGCGTAGCCTGGTGGCTGGCGATGGGAACGTCGAACTGGACCCGATCTTTGGCGTATTCCGTGGCAAAATCCATGGCGGCCAGCCCGATGCCGAGAGCCATCGAGCCAATACCGATACGCCCGCCCGACAGCTCCGATACGGCTATACGGAAACCATCATTCACGACACCCAGAAGATTTCTGTTTGGAATACGGCAATCCTGGAAGTATAGATCGTTGGCCGGGGAGGCCAACTGTCCGAGTTTCTTTTCATCCTTCCCCACCCAAAAACCCGGGAATGAGCGCTCAACCAGGAAGGCACTGATGCCTTTCCCTTTGGGAGCAGCTTTGTCAGTCACCGCCCAAACCACGAACAGTTCGGCGAATTCAGCGCTGGTGATGAAAATCTTGTGGCCATTCAGTACCCAATGATCCCCATCCCGAGCAGCGCTCATGCGCATCGCCGCGGGGTCCGACCCGGCACCCGTTTCGGTCAAGCCAAAGCTGCCCGCAACAAACTCACCGCTGCACAACGGCGGGAGATACTTCTCTTTCTGTTGTTCATCGCCAAACGCATGAATCACTTCCGCAACCATGTTGGTAACGGCAATCGTCACAGCCGTGGAGGCACATCCTCGACCCAGTTCCGTCATAACCAGGGAAAAGGCCACGGCTCCGGCTCCCGTCCCTCCGTATTCGGGATCCACATTGAGACCCATGAAACCCAGTTCCGCAAGCTGCTTCGAAACGCTTTTCAATCTCTCACGGTCTTTGGTCTGGTCCAGTTTCGCTGCCATCGGCGCCAGTTCCAGTTTGGCAAACTTCGCAGCGGTGGCTTGAATGATTCTTTGCTCTTGGGTCAGGCTAAAGTCCATAACGCTGACTCTTGTTCCTGCAAACTCTTCCCGGCTCGCCGACAACAATCGCACAAGGACGGCTACGAGAGCATAAGGCTATCGGCAATAGTCCCTCTCATGGCTTCCGGAGTGCCTTCACACATCTCCATCATCTTGGCATCGCGATAGAGGCGTTCGACTTTCTGGCCCTTTATGGTTCCAATACCGCCGTGAATCTGGACCGCCCTGTCGGTTTGCTCCACCGCCGTCGTCGAAGCCATGAGCTTTGCCATGGCGGCTTCCTGACGGTAAGGCAACCCGCGATCATAACACCATGCGGCATGGTAGGTCAGGTATCTGGAAATCTCCACTTCCGTGGCCATATTGGCAAGCATCCACTGGATTGCCTGAAAGCTGCTGATCGGCTTGTCAAACTGGACTCTTTCCTTGGAATAGCGGACGGACTCGTCCAGGGCCGCCTCGGCGATACCCAGCGCCTGAGCGGCAATGCCGATCCGGCAACCGTCAAGGGTTGTCATGGCGATCACGGCGCCTTCTCCTTCGCGACCCAGAAGGTTCTCTTTGGGGATGCGGCAGTCTTCCAGAACGACCGCTGAGGACGGAGCGCCGCGGATACCCAACTTGTTCGCCCGTTCCGCGACCGAAATTCCCGGTGTGTCTGCAGGGATGATGAAGACACTGAGTCCCTCGGTTCCCTTTGATTTATCGGTCGCGGCAAGGACGATGAAAACCCCCGCCACCGGGGCGTTGGCAACAAACGCTTTGACGCCGTTCAGCACATACCCGTTGCCACCCGGGACCGCTGTCGCAGTCATCGCACTGAAATCGGCACCGACTCCGGGTTCGGTCAAAGCGAACGCTCCCAGCATTTCCCCTTTGCACAGGGGCACAAGGTACTTCTTTTTTTGCGCTTCGCTGCCGAACTTATACAAGGGAAAACATGCCAGGGAGGTGTTGACCTCGACAATGAAGCCGGTGGCCGCGCAAGCGCGGGAAAGCTCCTCGACGGCTATGATATGAGTGAGGTAGTCGGCCCCGGCTCCCCCGTATTCTTCAGGATAGGGAATGCCCAACCAGTCCTGCTCGGCCAGCCTCTTAACGGTTTCGGAGGGGAAACGAAGCTCCTGATCAACCGCATCCGCCATGGGTTCCACGTACTTTTCACAAAACTCTCTGACACTGGCTCGGACCAACTGCTGTTCTTCCGTTAATTCTAAATCCATATTAACCTCCGCCTTGGAAAACGAACAAGGTTGTGCGGGCTATCGCAAGGAACCACCCTTTCTTCATCGCAGAATTTCGCGAGCGATGATGAGGCGCTGAATTTCGCTGGTTCCCTCATAGATTGAAGTCACGCGCACATCGCGGTAAAAACGTTCCACGGGACAGCCATCCGTGTAGCCGGAATCGCCGAGCATGAGCATGGCATCGTTGCACGCTCTGTTAGCCGCCTCTGTGGCATAGACCTTAGCCATGGATGCTTCCTTGGCATAGTACTGCTTCTGATCCTTGAGGAAAGCAGCGCGCAACAGCGCGAACCTTGCCCCTGCAAGACGTGTGTAGTTGTTCGCGATCAGGTCCCGAATGGCCTGGTGACTGACACTGGCTGCGCCAACCGATATTCGTTCTTTGAAGAAGTCTCTGGCAAAATCCATGGCGGCAAGCCCGATGCCGAGGGCCATCGAGCCGATGCCGATCCGTCCTCCCGCCAGTTCCGCTGCGGCAATACGGAAGCCGTCGTTGAGAACACCCAGAACATTTTCCTGCGGGACGCGACAGTTGTCGAAGATCACCTCATTGGTCGGAGAAGCCAACTGCCCGAGCTTCTTTTCTTCCTTGCCCACCCGGAAACCGGGGAAGGATGGCTCCACCAGAAAACAGCTGATGCCTTTGCCTTTGCGTGCTTCTTTATCGGTTACTGCCCAAACCACAAAAACACCGGCAAACTCGGCACTGGAGATGAAGATTTTATTGCCGTTCAACACCCAGTGATCGCCATCCTGAACCGCACTCATGCGCATGGCCGCCGGGTCCGAGCCGGCCATAGCCTCGGTCAAGGCGAAACCGCCGGCTGCATACTCACCGCTGCAAAGAGGCGGGATGTACTTCTCTCTTAGCTGTTCGGTGCCGACCACCTGTATCACTTCGGCAACCATGTTGGTTACCGAGGTGGTCACGGTGGTGGACGCGCAGCCACGCCCCAGTTCGGTCATGGCCAAAGAGAAGGCCACACTCCCAGCCTCGGTTCCGCCGTATTTGCGGTCCACGTTGATACCCATGAAACCGAGTTCCGCGAGCCGCTTCAAAATGCTTTTCAGTTTTTCACGGTCTTTGGTCCGGTCCAATTCCGCCGCGATCGGTGCCAACTCGTCTTTAACGAATTTCGCAGCGGTTTCCTGAATGACTCTTTGTTCCTGTGTCAACTCAAAGTCCATGCCACCCATCCTGCCCTGTCTATTAGGAAATCTCCCCAGCCTCCCTTTGACAAAGGGGGCTGGGGGGATTTCATGTTTTGTTGTGATTCACCGGGTCCCGAAGGTTAGTAGGAGTAAAATCCGCGCCCGGTTTTGCGCCCCAGCCAGCCGGATTCAACATATTTGCGAAGGAGGGGACACGGACGGTATTTTGAGTCACAAAAACCGTTGAAGAGCACTTCCATGATGGCAAGACAGGTATCCAGGCCGATGAGGTCGGCAAGTGCCAGCGGCCCCATGGGATGATTCATTCCGAGGCGCATCACCGTGTCGATATCCTCGGGCTTTCCCACGCCATGATACAGGGCATAGACCGCTTCATTGATCATGGGCATGAGAATCCGATTGGAAATGAAACCGGGATAGTCGTTTGCTTCCGCAGGTGTCTTGCCAAATTTTATGGCAAGGTCCCAGGTCAACTTAAATGTTTCTTCGGAAGTCCTCAGCCCCCGAATAACCTCCACGAGCTTCATGACCGGGACAGGGTTCATGAAATGCATGCCGATGACTTTTTCCGGCCGTTTCGTCTGCGCCGCAATTCGACCGATGGGGATGGATGAGGTGTTGGTAGCGAGGATGACGTCCGGCGCACAGGTTGCATCGAGTTCTCGAAAGATCTGGAGCTTGATGGGCTCATTCTCCGTGGCCGCTTCCACGACATAATCAGCGGCCGCCATATCTTTGAGCTGCACGCTGGTCTTGATGCGCCCGAGAATGGCGTCCTTTTCTTCGGCGCTCATCTTGCCCTTTTCGACGTTCCTGCTCAGAATATTGGTAATGTTCTTCAGCCCGCGCTGGACGAACTCATCTTTGATATCGTTCATGATTACCTGCAGGCCGCTCATGGCTGCCACCTGAGCAATCCCGTTGCCCATCTGCCCGGCACCGACCACACCAAAAGTCTTCACCTCCATGATCTCCTCCTTTCCTCTCGCTATAGACTATTCTCCAAACCGTTTCCGTGCCAGTTACCGCTTATCGCTTCACGATCAAGGCCACAGCTTCGCCCCCCCCCAAACAAAGGGTGGCCAGCCCCACCTTCTTGTCCTGGCGAACCATCTCGTACAGCAACGTCACCAACACCCGGCAGCCGCTCGCACCAATGGGATGTCCGAGGGCAACGCTACCGCCGTTGACATTGACCTTCGCGTGATCCAGCTGCAACTCCTTCATGACCGCCACCGTGGAACCGCTGAAGGCCTCATTGATCTCGAAGAGGTCGACGTCGTTCAGGCTGAGTCCTTCCTTTTTCAAACATTTCGGAATGGCCCAGATAGGAGCGACCAAGACGTATTTCATGTCGATGCCGGCCGAGGCCTGCGACCCGACGGTGGCCATAATGCGACAGCCCATGGCTTCGGCTTTTTCCCTCGCCATGACCACCACCGCAGCCGCGCCGTCACTGATAACGGAGGCATTGCCCGCCGTGGTTACGCCGTCTTTCTTGAACGCCCACCTCATCTTAGTCAGCGCTTCGTAGGTCGTTTCCCGAGGGCACTCATCCTGGCTGAAAAGGACCGGGTCACCCTTGCGCGAAGGGACCGATACCGGTGCAATTTCATCCTTAAATTTTCCCGCCGCTATAGATGCCAGCGTGCGCCGGTAAGATTCGGCCGCATAGCGGTCCTGGTCCTCGCGGGTGACATGGTATCTTTCCGAACAGAGCTCGTTGGAAATTCCCATGTGGAAGTCGTTCACGATATCCCAGAGGCCGTCGTGGACCATATGGTCATAGATCTTGCCGTCACCCATCCGGTATCCGGCACGGGCCTTGTCCAGGTAATAAGGAGCCAGCGTCATGTTCTCCATGCCCCCGGCCACGACGACATCGGCATCACCGAGCTGAATGGCCTGAGCTGCCAGCATCACCGCTTTCAAGCCGGACCCGCAGACCTTGTTGACGGTTATGGCTTCCACCTCCCAAGGCATGTCGGCCAATATCGTGGCCTGTTTTCCGGGATTTTGCCCGTAACTGCAGGGAAGCACCATGCCCATGATCACTTCATTGACGTCCTCCTTGGATATTCCGGCCCGCTTTACCGCCTCCTCGATGACGAAGGCCCCCAGTTTTGTACCCCCGATCGTGCCCAGAGAACCGTTAAAGCTCCCCAGGGGAGTCCTGACCGCACTGACAATCACTGCTTCACGCATGGCTGCCTCCTTGATGAGATATGAAAATTGCCCACCTGAAGATCGTTCCCAACATTTGACAAGTCTTTATAGGCCCAATGAAGAACTGAAGCTTGCATGCCTCCCACCTCACAGCCACGTCTCAGAGAACGGAACCTTTCAGCTTCAGCAAGCGACATATACGGGAAGCAGCAAGAAAAGGGGAGTTCGCTCTGAGGAAGAGTCGATCCAGAGATAGCGATGGGGACGAGCGAAAGCGACAATCCCTGACCCCGGCGACTATAGCAGAATGCCCCGGCGGAGGCAAAAATTTTCTCATACGAGACACCGCAACGACTAGATGATGCCAAGCTGTTTCAAAACCCTTTGGACCCGATCGAGTCCGACCCCTCGAAAAAGGATCGTCTTGCGGCGCGATTTGTGGCCCTGAACGAGTTCCAATTGAGATTTCGGGACCTCGAAAACCTTCGCCAGAAACTTCAGGCATTCCGTGTTGGCCTCGCCCTCGACGGGCGGTGCGGTCAACCGGACCTTCAGCATTCCTTCATGAGATCCGGCCACTTCGTTCTTGCGGGCTCTGGGCTGAACGTAGACGCCAACGGTCGTCCCCTCCGCACTACTGCGAATACATGGTGGTAGAGCCATCGTACAGGTTTACCCCCTACGTCGATGGTTGGTTTTCATCGTCACCGGAGGACCCGGAACCTAAGCCGTAAACCATCATAGCCCTGAAGGAGGCGAAGAGCACGAAGAATCCTCGTGATTGATCTGGTCCTCTTCGTTGTTGACCGCTGCTTCCCCATCGTGTTCTACTGAATATCCGGGAAGGGTTGTTCTGAAGTATAAGAAAGACGGTTTCTCCCGTTCTGTGTTGACTTGTTGGGCACCATTGCACGGTTATCTTTTATTCTTGATTTCAGGAGGCTGACGTTTATGGACAAGATCTTGAGGATCGACATGGGAGCTGAAGGCGGCCCCGAGGTAACCGAAGAGTCTCTGGGCGATTATGCCGGCCTGGGCGGCAGGGCCCTGACCTCGGCGATCGTTGCGAGAGAGGTTCCTCCCTTGTGCCACCCGCTGGGAGCGGAAAACAAACTGGTCATCGCTCCGGGGATGCTCAGCGGCACCACCGCCGCCATGTCCGGACGCCTTTCCATCGGCGCCAAGAGCCCGCTCACGGGAGGCATCAAGGAAGCCAATGCCGGCGGGCAGGCGGCACAGGTCCTGGCAAGGCTGGGTTACGCTGCGATCATCCTCGAAGGAAAGCCCCTGAAGGATGGACTCTATCGGCTTCATATCAACAAGGACGGCGCCAAAGTCATTCTCGACAACAGTCTGAAACTGCTGCCGAACTATGAACTGGTTGACCGGATGAAGTATCAATACGGCAAGAAGATTACCTGCCTCTCCATCGGGCCGGCCGGTGAGATGAAAATGGGCGCGGCCACGGTTGCCGTCACCGACATGGAACTGCGTCCCACGCGCCATGCCGGACGTGGAGGACTGGGTGCGGTCATGGGCGCCAAGCGAATCAAGGCCATCGTCCTCGACGACGCCGGGACGAATATGCGCTCCCCTAAAGATCCGGAGAAGTTCAAAGAAGCGAACAAGAGATTTGTCGAAGGACTCAGAAATCATCCCGTTACCGGCAAGGGATTGCCCACTTATGGAACGAACGTCCTGACCAACATCCTCTGTGAAGCAGGCGGCTACCCCACTTACAACTTCAAGGAAGGGCGCTTCGAGGGCGCACACCAAATCAGCGGCGAGACTCAGGCGGAAACCGAAAATCAGCGGGGCGGCCCCGGGTCGGCGACCCACGGCTGCCACCGGGGTTGCGTCATCCGCTGTTCGGGCACTTATTATGACAAGGACGGGAACTTCCTCAGCAAACAACCCGAATACGAGACCGTTTGGGCCCATGGCGGACACTGCGGCATCTCCGATTTGGACGCCATCGCCATGCTCGATTTCCTGGATGACAACTACGGCCTGGACAGCATCGAGATGGGTGTGACCATCGGCGTTGCCATGGAAGCCGGACTGCTCAAGTTTGGCGATGCTCAGGGGGCCATCAACCTGGTGAAGGAAGTCGGCCAGGGAACTCATCTGGGCCGCATCCTCGGGGCGGGAGCCGCGGTTACGGGCAGGGTTTTCGGCGTGGAACGAGTCCCGGTGGTCAAGGGCCAGGCGCTTCCGGCCTACGACCCAAGGGCGGTTCAGGGCATCGGCGTGACTTACGCCACCAGTCCCATGGGTGCGGACCATACTGCGGGGTACGCGGTCACCGCCAACATCCTCAAGGTCGGCGGCTTTGTCGACCCGCTTAAACCGGAAGGCCAGATCCAGCTCTCGCGGGACCTGCAGATTGCCACTGCGGCTATCGACTCAACGGGCATGTGCCTTTTCATTGCCTTTGCCCTGCTCGATCAGCCGGAAACCTTCCAGGCGCTCCTGGACCTTCTCAATGCCTTTTACGGAACCAACCTGACCGGCGACGACGTCGTGGCGCTGGGCAAAAAGGTCCTGAGCACGGAGCGCGATTTCAATGCCCGCGCCGGGTTTACCGCCCAGCACGACCGCCTGCCGGAGTTTTTCAAGAAAGAACCCCTCGCTCCGCACAACGTCACCTTTGACGTGAAAGACGAAGACCTGGATCGGGTGTTCGACTGGTGAGCTCCCCGCTTCGCGACGGCTGAACGGATGGACCACAAAGAGGCCTCTCCGAGGTCCTCCCAAGCCATGGCAGGCAAAGACGACAGGCGGACGGGACCCGCCTGTTACCACATCCGCAAAGAGGGCTGTTCGAAATGACGGAAGAGACACGATGGTTCAAGACCCATTGCGCGCGCATGGATCATGGCGGCTGTGCCCTGCTGGTCGGCGTCGAAGGCAATGAGATCGTTCAGGTCAAAGGGGACCCGGAAGGGTTCCTCAATAAAGGCTACACCTGTTACAAGGGCCGGGTTTCACCCGATCGCCTGAACCATCCCGATCGCCTTCGCTACCCGCTGAAGCGAACAGGGAAACGCGGGGAAGGGAAATGGCGCCGTGTTTCCTGGGACGAAGCACTCGCTGAAACAGCAGAGAATCTGCTTGCCATCAAAGACAAATACGGAGCCCGGGCGGTTGGTTTTGGGGTGGGCATGCCGAAAGGGCTCGAGCACTTCGTTTTGATTCGGCTTGCCAATATTTTCGGCTCTCCCAACGTCATCGCCTCCCAGGACGTTTGCCATGCCCCTCGCGAGATCACCGGCATCCACACCTGCGGGTTTTATCCGGTTGCGGATCTCCACAATCCCACCCAGGTCATCCTCTCATGGGCCGGCAACGTTCTTTCCACCAGCGAGGAAGGGCAGATTGCCAGCCTCACCCTCGAGCAACTTAAGAACGGCGCGAGGCTGATTGTCGTCGATCCCCGCAGGACCGAGCTTGCCGACCGGGCCGAACTGTGGCTGCAGCCACGACCGGGGACCTCACCGGCGCTTGCTCTGGGTTTGCTGCACGTGATCATCGAGGAAGCCCTTTTCGATCGATCTTTCGTCGAAAACTACACCTACGGCTTCGAAGACCTCGCCCGGCATGTGACGCACTACAGCCCCGATACGGTCTCCGAAATCACCTGGGTTCCGCCCGAACTGATCCGCAAGGCCGCAAGGCTTTACGCTTCGGCAAGACCCGCTGCGCTCCAGTGGGGGAATGCCATCGAACGCGACGTCAACACCTTCGATGCCGCGCGCTCCCTGGTATGCCTCATGGCCATCTGCGGAAACCTGGAAGTCCCCGGCGGCAACATCAACGCCCACGAACCGAAAGTCATGGGACTGGCCGAATTCGTGCGGGCTGACCTGATACCGGAAAAACGCAGGGAGATGATCAGCGCCCACTACGGCATCATTCCCAGACTGATGACGGTGGCACCGGCCTATTTCCGCAAGGCAGTGATCGAGGGAATGCCATACCCGGTCAGAGGTTTTTACGGCATTTGCACCAACCCATTGGTCACCTGGGCTGACAGTGCGCTCACCTACGAGGCGTTTATGAGCCTTGATTTTGTCGCCACAGCAGAGATCTTCATGACACCCAGCGCGTCGCTGGCCGACATTGTCCTCCCGGTTGCCCACCAGTATGAAATGAACGATATCGGTCACTACGGCATCGGCCACGGAATGATCCTGGCACGGCCAAAGATCGTCGAACCGCCGCCCGAGTGCTGGCCTGATCTCAAGATCCTCAATGAACTGGGAAAACGCATCTCAAATCCCGAATACTGGCATGAAGATTTTGAGGGTTTTCTCGAAGCGGTGGTCGGCCCCGCAGGCCTGACCTATCCTGAGTTCGTCTCCCGGGGATATCTGAAGGGGCCTGATCGATTCAAGCAATACGAAGAAAAGGGCTTCCGCACTCCCACGGGAAAGGTCGAATTGCGGCTGAGCACGGCCGAAAAGTTCAAGTTGAAAGCGCTCCCCGAATTCGCCGATCTGCCCGAACCGGATGATCCCGCTTATCCCTTGATTTTAATCAGCGCCAAAAGCCGCTTCTTTCTCCACTCTTCCTACCGCTGGCTGCAGAAACTCCGCCAAAAACGCCCCCACCCGCGCGTTGAAATCCACCCGGAGACGGCTGCGGCCTGTGGGATCAGCGATGGCGACCCGGTCGTCATCTCCACGAAATACGGCGAAATCCTCCAAGTGGCGCAGGTCACCGACATCGTCCACCCACGCGTTGTCAGTGCGGCGATCGGATGGTGGTTCCCGGAGGGGGACGCGGCGAAGCAGTTCGAGTGGCGGAGGTCGAATTTCAATATGCTCACTTCAGTCGTGAAACTGGGTAAAGAATTTGGGACCCCCAACCTAAAGAGCCTCCCGTGCAGAATACGGAAACCTTGAGTATCTTTCCCGAAGGCAGTCGACTGGTCAGGCTTTGCCGCCGTGAAAAACGCTTTCTGGTAGAAGTCGAAGCCGGAGGGGAGCGTTTCTGGGTCCACTGCAACAATTCGGGCAGCATGCTGGGACTCCTGAGGCCCGGAGCCGCCGGATTCATCTCACCGGCCTTGCGTCAGGACCGCCGCCTGCCTTACACCCTGGAACTCGTCCAGCTGGGATCGACCTGGGTGGGAGTGAACACGCTGATTCCCAACCGTATTCTTCATCTCTCCTGGCAAGCTGAACTGCTGCCCGAGATTCTCGGTTACGAACAATTTCGGAAAGAAGCCCAAATTGGCCGGAGTCGCCTGGATGCCTTGCTCACTGGCCCTCGCGGGACCCTCTGGGTCGAAACCAAAAACGTTACTCTGGTTGAAGATGGTGTGGCTTATTTCCCCGACGCGGTGACGAGCCGGGGCCAAAAGCACCTGCGCGAACTGATCCGGCTGGCTCGCGAGGGAAACCGGGTCGCCTGTTTCTATCTCGTCCAGAGAGCCGATGCTCAATGTTTCGGCCCCGCCGATTTCATCGATCCGGAATTTGCCGATCTTTTTTGGGAGGCCATCGGAGAGGGGGTTGAGATGTGGCCCTACCTGGCCCCGGTGTCACCGCATGGGATCGGGCTGGGGCCGCGGTTGCCCCTGAGCGGGGAGCGATGAATCGCTCGCGCGGGGTGACGAATTCCGGCAATCAGAAGAAGAAAGGCGGCCCGTAATATGGCCATCCGAATGGGTAAGGGTAACCGAACCAATACCAGGAGGGAGGCGGGTAGGTCCCATAAGGCCGGTAGTATTGCTTCCAGAGATAGATTTCTTTGACGTCAACGAGGGGGTATGCGTATTCCATTTCCCCCAAAGCTTCCAGCCTCTTGCCGGCGATCTTTCCGGCCAGCGTAAGCATCCTTCCTTTGCGGTAAATCTCAGGGTCGGCATAACCTTGAACTCGAGCCAGAAACCTTCCCTGGCTCATCTCCTCGTCCTCGGGCATACCCGAATAATCGACGGGTATCTGCAGGACTTTGATCAGAGTAAGGCCTTCCTCATTCAGCGTGGTGATGACGGTCCCTCCCCAGATGACCGTCTCCCCTTCATAGGCTTCAGGGTTGGCAAGCACCGCAGAGAAGGAAAGATCCTTCCGCGCCTGTTCCCGCATCCCCGAGGAGATAACGTGGGCACAGCCGGTCAAACAGGATATGACGCCAATAAGAACGAGGAACCCGAACCCTCGCTTCCTTTTCATTGCTGCCTCTCAACCAGAGGGAACCTTCAGATCCATGCCGATGACGGCACCACAAGCAGGAATCTATTCTAACTGACTCGGAAATCGATGTAAATGCGCCCTGCCCTCGATTGGGAAGGCAAAGATAGGACTTGGCTGAGATCTGCAAGAGAGCACTTGCCGACATCGCCCTCTCCTGGTAATCTGCGGGCATTGGAGGGCAGGCGGTTTCGCAGTGAAAATCAGTTTAAGGGCGGTGAGTATGTCGGAAAGGCTTCGCGTAACCTCGGGTGTCAGTCAGTTGGACCGCATTCTCGGAGGGCTTTTTATCGGTGACAATGTCGTCTGGCTTGATGATTCGGGTAGTCTGGCAGCGGTTTTCTGCCTCAATTTTATCCAGGCTTCACAGCTTCAGGAAAAGCCGATTATCTACGTCACTTTTGACCGCTCCCCGAGGAATCTCCTGGAGAAGCTCGGCCCTCTGGCCGAAGATCCCTCACTGACCATCCTGGACTGCTTCACCTGCGGCAAAGGGGCCAGTTCATCGATCTTCATGAAGTTCTACGATGAGCCTGATTTCGAATGGCCTTGCAGCATCGTCAAAGTAGACGAACCCCGGAACCTGGAACAGGTCATGGATGCTCTCTATGGCATCCATGCAGCATTGAAGGGTGACGTCCGCCTGGTCTTCGAGAGCGTTACCGGGATGCAGGAAGTCTGGGGGGGGAGAAGATCAACTGCTCAACTTCTACTCCCATTCCTGCCCGAGGCTTTACGAACTGAACACGATCGCCTACTGGATCATGGAGAAGCGGGCCCACTCCCCGCGCCTGCGGGCAAATATCAGCCAGATCGCACAGGTCGTTATTTCTTTGGATATCAAGAGAGGGACTACCTCGCTGACCGTGACCAAAGCGGAAAAACGAGACCTTCAAAACTTTCACAAACCCCACAATTACTGGGTCAAAGACCTCACGATAACCTTTGACGAGGAAAAACGAACGACGGGAGGCGTCGATCTCGGGCTGCGCCTGAAAGAACTGCGCACGAAAAGAGGGCTCTCGCAGACAGAACTCGCCAAACTGGTCGGCGTCACGCCCAGCACCATTTCCCAGGTCGAAAGCAACCTCATCTACCCGTCGTTGCCCGCGCTGTTGAAGATGGCAGAGGTCCTCTCCATCGATGTGAGTTCCTTCTTTCAGGAGACGAGCGACGCCAAGAAGCGGCTTGTCTTCCCCGGCGCCGAGGCGGCTGAGGTTCGAATCTCCGAGTTGCCGGAGGGAAGCATCTCGGCAAGACTGCTGACCCCGGTTGATTTCGACCCCAAGGCCGAACCATACCTCATTGAAATACCTGCCAATAAGAGCATCTCATCGCATTTTTTCATCCACAAAGGAGAGGAGCTTGGCTACCTCCTGTCCGGCAAGCTCCATGTCAAACTGGAGAAAGCCGCTTACACCTTACGCTCGGGAGATGTCATCTATCTGACCTCCGAGATGCCCACCGAGTGGCGGAACCCGGGACCAAGCGCGGCCAAGTTGCTCTGGATTAAAATAAAGTAGTGGCTAGTGGTCAAGTAGCCGGGGGGCGAAGTGGCATCGGCTTCGCGCTGCTGTTTTCACGTTTTGGAGATAGGGCGACGGGAAGAAATTGAGAGGGTTTGGTAGAAGGAAGTTCGCGTTGTCGTCCCTTCGAGAGGGATGCATGCTGAAAAAGGAGGGTGGGCTTTCTAACCCACCACAAGAAGCTCCCCCTGCCGTCCCGCCGAGACGGGTGCATGCAGGGGGAGAGGATGGTGCCTATCAACAACTCGCTATGAGTTATATGGAAGAACCTCGCTTTTTACTATTAACCTAACAGCGGCCAGACACACCAGCCACTGGCAACTGATTCAGCTGTTGAGGATCGCTTCCGCTTCTTCCCGATAGGCATCCATGACATAAGGAATGCCGGTTACCCTGGTGCATTCGTCGGTGAGCGACATCAGTTCCTTACGGCTGATGGTGTCGACGTTGAAGCACCTGGCGCCCGCCATCAACTGCTGTAAACCGACCTTGAGTTTGTCGCAGTAGCTGTAAAGGCCAATGGCCCCCAGCGGGATATTGTCAATCTCACCGTCACCAACGATGTCTTTTACGGTTTCGTAGTTTAAGAAGATCTCCTCTTTCATGTTACCGTACTGGCTGACGGTCTTGGGCAGATCACTCTTTTCGAGCCATTCGCCGATATTTTTCCCTACCATTCCCGGAATCATCAGGGCACGGCCCATACAAACGGCTTTCACAAAGGGTGCACCAAGAGCCAATGCCTTGAATACGCCATCCTCACTGGAAAACCCGCCGGCAAAAGCAATGTCGGGAGCTCGTTCACCCCTGGCGGCCAGCTTCTTGCAGAAGTCATAGGCTGCGGCATGCAGGTAAATGGAGGGGACCCCCCATTCGCTCATCATTCGCCAAGGACTCATTCCGGTACCGCCCGGGGCCCCATCGATGGTGAGCAGGTCGATCTTGGCCTTGGAACCCCATTTGATGGCCATGGCCAGTTCCCGCAAACCGTAGGCGCCTGTTTTCAGAGTGACCCGCTTGAAGCCCAACTTACGCAGGCGATCAACCTCAGCGTGAAAACCCTCTTCGCTGACAAACCCCAAGCGGCTGTGCCGCTCAAATTCCTTGATGGCCCGAAATTTATAAGCGGTCTGGACGACGGGGCTCGAAGGATCGGGAGTGACAATGTAGCCCCGGCGCTGCAGTTCGAGGGCGCGTTCCAACTTGCGCACTTTAATCTCGCCGCCGATACACTTGGCCCCCTGACCCCATTTGAGCTCGATGCTGTCGAAGCCGTGTTTGTTGATAATGTATTCCGCAACGCCCAGCCGCGTGTCTTCGACGTTCATCTGCACAAGCATCTCGCCAAAGCCTTGATGATACCGCTTGTAGACGGAAATACGGCGATCCATTTCCGGGGAGTTGATGATCTTCTTCGCGCTGTTCAGTTCGAGTTCGGGATCAATGCCGCAGACATTCTCACCACACACCAGGGTGATCCCGCCCAGGGCCGCTCCCACCGCAAAGTGTTCCCAATTGTGCCGGGCAATTTCCGTGGACCCCAAAGCACCGGTGAATACCGGCATGCGCATCTTCACCTTGGCGTCCCACCCGTATTCGGTTTCCGTGTTGACCGCAGGGAAAATGGCCGTATCGGGACCGGGTTCGACCCCCGGAGGCAGACCCTGAGCACCCATGGCATATCCCTGGATATTGAGATGGGAATAGTCGATCGGATAGTCTTTATCCGCGCCCGCCGTGATTTGGCCG